>CAZHEF010000001.1:0-359423 GCA_964531645.1 uncultured Clostridia bacterium
TTGAGGTGATAGAGCTCATGTCTGTCACTCCTTTCATAACCTTCAGAAACTCAGGAAACTACGGTTGCTTTTTTATAATCTAAAAACTTTTGTCCTGAAAGAATAATATTTAAAACATTTTTTAAAACATTTACTTTATTCCCAGCTTCCTCTCAATCTCTAAAGGAATGGAGTCTTTATGCACCATTATTGCTATCGTTTTTAGTCTGACATAGGAACGGGACATGTAAACATATCCACCATAAGCTCTGTCTGTTCCTCCTGAATTTTTTGTTAAATAAAATTTTGTTCCTTTCTGATTGTAAGCAATTCCAACAATGTGCATCAGATGGTCATCGGTTGTTGTAAAATTGTCCAAGGTTTTCTGTCTCATCTCCTGATCTATTTCCTTTTCAGGCTCTGGTTCTGTTATTTTTGCTTCCCTTTCAGCCTGTGTTTTATCCTCCCAGTCTTTCAGTGGAATAACTGCATAGCCTGTTTTTGTAGAGAATTCCCTTTCGCTCACATCTCCATCCCAGACAACCGAGAATCCATTTTTCAATGCATAATCAATTGTCTCTTCAAGCTCATCAATTGGAATGTTGTAATACTCTGAATAGTGCATCCAGTTGTCGGGAATTTCAAGACGAATTTTTTGGTAGAAGGGATGATGGTTATAAGATGTAAGTTCGACATAATTGTCGAGATTTAAACCAATTACCCCATCGAAAAAGCTTTTTGAAGTATAAACCTTTCCGTTGTATTCAAACTGTGAGGGAGGCTTTCCAAGATATACATCAAGAACTGCCTCAAAGGCTTCCATCCATTTTGGAGTTATTTTCCCACCAGAAATTTTTAAAACTCCATCAAGAAATCCCTGAAGAACTGAGTGAAGCTCGCCGTGATTGTGCCTCTTTTCTCCAATCTGCATTCCAGTGTAAACAGATTCAGGAACAATTCCAAATTTCTTTATTGTTTCAATTACATCATGGCTCTGACCTCCTGGGCTGAAATTGGCTTTTCCATGGTTTTTTATATAATTTAAAGCTTTTTGGGGATAAACATGTCTTACAACGAACATCTCGGAGAGGTCAAGCTCTTCTTTCCCTTCCCTCAAAAGTTCTGATTCAAGAAAAGAGATTGTTGCAAAATCCCAGCAGGTTCCTGTTCTGAACTGGTCTTTTACGGGAGTTCTTTTGACTTCAGTAACAATCTTAAAAACATGAACAGGTTTTTCTTTTGGTTCTTCTTTCTTCTGGGCATTCAGTCCTGGTATGAAAAGAAAAGGAATCAAGAATAAAATCAAAAAATATTTTAGACCTTTTTTCATTTATGCCTCCTAACTTTTATTTTAGTTCGTTCCTGTTAGCCCTTTTTATTTTCTCTCAAATACAATCTTTCCGTCAACTATTGTCATTTCAATATTCATTAGGAGTATTTTAGATGGGTCAATTTTCATAGGATTAAGATCACAAACAGTTATGTCTGCGAGTTTCCCTTCTTTAATAGAACCCCTTATATTTTCCTCAAAGACTGCGTAAGCATTATTTATTGTATATGCTTTCAAGGCTTCATGCATTGAAATCTTCTGTCCAGGGAACCATCCTCCTTCGGGCTTCCCCTTTATTGTGGTTCTGTTAACTGCTGAGTGGATAAGATATTTCGGATGAACATGATACTCAGCAGCAGATGTTCCTGGCCAGTCAGAACCAAAACAGAGAATAGCGCCTGCATCCAGTAGAGATTTGAAAGCATAGGCTCCTTTACATCTTTCATGACCAATTCTTTCCTCCATCCATCTCATGTCGTCAGAGATATGATATGGATTAACCTCAGCGATTAGCCCCTTAAATCGAGGAAAATCCGGAGGACGAACAACCTGAGCATGAATAACTCTAAAGCCAGTCAAATCAATCTCTTCCTTCTTTAATCTTTCAAAGACATCGAGAAGGAGGGATACTCCTTTATCTCCAATGGCATGGACATTTGGAACAAAACCCGCGTCTAACCCGATTTTTAATAGATTATAGAGTTTTTCCATATTTCCAATTTTTAGTTCAGGGTCATCACTTGTATGCTTTCTGTAATGACCGTAATTTCCTGGCTGGTCATTGTAAGGCTCAAAGAATAATGCTCCATGAGTTCCCATAATTCCGTCAACATAACCCTTTAACGCACCATAGCGGAGGAAAGAATCGGGTTTTCCAGTTTTTGGATGGAGACCCATCTTTAAGCCTTTTTCTTTTAATTCGGCTCCTGTTGAAAGATCGGGTCTTAGCCATACTCTACATGACAGTTCACCTCTTTCCTGAAGCTCTATAAATCTTTCTATCTGATCAGGGGTTGCAATATCATGAATTTCAACTATTCCTGACTCTGCAAGTTTCTTTAAAGCAGCACGATTTTCATTTAGCAGACGGGCATGAGATTTTTTCTTTATCATCGAACGAATCTTCTCAATGGCAGGAGAATTTTTGTAAATAAGCCCTGTTGGTCTTCCTTTTTTATCCAGTTTCATTCCAGGTAGATTTGAATTTTCAAGACCTGCAATTTTAAGGGCAAGAGTATTGGCAAGGAAAAGCTCTCCATCGAAGCTATTCAGAAAGCATGGGTTTCTGGAGGTTATATCATCAATTTTCCATCTATCGGGTTCCCATCTTTTTTCTTTTTTTACACCTACTTTTTCAGCACCCAGCTCCCATTTTTCGTAAGCTCCCCACAATCCACCAGTTATCCACTCTCCTTCATCAAGAATTGAAGTAACTCTCTTCAATTCTTTTCTCAACCCTTCATCATCAGAAACTGTCAATAGATTTGCATCATTTATTAGAGCGCCTGCATTGTTAAAATGGACATGTGCATCAATAAAACCTGGAAGAACGAATTTTCCTTTTAAATCAATAACCCTTGTCTTTGAACCAATATATTGCTTTGCATCCTCTGGATTATCAAAAACTGTGGTGATTTTATTTCCAGTTATAACTATTGTATTAGCCCATGGATGCTCTGGCTCCATTGTATAAACTTCTCCGTTTATGAGGACAAGATCAGCAGGTTTATCGGGAATCCGGGAAAAGATGAAAAGAAGAGCTGAAGTTCCTATTAAAAGGCTTGCAGTAATTTTATCCATTAAGTATATCCTTTTCAATTTATTTTATACCTTACAATGTTAAATTTATTATTTTATCCTGTTTCCTTTTGTATCAAATTTTACAATTTCTTCGCAAAGAGGTTTAAGCTCTGATTCAATCTTTGAAGCATCTCCAACAACTACTAAAATTGTATTATTGAGATGAATGTGTTTTTCAACAGCTTTTTTGACTTCCTCAACCTTGACCACTTTTATCTGCTCAGGGTAAGTGTCCCAGTAGTTGGATGAAAGTCCGTTTATCTTGATTGTTGAGGCAGCATTTATTATCCCTGAACCTCCTTCATTAACAAGGGGTAAAACACCTGAAAGGAAGCTCCTTGAGTATTTTATATCTTCATCTGTAAAGTCTCCTTTCCTTAATCTTTCCACTTCTTTCAGAATTTCTTTAACTGCTGGTGCTGTAACCTCTGTTCTTACCTCAGCATTTATAGCAAAAATTCCTGAATGCACAAAGGGCATAACCCAAGAATAGCATCCGTATGTCCATCCTTTATCTTCTCTCAAATTCATAAATAGTCTTCCTGTTCCACCTCCACCAATATGTCTTCCGCCTCCAAGAATTTTATTCCCAACCATGAGAGGAATGTAATCCTTTGAATTTCTTTGAAAAAGAAGATTTCCAATCAATATGTAAGACTGAACAGAACCCGGTCTGTCAATGAGATAGAGGACTCTTTTTGAAGGGACTTTTGGAACAGGGAACTGGGGTTCTTTAATTGGAGAACCCTTCTTCCATCCTGAAAAAGCCATTTCAAGCTCTTTGAAAAAGTCTTCTGCTTTGCGATCTCCGAAAGCAAAGAGGAGAGCTTCATTGGGAATAAAGAACTTTTTGTGATATTCAACAAGGTTATTTCTTTTAACTTCATTTAGAAGTTTTTCCGATGGAAGAATCTGGAAAATGTTTACATAGGGAGCACCAGCAGGAGTTGTAATTTTGGAGTAGGGATGCTCTTTAAATACCTGTTTATAAAGCATTTCAGAAGCGAGGAAAAGAGGCGATGCCCTTTGCTGTAATACTCTTGCCTTGAAATTCCTTACCTGTCTGTTTATTTCACTTTCCTCAAAGGAAGGATTCATAATCACATCGGCAATAATGTCCAGGACTTCCTTCAAATTTTCTGAAAGGGTTGTGGTTGTTATATTTATCCTGTCTGGTCCAGATGAAATATCGAGTGATGCGCCAAGAAGTTCAAGTTTTTCTTGAAGAGTCTTTGCAGGATAATTTTTACTTCCTGTTCTCATAACACTGGCAAGGAGTTGAGATATTCCTTCTTTACCTTCTGGTTCGTAATATGCTCCACCCTTGAAGGCAAATTGAATTGTTATTTTTGGAAGGGAATGATTCTCAAAGAACTGGATATAAAGACCGTTGGGGAGGGTCTTTTCTTTGGAGGGATGAAATTTATACTGAATAGGAGTTTCATTAAAGGGAGTATTTTTTCGGAAAGATTCGTCAGGGAGTTTATATGTAGATGGAAGGACTGTAACCACTGACCTGTTCTTTGTGGTTAAATATTTTTGTGCAACTTCTGATATATCCTTTTCAGTTACAGCCATATATTTATCAAGTTCAAAATTGAGTAAATTCGCATCACCATCGTAAAGCTCAAACTCACAGAGGAGCATCGCTCTGCTCAATTTACTCTCCAGTCTATTTATGAGACTTGTTTTAAGGCGAGATTTTACTTTCTTTAGCTCATCTGGATTAACAGGTTCTTTCTTAATTTTCTCAATCTCTTCAAGGGCAAGGACGAGAGCTTCTTCAGGTTTCTTATCAGGTCTTACCATTATGTTCATTGTGAAAATACCAGCGCCCCTCATAGAATTTGCACCCCCCGAAACCGAAACAGCAACTTCCTTTTCCCTCACAAGTTTCTGGAACATTCTTGAGCTATCACCTGAGAACAGAATATCTCCAAGAAGGTCAAGGGCATAGGAGTCCTTTTCCCCTCTTTTTGGCATTCCATACCCTACAAATAGAGCAGGAATATTTGCATATTTATCGATAAGAGTGAGTCTCTTTTCCCTTTCCCTTTCAGGTTCATTTATTATAACAGTTGGAGGAGGAACGCGAGCAGGTATTGCTCCAAAATATTTCTCCACAAGTCTTTTCGCTTCTGCGGGATTAAAATCTCCAACAATTGCAAGAACAGCATTGTTGGGAGCATAGTAGGTGTTAAAGAATTCTTGAGCATCTTCAACAGTCGCTGCATCAAGGTCTTCCATGCTTCCTATAACAGTATGTCTGTAGGGGAATGATTCAAATACAAGTTCGTAAATTTTTGCTCTTCCTTCAGAATAGGGCTGGTTGTCGTAGCTCTGTTTCTTTTCTTCTTTCACTGTTGCTCTCTGATTTTCGAAATTCTCTTTTGTAATCTTCAAAGATTTCATCCTGTCTGATTCAAGCCAGAGAGCAATTTCTAATTGATTTGAAGGAATTGTTGCAAAGTAGTTGGTTCTGTCCTGAGAAGTTGAGCCATTGTCATTTCCTCCCGCTCTTCCAATCCACATGTGGTGCATATTTCTCGGGACATTCTCAGAGCCTTGAAACATCATATGTTCAAAAAGATGGGCAAAACCTGTTCTCCCTTTTACTTCATTTCTTGAGCCAACATTGTAATAGATGGCATAACCGATTATTGGCGAGGAATGGTCTTCAGAAAGGATTACTCTCAACCCATTGGAAAGCTCGAATCTCTCAAGTTTTACAAGGGGTTCTGAAGCAAAAACGAAACATGTTAAAAATGCTAAAAAAATCCAGGCAAACCTTTTCATAAATACCTCCTAAGAATTATACGAAATAAAAGTAAAATTGGATTTTAAAATCAATTCTTAAAATTCAATTTTTCAGCCTTTGCCATATCGATTAAAGCAATAAAAAGAATCTGGGCGAGGTCTTCAAGGATTTCAGGTGTAATTGTTTCAATAGAGTCTTTTGTAATGTGATAGAAAGATTGACTTCCTGATACACTGAAGGAAATAGATGGAATTCCTTTCCACATAAATCTTGCAGCATCAAGCCTCGGTCTTGCTATGTTTGCGAAGTAAGATGCTCTTAATTCTCTGTGGCTGTATCTTTCATTGGCATTTTTTATGAATTCAAAAAATTCTGGATAATTTTCTCCCGCAAGGGCATTAATTCTAAAACCGCAACCAACTCCGTCGAGATTAATGAAGCCAATGGTTTTTTCGATTGGGAATACAGGATTTTCAAGATAATACTCCGAGCCATATACTCCTTGTTCCTCAGAACCGAAAAATATGAAAATTATTGTTCTCCTTGGTTTTATGGATAATTTTGAGAGGGCTTCTGCAACTCCAAGAAAAACCGCTACTCCTGAAGCATTATCATTTGCACCAGGCATGAGTTCATAGCATCTTCCGAGATGGTCAAGGTGAGCTCCAAGAATAATTGCCTCATTTTTTAATTCTGGGTCATTCCCTCTTATCATTCCAATTACATTGTAGCCAGTTCCATTGGGAAAATGCTCAGTAATATTTTTAATAGTCACAATTTTCCCGGTTGAAAAAGATTGAGGTTTGAGGGTCTTTTTTATTTTTTCCACCACATCTTTATGATTTTTCCCTGTTCCACTGAAAATATCCTCTACAACTGCATCACCAATATGGGTATAAATGAAATCTTTGTTATAGGAATTATTTGGATTTCCTATGGGACCATAATTATAAAGCATTCCCTTTGCTCCGTGGGCGACAGCATTTTCCAATTTGTATTGATGAAAGGAATATGGTCTCCATTTTTTGAATGTCTCAGGGTCTTTGTCAGGTTCAACAGGAACCTCTCTTTCCATAAGAACAATTTTTCCTTTGACATCAATTCCTTTATAATCATCATATCCAAGCTCTGGAGCAGTTATACCGTATCCTACATAAATAACCTCTGATGTTATCTCTCCTGAACCTGATGTTGCACCTGGAACGAATTCATCCTCGTATTTGTAGTGCTTTTTTATTACCGAATTTTTAAAAGGGATGTTAAGAATAAGCTCACATCCCTTATGGACAATTGTGAATGCAAGGGGGTAGCTCTGCAGATATGTTCCATTTTCTCCTCCAGGTTCAATATTCCATTTTTTGAGAAGGGAAGATACCCATTCTGCACAAGCTTTGTACTCTTCAGTCCCTGTCAATCTTCCTCCAAATTTTTCGGATGTCAACTCCTTCACATAATCAAGAAGAGCGTGACTTGATATTGAATGCATAACTCTGAGGATTTGCTGTTCCTCAGAGATCTGCTCTTGGGAAAAGGAAATAAAACTAATAATAAGTAATATGACCGAAAAAAGAAAATACTTCTTCTTCATTTATTCCTCCATAATATTTTACGCAATTTTTTAAAATAAAGATAAAAAATAATTTTTCTAAAAAAGCTAATTGTTCATAAAAGTGTAAAATTTCCATTCAGACTTGAAATCCTTTTTTAATCTTTCCTTTTTTAGGATAACCCTGAGAATCTCCACAGAAATATTGTTCTCCCTTAAAATTAAATCGTGGAATTCCCGATAACTCATCTTACTTGTTTTAACAAGCTCCTTTTCCAGCGCTCGGAATTGTAATGCACCTACAAGATATGCCAGCTGATAAAGCGGGTCATAGTCTTCTTCAAAAGATCTTCTAACCTCTGCCTCAGCATTTGCCCTTTCATGACCAACTTTTTCTACAAGAAAATTTATACATTCCTGAGGGCTCATTTTCTCAAGATGGAAATTAAGGGAGAAGATAACCCTTGCGCATCTGTGCATTCTCCAGAAAAGCATCCCTATTTTATTTTCGGGTGTTTTTGGGAAACCAAGATCCCAGAGGAGCATTTCCCAGTAAAATGCCCATCCTTCAGTCCAGAATGGTGTTCCAAATATTCTCCTGTATGGTTTAAATCTTGAATTCATAAATCCCTGAAGATGATGACCTGGAATCAGTTCATGGTGAACTGTTGCCCTTGCAAAATGGATGTTGTTACCCCTCATGCTCATTAGCTTTGCTTCGTGGGACATTGTATTTGTTGGGTATGATACCCTTATGACCTCTCCGCCAAGGAAAAATGGAGAAACGAGTTGTTGCTCAGGGGTCATCATTTCCATCCTCCAGGTTTCCTTTGCAAGAGGAGGGATAGATATTAAATTCCTTTTTTCTAAAAAATCAATTGCTTCGAGGGCAAGATTCTTGACAAGTTCTGGCTGTTTTCCTGGCTCGACATACTGATTTTTAACTTGTTCGAGTGCCTTTTTCCAGTCATCACCAAAACCCATTTCCCTTGAAGCCTGAACCATCATTTTTTCACACCATTCCATCTCATTCTTTGCAATCTCAATAAGCTCTTCAGGAGAATAGGGGATCATCTCAAAAGAAAGTTCTTTTATTAAACTTTCCCTTCCCACCGGGTCTCCTGCAATCTCTCCTTTTTTTATTCCTGCAATTTTATCCCTGAGAAAAGTTGAGTAACTCTCAAGGGAAGAAAGGAGCTCTTTATAAGGCTTATCTACCCACCATGTAAAAATAGGGTCGTAGCCATTGTAAAATTCAAACCATTTCTTGAGAATATCTTTAAGAAGCTCGCCAATTCTTCCTGCTCGAAGAGCAGAACTCTTTTTTATTTTGGGATTCTCTCCAATCTCATTTTTTAAACCCTCTATTTCAGCTGAAATTTTTGCGAGAAGGTCAGCAACCTTTGAGGGCTCAATCTTTTCAATCCTTTTTCTTAATTCCTCAAGTTCTATAATTTTTTCAGCAAAAGGGACAATGTTCTCAATTTCCTCAATCTGTTTTTTTAGAAGTGCCAGCTTATATTTCTGACTGTTAAGATAATTCTCAAAAAGTATTAAATCAACCTTTCCATCAAAGCTTAAAGAATTAAATTCTATATTTTTTATTCTTTTCAGCCATTCATCATAGAATTCCAAGAACCTCTTTATTCTTTTTTTTGAAATAGGGATATTGTAAAATCTGTTAAGACTACCAGAATCTGCAGTGAAAAGCTCTATGTAAGGACGGATTTCGCTTCTGGATGTATCAATTAGAGTAGTTTCTTTTGAAAAACTTTCTTTTGATAGATTCAGAGTAAATGCAATTACAATGGAAAAAATAATAATTTTTAAACTTTTCATTCTTGCCTCCATTTATTGATATGACCATGTTGTTTATATTTCTAAAATTAAATATTGGCTATCAATTTTTTAGAAAATTAACTTTAAATTTATCACTTTGTTTTTCTGGAGAGGAAGTTCAATCTGTTTTCCTGCTCCTTTAATTTTCTCAACAAGGTTCTCGAGAAAATCAACCTTCCATATTTCTTTTGCTTCAAAGGGAAGATTTATCTTGACAACAGTATCTCTTCCAAATGCTTCGTAAATTCTTAAGATTGCACCTTTTCCATCCTCGGACATCTTGAAGCCTGAAAGAATTACATTTTTAGGTTCTATGCCAAGGAATGAATATTCGAGAGGAAACTTTCCGTTATGCTTTCCTTCTTTTAAGGGAATAAGAGGATTGTTATAATCGTGGGCAATTCTTGGGATATCCCCTGCTCTCCAGCAATTTTTGTGAGAGATTAAAGCGTATTCAATTTCGTGCTCTCCGCGATCAGCTGTTGGATCAGGATCTTTTGGAGAGCGAAGAAGTGAGATTCTCATTCGATTTCCATTGACATCGTAACCGTATTTGGAACGGGTGAGAAGGCTGACTCCAAACCCTTCTTCAGTTAAATCAATCCATTTCAGAGCAGGGACTTCATATCTTGCCTTTTCCCAGTCTGTTTCCCTTGTTGTTGGTCTTTCAATGTAGCCAAAGGGAATTTCAAAAGTCGCTTTTTTATTTTTTACATTTACATCAAAAGCTGTTTTAAGAAGAGTGTGCTCCTCCCACCAGTCAACTTTTATCCTGAATTCAACTCTTTCAATTCCCTTATAAAGATAGGTATCAAGAACAAAGAAAGAGTTGGGATAACCCTTTGTGGGCTCAGCATCCAATCTTTTCGCCTTTGATTTTGGATTTAGAAAATCAAAATATGCTCTAACTCCATATCTTACAGGTCCATTTTCAATAACCTCAATTTTTCTGAAGGTTGGAGACCATTCCTCTCCTGTATAACCTATGTCCCATGCATCCCAGTAGGGAGGTTTGTCTCCAAAAAGCTGGAGGAAATTCCCTTCGCCTGAAAGAACTTCTTTTGAAAGGATTTTATCACAAATCCTCTTTAAAACTCCCTTTTTCTCATCGAACTCAACCCTGTAAAACTCATTTTCCATTTTATAATTCTCTGTCTTTGATTCAGTTTTAAATTCCTTCTCTCCTTTTTTCAGGATGTAAACTTTATAACCTAATGCAGGAACATCTTCAGCAATAAATAAGATAGCCTTTTTCTTTGTCTCTTCAGGAAGTCCTTCCTTTAAATCTATAATCTGGGATGAAATTTGATTTCCCTTTGTGTCATATATTTTGCAAGAAGATTCCCCTTCTTTCAACCCAACTTTTACATAATCCTTCCTTTTCCAAGGTGAAGGATTAAACACAACTACGGGCTCTCCATCAAGATTATTTGTATTTATTTTTGAGCTAATGGATTTCAATGCATTTTTCAACTCTTTCTTTGCAATCTCTTCTGCAATTGCATAATCTTTTTTTGCATCAAAATAAACCTCTCTTATGGAAGAACCCGGAAGAATGTCATGGAACTGATTGAATAGAACTATCTCCCAGGCTTTTTTCAAAGATTCCTGATTATAGTTACCACCGTGAAGTTTTGAAATAAAGGAGAATTTCTCAGCATTGGCAAGGAGATTCTCTGAATATCTGTTATGTCTTTTTATGTCTGCCTGTGTTGTATATGTTCCCCTGTGATATTCGAGGTAAAGTTCATCCTTCCATACAGGAAGATTTCTCAGATCCTGCTTTAAAAGGAAATTATCAATGTAATTTTTTGCGGTTGAGAATTTTATCCTTGGAAATATTGGAAGATTCCTCAATCTTTCAATGACTTTCAACATCTCCTCTGATGGACCTCCTCCATGATCTCCGACTCCGTAAAGGACGAGCATGTTGCGGAAACCAGTGTTCGCCTCAAACTGCCTCAACTGGTCAATAAGTCTGAATGGGTCTTTAAAATCGTAAACATAGGAAAATGGAAAATATGTGAGGATTTTTGAGCCATCTGGCCCCTCCCACCAGAAAACTCTGTAAGGAAAGACATTTGTGTCATTCCAGGAAATCTTCTGAGTAATAAAAGCATAAATCCCTGCATTCTGATAAATCTGAGGCATATTCCAGTTGTAACCAAAGGAGTCCGGATTCCAGCCGATTTTAACATCAACACCCAATTTCTCCTGGAAATATTTTTTTCCAAATAGAAGGTGCCTTGCCCATGACTCTCCATTAATCAGGTTGCAATCGGGTTCTATAACCATTCCACCAGCAATTTCCCAGTTCCCCTTTTGCACTCCTTCTTTTATTTTGTTGAAAGTTTCAGGATAAAGTTCCTCCATCCATTTGTAATAATAAGAAGAGCTCTGGGAAAAAGTAAAGTCAGGGTATTTTTTCATTAGTTCAAATGCATTTTCAAAGGTATTCTTACAGACTTCTATTGTTTCAGCTTTTCTCCAGAGCCATGCTGCGTCAATATGCGTATTTCCGACAAGTTCAATAGTGAATTCTTTAACAAAATCAGAAACTGGTTTGACTTTCTTGAGGAAAGTGTTAAAAGAAGAGAAAAATTTTTGATGCTCACCCTTCTCGAGGGAGGAGGTATCTAAAATTGATGATGAGGCGTCAAGAATTTTTTGTAGTTTCATTTTTCTTTCCTTAGAAACCCTGGAGTTGTCAATTTTCGGGTCATAGGTTATCCATGCAATTTTTTGATATGTATCAAAACTGAGCAATTTTTTTGCAGTCCTTAAACTGAGTAAAAGGTCATCAATTTTCTCAACTATATCCTTTGCCTCTTCGATCTCAAGGGATGCATTTAGAAGTCTTAAAGGACCACCATAATTTGTTCCTTTTACAAAAATTACAAATTCCTCTCCCACTCTTGCAGACTCCGTCAGAACATATCTTCCGCTCCACTCGAACCTTCCCATACCTCTTCCATTTATCCAGATTTCTCCCGCATCATCAACAGTAATATTCAGAAATAATTTCTTCCCTTCAATTCCGAAGCCAAGATACTTTTCAGGAAGCCTCAACTTACCCCTCAGCCAGACAAAATCACCATCAAGATTATCTCCAAATTTGCAAAGTTTCCAGCCTGAAAAATCAGAAATTTTAGAGGGCTCATCTATCTTTTCCTTTGTGAAAATCCAATCGTTTACACTGAAATCCCTGATCGACTGAATCCTTTCAATAAAAGAATCAACATCCTCACCCATTAAAGAAAGATTAAAAAATAAAACCAGAAAAACGAGAGATGATAATATTACAGAGTTTTTCATTTCTCCTCCTTTCATCATTTCTCTTCAATTTTAAAATTGGATGTTATTCTTGTCAAAGGAATTAATTTCGAAGATTTATTTCAAAAATTAAGAGAGAATCACAGGTAAATTTTATTTGGGGAAGTTGAGACTCTCTATTATTTTTTACTTATTTACAATCTCCAGAGAACCCAAAAACCACATCTGCGTCAACTATTAGGTGATTTTCTTCGCTTTTTAACTCCTTTGTTCTGTAAATATATTTACCCATAAATATTGAGTTTTCATCGGGAAATTTTGCCTCAGCAAAAACAGAACCAACTCTTATTTCAGCAGGAATTTGAGGGTTAAGTTTTATGACCCCTGAGCCAAAAACTGTATTCACATAGACTTTAACATTGCCCTTCTCAAGGGATGCTTTGTTAAGGTCAATTTCACCCCTTCCGAATACAACATTGTATTTTTCATGGGATTTTCCCTCAACTCCCTTTCCTCAAAAACTATTGTTCTCGGAGATCTTTTCCAGCAAACTCCTCCTGCTAGAATGCTTATACCCAGATAAATAAAGAAGAAAGCAATTAGAAGCTGAAAAAATGGAATGTTAATCTTGAGCAAACTTTTGAGGATTATTGATATTCCAAGTAGAATAAGATCGCTCCCCAAAAAACACCGCTGAAAATAAAACAGGTTCTCATTTTTTCTCCTCTCTATAAATTAAAAAATAAAATTTTCAGATGTAGTTAAGAATTTGTCTCAGAATTCTTTATGAACAATGGCTCGAGTATTGTCAAGAAAAAAAATGTTTATTGGCAAAAATTATCGATTTCTCTATTTTAATTTTTGGAATCTACCTTTTTGTCTCTTAAGAAAAGCATCCTTTTTCTCGGGTGCAAAGTTTAGAAAATTTTTCTTATTTTCAAATAGTGCCATTTTATCTATAAAGAATTTGTAAATCAGAATTTTGGAAGGCTTAGGTTCTCATAGTGTAGACTTAATTGATTTTTTTCTTAACAACATATAAAATTGAAAATCTATGCGATTGTGGTCAAAAAAATTTATAGTTAGTTTGATATATGTATCAATCTTTCTTACCTCCTGCATCTGTCCCTCCTTATAAATTAGCAGTTTTCAAATTCACTTCAATAAGGAGGGATGTTATGGATATAAAAGAAAATATAACGGAAGCAGTCGGTAACACTCCTATTGTTTATTTGTCAAAGATGAGCAAAATAATATCATCAAAAATTTTTGCCAAATTGGAATTTTTTAGCCCTGGAGGAAGTATAAAGGACAGGATGGTTTTTTATACTTTGAAAAAAGCAGAAGAAATGGGGGTTCTGAAACCCAGTAGCACTATTGTTGAGGCAACATCAGGAAATACAGGCTCTGCAGTTGCTATTTATTCTGCTTTCAAAGGTTATAAAGCTATATTTACTGTAAGTGATAAAGTTGGAAAGGAAAAAATAGATTTTTTGAAGGCTTTTGGAGCGGAGGTCATTGTATGCCCATCATCCGTTCCTCCCGATTCTCCATTGAGTCCAATAAATCAGGCAAAAAAAATATGTTCTGAAATCCCGGACTCCTTCTTTCTCAACCAGCATGGAAATCCCCTCAATCCTTCTGCTCACTATTTTAACACGGGCCCTGAAATATGGACCCAAATGGATGGTAAGATAGATATATTCGTTGCTGGAATTGGGACTGGTGGAACAATTTCAGGAGTGGGGAGATTCTTGAAGGAAAAGAATCTGGGAATAAAAGTAATTGGCGTTGACCCTTTTGGCTCAATTTACTATGAATACTTTAAAAAAGGTAAAATAGGAAAGTTCAAAGATTATCATGTTGAGGGAATCGGACAGAATGAAATTTGTGAGACAGTTGATTTTTCTGTGATTGACGATATTATTCAGGTTAAGGACAGGGACGCATTTTTTATGGCGAGAAAGCTTGCGAGAGAAGAGGGGATATTTGCTGGAGGTTCATCAGGAGCAGTTTTGTGGGCTTCGGTCGAGATCGGTAAGATGGAAAAAGGGAAAAACATTGTTATTATATTTCCTGATTCTGGCTTTAAATATCTGGGTAAGATATATAACGAACTCTGGCTGAAAGAGAATAATTTAATGGAAGAGTGAATTGAGAATAAAATTTTTAAGGGTAGATTGAAGAGTTGCAGGGATTCAATAAAGATGTGCCATGTAAAAAGATGTAAGTAAAGCTAAAATTGTTCCGACTCTTCACTAATATCGAAAAAATATTTTGGCAAGATTCTTATATTTAAATTAATTCAATATTGGCAAGAGAACTGTATTGCAACATATTCTAACAATTAATTTTGCAAGCAAAATTAGAAAGTTGAATCCCACCTTTTTGTTTGATATTATACTTTATTCATCCATGCCAAGATATTTTGGAACAGACGGAATAAGAGGAAGACCAGGGGAGTTCCCCTTGGATCCGTCTTCACTTTACTGGATTGGTTATACTTTGAGCCAGCTCCTTGGAAGTTTCTTCGACAATGTGAGAATCATTGTTGGAAGAGACACAAGGGAGTCATCACCTTTTATGGAAAAAACTCTCTGTTCTGGAATAAAGGACGGAGGAGGAGAACCTTTTCTAACAGGTGTTATTCCAACATCAGCCCTCTCTTTTCTTATAAGGAAATTTGGCTCCGCGGGAGGAATATCAATCTCTGCCTCCCACAATCCTTCTGAAGAAAACGGAATAAAGATATTTGATTGGAATGGCGTAAAGCTTGAAGAGAGAATAGAAGAGGAGATTGAAAATGAAATAATTAAAAAGGAGAAGGTCACAGCCAAAATTTTCGATTCCTTTGAACTGGATTATTCGTTACAAAAAGCTTACTTAAATTTTCTAAAATCCCATATTAACTTCCCTGTTCCAAAAAAATTCAGAGTTGTTGTT
Source organism: uncultured Clostridia bacterium (assembly GCA_964531645.1). Taxonomy (GTDB): domain Bacteria; phylum Acidobacteriota; class Aminicenantia; order JBFLYD01; family JBBIMS01; genus JBBIMS01. The sequence continues at coordinate 15,469 of CAZHEF010000001.1, forward strand.
GATTGTTCCAATGGTTCAGCCTCATCCATAGCTCCTTTTCTTTTTGAAGAAATTGGACTTGAAGTTATACCAATTCACTCAGAGCCTGATGGAAAAAACATTAATCTAAACTGTGGCTCTACCCATCCTGATACTCTATCCAAGGCTGTAAAAGAAAACTCTGCTGATTTTGGAGTTGCATACGATGGAGACGCAGACAGGGCAATCTGGAGCGATGAAAAGGGGAATATTCTCGATGGCGACCACACTCTTTATCTGATGGGAAAATTTATGAAGGAAAAAGGAGAACTCGCATCGGATTCAATAGTTGCAACAGTAATGAGTAACCTCGGACTTGAAATTGCTCTTAAGAGAGAAGGTTTAAATCTTGTTCGAACATTTGTTGGTGATAAGAATGTTTACAAAGAAATGGTTAGAATTGGGGCAAATCTTGGCGGGGAGCAATCCGGACATACAATATTTCTCAACTCCCTTCCGACTGGAGATGGGATTCTTACAACAATAATGCTTCTAAATTATATATTTGCCAAGGAAAAGTCATTATCTGAGCTGAGTCAGGGGATAGAGCTTTTCCCTCAGGTAATAAAAAATGTAAAGGTAAGGGAAAAGATTCCATTTTCTGAAATTCCTGAACTTTCAAAAGCAATTGAAAATGCGAAAAACAAATTGGGAAGTGAAGGGAGGGTTTTTGTGCGATATTCTGGAACAGAGCTAAAAATGAGGATAATGGTTGAGGGGAAAGAGGAGAAGGAAATATTAAAAATGGCTGAAGAGTTTGCTGAAATAGTCAAAAGGCATATAGGAGGTTGAAAATGAAACTATCTGTAAATATTGACCATTCAGCAACTTTGAGGCAGGCAAGAAGGGCTCAAGAGCCAGATCCTGTCCAGGTTGCTTTAATAGCGGAGATGGCTGGAGCATCAGGAATAATAGTTCATTTGAGAGGGGATAGGAGACATATTCAGGAGAGGGATCTTGAAATTTTAAGGAAAATAGTTAAAACGAAGCTAAATCTTGAAATGGCTTCAACGCAGGAAATGGTTAGAATAGCTTTGAATTATAAGCCCGATGTCTCGACACTTGTTCCTGAGAGGATGGAGGAGGTAACCACAGAGGGTGGTCTTGATGTTATAACCCATTTTGACCATTTAAAGACAGTTGTAAACCAGTTGAAGACAGGAGAAATTGAGGTGTCGATATTTGTTGACCCTGATGAGGAGCAGATAAAAGCCTGCCATAGGCTCGGTGTTCCAATAATTGAGATAAACACTGGAAAATATGCGGATGCAAAAATTAACCAGAGAAATGAAGAACTTTCGAAAATAGAAAGATCCGCAAAACTGGCAAAGAAATTGGGATTAAAAATTGCAGCTGGACATGGTTTAGATTACAGAAATGTTGTTCCAATAATAAAAATACCTGAGATTGAGGAACTAAGTATTGGATTCAGCATAATGGCAAGGGCTTTATATGTTGGCGTTCAAAGAGCTGTTAAAGAAATGCTGGAGCTCATAAGAAATTACAGGCAGACCTTTTGAGGTTTTTAAAATATTCTCTTTTAGTTTTAATCATTTTAATTTTCACTATAATAATTTACAAACCTTTAGCCTTCAAACCATCTCAATCCCTATCAGCCCTTCAGGATCTTACAGGAGCAATACATGTTCACTCAAACCTTTCCGATGGAAGATTACCCCCAGAGAAAATTGCAGAGTCAGCAAAAAGAAGTGGTCTTGATTTTGTAATTCTCACAGACCATGGGAATCCGAATTTGGAAGTTATAGAAAAGGAAGGAATGATAAACGGGGTCTCAATTATCTCTGGCTCTGAACTTTCTCTTTTTGAAGGCGCTTTGCTTGCTGTGGGTGTTAAAAAGCCGTCTTATAAAATCTCTCCTGTGGCTGGAGAGGCAATCGATGACATAAAGGAGCTTGTTGGTGTTTCAATTTTAGCTCACCCAGAGAAAGATAGAGAAGAATGGAAGAAAATGGACTTGAGAGGGATTGACGGAATGGAAATCATTGACATTGACGATGAGGTAAGAAAAAGGGGGGGTTTGAGAATTCTTAGAACTCTTCTAACATATCCGCTCAATTCCCGTTATTCCATCGTTAGCCTTATCGAAAGACCATCAGAACAAATAAAAATCTGGGAAAGAAAACTGGAGAATCAAAAAATCTCAGGCGTTTACGGTCTGAATCTTCACGGCAAGGTATGGTTTTTCCCTTTCTCCTATTCCAGGATTTTCAATTTAGCAAAAATACATATACCCATTGATGGGGAAAAACCTGAAAAATTCGAAGATGTGAAGGGAATGGTTATGGAAGCTCTTAAAAATGGGAATTTTTTCTCCTCAATTGATGGAGCTGGAGACTCAAGAGGTTTCAGATTTTTTGCTTTATCCAAAGGGAAAAGGGTTGAAATGGGAGGAATTGCTGAAAAAGAATCTTATCTCCACATGGAACTTCCGTTTAAAACAGAATTTGAAGCAATCCTCTTTAAAGATGGTAAAAAAATATTTTCCACTGAAAAGAGAAGAGCTGAGATGAAAATTAATGAAAATGGGGTTTACAGAGTAGAGGTTTATCTAAAGAAGAACCCTGCTCTGAAAAAAGATGTTCCGTGGATTCTCTCAAACCCAATATTCTTTGGAGTAAAAGAAGAAATAAAAGAGGAAATAAAAGAGGAAATAAAATGGGAGAAGATTCCGTTCTTTGATTTGAAAAAACTTGTTCCAGAAAATGACGTAAGCTCTGAAGGAAATATAACTTTTTTAGATGGTCTTCTTGTCTGGAATTATAAACTTGGATTTTCATCTCAATCAAGACCTCATGTGTGGTGCGCCCTTGCTCTTAGAGAGAAACTTGCCCTTGAGACATTTAAAGGAATAGGAATAGAAGCAATGGGTTCTCCTCCAGCAAGGGTCTGGCTCCAGATAAGGGATAGAGAAAACGGAGAAGAAAGATGGTGGAGTATATCTTTGAAGGTCAAAGAAGATTTCAAGGAGCTATTCTGGAATTTTGAAGAATTCGTGCTTACAGAAGGAAAGGAAGGGAAAATAAATTTAAAGAATTTAGAGGGTATCTTTCTAATTATAGACAAAGGCTCTATGTGGGAAGGAAGCAAAGGTGAAATAAAAATAAAATCAATTTTTGTAATAAAATAACTTTTTGAACTTTGTTTCATTATTTTGTTTTCTCGGTCATAAACAATATTTTTGCTTTTATTTTTCAGGTTGGAAGCAGGGGCATTCCGATATATAATTTTTCATTAAAGTTAGGAGGTAATTATGAGAAGGAGAGAATTTATTGGTTTTTCTGGATTGATTCTTTCAACACCTCTTTTTCCCTTTGAAAGTTTAAAAGATATTCCGATTTCTTCATCAGGTAAGACTGTGGTAAAGGCTAAGATTTATGAAGTTAAGCTTAAACATGCATGGGGACTCTCCAGAGGAACATGGACAACGAGAAGGAATGTTCTTGTGAAAATTGAAAAGGATGATGCGACTGGATTTGGAGAGGCGGCGCCCATTGCAAGATATAATGAGAGTGCTGAGTCAGCCCTTGCATTTATTGAGAAGGTAAAAGCGATTCTTGAGAAGAATCTGTGGGAGTACCATGACCGATGGTATGAGATTGACTCTCTCTCAGAGGGTGAACATGCTGGAAAGTGTGCCCTTGATATGGCAATTTTAGACTGGATTTGCAAAAAACTAAATGTTCCCCTTTACAGATTTTTAGGTTTGAATAAAAGGAAAACCCTCATCACAACATTTTCCATTGGAATAGATGAGATAAAGGTGATGCAGGAGAAGGTAAATGAAGCAAAAGATTTTCCAGTTTATAAAATAAAAGTCGGGACAAAGGATGATAGGAAAATAATTGATGGGATAAGGGAGGTTACAGATAAACCTCTAAGGGTGGATGCCAATGAGGGTTGGAAAACAAAGGAGGAAGCCCTTGAAAATATTAACTGGATGGCTGAAAAAGGCGTTGAATTCATAGAGCAACCTCTACCAGCATCAATGCTTGAAGAGCAAGCATGGCTTAAAGAAAGGTCAAAAATTCCAATTTTTGCGGATGAAAGTTTAATGACTGCCTCCGACATTCCAAAAATTGCAGGTGCCTTTCACGGGATCAACATAAAATTGATGAAGTGCGGTGGTATTCAGGAAGCTTTGAGAATGGTGACAATGGCTCGAACTTTTGGTCTTAAAGTTATGTTAGGTTGCATGATTGAGACATCCATTGGAATAACTGCTGGAGCATCAATTTCTCCACTCTTTGATTATGCAGACCTTGATGGGAATCTTCTAATTATTAATGACCCGTTCAAAGGAGTTGAGACAGTAAAGGGGAAACTTATTCTTCCTGAAAAACCAGGTCTTGGAATAGAAGTTATTGAACATATTTGGGATTGAATATTTTATCTTGAAAAACCTTCTTAAAAAGTAATTTTCATGATAAAAGCTTTTGATGAAGATTTTGTGGTTGAGGAAGGAGCAGAGATACCCTTTCATGAAGATGGAGATTTTGGAGTTTATCTTTTGAAAAAAAGGGGTTGGAATACCCTTGACCTTATAAACCATATTGTAAAGTCTTTTAAATTACCTGCCTCTTCAATTTCTTACGGAGGGCAAAAAGATAGGCATGGAATAACTACCCAGTTTATCACAATAAAAGGAGGGAAGGACTTTAGTACGGAGGGAAAAGATTTTTCCCTTAAATTAATCGGGTTCTCCAATAGACCAATGGGACCAGACCTTATAACATCCAACTTTTTTAATATAGTTTTAAGAAATATAAAGAATCTGGATGAAATTCTGTATAATATTGAAGACATTAGAAAATTTGGTGTTCCAAATTTCTTCGATGACCAGAGATTCAGAAGTTATGACCCTGAAAGGGGATTTTTTGCAGAGAAAATTTTAAAGAAACATTGGAATGGTGCTTTGCAGGTTTTTTTGACATCAGTGTATCCTGATATGAAAGGGAGTGAGAAGAGAAAAAGGATGGAGATTTTCAAAAACTGGAGGAATTGGAACAAATGTTTTGAAATTGCAGTGAAAAAAATTGAAAAGAAAATTTTCAAAAATTTAATAGAAGAGAATGACTATGTTAAGGCTCTTCATTTAATTCCGAAAGAGGAAGTTTCTATGCTTTACTCATCTTACCAATCCCATCTCTGGAATGAGATTCTAAGAAGGTTATTAAAAATAAAAGTTAATGAGATTTATGAGATAAAAGGTATTGAGGGTCCATATTTATTCTGGAAAGAACTTGACAGAGAAACATTTTCATATTTGAGTAATTTAAAAATACCAACTCCATCCCACAAAATTGAGTTTCAAGATAGCTTGGTAGAGGAGATATACAATGAAGTTCTGCTCGAAAAAGGGCTTAAAAGAAACTCTTTCAAAGCTTCTGTTCTGAGAAAAGTCTATTTTAGGTCTTTTCCGAGGAAAGCTCTAATAATTCCAGAAAATTTTAAAGTTCTTGAGGAGGGCGACGATGAGCTCCATAGAGGGAAAAAGAAGATAAAGATTGAATTTTCCCTTCCAAGAGGGAGTTATGCAACAATGGTTACAAAAAGATTGGAGGTAAAATGGAAAAAAGATTGAGAATTCTATCAATAAGTTTGTGGGCTGGTTCATTTTGGGACTGGCTTGCTTCCATCTTAATACTTTTCTTCCCTTCTACTGTAAAGCTATTTGGAGTTCCTTACCCTCAAGAAATCACGTATTTCAGATTTGCAGGGTTACTTCTTTTCGTACTTCCATTTTTCTACATTCAGGCAGCTTTAAGACCAGAAAAGGAGAAGGGAATTATAATAGGAGCAATTATTGCAAGATTCTCTGGCTTTATTTTTCTTGGAGTTCACTATACATTTTTTGGAGCAAAATTTTTATTTTTATTTTTCGGAATTGTTGACTTAATTTTTGGATTGTGGCATCTTTTATTTTTCATTAAAATTAATAGAAAGGATTAGAGATGAAAAGGTTAATAAGTTGAGGTATTGTTTTACTGATATTCGCATTTTCCCTTTTTTCAGATGAGAGGGATGTTTTGAAAAAGACACGCGAGCTTTACTCCCAGAAGAAATATGAAGAAGCACTTTCTGAAATTGAAAATGGGATAAAGGAATTTGGGAAGGCAAGGAATCTCTTAAATGCAGAATTTGCCATTCTCATGGAATTGGGAAGGTTCGATTCTGCCCTTAAAACTGCAATAAAGAAGGATCAAATTTCTGGAAAGAAAAGCCCCTAGAACGCCATGGATATGGTTACAGTTTATCTAAAGCTTAAAATAGAGGACAAGGCTATTGAATGGCTTGAAGAATCTATAAACAGAGGATTTATTTACTATTCCACGCTCGAGGAGCAAGAATTCGACTCAATAAGGAAGACCCCAAAATTTCAAAAAGTTCTCTATAAGTTAATGGAAAAAATTGGGATAGGAAAACCAGCAGAAGATTTCACTGTTGAGACAATTTCAGGAAAGAAGTATACTCTCTCAGAACAAAAGGGTAAGGTTGTTCTTGTCCAGTTCTGGGCAAGCTGGTGTGCTGGGTGCAGGGCTGAGATGCCCAATGTTAAAAAATGCTATGAGGAATTTAAGGATAAGGGATTTGATGTAATAGGGATAAGCCTTGATTATGAAAAAGAGGATATGATGAAATATCTTGAGAGTGTGGGTGTAAACTGCAACATTTCCTTCAGCGGAAAGGGATGGGATGATGATACTGCGAAACTTTACGGAGTTAATTCAATACCATCGCTCTGGCTTGTTGATAAAAAAGGGGTTCTTAGATATTTTGAGTTAAGAGGTGATGACCTGATAAAAGCCATTTCAGAGCTTGTATCAGAAAAAAAAGTTTTAAATTAAAATTTAGTAAAGAATGTTCAAAATTTTAAACCTCTTTAACCATACCCATTTAACTTTCTTCTTTTACCTTATTCTTAAGGGGGGGTTATGAAAAAAATAAACATCCTAACCATTATCTTCTTTTTATTAATCTCTTTTCCCCTTTACTCTCAAACAAATTTGTCAGAAGAGATTGGGAGAATAGAGGCTTTTATAAAAGATCAGATGGAAGTGGACAGAATTCCAGGGATAGCAATTGGAATAATGAAAGGAGATTTTATATGGGCTAAAGGATTTGGTTTTTCCGATGTAGAAAATAAAATCCCCATGAAGGAGAACTCATCATTTCGCCTCGCTTCAGTGACAAAACCCATGACTGCTCTGGCAATTCTTCAACTTTCTGAAAAGGGTAAAATAAATCTTGAAGATGAGGTTCGGAAATATGTCCCTTATTTCCCAAGGAAAAATTATCCCGTTATAATCCGATACCTTCTTGGACATCTTGGAGGTATAACCCATTACAGGTCCTACGATGAGCTTCACATAAAGGTTCCAAAGGATACAAAGGAGGCAATTGAAATCTTTGCCAGTTATGACCTTATTGCAGAACCGGGAACTCTTTATAATTATTCCAGTTATGGATACAATCTCCTCGGAGCTGTAATAGAGGGAGCATCAAAAATGCCATACGGGAAATATATGGAAGAGAATATCTGGAAACCCCTTGGAATGGAAAATACCTGTATGGATTCTCCTGAGGAGGTAATTTCCAACAGGGTAAAAGGTTACAGAATCTTAAAAGGTAAACTGAAAAATTCTGAATTTGTAGATATGAGCAGTAGATTTGCGGGTGGTGGAACTCGTTCAACCGTTATAGACCTTTTGAAATTCATAAAAGGATTAAAGGAAAATAAAATAATTTCAAAGGAAACTCGCGAAAAAATGTTCACTTCAATGACGACAAAGGGAGGAGAGCTTACAAATTACGGATACGGATGGTTTGTTAGACCTGTGAATGGTCATTTCGTTGTCTATCATACAGGTTCACAACAGGAGACAAGAACATTTCTTGCCTATCTTCCAAAAAATGACATAGCGGTTTCCTTTGCCTGCAACCTTGAAGGAGTAAACCCTTCCCTTTACGGATTCAGAATAATTCAGTTTTTACTTGATGAACCTTTAAATTTAAACCCCTATTCAGGAGACCCTGTGGAAGAGATAATTATTTCAGGAATTACAGAAATTTTTAATTATGGAATGAGTTATTACGAAAGATTCAGAAGACCATTTACAAAAGATAGAAAAGAGATTGAGGAAGCTTTCGAATTTTTCAATAGAATAACAGAAAGGGAATACATACTTAAGAATTTAACAGAAGCTCATAGGAAAATTATTGAGGGTATTCATCCTAAGGTAGGAGAACCGTATCAGAAAATTGGCTCCTTTATGGCAGAAACTCTGGAAGAAAAATTCGGTGAGCAAAGATTTGATTATTACTGCAAAAATGGGGCTATACTATTTTTTGCCGATTACATAAAAATTTCAAAAGATAATGAATTCAGATTCAACAGAGATTTTGAGGAGATGGTTGATAGATGGGGAAAGGACTGGCTAAAAACATTAAACGATTTAACAAAAACCATTTTTATTGGCGCTTTTTTAGATCCAGGAGAACTGAGAGCAAAGCTTAAAAAAACATTTTCAGAGGCAAAGGTGTATCCCAACTTTGTTCCCCAGTTTAATGAAGCTGTAAGAAAACTTTATTTAAACGGTAAAATTGGAAAAGCCTTTGAGATGGCAAAGCTTACCAAGGAGCTTTATCCCGAATCGACACTTTCCTCTGTCACTCTTGCTAACGCATACCTTGTGGCAGGGCAGTTGGAGAGCGCAAAGTCTTACTTCAAAGAAGCTTTAAAAGGGAAAGTTCATAGAATAGCAATGGAGCCAAATGCCATTCTTAACTATGCTTATGAATTTGCAAATTTTAAAATGTTTGATCAGGCACTGAATTTAATGGAAATAATGCTGGAACTTTTCCCTGAGCAGGCTTTATTTTACGAAGGAAAAGCTAATATACTTCTTATGAAAGCAGAGGATTACTATAAAAAAGCAATTGAGAAAGACCCATTAAATGAATCTGCCCGAAAAGCTCTAAAAAAGCTGATAGAGCTGGAAAGAGAAATGGAATTTTATAGATAAGCAAATCAATTTTCCTCGAAATTTTACAAATAGCCTCTCTGGAGTTAAAATAAAATCTTTGAAAGGAGATGGAAGATGCCAGTATTTGAGTATAGATGCAAAAATTGCGGTGAGAAATTTGAAAAACTCGTAATGAATAAGTCTGAAAAAATAATGTGTGAAAAGTGTGGTTCAGAGGAGCTGGAAAAGCTCTTCTCAACCTTTGGATTTTCCTCTGGAAGTAAATTTAAAAGCTCGGTTAATTCTAAATCCTCATGTTCAACATGTTCATTGACTAGCTGCGACAGCTGTTCGTAAAATTAATCAAGACAAGCTTATTGAGTTTATCGAACTCAGAGAGATGAAAACTTTTTCATTGTTTAATCCTTTCTAATAGAAAATTTGAATCACAAAGTTCAAATCGCGAATTAAGAATTGCTAACACGAATTAAATAGATCGAAAAGCAAAAAAGAAACGAATGACAGAATAACCAAACGGAAAGTTACTTGCTGTTAGCTGTTAGCCATTAGCTGTTTTATCAGTAGCCTAATTTCCTCAGCATTTCCTCGCCAAATCCGAAGTGGTGGGCGATTTCGTGCATAACCGTCTTTGCAATTTCTTTTTTCATTTCATTTATATCTTTGAAAGCCCGCTCCAATGGTTTCTGGAATATAACAATGCAATCAGGAGGAAAATTACCGTAAAATGCTCCCCTCCTAGTCAAAGGAATGCCCCTGTAAAGCCCGAAAAGAAAATCTTTCGATTTTAGACCAAAGGATTTCAGGTCAGAATTTGAAGGCCAATCCTCAACCATAATAACAACATTTTCAAGCTTTTCTCTAAAAATCTCGGGCAGTGAGTCTACAACTTCTTCAACAATTCTTTCAAATTTCTTTTTTTCCAATTTATCCCTTCAAAAAATCTCCAAAATTAAGCAATCTTTTGAAACTCGATTTTTTCATCAACTTCTTCATTTCAAGGAAATGACGGATCAGCTGGTTTACCTCCTGAACAGGCCTCCCTGAACCTCTGGCAATTCTTAATCTTCTTCTTCCATCAATTCTTTCTGGATGAAGTCTCTCCTTTGGTGTCATAGAATCTATGATTGCAATCATATGGACAATTTTTTTATCGTCCACATTTATTCCTGCAAGATTTCTCAATGGTCCGACGGCTGGAAGATGTTCAAGAATTTCCTTGAAGGAGCCCATTTTTCTTATCATTTTCAATTGTTCCCTCAAATCCTCAAGGGTAAATTCCTCTTTTCTCAGCTTCTTTTCCAACTCCTCAGCTTTTTTTCTGTCAATAGCCTCTTCAGCTTTCTCAACAAGGCTCAAAATATCTCCCATTCCGAGGATTCTTGAGACGAGACGGTCAGGATAAAAGGGCTGAAAATCAGTATATTTTTCTCCAATTCCAATAAATTTAATCGGCTTACCTGTAACAGAGACAATTGAAAGGGCTGCTCCACCCCTCTGGTCTCCGTCAAGTTTTGTAAGGATAATTGAGGTTATCCCGATTTTTTCATCAAAGGTTTTTGCGGATTTCACCGCATCCTGTCCTGTCATGGAATCTGCTATATAGATTGTCTCAGAAGGCTGGAGTAGATTTTTAACTTCCTTCAGTTCCTCCATCAATTCCTCGTCAATATGGAGTCTTCCGGCGGTATCAACAATCTGGGGATTGAAACCTCTGTCTTTAACATAAATTAAAAGTTCAGTTACAATTTCTTTAAGATTTTCACCCTTAATCTCATAAAAAGGAATCCCAATTGATTGGGCAATTGTTTTCAGCTGGCTCTGGGCAGCGGGTCTTTTCATATCAATGGATGCAAGGATTGGCGAATAGCCATTCCCTTTTAAAAAGAGAGCTAATTTACCAGCTGTAGTTGTTTTTCCTGTTCCCTGAAGACCAACAAGCATGAAGATTGTCGGGATTTTGCTGGAAAAGATGAGAGAATTTTGTTCTTTACCAAATAATTCCAAAAGCTCATCCCTTACAATTTTTACAAGAAGAGTATAAGGAGTGAAACTTTCCATGACTTCTTTTCCAAGAGCTTTAGCCTTAACTCTCTCAATAAAATCCTTGACAACATTCAAATTCACATCTGCCTGAAGGAAAGAAAGCCTAACATCCCTGAGAGCTTGATTTAAATTTCCTTCAGTTAGCTTTCCTTCACCCTTTATAAATTTTAGAGCTTTCTCAATTCCAGAAGATACAATCTCAAGCATATATTTTATAATGGAATAAAGATGAAAAAGAGTCAAATAAATCTGATTTGTTAGCTCTTATTTGTTTTTCATATAAAGGCAAAATAAAGAACAATTGAACCTCTCAATAATTCTATGATGAACAATTTTAAAAACAAAAAGGCAAAATGGCAGTTTTATCTCTACTTGAAGCTGTAAGCTGTTAGCTGTAAGCTAAAAAATAATCTTTCCATCCTCCAAGAGGAACATTCTATCAAAGAAATTGTTAGGCAAAGGTTTGTGGGAGATTATAATGCAGGTATTCTCTTTGAATCTTTCTGTTATAAGATTTTCGATTCTTTCCTCTGACCCTGAGTCAAGCTCAGAAGTGGCTTCATCGAAGATTATTATGTCTGAGTCTTTGAGAATTGCCCTTGCAATTGAGAGTTTCTTCCTCTCCCCTCCTGAAAGAGTCTTTCCTCCTTCTCCTACTACTGTCTCAAATCCATCGGGAAGTTCCTTTATGAATTCATATGCTCCAGAAAGTTTCACTGCCTCAATGAGATCTTCCTCCTTTGCATCGGGTCTATTATAGTGAATATTGTTCTTTATTGTTTCATTAAATAGAAGAACATTCTATGATACGAAGGATATTCTCTCACTAAGGAGTATCTTAAGAAAGATAAACAAAAAGAATCTTCTATTTTATTTTTTCCTGTAATTCTTCCAATTCTTTACTCTGTATCTTTTAAGAATATATCTTTCTTTCTCCTCATCAAATTTTATGTTATATATAAACCCATCTTTTATAACACTTGGTTCGAAAGAGAAAGTAGCCCTATAAATGAAGTTCCCTTCTTTGCTAAATATATCAAATTGTGAAAATTCCAATTCTTTTGAAGAAAGTGGAATTCTTCTTACATATATCCTGCCATCATTATCAGTTAATATATCATCAAAAAAAGGTGTATAAGGCGCAAATGCAATTTTTTTTAACTCAAGAGATATATTGAACCAACTTAAAATTTCTTTTTTAATATCACTGCCAATTGGAATATTATTCTCCTCCTTCTCGATTCTTAAAAATCTTCTGCCCTCAGTGTCAATTATGAAAAGCTTATATTCTGATGAATATCCGTAGACGAGTTTATCCTTGTTAAAAGGAGAAAGAACACCACTGAATAAATAAGGATGGAAAAAGAAACTACTCCACCAGAGACTATATGAGTTGAGAGGTCTTCAGGGGATTCAAATAATTTTTTATCTTTTTTACCTTCTTTTGAGAATCTAACCAAGCTTGTAACCCTTCGATGTTCCTGCGATTCTGATATTAAGCCGAAAATTCGTTCTTCCTTATCTACGAAGAAATCCCAAATATTCCAATTGATTTTTAATTCTTTTATTACTTCACCCGAGGGATTAAACTTGGTTATCTTCTGCTTACTCGAGTCGTAGACTCATACTGTTCCATCTTCTCTTACGAACCATGGCCCTGGTCTGGAAAACTCGCAGGTCCTTCTCCTTTTCTTCCCATGATGCTGGTGAGATTACCGCTTTTACTAAATTTGAGAACTTTGCACTCCTTACTATCAAGAACAAAGATGTTTCTTTCTCTGTCTATTTTGACCTTCCATTTCCAAGGCTCAACGAAAACAGAGCTCTCTTCAGGGGTTTTACCTATAACCATATCTTCAATAAGTTCGAATTTCCACTTCCCGTAAATAGGCTTTTTTGAGTTTCTCGCTATTCTTTCCTCATTTTTTATAAATTCCTTTCCGTTCAGCCTGTTTTTTTTGAAGAAATTAAAAATCAGCAAGAGAATTTAGTAGAAAGATTTTCATTTTGACATTTTCTTTCATCTCTCATCCTGTTTATCCTTTTTTAAATTTTTATTCAAAATTTCTATTATTTTATTTTTTTATATCCTTTTCGCAAATCAAAATTAATATGCCTGATATCTAGGTATAGAGATATTAACAGATATATAGAGAAGATATAGGGGTAGAAAGGGGGAAGGTTGGCAGGGTTGAATCTGCTCATCTTCTCCTTGATATAATGAAAAATACGGGACTTCCATGGTAGAGGGAACCCTTTAAACTTCTGAGATGGTGAAAGCCATGATAGAATATGTGGAGCTAAGAAAAATATCTCCTTAGAAAGCCAGAGAGCTTGTAAGAAAAGTCTTTGAAAAGCAGAATGGCAATGTATCAGCAACTGCAAGGATATTAGGCATCTCCAGAAATACTGTAAGAAGAGCTCATTGTGGAAGAGGCAAAAAGAACTGGTTTTAGATATCGAAGAGTTTCCTCCTATTTTGTCAGAAAATATGGTTTATCCATTCAGCAGGAGACAAAACATCTTCTTGATTTGAAGAGTCTTCCAAAGGAAGTTTATCAACATATAATTAGGTAGGATTTACCGAGGCATGAATGGAACATGATAGATATTGGGACGAGAGCATGTTTTACAGCTTATTCTCCTATGAGTTAGCATCGACATATGGCTTTCTCTTCATTGTGATGGTGGGTTTATGGTTGAGAGCACATGGTGCAAGGGAAGAGATTTTGTGGAGGCTTGGAGAAGAAGCTGAGAGAATGGGATGAAGGGCTTAAGGTATTAGGGGCTGGATTAGAACCGATACAAGAGGGCAGAAGAGGCTTTTTTTCAGTTATGGAGAGCTCTCACAGAGCAGATGATGAATATTTTTTGATGATACATGCTGAGCGATGCAGGAGTAAAGAGGAGTTTATTTTGAAGGCACGAGGGTGGCAAGAGACATGGAATTTTTACAGACCGAGTTTGGGATAGGGATGGAAGGGGAAGACGTTTTGTGAGAAGCTTCTCTGCAAGAATTCCCTTATAAACAGGTATGTGTTATTATTTCCTGTTATGTTGATGGAGGATTAGATAAGGGTTAATGATAAGATTCAGGGGCTATTTGTCAGAGAAGAGATGAAATATAACAGAAAGAGAGGTGGTAAATATGTCCCTACCAAATGCCAAAATTTATTTAAATATAATAAATTTCTTGTCTATTTGTTAGCTGAATTTCGCAAAATTTTTGTAAAACTAACCAGAATTCGGGAGCCAGAAATAAAACCCTTTGTTTATGCTAATTTTTGGCTTGATGGAAACTTTATTTTTCAAAGTAGTCATGATGCGGAACATAGGTTACCCCATCCTCCAAAACCGAAACCCCAGGGACCAAACCTGATACCAAACCCTTCCCAGAAATTTTCAAACATTCATCCCTCCTGAAAAAGTTAAAAGTAAAAATTAAAAAGTTAAAAGTGGAATTAAGGAAGAGAAAAGGAAATTGTTTCTGAAATCTCATTCCCAATTCTTCTCTCCTACTGTCCCTCCTCTCACTTTAAATTCCGCCTCTTAATTTTTATTTTTTTAATTTTGACTTTTGCCTTTTAACTTTTTTCTCTATCCTTTTATCACAACAATTGGCTTCATTTTTGCGATTTTCTTTGATATGGAAGCTCCTACAATTGAATCAACAACAAGGGATACATCCTTGTAAGCCTCTGACATCTCCTCAGCAACCACCTCCTTGTCAGATGCCCTTACAAGAATCCCTTCCCTTTCAAGCTCTGAAATTATTGACCTTCCCTGAGCTCTCTTAATTGCCTGATGCCTTGAGAGAACCCTTCCTGCTCCGTGGCAGGATGAGCCAAAACTTTCTTCCATTGCCTCTTTTACCCCTGTTAGAAGATATGAATACCTCCCCATGTCTCCAGGAATTATGACTGGCTGACCTATATCCTTATACTTTTGAGGAATTTCAGAATGCCCTGGTGGGAAAGCCCTTGTAGCACCTTTTCTATGAACAGCAACAATTCTCTTTTTCCCATCAATTACATGCTCCTCTTTCTTTGCAATATTGTGGGCAACATCGTAAATCAATTTCATCCCGAGGGAGTTCTTAGATATACCGAGAGCCTTTAACATTGCTTCTTCAGCCCAGTGCATGATAATTTGTCTATTTGCCCATGCAAAGTTTGCAGAAGCAGACATTGCCTCAAAATAATCTCTTCCTTCTTTAGAACTGAGAGGAGCACAGGCGAGCTGTTTATCAGGAACAGATATACCGTATTTTCTCATGGCATTTCCGAGAATAGCTACATAATCTGTCGCAACCTGATGTCCAAGACCTCTGGAACCAGTATGTATCATTACCGTAATCAAGTCTTTTTCAAGCCCTAAAGCTTTCGCAATTCTCTCATCGTAAATTTCTTCTACAAATTGAACTTCAAGAAAATGATTGCCAGAACCAAGAGTTCCGAGTTGATCCTTCCCTCTTTCAAGGGCTTTTGAGGAAACCTTTTCAGGGTTTGCCTCTAAAATAGCTCCATTGGATTCAATGAATTCAAGGTCTTCAGGGCTTCCATAGCCTCTCTCAACTGCCCATCTTGCTCCTTTCTTTAGAACTCCTTTAAGTTCATTATGGGATAGAGTCAGAGAACCTGTTGAGCCAACACCCGTAGGTATGTGCCTGTAAAGAGAATTCACGATTTCTCTCTCCTTCCCTTTTAAATCTTTCAAAAACAGATTTGTCCTCATCAAACGAACTCCACAATTTATGTCAAATCCAACACCACCAGGAGAGATGACGCCATTTTCCCAATCTGTAGCAACAACTCCACCAATGGGTAACCCATAACCAAAATGTATATCGGGCATTGCAATGGAAGCTTTGACAATCCCGGGAAGGGATGCAGAATTTATAACCTGAGTGAAAGCCTGTTCCTCTGTTTCTGAAACAAGTCTTTCAGAGGCAAAAATTGTCCCTGGAACTCTCATGAGGGGATTGGTCTCTTTTGGGATCTCCCATTTGTAATTATTTATTTTTATCAAATTTCTTCTCATTTAAGCCCTCCTAAAGATCAAAAATAATTTTTGTCTTCCACTTATTATTATGCCTTACAATGTGGAGATTGTGCAAGGTTACAGCTTTTACAAGTCTTTTTATAGAGCCCGGAATAAGCTTTTCTCCAAGGCATTTCGCCTTTATTGAGTTTCCCTTTAAATCAAGGATTTCAAATTTTCCAAAAATTACCTTTTCAGCTTCTGAAATGTAAAGAAGCTCTGAGAGCCACTGAAAAAGGAGAAAATCAAGGTCATGACTTTCCACATGAATTTCCTTTTCTATCTCCTCTCCAAAATCTTCTTTCTCAGTCATAAGAAAGAACATCCCCCTTGCAGAATCTGAAAAGAGTTCCTCAAGGGAATCAGACTCTACCCTCACTCCCGCATCAGCCGTTGTGAAGAAAATTGAAAACATGGAC
This sequence comes from uncultured Clostridia bacterium, assembly GCA_964531645.1. Lineage (GTDB taxonomy): Bacteria > Acidobacteriota > Aminicenantia > JBFLYD01 > JBBIMS01 > JBBIMS01. The sequence continues at coordinate 31,994 of CAZHEF010000001.1, forward strand.
TACCTGATAGGAAAAACTTTTAAACCTTTTCCATTAATGATTTTATGTACTCCTTTACTTTCTCGCTAATATCCTCTCTTTTGAAAGAAAACTCAATGGTCGCTTTTATGAATCCAAATTTATCTCCTGCATCGTATCTCTTTCCTTCAAAAAGATAACCATATACTTTTTCTTCGGGTAAAAGGGCTCTGATGGCATCTGTAAGCTGAACCTCCCCCTTTGCTCCAGGAGGAGTTTTTTCAAGAATCTCAAATATTTTGGGGGTTAAAATATATCTACCAATAATTGCAAGCTCAGAAGGAGCATATGAAGGATCTGGTTTTTCTACCATATCCTCAATCTCAAAAAGCCTATCTGAAATCTGCTTTCCTTTTATAATTCCGTAGGATTTTGTTTCCTCAATGGGAACTTTCTCTAAAGCTAAAACTGTTGAACGAAACCTTTCAAATATGTTTATTAATTGCCTTATACATGGAATTTCTGAATCAATGACATCATCCGCTAAAACAATCGCAAATGGTTCGTTATTCACTATTTCCTTCGCCATCAGAACAGCATGTCCCAAACCCATAGGGACTTTCTGGCGAACATAAAATATTTTTATTAGATTTGAGATTCTTTGAACTTCTCTGAGCGCATCAAAATTCCCTTTTTCTTCAAGAAAAATTTCAAGCTCTCTGTTGTAGTCAAAATAATCCTCAATCGAGTTTTTACCTTTTGAAGTTATAATAATCACATTCTCAATTCCCGATTTTGCAACCTCTTCAATTCCATAATGAATTAATGGTTTGTCAATGAGGGGAAGCATCTCCTTTGGCTGAGCTTTTGTAGCTGGAAGAAATCTTGTCCCAAGTCCTGCAGCTGGAAAAACCGCCTTTTTTATCATAAGGGAATTATATCATAAAGGAGCTTTCATCTAAATAGGAAAACATTGAAACTTTCCGGATTTTGAAGTCTCTATATCACACAAAAACTACTTTTTTGTTTGTGATTCTTAATGAAAGCCAACGGAAGAGCGAAAGCTCGAGGGAAAATAGTGCGATATCGTGAAAGAGCAGAAGCTCGGAAGTTCGGTAGCTATTAATTAAAAAATTCAGTTCTCATTTTAGAAACTTCCGCTCTTAAGTTCTCCCGTACTTTTATTCAGCTGTTAGCTGTAAGCTGAGAGCTATATTTGGACTTTGGTAATTGGAATTTGGTTATTTTAAAGAAGCTTTGGTAAAAATGTGTTCAGGAATCTGGGTATTAAATTCTATTGAATCAATTATGAACTCTGTTCCTTCCCCTGATTTGAGCATATCTTTGTAAGTTGCCATTTCAGGAATCCATCTATTCTGGACTTTTCTTAAACTTTTAACTTCCGTCATTTTTAACAAAGTCCCGCCCCGAGCGTAACGCTCTTCCTTCAAAATCACAAACTTTTCCTTGTCAACCCAGATCTTTCTTAAAGGGTACGCAACATTATCAGATTTAGCTTTTAACTGAAGCACCCAGCAATTGGAGTCAAGAAATTTTTCCTCCCTTAAAATTTCAGCATTGTAGGAGTTTGAAAGTTTCGGATCCTCCATCATGTCCTCGTAAGATAAATCTGAACCCATTACAGATTGTCTCAGCATATGACCTGAAATAAGAATTGTCCTTTCTGTCCAGGGAGAATACATCCAGAGCTGTCTTCTAACTTCAACATTTTTGTTCCCTTTTCCCTCGGAGGGGAAAGAAATTCAGTAAAAGCTTTTTCAGTTCCCTGGATGAAAGATTTAAATTCCATTGTCCTTGATGTTCTACGCAAATGTATGATCATTTTTGCTGTAATAATTTTATTTTCAGAAGTAATATTTTCATCAACTTTTTTCAGAATCCAATCTCCTGTGGGATTCTGAGATGCCAGAACTTTTTCTGAAAGAATCGGATTGAATAAAATAATAAAAATAAGAAACCAGTAAAAAAGCCCTGAATTTCTTTCGAACATCTTTCTCCTGCTTCCATTCATGTCTCAAACTCCTTCATCAAAGTAGATTTTTTCCTTCTGAAAACACCAATTCCCGCTATAGCTGTCCCTAAAAATGTAGCAAGAAGTCCTGGAATAAAACCAATTAAGAAGCTTAAAGGAGTTACCTCAGCTCTGATGACATTACCGAACATCAAGGTTGAACGCTTCATAAAATTCTCCACATTTAAGCCATGAACCTGAAGATAATAGGAAATTGCAATTCCAATACCTGTCCCTACTATGGAGCCCATAGCTCCTATTATTAGGGACTCTCCAATCAAAGAAAAATAAAGATGCCTTTTCTCCTCTCCCATAGCAAGTCTGACTCCTATCTCTCCATATCTTCTAAGGGAGCCCATTAAGCCAGCATTCCACAGGACAACTGACATTACTGCAAGAAAAACAGCAACAACAACGGAAGAGTAGGTTCTCAGCATGTTTATAAGTTCAGCAAGTCCTGACTGCTGTTTAAGGGTGAGCATAACTGGAAGGAAGTCTGGGTCATCTGATTTTGATATTTCAATTATATCAGCAATTACAGTTCCTTTGTCAATGGGAGTTATTCCGAATCGAACTATCCCCGAAACCATAAAATCTGCTATAGCAAGGCTTCCTGTCATGGTGGAAGTTATTATTGTGGCTCTATTTCCTGGCTTTAAGGATAAAGTTTTTGCAAGTTCTGAAGTAACAAGAATCTCCTTTTCTCCATTCGGAATTTCTCCCATGAGCAAACCCTTTTCAAGATTCGTTATTGCATATTCTGGCGAACTTTTTGATGTTAAATCAATGGCAATTCCCGCTATTGGCCCCTGAGCTTTGGTCTCTCCCTTTTCATCGGGAATATCCAGAAGACCTGAAAAACGAATCCTGTGTGTCCAAAATAGCTCCGGATAATCATTTTTTAATTCTCGAAGAAGGGGGGAAACCCCGATATAGGCAAGGTCATTGGGAATTAAATCCGCTTCTTTCCAGTAGGCTCTTGTCATTATTTTTAAGTGTCCTGTGCTAAATCTTGCACTGGATTCTACAAATTCATTCTCCGCTCCTTTTATCCAGCAATAAAAGAAAACTGTTAGCATGACACCAGAGGAAACAACAAGGAAAGGAAAGAGGCTTTTGCTTCTGTCACGAATCACACCCTTAATAATGAATCTAATCATTGCATTCTACCTCTTAAAGCATCAGTGGGTTTAAGACGAGATAGTTTCCGAACAGGTAAAAAGCTTACAACAGTAGTAATTACCATTATCAGGAGAGCAGTCCCGACTATAAGACCTCCACCGAAAACAGGCATTAGCCTCTCACCAAGGGCATAGCCATAACTGTCCATCGCTTTAGGCATAGTCCAACCAGCGCTGGCAAAGCGGGAAAGAATTGGATAGCCATAGATAAAGGCAAGAAGACCTGCAAGGACTGCATTTAAGGCCCCTTCAATAGTGAAAAGCAAAACAACCTGGGTGCGAGTTAATCCAAGAGCTACAAGAGTTCCTATCTCTTTTATCCTTCTGAATATTGAGAGAACCTGGGTGTCAAAAAATGGCAAGCATAGCCATAAAAATAAGAACAAGATACAAAATTGAGGCACCAATTGTCTTTGAAACTACAAGCTCATTCACATCTTTAAGAAGGAAATTCAAATCTTTAAATTTCCAATCAGAAATTTCAAATGCGGGTAGAGGAGTATCCTTTGGAATTGTTATTACTGTTGCCTCTTCCTCCATTCTTGTTAAAGATTGAAGGATTTTTAATGGAATCCATATCTGACCTGAATCTACAGACTGAACACTTGAGCTAAAAACCTGAACTATCCTGAGAATCCGAGCATCAAAGACTCCTTGAGAGTCTCGCCATCGGAGGATTACTTTATCACCAGGTTTAAGTCTTGCCGTGTTAGCCATCCTGGTTCCTATGAAGGCAGGAATCTCATCGCTCCTATTTTGATCCCCGCCTAAAAGAAAATTTGAGGGAAGTTTTAGAATTTTTTGTTGGGGGTCAATCCCTTTAATCAAGACAGGAATGAATCTTCCCTGGGGATAAATAATTCCCTGAACAATTAATATACATGTTGCTTTACCTTCTGATACAAGTTTTTTCAAAGGATCAGGTATCTTTGCGTGAGAATTCTCAATTGTAAGGGAGTCGTAGGGATCGTAAGCTTTGTGCCAATATTGTCCGCCACCATATTCCAGTTCAATGAGGGCTTGGGCTGCTTGCTCTCCCATCCCCCGATATATCCCCTGAGTCCAAATTATTGCAACGAATACTACCGATAGAACAATGACATTGAGCCATGTTCTTAGACCTGCGCTTATGAGATTCCTAAAGGCAAGTTTTAACAAAATTTTCATCTTTCCTTAGAGGTAAAATTTGAACTAAACTGAGAGACAAATTCATCCTTCACCACTTTTCCATCAAAAAGAGTTATCTTTCTTTTTAGATATTTGATCACCTTTTCATCATGGGTTGCAAAAATAAAGGTTGTTCCAAGTTCAAGGTTAAGTTGAACCATTATATCGAGAATATGGTAAGAATTCTCTGCATCGAGGTTTGCTGTTGGTTCATCTGCAAGAATAATTGATGGTCTTTTTACAATTGCCCTTGCTATTGTTACTCTCTGACACTGACCGCCAGAAAGCTCAGAGGGCTTTGACTTTGCACGATCAGCCAATCCAACCCATTCAAGGGCTTCCACAACCATTTTCTTTCTTTTGTTTGAAGGGACTTTAAGAAGTAACAATGGGAATTCAACATTTTCATAAACAGTGTAAACAGGAAAAAGATTGAAAGTCTGAAATACAAATCCAATATGCTTTTTCCTTAGCTGGGCAGATTCTTCAGGCTTAAGTCTTTCAACATCTATGCCCATAACAATTGCTTTCCCTTGTGTGGGTAAATCAAGAGTTCCTATTATATTAAGTAAAGTTGTTTTACCCGAGCCACTCGGACCAACAAAACCTGTGAACTCTCCTTATTTTGAAATTAAGATTTACATTGTTCAAGGCAACAAGTTGATGAGCACCCATGGGATAGATTTTAACTAAATCAATAGTCTGGACTAAAAATGAATCGGAATTTTCCATTTTATTTTTTTCTAACATTTCAAATTATAGAAAGAATCTGAGTTAAATGCAATTAGTTAGATAGTTGAATTAAATTTTGTCTTTCCGTTGACAATTTAAAGTGGTCTATTTATTATTAAAGTATGCTGAATACTTAATAAAATAGAAACCTTTGAGGACATACTCAGAGCATTGAGGGAAAGACCGGAATGGCTTGAGGAGCTGAGGAGAATTATTCTCACTGAGGAGCTAATATCCCTTCCCCAGAAGTTTGATACCTTCATCCAGAAAGATTTTAAGCCTTTAAAAGAAAAGGTGGAAAAGATAGAATCAGATACAGAGGTTCTGAAGCAGGATATAGCAGTTTTGAAGCAAGATGTGGCAATTCTGAAGCAGGATGTTGCTGACCTTAAGGGAGACAATTTTGAAAGGAATGTCAGAGAAAGGGCACCTTCTTATTTCGGAAGACTGATAAAAAGGTTGTAATTGTGGGAGAGGTCTCTATTAAAGCAGACAGAACTGATGTGGAGAAAGCTTATAGAAGGGCGGAGATAATGAGCATGGCGATGAGGACATCTTCCGTTGCTGTTGTTGTGGGGAAAGAGAACACATAAGGTGCAATAAAAAGAGCTGAAGAAATCGGGGTTGTACTTGTTTGAAATATCCGAGAGCAGCTAACAGCAATCTATCTCAAGGGTAAAGGACAAGAAAAGGCTATTAATCTATTAAAAATGTTCAAATTTTTGAATATAAATTCAAATTTTCGAACATGTTCAATTTTTCGAATCCAAAATTTTGAACATTACAAGAGAGTCTATCTCCAAACCTCTTTCAGTAAAAGGAATATGCCCCTCGCTTTTCCCTTTTTCTGAAGCCATTCTATGACACAGCTCAAACTTAGTATTTAAGACTCTCCTCAGAGGGGAATATTTCAAAATTCTGGCATGAAATTTGATATAAATTTTACAGCATGTTTATTATGGAAGGAGGTGATAGATGATAGGAAACAAAAAAGTAAAGTATAGGCTCAGGAAGATGGGTTTTAAAAAACAAATTTTAAGGAGGTTTGAGTGAGGTTTTTAAGAATCTTAATGATTCTTATTCTAAGTTTTGGTTTGGTCTCCATTCTCAGTGCCCAGAGACAGACTGGTGCAATAAAGGGAACTGTGACTGACCCTGAGGGGAATCCCCTTCCAGGAGTCTCAATCACAGTATCGGGTCCATCCCTTATAGGAACTGTCTCCTATGTCACAACTGAGGATGGAGTATTCAGGGCTCCCACATTACCACCAGGAACTTACACAGTAACTGCAGAACTTACAGGATTCCAGACAATTAAAAGAGAACAGGTCGTAGTTTCTGTTAGTATGATAACAGAGATTAAAATTGAGATGAAACCAGCTCCAATTGCAGAGACAATTACAGTTACCGCTGCTTCCCCTGTTGTGGATGTGGAGTCCTCAAAGGTTGCAGTAACAGTATCTACAGAAGTTCTAAAGAACATTCCAATTGCAAGGGACCTTTACGACATTATTACAATCAATCCAGGAATTATTTCAGAAGGGGTTGCATACAGGAGAACATTCTCAGCCCACGGTTCAACAGTCCGTTCTAACACCTATGCCTTTGACGGCGTGAACATGAATGACCCTGTTGTCATGTATCCTATGACCAACATAAACTATGATGTTATCCAGGAAACAGAGATTGTTCTCGGAGGTCATCCTGCAGAGATAGGTTATACTGATGGAGCATATGTCAATGTTGTTACAAAATCAGGAGAGAACAACTTCTCAGGTTCAGCAACATTCTATTATTCTTCCAAGGATACAACAAAGGTCATATTCCCTGATACACAGCTTAAGGCAATGGGTGTATCAGCACCAGAGTATGCGACTTCAGACCTTGATGCATCAGGCTCTGTTGGTGGTCCAATAATGAAGGATAAGATCTGGTTCTTCGCCAATGCAAGGTATCTTGCAAATACTTTCACTACACCCTTCAGACCAACAACAATCCTCGGAAAATATTACGGTCCCTTTGACCTTGACCACACAGAAGTCATGAGCTTTGTAAAACTTACAACCCAGATAACACCATCCATTAGGTTCATGGGTCTTTTCAACTTTACAGATATATATGAGCCATACTTCAGGCTGGATAAGGGATGGAATGTAACTTCAGAAGCAATGAGAATTTGGGACCATGAAAAAGGATATACTGGAAATGGTGTTCTAACATGGCTTTTAGACCCAAATACATTCCTTGACATTCGTGCTGCATATGTCTATAGATGGTTCCCACTTCCAATGCAACCAGGAGAGCCTCAGAATAACTACTACTTCTATGATGGTTACACAGCCTATCGCTGGGGTAATGCTCGATTCAATGAGACATATCTAAGGAAGAGACTCCATACATCAGCATCTATAACAAGATTCCAGGACAATCTTTTTGGACTTGGTGACAACCACGAGATTAAAGCGGGTGCTGACTTTGAGCAGGCTTACGGTGACTGGAACTGGTGGAGAAATAATCCTGTAATCTGGTATTACTGGAATGGAGATCCGTATTATTATGTTGGTCAACTTGGTGCTCCCCATTCAACAAGAGGTCATGGCGTGATATTTCCTTACATCTGTGAAACAGAGGCTGACAAAGGTGACAAACCTTCTATCCAGGATTCCGCAAACAGAATAGGTGGATACATTCAGGATTCAATTACAATTAAGGACAGACTTACAATAAATGCAGGTGTGAGATTTGATTACTCCTATGGCTATAAACCCGCTTCAAAGAAAGGTCGTTCAGACAACTTTGCCTATGTCCTTGGTGAGACTTATCTAAAGCCAACTTACGGAATTAACCCATACGGTGAAATCTCAAACCCTGAATGGAAAGACATTATAAAATGGACATCAATATCTCCAAGAATCGGAATTACCTATGATGTTTTTGGAAATGGAAAAACAGCCCTTAAAGCATCCTTTGCAAGATACACCGAGTATCTAATGCTCCAGTACTTCTCTGTTCTCCATCCTCTATATCCAAGATCATTCTCCTTTGGATGGTGGGATTTAAACGGAAATAAGAAACTTGACCTTCCACCAACAGACAGGTATGTTCATTACGGAACAACTCCTGAGGTCATGAAATTTGAATACAGCAAAAACAAGCTTGATCCCAATACAAAATCTCCATACACCGATGAGTTAATAGTTGGTATACAGCATGAGATAATGAGGGACTTCTCGGTTGGAGTCAATTATGTTTACAAATACAAGACAAACATTCTCGAGGATGTTGCCTATGACCTTGCAACAGGAAGGAACTGGTATACCTATGACTTAGCTTCTGATTGGTGGGTTCCTTTCAAGACAATAGTTCCTGCCTATGATATATTCCCTGCTCAGGAAGTCACTGTTTACTTCCCCACTAAAACCGCTCCCAGCACATTCTGGTATAGATTCACAAATGTTCCTGAATCAGAGAGAAAGTATCAAGCTCTTGAGTTTATATTCAACAAGCGTATGTCTCAGGGATGGCAGTTGGGTGGTTCTGTAACATTCTCCAAATTTGAAGGTAACATTGGCGGTAATTATGACTCCTCTTGGGGGTGGTCAGGTGCCTTTGATACCCCTAACTGGTTTGTAAACAGATACGGAAGACTTGATTTCGATAGACCTCTTGTTATAAAACTCTACGGAACAATCACTCTTCCCTATAAAATTTATCTCTCTGGAGTTTTCAACCACTATGATGGTAGTCCATGGGGTAGGACAGTTACAATCTTTCCTCCATCTGCATGGGCAACAGCAAAAAATGTCAACACAACCCTTGTGGCTTCAGTGGGTGCTTATGTTGAAAAGCCGGGAACAAGAAGAGGACAGGGAATTGATACTCTTGATTTGAGGGTTGAGAAGGAGTTTGACCTTGGAAAATACGGTAGAATTGGTGCATATGTTGATGCTTTTAACATTATGGGATTCAACAGAGTCTTCATAACTCAGGATGTAGGAGGAACCTGGAGACCTGTAGCAGAGGGAACAGATGTTGGAACCTTTAGTCCTTCTGGAACATACAAGCAGATAACAGGTGTTGAAGGGACAAGGCTCTTCAAGTTCTCACTAAGATACAGCTTCTAAGCTCAAGGAGGATAAATGTGAAAGGGGGGGGGGGTTTTTCCCCCCCCCCTTTTTTATTTTAGATTTGTTGTGTATTTTACAAAAATTCTATTTTTAATCTTGAACAATCGTGTCAACTTTTTCTTAAATATACCTTGTGGAAAATATTGAGCGACTATCCAAAAACCCATTCAATCCTCACCCTCTTAGAAGAGCTAAAAGAAGCTATTCCTGAAAAAGATTCAAAAATAGAAGAGTTTATCAAAGAAAACAAAGAAATTATTAATAATTTAGAGATGGCATATTTAGAAAGCAGGTATTTTCCGGGGATATTTCTTAAAGAACAAATAGAGAAAATGATAAATTTTGTAATAAAACTAAAAGACTTTTTAGCTAATTTATGAGTCTTTTTGTGAAAATTCTTAGAAAAAGAGCAGAAGCAAGAAAAGAATATTCTGAAAACTTCGAAGTTTATGTTAAAAAAATTGGCAAATATTTTAAAGATAAACTGGGGGAGGCAAGAGTCTTTGTATTCGGCTCCATTGTTGATGGAAGCTGGGACAGTGAAAGCGATATTGATGTTCTTGTAATCTCTCCTTCAACTCCTCCATATCTTTACCAGAGGTCAAAACTTATAGCAGAGATAAAATTTGAACTTGGAAGATTCAATCCTTTTGAAATCCATCTAATTACACCAGAAGAATATAAAGAATGGTATTCAAACTTCATAAAGAACAATTATAAAGAGGTTCATTTGGAGTGAAAGGCTTTTAGATATCCTTACTTTTTCATCTTCTCAAGCTCAGCAATTACTCCCTTTATTGCTCCTGCCTCTGGAGAGTTGGGGTCAGCTTCAATAGCTTTTTTGAAATATTCAATAGCTTTCTTAAAATCCCCTTTATTTAAATAACAGTATCCAAGCTTTGAATAAGGCTTCCACCAGTCAGGTTTTATGCTGGAAGCAAGCTCAAAATATTTTATGGCATCATCAATTTTCTGATTGTTGAAGTAGATTTCTCCAACACTGTAAGCGAGAGCCTCATCCTTTGGAGAAATTTTAAGCGCCTCTTCGAAATTCTCTCTTGCCTTATCAAAATCATCTTTCTTTATCCACAACTCGCCCATTCCTGTAAATGCTTTAAATGCTGTCTCTGGCTCCTTTGAAAAATCTCCATCCCTTTCTTTCAATCTTTTTAATACCTCCTGAAAGCTTTCAATTGCTTTATCCAGCTCTCCCTTTTTCATTTGCACAGAGCCAATATTGAGAAAAATCTGGAAAACAGATGGGTATTTCTCAATTAACTGATTGTAAATTTTCAGAGCATCATCGTATCTTTCTTCCTTAACCGCTTCTTCTGCTTTCTGGAGCAATTCGAAAGCATCCTTGTCTGCTGATAAAACAGCAGGTCCTCCCTTTATTTTCTTAAGGGTAAATGTTACTGGTGGGTTCCTGAACTCTGATACTCTCAGCTCTATACTTGAAGGAGCATAGCCTTCCTTTGATGCAGTAAGCCTCCATGGACCTGTCCCAAAACCCGCTATTGCCCAGTCTCCTTTTTTATCTGAAACTCCTTTTAAAACAGTCCCTCTTTCAAGAAGACTCTCTGCGACAATTACAGCATCAGGTAAGGGAGAGCCATTTTCATCCACAACTTTTCCAAAAACTCTTCCCCTTCCCATACCAGCCTGAGAAATGAGATTGTAAGAATTTAGAAGAATCGTCACTAATAAAATCAAAACTCTCACTTCCATTTTTTCGCCCTCCGTACTAAGGTAATATTTATATTTTCCAACAAATTTCATTAATCTCCTTCTCCTACGCTGAAATCTATCTTTCCTTCAAAGGTCTTCCCTGAATTTTTATCCTTTATGAAAATCTGAAGGGTGTAATCTCCTAACTCAAGTTTTTCATCTGATGAGAAGATGGGCATTGGATGACTTATAATAGGAGCTCTTTGATTCTCGAGAACTTGAGAAGCAAATTTTATCTTCTCTTCCTCTCCTTTTTTGAGCTTGTAATTTATCTCAAAATCATAGGTTCCTCTGGAGGAAGTTGAAGCACCCAGTATAAAGTAGAAAAGCTCTATATTTTCATTCCCTCTGAATTTATTCTTAAAATATGGTTCAATTTGAATTCTTCCATAAGTAAATGAATCCTTCTGAATAATAGCGGAAGTCTGGGGAGCATCGAGAATTTTTAAGGGTTTTAAGAAGAAGAGGGGTGTCGTTTCAAGCTTTTCAACCTTTATTATGTCTGGTATGGTAATATCAGCATAATCAACTGAAATCTTCTTCAAATCAGGAGTAGCAAGAGAATAGGAAAGAATGTATTTTCCAGGAAGTATTGTCTGAATAATCGAATAATAATGTGACGCTTCTGGATTGTAATTTTCCTTTTCAACAACTTCTTTTAATGGTAAATAAACTTCCTTTACCACTTTTTTTGGCATTCCTTTTTCATCTGTTGAGTAAAACCTGAGAAAGGTGTCAAGCTCACCTACCATCTTCCCTTGTAGCTCGGATGAAAAAATGGATTCATTTTTGATTTTAAATATAAAAGCAACAAAAACATTTTCTAGGGAACCAGGATAGAATAAATAATCTTTGAATTCAACGGGTATATCAATTCTGCTCTTCCTTTCTGCAATATTGAGAGCCATAATTTGAGAAACTTCCTCAGGAATCTTAATTATCTTTTCTTCCTTTCCTTTCTGAGAATAGATGGGTAATAGAAGAGCAAAGGTCAAAATAGGGATTATTATTAGTTTTTTCATAATCCAACTCCTTTCATTAATAAAACTTCGCTCCTTCTATATTTTTAAAGGCAAAAGCTTTTTTATTTCTTCTTTTCCAACTGTATTTACCACAGCTATATAGAGATTAAAAAAGCCTTTGGGCAAAATCTTTGTTACAGGTATATCAATTATCCATGAATTAATTTTACCTATTGAAACCTCTGATTCTATCAAAGAAAATGGATAATCCTTTCTAAACTCCCATATAACCTTCTCGCTAAGGTCAAGGATTTGCAAATTCACAATCAATGTAGCTTTTAGAAATCCTCCTTCTCTCTCAAAATAAAGAGATTTCAACGGAAATTCAAGGCGAACCACTAAGTTTCCTTCTTTTGATTTAACCTTCTTAAATTGATAGTTGAAATCAAAGAGAGGTTTTTCTCCCTTAAAGCTTCTTTTCATAAATTCTTCTTTGTTCAATTCATGAAGTAGTGTAAGATTTGGAGTCAAAATAGTTGAAATTGTCCCTGGAACAGACTCCCTTAAATCAGTAACTAATTTGTAATCACCTGTTCCATCAACATCAGAAAAATCAAGCCTTACATAAATCCTCTCCTGCAGAGCGGTAAGGATATTCCTGTATATCCATGTTTCCATAGGCTTAATCCCTTCTCTTGTGGGAAGTTGAACTGTTCTTGCATCTGCAAAGGGGTCAATGTATTGCCCCCCCTCACTCCTTATGATCTCATCGGGTGGTCCAAATAGAACATATATTCTGCCTCTATCTGTTAGATAACCTTTTTTTCCTTTTGAAAACATCTTGTTGGCTGTTTCAATTCTTTGCATATAGAGTTCTTTAAATTCATTAACTGCAGTTTGAGGGAAAGGATCTCTTCTCTTCCAGAAATCTTCAATAAAATTTTCTCTCTCCCATGGTGGGAGTTCGAGGAAAATCTTCCTTTCACTGTCTGAAATGATATAGTGAGTAATGTTAATAAATTCCTCAGATGTAGGATCAAGCCTTTTTTCAAGAGTTATTGTTCTGCACCCAATTAAAATAAATAAAAAAGAAAAAAGAAAAAAGAAAAAGCATAGAATTTTTCTCATTGTTTACCCTCCTTTAATTTCTTTAATAATTCAGATATCTCATTTTGAGAGGAATTTATTTTAAGGGATTTTTCGAAAGCTCTTATCGCTTCCTCTTTATCCCCCAATTTTAAGTAGCAATCACCTATTGAATTCAGAATATCTGTGTCCAACCCTTTTATGGATAGAGCTTTCCTGTAATTCTCGAGAGCTTGAGTGGGATCCTGGAGATTGTGATAGGCTCTACCAGTTAAATAGAATGGCTCGTAGGATTTTAACTCAGGGTTTAAAAAAGGCTTAAGAATTTCTATAACTTTTTCCCAGTTCTTATTGACTGATAAAGCCTTTGAAAGTGCAAGAGCGAAATCGAGAGAATCAGGTCTTTTCTCCCTTGTTTTTTCAAGAAGTAAAATGGCTTGATTTATCTCTCCATTATTTAAATGCTGGACTCCAAGAGAAAAATCTACAAATGGGTCATCAATTTTAAAAGTTGGCTTCGAGACATACCATGACCTTGGAACCAGAGGAACAGGAGAGATTGAAAATTCCCTTTTTTCTGATAGGATTTCCTTCCCATTTTTCAGGAGAGAAACTACTAATTGGTAATTTCCTGGTTTAAACTGGTCCAAAGGAATTTCAGCAATAAATTCCTGGTCAAAATTCCCTCTTTTCAGAGAAGGGATTTCCAGAAATTGTAAAGAATTGTAATTTCTTGATAGAAGCTCCTTCCCTTCATCTATAATTCTCAGTTTCCATTCAAGGGATTTGATAGAATCTCTTGGAAGATTGTAAGCCCTGCAAAAAATTCCAAGAATATCAGAAGGTGAAAATAGACCATTTATCACAGGAGAATAGAAAACGCTCTCAAATGAAAATGGCTTTAAAAGAGCAGAAGAAGGGGAAGGCTTTTTTTCATAAAATAGAAGGACAGGGGAAAGAAAAGAAGTTTCAGAGGTGGACGGGACTGATATTTGCCTCTCCAAAGAAAAGAATTCTTTAGACACGCTGTTTTTTACAAGAATTGAAACAATGTAATTTCCTGGTATTATGGGGAATAAATCTACTATAGAAAAGGGTCTATTCTTTATTGAATTGAGCTCTTCCTCTTTAAGTTCAACTGAAATACTTTTTTCAAATTGAAAAATATTCTTCCCTGTGAGATTCTGAATCTTTCCGTAAATTTTCAGAGATGTGTAATATTTGTTCTGATAATTGTCAAGGGATAGTCTTTTGGGTTCGATCTGGTAATGAAGAAAATAATTTCCTTTCAAATCCCTCGAAAGAAAAATCTCTGAAGAAGATTCTACATAATTAACTGAATAATCTACCTCGACAATCTCTTTATATTTTAAAATTTTCTCTGCATAACCATCCTTGATCCGACTCCTTTGATAATCATTGATCTTCCCAAGAAGCACATCCGATGAAAGAGGAAGGGATGAACCATCCCTTGATACAGACTCTCCAGGAATGAGAGAAAGGGAAACATCAGCAAGTTGACCTCCGATTTCCCTTAAATGGTCAAGAACCTGTTGCCGGTTCCAGAGTCTCATTTTTGAGTCTATCACAAGGCTTTCAGGACCATCTCTTAAAGGACTGTATAAAATATATTCTCCAGTTCCTTCCCTTTTGAAAAAAACAACATAGAAGAATGAGGGAAGACCTTTTGTAACATCACCTTTGTAAAACCATATTTCAGTTGAAGTCACATCAGAGCTACCCTCATGAGTTTCCTTGTCAAGGGGTTCTCCAAGAATTATATATACTCTGCCTCTGTCTGTCATCCATCCAGGACGAGGACCCTCTCTTCCAAAATATTTATTGGCATACTCAATTCTCCTATAATGCTCTTCTCTGAATTCATTTTGTGGTGTTCCTGGGGTCGGATCTCTAACAGCCCAGAACGCTTCTATGAATAATTCTTTTTCCTTATCAGTTTGAAGCTGAAGAAATATCTCCTTCTCTTTGGAAGTTATTATATAGACAACTTCTTCTTCAATCCATTTTTTGTATTTCGGAGGAAGATCCTTAACAGAATTGCCATAGAGGGTGAGAGAGATAAAAAAGAGAAATAGAATTTTTCGCATCAATAAAAATTATAAAAGAATGAAATGAATTTGTAAATAGAGCGAATTGCGTCACTAATTTTCTATATGAAATCTATTCCTTGCATCATGAGAAATTCTATTCCAAATTTTTACTTTCTCCTGATAAATTATTTATCAAGGAGGCTTATGGATGGTTCTGGATATGAAGGAGTTAGCAAAAAGGTATCAAAAGGCAAGAAAGAGATATAAGATGAAGATCCTCGAAGATTTCATCAATCTCACAGGCTACAACCGCTGCTACGCCTCATGGCTTCTTAGAAACTACGGAAGAAAGGTTGTGATGTAGAGAAAGGGCAAAGGGGGGAGAGAGAATTTCATGTAGAATCTAAGATGATGCAATGAATATAATTTCATATAAATCTTTATATGATGCAGTTAGCATTCATAAAGTTTTTAATTTTGCAATTTAAAAGAAAGAAACTATTTGCAGCTACCTTTCAGGAGAGTAAAGGGGAAGATATATTCGCCATCCATTTAGTTCTGGTATTTTGAATATTTTGTTTTCATACCTTCCCTGATTCTTCTTTAAATTCCATTGAATTTTTTCTATAGGAACCTCCATTGACTTTTTCCCTCCCATGTATACAACTAAAAAACCATGTTTCAAGCAAATACATGCGGGCTGAACCTGAACCTGCAAGGTGCTCCTTGTTTCAACAGAAGCATTGGAAGAACAGGCTATTATATCCTCCTCAAGGGTTTTGGGACATCTTCCCATAAAGTAGAATAAAGCAAGGATGAATAATTGACTCACAACTAAAATTACGAAAACAATCGAAAAGACAAATTCCCCCCTTTTTGTCTTTGGTATCGGTATATTCTCAAAAACTTCTTCAAACTTTCCATTAAAATCTTGACTAACTCTTTCACCTTCAATTTCAAGGTTTTCAAAGAATTTTCTTAAAATTTCCCTATCTCTTACGGTGAAATTAAAACCAGTGAGAGATACCCAGTAGATTTTTTCTTTTCTTCCAAACAAAAATACAAATTCAAATCCTTCTTTCCCCTTTTTATGATAATAAAAAACACCCCTGTCAAACAAAGGTAAATCTTCTTTATATGATATATTTTTCATTTTAATCTCAAGCCCTGAGAAGAATTTCTCAAACTCAGGAGGGGAGTGCCAGTAAATTCCAAATTTTGAAAATAGTGATTTGTAAAACCTTCCTTTCCATGTAGAGGACATATAATCTTCATATTTCCAGTCAGGAACCAGTGTCTTTACCACACCTATTCTCTCCTCCCTGTAATTGATGGGTCTTAGAAATAGATAATAGAGAAGAGCAAAGAATACTATATCACTTATGATAAATATAGCGATTAATTTTCTACTTCTCATTTTCTAAATAATTCTTCAGGGCAGCTCTTTTAAAATCCTGTTCCAGTAGTAGAGTTGAGTCATCGGTTTTATTTCAGGCTTTACATCAGAGTCTGCAAATTCCCTTGTTAGTTGATAGACAAATAAAATCTCTTGGATAACAGAATCAAGATTCCACTCATCCCTTAATTCATCAGACGGTTTGTGATAATGTTTTGATATGTAATCCCATATTATCTTGTTGGAATAGTCGGGAGGCTTTCCAACAAATTCATTTCCTGCGCTAACGGAAACTGCAGGAATCCCTTCAACAGCAAAGGGGAAATGGTCGGAACGAAAGAAACTTCCAAACTCAGGATGTGGGTCAGGCTTTATTTTAACTCCCAATCTTGAGCTTAATCTCTCAGGAACTCCTTTCAGGTCATAATATTCAATACCTCTCAGGACAAAATCATTTACAATACCCCATATATTCATGCTATCAACATTTATGTCCAGAAGGATCTTATCTTTTGGAACAGGTGGATTTTTTACAAAGTATTTCGTTCCATCAAGACCAGCTTCCTCAAGGGTTGGTATAAAAATTATGACTGACCTTTCAGGAGGATTTTCCATTAATAACTTTGCAACAATTAAAGCGCAGGCAACTCCTGATGCATTGTCAAGGGCACCATTGAAAATTTTATCATCTCCCGGATAATCAGGTTTCAATCCAAGATGGTCATAATGGGCTGAGAATACTATATATTCATCCTTTCTGCTCTTTCCTTCAACAATTCCTGCAAGATTTGCTGTTTTTACATCCCTCTCTTCATTCTTGAACTGAACATTTATTCTTAATGGAAGATTAACTGGCTTAAATTTTCTACTTTCTGCTTTTTTCATCATATCGGAAAGGGTGAATCCACAGCTTTCAAAAAGCTTTTCAGCAAGGCTTTTAGTAATCCATCCGTTGAACTTGAGAGCTTTGTTTTCGGTCCCCTTTCTGAAAATCTGCTCACCCGACCATGAATTCTGAACAACATCCCATCCGTAGCCTGCTGTCTCGGTTATATGAATTATCAAGGCTCCAGTAGCACCTCTTCTCTCCGCTTCCTCGAATTTATACGTCCATCTTCCATAATATGTCATACCTTTTCCGTCAAAGAATTTCGGGTCCTCGGAATATGGGTCGTTAACAAGAAAAATGAGAACCTTCCCCCTTACATCTACACCTTTGTAATCATCCCATTTATACTCATCTGCTTTTATTCCGTATCCAACAAATACAGCAGAAAGAGAATTGAGGGAAATATCCTTCTCTTCATGATTTGATGTCATTACATAATCTTTTAAAAAATCGAGATTTAAAGCCTCCTTTGGAGTACTAATTTCAAACTTTTGAGGAACTATCGTGCTTCCCCTTGTATCAAGCCACTGATAGTAACTTCCATTGAATACAGGCTTTAATCCAAGATATTCCATAAAGGATACAATGTATTTTCCTGCTATTTCCATTCCCTTCAAACCTGGACATCTTCCCTCTGTAATATCATCAGAAAGAAACTTTGTGTGGGAAAGGAACCAATTCTTCATCTGTTCCTTTTCCTGATGGTTAGCTATAAGGAAAAATGGAATAAAAATTAGAAAAATTGAAATAAACCTTTTCATTATTAGTCTCCTTAAAATAAACATAAATTAGATTTTTTTGAGATAAATTTAATTTCTAAAATCGAATTACAAAGTTCAAGGTGGCGACAAACTATAAACTTGTGGTTACAAACCCAAATCTTTATGACTTGCTCCCTCTTTTTGCTTATCTTGCTCAATTCACATTCTTTCCTTTGATAATTTCAACCTCTTTTTCTTTTTCAGACTTTAAGAAAAAACTTTACTTCTTTTTTAAAAACTATCTAACTCGTTTTTAATTCTTTACTTCTTCCTTAACTTTTTCTCTAAATACTTCTCCACTACCTGAGGAACAAGATCTTTTACACAGCCTTCAAGAGAGTAGACCTCTTTAACGAGACGAGAACTTAGATAAGAATAGACAACACTGGGCATCATAAAAAGGGTTTCCACATCAGGGCTTAGTTTTCTGTTCATCAAAGCCATCTGGAACTCATATTCGAAGTCCGAAATAGCCCTAAGTCCTCTTATAACAATTTTAGCGCCCTTCTTTTTCATGTAATTCATCAAGAGTCCATCAAATGTCTCTACCTTCACACTGGAAGAGCTGGCAAATATCTCTTTAATCATCTCAACTCTTTCCTTAATGTTAAAAAGGCATTCTTTCTGAGGATTTTCGAGAACAGCAACTATTATCTCTTCAAATATCTCTTGTGCCCTTTCTATTATGTCTATGTGTCCATTGGTTATAGGGTCAAAAGAACCAGGAAATACAGCTATCCTTTTCACTTAAAAAAGTTTGCTTTTTAGCTTAATTAGCCTTACTTTACAGCTTCTCTCAGTTTTTTACCAGCTACAAATTTGGGGAATTTTCTCTCTGGGATTCTAATTACAGCTTTGGTTCTTGGGTTAATCCCCTTTCTTTCCTTTCTCTTTCCAACCTGGAAAGTTCCAAAACCGACAAATGTCACCTTCTCTCCATTGGAAAGTGAATCTGAAACAATCTTGAAAAAAGTGTCAATTGCATTGAGAGCAGCCCTCTTAGAAAGCCCTGTTTTTTCTGCCAATTTGTTTACTACCATTTCTTTTGTCATGTATACCTCCTAAAATAGTCATTTTTTAAATATATACACAATTAAAAACTACTTGTCAAATATTTCATATTTAAAGTTAACTTCAGAAACTAAAATCCATTGCAAACGGTAAAACGCAAGATCTTGCAATCGCTTTTCTTGGTCCGTTATCCGTGAACGGCAATTTCTGCTGAACAAGGAAAGGAGAGCGATAAAAGACATTCAGTAAATTTGCCTTTTAACCTTGCCTCTCTTACTGATCTTTCAATTCTTAATTCGCGGTCCGTAATCCCCAATTTATAAAGAAAGAGCCAGCCTTTCGGCTGGCTCCCGGCAAATAGGTTATTAGGAAGGAGGTTATGAATGTGAAGGGTTATCTATTTCTTCCTTTAACCCTCTTTTCCCTGAAATGGCGCTTCCTTTCCTGAGCTATTTGAGTCTTTATCTCTTCGAGTTTTTTAAGCTGTTCTGGAGTGAGCTCCTTTTTGATTTGATTTGCCATAAGGAATATACTCTTATGAATCTCTGCTTTCAACTTGTAAATTTCATCTATCTTCTTGAGATACTCAGCTTCCTTTCCTTCAAGTCCTTTGAGTTCAAGTTCTGCTTTTCTGCAAGAAGCTCTTAGATCGATAATTTTTTTCTCTGTATCCACAAATATTTTGTCAATTCTGTTTATCTGCTCATCCGTGAGATTCAATTCCTTAACAAATCGAGAATTCTTCCACCATATTCCAAATCTTTCAAAACCAAAAGGAGCTGGTCCCATTGGACCGGGTCCCATGAACTCCATGTCATCTTCAGAACCCATGGGTAGAGCTGGTTCTTCTTTCCATGAATAGGAAAGAAGGAGACCTGAAACAGTCAGTAAAGAAAGTAAAATCAAAATACTCTTTCGCATTTTCTATCCTCCTTAAATTTTATTTATTTTCATTTTTTAGTTGGTTATAAAAATCAAGCTCTTCGCTAGTAATACACACAACCTGTGACTCGTAATAATTCGGCTCGTTCTCTATCAATGCGTATGCATCGCTCCAGACATCTTCAACGAAAGCATCCTCTTTGAAAAAAGAAGATTTCAAGAATAAAATGATTGCAAAAATGAGAAAGATTCCAGCTATGCTTGAAAGAATTACTTTTACTCTTTTCTTCCTTCTGTATCTTGGAAGTGTAACCTTCCAAAACTTTTCTACAAAATCTTCCTTTGGCTCTATCATTTCAAATTTCTCCTTATAAATCATTTTTTCCCTCCCCTATCATTTTCTTTAATCTCAGGATCCCTCTGTGAACATAAGTCTTTACAGCGCCTACAGAGGAATCCATTAACTTTGCCGCTTCTTCATAGGAATATCCTTCATATTTAATCAGCTGGATAGCTACTCTTTCCTTTGGCTTGAGCCTGTTCAAGTGTTTTAAAATGTCTACATCTATTAAACTCCCATTTCCATTTGAGGGAAATTTCTCTCTGAAGCCCAATAGGAGTTTTTTTACAACCCTCTCTTTGCTGAAGTGCTTCAAGACTTGATTAGTGGCTATTTTATAAATCCATGCATAAAAGTCACTATCCGGTCTGAATCTGTCTTTATTCAAATAAACTTTTAAAAATACCTCCTGAGTAATATCATCGGATTTATCAGGGTCTCTGACCATTCTATTGACAAAGTTAAAAATTCTTTTGTAATTTTGTTTCATAAGCATGTTAAAAGCCTCATTTTCGCCTGAAACCGCTCTCAATAAAAGCTCATTGGCATTCATTTCTCTTTCCATATTCTATTATCCCGCTCCAAGGCAAAAAGTTTCAACTCCGCACTCCCCTGAGAGATATCAATATAAAAAACAAGGATTAGATGGGTCTGAATTATGTTTTTTATTTAGTTATATCTCAGGTGAGTGCGGGGCGGGGATTGTTTTTTTCCTTTAAAACTTGTAATATTAATTATTAAGGATGAATTCTTTAAAAAAGTTAGGGAAATATGAGATATTAAAGCCTCTCGGCTCTGGAGGGATGGGTTCGGTTTATCTTGCTAAGGATACTTTAATAGGAAGATTTGTTGCAATAAAAACTCTAAATCTTGAGATTGGGGAAGAGTTAGAGAAAAGTGATGTGGAATCTTTTTTCAACGAGGCTAAGGTTGCAGGAACCCTTATCCATCCAAGTATTGTGACTATTTTCGATGCTGGGATTGAAAATGGTATACCCTATATTGTAATGGAGTTCTTTGACGGTATCTCTCTTTCAAAGTTTCTTGAGACAAGAGAATTTACAACAAAGGAGAAATTAGAAATTCTTAAGAGAATAGGAGAGGCCATAGATTTTGCCCATTCGAAGGGCGTTATTCACAGGGATATAAAGCCTGCAAACATCCTGATAAATGATAAGAGAGAGGTTAAAATAGCGGATTTTGGAATAGCGAGAATAATAAGCTCTCAAAAGTTGAAACAGAGTGTCGCGATTGGAACGCCGGCCTATATTGCGCCCGAGCAGGCTATTGGAGAGGCAATAGACCAGAGGGCTGACATTTTTTCTTTTGCGGTGGTTGCCTACGAATTGCTTTCTGGGGTAGCTCCATTCCTTGGAAATGATTATAACTCAACCCTTTACAATGTTCTCTATGCAGAGCCAAGAGAAACTCGAAGACTTAAGGATGCGGGCATTGATGAGGAAAAGTGGAAAAAAGTTTTTGAAAGAGCATTGTCCAAAAGGCCCGAGAAAAGATTTTCAACTGCAAAAGATCTTGTGGATGCTCTTGAAGAAGTCATGATATCCGATAGACTAATAAAACCATTAAAGCAAACCGCTAATATCCAGGTTGAAACAAGAACATTAAGAGTTTCTCGGAGAAAATTAAGAGCAAGCAATTTATTCTTTTCAATTATAAAACCCCTGAAATCAGTTTCAAGTGCAACAAAGAATTTCTTTGCTAACCTGTCAGTTTTAAAGATGGCTCCGATTATTGCCTTAATACTAATTGCAATTTCAATATTAGTGATTTTTATTCTAACTCCTGGTAAGAAAGAAGAAAAAAAGGTAATAGTTTCACATCCTGTAAAGATAGTGGAGGAAACCCCTGTTAAAGAAGAACCTCCTCCGCCATCCCCTCCCGAAGAACCTGTTTCCGAACAGCCTCAGGAAATAATTCTTCAAATATTTTCAGATCCTCCACATGCAAAGGTTTTCGTAGACGGGGTGGAAAAAGGAGAAACTCCACTTTTTATTCCAGGAATTGGAAAATCAGAAATTACACTAAGATTGGAAAGAGCGGGCTATATTCCTGTAACGAGAAAAATCACAATTGATCCATCACAAGGAGACATAAGAGTTAAGATAAATTTAAAGTCTGTTGAGGCGATTTCAATGGATATAAATGTTATTTCTGAGCCTGAGGGTGCAAAGGTTTTCATAAATGGAAAGATTGTCGGCACAACCCCTCTCAAATCCTACCCTCTTCCCTATGGAACCTATCAAATCGCTATTGAAAAGGATGGGTACAAAACAAAGTATGACGAGATAAAAGTTTTTAAAGGTGGTAAACAAACATTGTCATTTACACTTGAGCCTGTTCCGAAAATTGAAGAAAGGAGACTTCCAGTTGAAGGAGAACTTATAGAGATGAGCGAAAAAGTTGTGAGACCTAAAAAAATTTCGGGTGAATACCCTACCACACCACCAAACTTCAGAAAAAAGGGTAGATTCTCAGTAGCTCTTTCTTTCATTGTAGACGAGAAGGGAGATGTTAAAGAAATAATTCTGGAAAAAAGTTCGGGCGAACCTGAACTGGATCTTGCGGCGGCAAAAGCTCTCCGGGCATGGAAATTCACCCCTCCTACTCTTGAAGGTGTAAAGGTTAAGATAAGAAACAGGCAGATATTCACCTTTGTGATTGAATGAAAGAAAATTTAACCGTTCTCCCTAAATGAAGCAACCCCATCTTCCACCGAGCAAGGTTCTGCCATTAAGTTTTATAATTGTTATAATTTCAGGAACAATTCTACTTTTTCTTCCGGTTTCGGGTAAAAGAAGTTTGAGTTTTATAGACTCTTTATTTACAGCTACTTCTGCCACATGTGTTACAGGACTCACTGTGGTGGATGTTGGAAAAACATTCACACTTTTCGGGCAGTTAATAATTCTCCTGTGTATTCAGATCGGTGGACTCGGTTTAATGACCTTCTCTTCTCTTATTGCAATCCTTATGGGAAGGAGCTTGCCCTTTAAAGATAGAACCCTCGTCATGGAATCCTTCTTGCCTTTTCCTGTAAAGGGAATCCCAAATATTATAAAACAGATAATCCTTTACACATTTCTGATCGAACTTGTTGGCGCATTTCTTCTCTTTATAAGTTTTTCTAAACAATTTCGATTCTGGGAGAGTGCAAAACTTTCTATTTTCCATTCAATCTCAGCTTTTTGTAATGCGGGTTTTTCCCTTTTCTCCGACAACTTATATTCTTTCAGGGAGGATATCCTTGTCAACATAACTGTAATTTTTTTAATTTTCCTTGGTGGAATTGGATTTTTTCCTCTTAAAGTTATCACGGGATTTATTATGTCAAAAATAAAGAAGGAAAGATTCAAACCACCCCTTCATTTCAAAATTGTTATTCTCACATCCCTCATCCTTATCCTCACAGGAACTTTAATTTTTGCTTTTCTCGAATGGAATAATACCCTTAAGAACTTCACTTTTGAGGGTAAAATTCTTGCATCTGTATTTCAGGCAATTACTCCAAGGACAGCAGGATTCAACACAGTTGATATTTCTATGCTTGCAAGTGGAACAACATTTTTAATTATGATTTTGATGTTTATCGGAGCATCTCCAGGCTCAACAGGAGGTGGAATTAAGACAAGCACCTTCTTTGTTGTTCTTTATCAAATTAAAAGCAGATTAAAAGGAGAAAGGGAGGTATCTTTCTCATCAAGAAAAATTCCAGTGGATATTGTAAGTAAAGCCTTTGTGGTTCTCTTTGTTTCCATGGGAATTGTTATTCTTTCATCTTTTTTAATTTTTATTTTCCAGAGGGATGCAAGATTCGATGTTCTTCTGTTCGAAGTTTTCTCTGCATTTGGAACTGTTGGATTATCGAAGGGAATAACCCCCTTTCTTAATTCCTTATCAAAAGTTATAATAATTATGACAATGTTTATTGGAAGAATTGGACCAATCACTCTTGTTTACACCCTTAGAGAACCAAAGGAGCTGGAAGGGATATCTTATCCTGAGGAAAAGGTTATGGTTGGATAGCTATGAGGAAAGTTTTTGTAAGAGACGATTTTTTCTAAACCCCAGTGAAACAACTAAGATCAAAATGAAAAATGCAAAATTAATGAATGCAAGACAAGGAATTAATGATCGCGAGTTACGGATTGCGAATTATGAATTGGAAAAGAGAAATGGAAGCCAGAAATCCAACAAGCTTCCAGCTGGTAGCCACTATGATCTTTACATCCTGACCTTTGCAATTAAATTTAGCTTTGGAAAAACTAAACTTCCACCAATTTTTATCATAAACTTTCAAAATGGGAGGACAAAATGAAAAAGTTTGTTGTGATAGGTCTTGGAAGTTTCGGAATAAATATTGCGAAAGCACTGGCTGAAAACGGGAATGAAGTCCTGGCTATTGATTATGAAATGGAAAAGGTGAACGCAATAAAAGACTATGTAACAGAAGCAGTCCGGGCAGATGCAACTAAAAAGGAAGTCCTTGAAAGCCTTGATCTTAACGATGCAGATGCAGTGATTGTAAGCATTGGACCAACTATGGAACCGAGCATATTTGTTGTTCATTATCTTAAAGAATTGAAAGCAAAGAATGTAATTGCAAAAGCTCTTTCTGAAGACCATCTAAAAATTCTCGAAATTGTTGGGGCAGACAAGGTGGTCTATCCTGAAAAGGACGAGGCTATAAGACTTGCAAACATATTAACTTCCACTAATATCCTTGAATACTTGCCAATCTCCAATGACTTCACAATAGAAGAAATTGCACCACCATCGGATTTCGTAGGTAGGAATTTAAGAGAGCTTGACCTGAGAAAAAAGTTTAATGTTCTTGTTATTGGTATAAGAGACACATTAAAAGACGAAATTTCAATTGCTTCAAACCCTGATACAATAATAAAAGAAAGTGATTCTCTGATTGTGGCTGGAAAGAAAAAAGACCTCGAAAGACTATCCTCCCACTGATAAAGTTTATTTGAATCTCACAATTGCAAAAACCGGACAGATAGGTTCACAAGCTCCACAGTCAGTGCATTTTGATGTATCAATACAATATTTTTCTCCGCATTCATCTATTGCTTCTTCCTCACATACTATCATACATTCAGCACAAGCAATACAATCATCGGTAATATAATACGAACCCAATTTAACCTCTTCCCATTATTTCTCTCTCTTTAGTCTCTGCAATTTCATCCGCTTTTTTGGTGTATGTGTCAGTGATCTCCTGCAACTTCTCAAGAGATTTAAATTTATCATCCTCAGAAATCTTCTTTTCCTTTTCCAGAGCCTCTATCTGCTCCTTTGAATCTCTTCTTATTGTCCTTATAAATGCCTTTTCATCTTCAAGCATTTTTCTGACAATCTTTGCCAGTTCTCTCCTTCTCTCCTCATCCAAGGGAGGGATTGGAACTTTTAAAATTCTTCCATCATTAACAGGATTAAGACCAATGTTTGCTTTAAGAATAGCCTTCTCAATCGCACCCGCAAGGGAAGGCTCCCATGGGTGAATCACAATAAGTGAAGGATCTGGAATCTGAATGGTTGCAACCTGATTTATGGGAGTGGGGCTCCCATAATATTCAACAGTAATATCTTCAAGAAGGGTAATGGAGGCTCTTCCTGTTCTAAGCTTTGAGAGCTCCTTTTTAAAATGTTCGAGCCTTGCTTCCATTTTTTTCTTTGTATTATTTAGAATCTCATTCACCATCTCAACCTCTCCTAAAAAAAGTTAAAAGTCAAAAGGAAAAAGTATGAGAGTAAACTTTGAAAGTAATTTTCGGCACTCTAAAGTCGGCGACCCTTTCTTTTTAGCTCTCTTTTTATGCAACTGTAAGCCGTGAGCTGTCTGCTGAAAACAATTCTTTCTTACACATCTTGATCTCCCCATATTTGATAATTTTAAATTTTTCATTTTATAATCTTCATTTTGCATTTTTAACTTATGCAACTTCCTATTTTTTCCCCGTAAACAGCTTTAACTATGTTCCTCTTTTCCTTTATACTGAAGACAATTATAGGTAGCTTGTTTTCCATACATAGAGAAATTGCTGTTGCATCCATAACTTTCAGTCTTTCATCTATCACCTGAATGTAAGAGACATCATCTATTTTCATTGCATTTTTATCTACAAATGGGTCTGCAGTGTAAATTCCATCAACTTTTGTGGCTTTTAACAAAACATCTGCGTGGATCTCAATTGCCCTCAGTGCTGCGGCAGTATCTGTTGTAAAGTGTGGATTCCCTGTTCCTGAAGCGAATATTACAATCCTTCCCTTTTCGAGATGTCTTATAGCTCTCCTCCTTATAAATGGCTCTGCTACAGGTCTTATCTCAAGAGCAGATATTAACCTTGTTATAAGTCCTCTCTTTTCCAGTGCTTCCTGAAGCGCTATCCCATTTATTACTGTCGCAAGCATACCCATGTAATCAGCTGAAGCTTTATCTATTCCTAACTCTTCAGCCATTGCTCCACGGAATATATTCCCACCTCCCGGCACTATGGCAATCTCAACGCCAAATCTG
Organism: uncultured Clostridia bacterium; assembly: GCA_964531645.1. Lineage (GTDB taxonomy): Bacteria > Acidobacteriota > Aminicenantia > JBFLYD01 > JBBIMS01 > JBBIMS01. Next base: position 58,844 of record CAZHEF010000001.1, read on the forward strand.
TGAATCTCTTCCACTTCTTCTGAGATATTGTCTATGGTATCTTTATCAATACCGTAGGACTTATCCCCCATCAAAGATTCACCGCTGAGCTTCAGAAGTATTCTCTTGTACTTGGGGAAAGCCCTCATTTTTCTATGTATTTTCTAAATCTTCTCCAAGCTGAAACCTTACAAACCTTTTTACAACTATATTCTCTCCGAACTTGTGAATGTAACTCATTATCAAATCTCGAACCTTTAATTTGTCATCTTTTACAAAAGGCTGGTCTAAAAGACATACTTCCTCATAGAATTTTTTTAATTTCCCATCCACTATCTTCTCAATGATATTTTCTGGCTTTCCTGAATCTTTTAACTGAATTCTGTAAATTTCCTTTTCTTTCTCTATAATTTCATCAGGGATTTTGTCATCTGAAACCCATCTGGGGTTGAGAGCTGCAATATGCATCGCAAGATCCTTTACAAGGGTGAGGAATTCAGGATTTCTTGCTACAAAATCTGTTTCGCATGCAACCTCAACGAGAACACCTATTTTCCCATTGGAGTGGACATAAGCCCCAATTGTTCCCTGATTCGCCTCTCTTCCCAACTTTGACTGGGCTTTCTGATAACCCTTTATTCTAAGTATCTCCTCTGCCTTTTTTATGTCGCCCTTTGCTTCCTCAAGGGCACGCTTGCACTCCATTATACTTATTCCCGTCTTTTCCCTCAATTCCTTTACTATATCGATACTTATTTCCATTTTCTCTCTCCTTATTAAATAAAGCTTCTCATTATTAAGCCTGTGAAGGAGCTGCTGGAAAAGTTTCCCCCTCCTCTTTTGATTTGACAGATTCTGCAATTCTTCTGCTCTTCCCTTCTATTACTGCATCAGCAACCTTTGTCATGTAAAGTTTCACAGCTCTTATTGCATCATCATTACCTGGGATTACATAATCCACAACATCTGGGTCACCATTAGTATCAATAACAGCAACCACAGGTATACCAACTTTTTTTGCCTCTGTTACAGCTATTACCTCCTTAGCAGAATCTATTACGAAAAGAACTCCTGGTAATGATCTCATATTTTTTATCCCTGAAAAATTCCTCTGGAGCTTCTTAATAACCTTCTCGAGTCGAGATTGTTCTTTTTTTGAAAGAAGCTCCCATCTTCCATCAACTTTCATCTCTTCAAGGTCTATGAGTTTGTCTATGCTTTTTCTAACAATGGGGAAATTAGTCAAAAGACCTCCAACCCATCTCTGATTGACATAAAAAGCCTCGGCTCTTTTAGTCTCCTCATCTACAATATCCTGAGCCTGCTTCTTTGTTCCCACAATTAGAATATCATTCCCTTCAGCAACTTTATTGGATATGAACTCCAGTGCCTCCATGAAAAGTTGCTGGGTCTTCTGGAGGTCTATTATATGGATTCCGTTTCTTTCTCCATAAATATAATGTTTCATTTTGGGGTTCCATCTTTTTGTCTGATGTCCAAAATGGACTCCTGCTTCAAGAAGTTCTTTTATTGTAACAGATGGCAACTTTACCTCCTTATCTTTTGTGATATTGAGGAGCTTTTCTTGCCCCCCTCAATCCATATTTCTTCCTTTCCTTTTCCCTTGGATCCCTTGTGAGAAGACCAAATTTTTTAAGGGTATCCCTCAACTCAGAATTGAACTGGTAAAGAGCCCTTGCAATACCCAACTTTATAGCATCAGCCTGACCCGAAATTCCTCCACCATCGACTCTTATGAAAAGGTCAACTTTATCAGCAGTTTCTGTAACATAGAGGGGTTGCTTTATTACCTCCCTCAATGTAACAGTACCGAAATAATCTTCAAATGTTCTATATTTTTTGTTTACAACAAGATTTATCACACCCTTTCCCGGTCTTATGTAAACTCTTGCTACCGCTGTCTTTCTTTTTCCTGTTCCGTAATATTGAATCTCAGCCATATCTCTTCTCCTTAATTCAATTCAAGAACTTTAGGGTTTTGAGCGGAATGTGGGTGGGATGGCCCCCTATAAACTTTCAATTTTTTAATGAGTTTTCTGCCAAGCCTGTTTTTTGGTAGCATCCCCCACACAGCCTCTTTTATAACTTCTTCAGGTTTCTTCTTAAGCATCTCCTCGAGGTTGAATTCCCTCAGATTTCCAAGATAACCAGAGTGATACCTGTAAAGCTTCTCTCTGAGCTTTTTTCCTGTAACCCTTATCTTATCTGCATTTACAACGACTACAAAATCACCGACATCAAGAAATGGGGAAAAATTTGGCTTATGCTTCCCCCTTAAAAGGGATGCAATCTTGCTCGCCAATCTTCCGAGAATCTTCCCCTCTGCATTGATCTCCCACCACTCTCTAACTATTTCCTTATTTTTTAAATGTTTTGTCATTTCCATCTTTTTCTCGCTTTTTACCTTATGGAATTTTAAAACATAAGGTATAATATTTTATTATTAATAATTTCGTCCAATTTGTCAACTGAATCAGTTTTGTAAAGGTGGATAAGGAGGAAAAGGTTTCTTGGCACTGGTAGTAAAATAAAATACATTTGACTTATTTCTCTTCAATCTATTACAATTTATTTTTGAGGAGTGATAATGATTTTCAATATGATGGAACCTTCACCTCTGGTATCGAGGGATATACTGGACTTGATTTCTCAAACAGGGACAGTTGCAAGGCTTGTCCTTATAGTACTTCTGACCTTTTCTGTTATTTCCTGGGCAATAATTTTCTACAAACTAAGAATCCTCTCAAAAGCTAAAAAACAATCTTACGATTTTCTGGGTTACTTCAGAAAAAGCAGAAAATTTGCCGATATAAATTTCTCCTCTGACAGATTCAAATTTTCACCCCTTGCTTCAATATTCAGAGCGGGATACAACGAAATTAACTTTCAGATTTCCCATCAGGAACAGAACAAAAATTCTCTGAATCTTGAATCACTTCAGAGAATTCTCCTGAGAATTTCCAACAAAGAGATAGAAAAGCTGGAAAATTTTATGGGATTCCTTGCAACAACTGGCTCTGTAACACCATTTATTGGACTTTTCGGAACTGTATGGGGGATCATGGACTCTTTCAGAGAGATAGGTATGAGGGGGTCAGCGAGTCTTGCTACAGTTGCGCCAGGAATAGCAGAGGCACTTATCTCAACAGCAGCTGGTCTTTTCACTGCAATTCCCGCGGTTATCTTTTACAACCACTTTCTCAGGCAGATAAAATCAATTGTTAATGAAATGGAGAATTTTATTCTTGAATTTATTAATCTTACTGAAAAATTGTTCTTATAATGGCTTTAAAATTTGAAAGAGAAAGGATAAATTTAGAATCTGCTCTTTCTGAAATTAACATGATTCCTCTTATAGATATAATGCTTGTTCTTTTAATAATATTCATGATTACTGCACCAATGATGCATTCAGGAATTGAAGTAAATCTTCCAAGAGCTGAAACCAGAACATCTCCTGCGGAGGAAAGAATGATAATAACAATTACTAAGGATAGAAAAATTTACATTGAAAATAATCCTGTTTCTCTACAGAGTCTGGAAGATAGATTGAAGGAATATTTTTATGGTAAAGAGAAAAAGGTTGCATTCATAAAGGGAGACAGAAATGTTCCCTATGGATTTGTAATATCAGTTATTGATAGGGCTAAAAAAGCAGGAGCTGAAAATCTGGCATTGATAGTTGAATATGAGGAAAAGAAATGATGGGGAATAACCAATTCATAAAAATGGTAGGCTTCTCCTTAATTTTTCATGCTTTTCTTTTTTCATCTTTTCTTATAAAACTTCCTTCAAAAAAAGAAACTACCAAAAAAATTTACTATGTTGACATTCTCGAAATAAGAGGTGGGGGTGGGGGTTTTAAAGGAGGCGGCTCAAGCCAACCTCCTTCTGGTTCCATGAGGGAATTAACTGTAAAAAAAGAAACTGAATCAAAGAATGTTTTAAGATATCCTGTTAAAAAGCCAAAAAAGGAGCCTGAAAAGGAGAAAACAGTAATATCAAAGCCTGATAAATCTGGAAAGAAAAAGGAAACTTATGATCCTGCAAAAAAAGAGTTAACAACTGGTCTTGGAGAAGGTTTCGGAGGTGCGGAAGGATTTGGAAGTGGTGAGGGTGGGATACCTGGATTTCCCTACTATTATTACATTCAGATTTTAAGGGACAAAGTCTCTTCCAACTGGTTCAAAGCCCTCGTCCCTCCTGGAGTAACAGGAACTTATAAAGTTGTTATTTTTTTTAAGATAAAAAGAAATGGAGAGGTTAATGAGATAAAAATAGAGGAGAGTAGTGGAATTGAATCTCTTGACTTTTCTGCTTTTAGGGCTGTAAAATTATCTATTCCTTTCCCTCCTCTTCCGAGGGAATACGAGGGAGATTATCTGGGAGTTCACTTTCAGTTTGAATTCAGAAAATGATGAATGATTTTAGAAAATTTAAAAAAATAATTGAAATTGTAGGGAAAACTTTTACTTTTTCCATGCTGATATTTATATCCACAGAAATTCTCGACTCTCAGCAAGAGGTAATAATAAAAATAAGGGAAGGAGTTTCTCTGATACCTGTTGCAATACCTGAATTTATTGTAAAAAATAAAAATAGTATAACTTATGATTGTGCAAATATTATTCATAGAACCCTCTGGGAAGACCTTGAGTTTTCAAGGGTCTTTTCCCTTGTTCCAAGAGATCTTTATCCTCCAATCCCATCCTCAGGTAAAATAAATTTTAAGGATTGGCAAAATCTTCAGGCAAACATAATTGTAACAGGAGAAATAGAGTCTCCTGCTGAAGGAAGGATAACTTTTACAGTAAAAGCATGGGATGCAAAGTCAGGAGCATACATATTCGGGAAGAGTTACGGAGGAAAGGCTGAAGAGTCAAGGGCAATAGCCCACAGAGTTGCGGACCAGATGATGATAAATTTTGGAGAGAAACCACTTTTCACGTCGAAGATTGTTTTTGTATCCGACAGAGATGGAAACATGGAAATTTATATGATGGACTGGGACGGATACAATCAAATAAGATTAACATTCAACTATGTAGTTGACACCCTTCCTTCAATCTCACCTGATAAAAAAATTATTTCTTATACATCCTACAGGAAGTTGAGCCCTGACCTTTATCTTTACAATATTGTTGAAGTAAAAAATATTGCATTTTTTTCAGGAGGAATAAACTATTCTGCTGATTTTTCTCCAGATGGGAAAAAAATTGCATTTGTCTCCAGCAGGGATGGAAATGCTGAAATTTATATTGCAAATGTTGATGGAACAAATTTGAAAAGAATCACCTTCAATCCTTCAATTGATACCTCTCCCAGCTGGTCTCCCAGTGGCAAAGAAATAGCTTTCACATCAGACAGGAGTGGCTCTCCCCAGATCTACATAATGGATTCCGATGGAGCAAATGTAAGGAGGATTTCCTTTGAAGGAACCTACAACGACTCTCCCGCATGGTCTCCTGATGGCGATAGAATTGCCTATGTTTCAAGGATAAATAATTCCTTTGACATTTATGTCTACAATTTGAGGAATAATACTGTAACAAAATTAACAGAGGAGGCTGGAAGAAATGAAAATCCGAGCTGGTCTCCAGATGGAAGACATATAGTTTTTGCCTCCAACCGAACAGGTTTTTACCAGATTTATATTGTGGATTATGATGGGTCAAATCTCAAAAGGCTTACAAATACAGGGAATAATAAAATGCCAAAATGGTCAAAAAGTTAAATAAATATAGAGTAAGAAAGGAGGAAGTATGAAAAAGTTATTGGTATTGATTAGTATTTTGGCTCTTTTGGTTGTAATTTCAGGATGCAAGAAGAAAGTGGCTGTTACACCGCCACCTTCAGCTCCAGTTGAGGAAAAAGCAAAGGCAGAAACAGAGAAAGTCCCAACAATTAAAGAGCCCGAACTCACAGAAGAGGAAATTTTCAGGATGAAGAGTCTTGAGGAATTGAACAGGGAATCACCCCTTCAGAGAATTCATTTCGATTTTGACAAATACTTCATAAGAGAAGATGCAAAACCTGTTCTTGAAAGGAATGCTCAATGGCTGAAGAAATTCCCATCTGTAAAAATTCTTATTGAGGGACATTGCGATGAAAGGGGAACAGAGGAATACAACATGGCTCTTGGCGAGAAGAGAGCAAAGAGCACAATGAACTATCTAATTTCTCTTGGAATCTCTCCTGATAGAATAAAGATAATAAGTTATGGCAAAAGCAGACCCCTTGACCCAGGCCATAATGAGGAGGCATGGGCTCTTAACAGAAGAGCTGATTTTGTAATTATTGAGAAATGAAAAAGTATGTAATAGCCCTCTTACCCCTTCTCCTCCTCTTTACAGGAGCGAAAAAAAAAGAGTATGAGCTTATAATTGATGAAATAAAGAATCTCATAGCACGAATAGAAGCGGTTGAAAAGAAACTCGATACAAATTACAGTGATGTTTTGCAAATTTACCAGAATGTAAAACTAATATCCGAACAACTAAAACAGATCCAGAAAGATTTACTGGAAATGAAGGATTATACTGATTCCAACACATCGAGAATCACCGCTATTGAGGAGAAATTTTCCCAGATTCAGAACCTCCTCTCCAGTTTAAATCAATACATCCAGAGAATTCCTTTACCTGAACAACCTGTTTCTCCCACGACTCAGGAACCAGTAGAGACTCCCACTGAAGTCTCACCCCTTCAAGCTTATTACACTGCTTACTCAGATTATGTAAAAGGAAACTATTCCCTTGCTATTGCAGGATTTAGAGATTTTTATGAAAAAAATAGAAATTCTCCCATGGCAGACAATGCTCTCTACTGGATTGGAGAATGCTACTACAGCCTTGGTAGATATGAGGATGCCATAAGGGAATTTGATAGCCTGATAAATAATTATCCAAAGGCAGACAATATCCTCGCCGCTTATCTCAAAAAAGGATATGCTCTAATAGAACTTAGAAGATACCTTGAGGCAAAGAGTGTTCTTAAGGAACTCATTCGGAAAGCTCCCCTATCAGAAGAGGCAAAACTTGCAGAACAGAAACTAAAAACCCTGGAGTAAAAATGAAAGATATCAACAGCCTTAACAAAGTTATACTGGTTGGAAGGGTTGGTAAGAAGCCTGAGATGAGGTATTCTGCTCAGACCCAGAGACCTTTTGCAAGATTTACTCTCGCCACCAATGAGTTTTATTTCAATAAAACTACAAACGAAAAAGTTCAGAGGGCAGAGTGGCACAAAGTTTACATGTGGGGTCCCCTCGCGGAATTTGCCTCGGAATATCTGAGCACAGGAAGACTAATCCTTGTTGAAGGAAAACTGAGAAACAGAGAATGGCGGGACAGGAATGGATTGAAAAGAATTTCGACGGAAATAGAGGCACAAAGTGTTATTCTATTGGGAAGAAGAGAGGAAACAGTCGAAATTGAAGAGCCCGTAATAACTCCTGAGCCCCCTGAAGAATTCCCTGCCGAACCAATAGTTGATGAAACTACGTCAGATGAAGAAGAACCACCATTTTAGTTTAACAAAGAACTGGAAAGTTAAAGGAAGAGGGGAAAAAGACATTGAATGAAAAAGTTTATGAGTTGGAACCTTGAATGTAAATATTTTTTAAATTTATAAGTGGAGGAATTGGGATATGGGCCTTCTTAAGGAAAAGGACAAAGAGGTTGTAAAAAAAGAATTTTCAAAATTAAAAGATGATGTAACCTTGATTGTTTTCACTCAAGAGCTTGAATGTGAATATTGCAAGGAGACACGGGAACTTGTTGAGGAGCTCACTACTCTTTCTGAAAAAATTAAATTTGAGATTTACAATTTTGCCATCGACAAAGATAAGGTCAATAAATATGGTATCGATAAGATACCTGCGATAATCATAAAGGGAGAAAAGGATTACGGAATAAGATTCTATGGGATTCCTGCTGGATATGAGTTTACTACATTGATAGAAGACATAATAGATGTCTCCAATGGCGAGTCCGGGCTTCTTAATCAGACAAAGGAAAAGATAAAAACAATAGACAAGCCCATCCATATTCAGGTCTTTGTGACGCCCACCTGCCCGTATTGTCCTTCAGCAGTCAGGACTGCCCATAAAATGGCCATTGAAAATCCTCTGATAATAGCTGACATGGTAGAAGTAATAGAGTTCCCCCATCTTGCTCATAAATACGGAGTTATGGGTGTTCCAAAGATAGTAATTAATGATAAGATCTCCTTTGAAGGAGCTCTTCCCGAGCCCCATTTTCTTCAGCATGTTCTCCTTGCAATAGGGAGCGTTTGATGCCGGTAGAAAGAACCCTTGCCATAATTAAACCCGATGCGATAAAAAAAGGTTTCTTTGGAAAAATAATTGATAGGATAGAAAGGGAAGGGTTTGTAATAAAAGGAATGAAGATGATCCATCTAAATGCAGAAAAAGCTGGCCAGTTCTACATTGTCCACAAAGATAAACCTTTTTATGAGAGTCTTAAAAAATTCATGTCATCGGGAGAAATTGTTGTAATGGTTCTTGAGAAAGAAAATGCGATAGAGCACTGGAGAAATGTTATGGGAAAGACTAACCCTGCAGAGGCAGACAAGGGAACAATAAGAGCTGAGTTTGGAACAAATATCGAGAGGAATGCGGTTCATGGCTCTGATTCCTCTGAGACTGCTCTTAAAGAAATATCCTTCTTTTTCAGTGAATGGGAACTGATTTAAAAGAATCTCCCCTTCCCTTAATAAAGATAAATTTTCCAGTAAATAAATCAATTGAGAATTCTTTAAAATCCATAACAGCACTTTTTGAATTTTACGGAATTCACCCTTCTGAAGCCAGGGAGATAAAGGAAAAAATTTTGAGATTGATAAGAAATTGTGAGTCAAAAAAGAGGGAGGGAAGGATTGATATTGATATTGATCCTCAAAAGGAAAGAGTGGAGATCGAGCTTTCCATTAAAGAGGACTGGATTAAAAGAAATGTTCTTTTCTCCTTTAGCTCAAAAAAAATTGAAATACTTCATATCAGGAGAAGGGGAGAAAGAGTAAAAATAAAACTTGGTGTTCTTAAAAGTTAATCAACGGAGCTCAAATAAGAGAAAATCTCCCAACTTTAAATTTTCTCTTTTTCCTTTCCCTCCCTTTAGCTCAAGAACATATCGAGCTGGTTTAGAAGGGTAATAAACTTCACAGGGTTCCTTTTCACAAGGTGGGACATTCTCCTCAACGTGAACAATTCTTTTATTTCCGTCAAGCCAGATAATGTCAAGATAGATCAGAGTATTTTTCATCCAGAAACCGTGTTTCTCTTCCCTTTCAAAAATGAAAAGCATTCCATAATCCTCAGGTATTTTTTTTCGAAACATAAGACCCCTTGCTCTTTCTTCATCGGTAACCGCAAGCTCTGCAGTAATTATCTTGCCATTTGGTAGAAAAACTTTTGTAAACTTTTTCTCAAAGAGGAAAAGGAAATTGCTTAAAATAAGAAAAAAGAAAAAATATTTTTTCATTGAACTGTTATGAGAGGGACAAATCTTACAGGTATAAGAATTTCCTCATCAATCTTTTCGCCTTTTTTCCTTATCCTTACAATTTCCTGAGAATATGTTCCAACAGGGATAACAAGTATTCCATCGTCTTGAAGCTGTTCTATCAGTGCAGAAGGGACTCTTGGTGATGCTGCAGTTACAATTATTCTATCGTAAGGAGAATATTCCTTCCAGCCATAAGTTCCATCACCAACAAGAAATTTTATGTTTTTATATCCAAGGGAGTAAAGGACCTCCCGAGCTTTGAGAGAAAGAGACTCTATCAACTCAACTGTGTAAACCTCCTTAGCAAGCTCGGCAAGAATGGCAGACTGGTAGCCTGAGCCAGTTCCAATTTCAAGAACCCTGCAATCTTTATTCAGTTCGAGAAGCTCTGTCATATAAGCAACAATAAATGGCTGGGAAATGGTTTGTTCTTCACCAATTGGAAGAGGGTGATCCTCGTAGGAGTGGATTCTATATTCCTCTGGAACAAAAAAATGTCTTGGAACTTTCTCCATGGCTTTAAGGACTTTTTCTTTCTTAATCCCCCTTTTTTCTATCTGCTCTCTCACCATTTTAATCCTTTCCTTTTCCCATTCAAGTTCTTTCTTCACTTTAATATGCTTTAGCAAAATAAACAAGTGTGGAAGGGGAAGTTCCGCATACAATGCAGGATAATTCTTTTTCTGGAGAAGAGTTTAAAGGGATAACTCTTATTGTGGTTGTTGTCTCATCCTTAATTTTTCTTTCACACTCTGGAGAACCACACCATGGAGATATTACAAACCCATTCTTATCCTCCATTATTTTTTTTAATTCATTATAATCATTTGTCTTAAAAGTATTCTCCTCAGTAAATTCTTTTGATTTTTCAAAGAGATTTTTCTGGATTTGTGATAAAAGCTCATTCACCTTTTCTATTCCATTATCCTTGGAAATTAGAATCCTTTCTCTTGTGTCTCTTCTTGAAACTGTGATTTCTTTCATCTCAAAATCTCGGGGTCCAATTTCAATTCTAAGCGGAACACCTCTCATCTCCCACTCGGAAAATTTCCATCCCGGCGTGAACTCATCTCTTTTATCAAGTAATGTCCTTATCCCAGCTGACCTGAGGGAAGAGAAAACTTCTTCGGCAAAGGGAAGAATGTCCCTTATCCAATTACCCTTTGGAATTGGAACTATCACTACCTGTATTGGCGCAACTGCTGGAGGGAAAACAAGTCCTGAGTCATCTCCATGAGTCATAATAATAGCCCCTATTAATCTTGTAGAAACTCCCCACGAGGTTTGCCACACATACTCTATCTTTTGCTTTTTACTTTCAAACTTTATATCAAATGCCCTTGAAAAATTCTGTCCGAGATTATGGGATGTCCCTGCTTGAAGAGCTTTACCATCTGGCATAAGTGCTTCTACAGTGTAAGTTTTTATAGCACCAGCAAATCTCTCGGAATCTGATTTCTTTCCCTCAATAACATGAATTGCCAGCTCAGTCTCAATAAATTCCTTATAAATAGAAATTATTCGAAGAGCCTCTTCTTCCGCCTCTTCATATGTAGCATGGGCAGTGTGTCCCTCCTGCCATAGAAATTCAGTGGTTCTGAGGAAAGGACGGGTTTCCTTTTCCCACCTTACAACATTTGCCCACTGATTTATAAGGATTGGAAGGTCTCTCCATGATCTTACCCATTTCGAATACATAGCACAAATTATTGATTCAGAAGTGGGCCGGACAGCGAGTCTTTCTTCAAGGCCCTCCTTGCCACCCTGGGTAACCCAGGCAACCTCAGGAGCAAATCCCTCCACATGTTCAGCCTCTTTTTTCAGGAAACTCTCCGGAATGAAAAGGGGGAAATATGCGTTGGTGTGTCCTGTCTCCTTCAGCCTCTTGTCCAGAAGAGTCTGAATTCTCTCCCAGATAGCATAACCGTATGGTCTTATGACCATCATCCCCTTCATGGGTGCATAATCGACAAGTTCAGCTCTTCTGATAATATAAGTGTACCATCGGGATAGATCCTCAGATTTTGGTATTATTTCTTTTACAAATCTCTCTTCCTCCATTTCCACCTCATTTATTTTTTTAAAATCAAATTTTCGACTTTACTATTTTATATTTTCAAACTTCAATTGTCAAATAACTTCTGCCACTCTTCTACTTGTATTAAGGTAAAATTAAAAAGCTAATTTTTTGATTTTTCCCATATGATTTAATACTATTAGATTCTAAGAAACCTCTATGAGATGCTGTCATGGTTCTCAATATAAAGAATCTGGCTAAATATTTGGTGGTATAAAAGCAGTAGACAATGTCTCTTTTTTAAAAAGGACAAAACTAAAGAGAGAGATTTTTCGTAAAAACTAATAAAAAATTGCTGGAGTAAATTATGAAGAGAAAAGATTTGATGAAATTTTTTATAATCTTTTTGTTATTCCTCTTTGGCCTATTAACAGGAGAAGAACCCTATAAACTGCCTACAAAAGTAATATGTGACATTCTTGATGCTCCTCCTCTTCCCGATGTGACTATAAGCCCTGACAGAAACTGGCTATTAATGATTGAAAGTGAGAGTATGCCGAAAATTCCTGAGCTTGCCCAGCAAACTCTTGGACTCGCGGGAATAAGAATTACACCAAAGAATAATTCAATATTAACAGGTTCTCCAAGGAGAAAGGGACTTCTTCTAAAAAATGTTATTACAGGAAAAGAAATAAGAATCCCGCTCCCTCCAACAATAAATATTTCTTCTCCTCAATGGTCACCTGATAGCAGAAATTTTGCTTTTTTGAATATCCAGCCAGAAAAAATAGAGCTTTGGCTTGCTGATATAAATGGAAAAACAGAGATTCTAATAAATTCTGGCGTGAATGGAATATCCTATGAGCCAATAAAATGGTTTCCTGACAGTAAAAGAATTCTCTGCCTTCTTGTTCCTTCTAAAAGGGGGAATCCTCCCCAGAAACCCCCAGCTCCATCTGGACCAAATATACAGATATCCGATGGAAAACCTTCTCCCGCAAGAACTTACCAAAACCTCCTGAAGAATCCCTTTGATGAAAAGCTTTTTGATTATTACTTTACATCTCAACCGGCAATTGTTGAGATAGGTGGTGGAAGTAAAAAATTTATTGGCTCTCCTGCGATTTATATAGATTTTGAAATCTCTGTGGATGGCAAATACATCCTGACAACAAAAGTTGTCCGACCCTATTCTTACATCGTCCCTATAGAATATTTTGCTAAAAAAGTTGAGATATGGAACAGTGATGGAAAGCTTGTCAAGCACCTTGCAGACCTTCCCCTTGCAGAAAATGTTCCAATAAATGGAGTCCCCGTTGGTCCAAGAGCACATATATGGAGTGGATACAAGTCCACTCTCATATGGGCTGAAGCCCTTGATGGAGGTGACCCAAAGAAAAAAGTAGAATTCAGGGATAAAATAATGATGCTTGAGGAGCCTTTTTCAGGGGAGCCAAAGGAAATTTTTAGAACAAACCTTCGCTATTCTTCCACAATTTTTGGCGAAAACATTGCCATTATAAGAGAATTTGACAGACCCTCAAGAAAAGCAAGATTATGGCTCCTTGATTTGAAAAATCCCGAGTCCAGGAAGTTACTTTTTGATATAAACATAGAGGATAGATATAACAACCCTGGGAATCCTGTAACATGGGTAAACAAATCGGGGAAAAGGGTTCTTGTTCAGACACCCGATGAAAAATCCATTTATTTGACAGGAGAAGGAGCCTCTCCCGAGGGTGACAGACCATTCCTCGACAGGCTTGAGCTGGAGACATTGAAAAAAGAAAGAATTTTCCACTCTGAAAAGGATTACTATGAAATGATTATAGCTCTAATTGATGAGAATGCCGAAAAATTTATAACGAGAAGGGAGTCAAAGAGTGAGCCTCCCAATTATTTCTTGAGAAGAAAAGGCGAGAACCCGGTTGCTCTAACCTTTTTCAAGGACCCAGCCCCTCAACTCGCCGGAGTAAAAAAAGAGCTAATTCGTTACGAAAGGGAGGATGGTATTAAACTTTCAGGAACCCTCTATCTTCCTCCTGACTGGAAAGGGGAAAGACTTCCTCTGATCATGTGGATTTACCCTGCTGAATTCCAGACCGCTGATACCGCTTCCCAGATAAGGAGCACGGAAAATAGATTTACATTTTATAGAGGTGCCTCCCATTTATTCCTTTTAACTCAGGGATACGCAATCTTAGATAATCCAAGCCTTCCAATAATAGGTAAATATGGAAATGACACATATGTTCTTCAGGTAGTTGCAGGCGCAAAGGCGGCGGTAAAGAAGGTTGTTGAAATGGGGGTTGCTGACCCTGAGAGATTGGGTGTTGGAGGTCATAGCTATGGAGCTTTTTCCACCGCTAATCTCCTCGCTCATTCAGACCTTTTTAAAGCAGGAGTTGCAAGATCGGGCGCCTACAACAGAACTCTAACTCCCTTTGGTTTCCAGAATGAGGATAGAACTTTATGGGAAGCGCCCGATACTTATATAAGAATGTCTCCATTTATGTATACAGACAAAATAAATGAGCCAATACTAATTATCCATGGGGAGGCGGACGACAATCCAGGAACATTTCCGATTCAGTCAGAGAGATTATTTGCTGCAATTAAAGGACATGGAGGTACAGCAAAATTGGTTCTATATCCCCATGAATCCCACGGTTACAGAGCGAGGGAAACTGTCCTCGACTGCATTTACCAGATGATTGACTGGTTCGACAGATATGTTAAAAATGTGCCGAAACGGAAGAAATCAGAAAAAGAGATAAATTAATTTGTATTTAAAAATTTACATTTTACAATTTGCATTTTAAAATTAATTTTAAAGTTGAAACTGAAGTAGGAGGTTTGCATGAGTTATTTCCTTTACATCATTCTTCTTTATCTTCTGATTCTTTTCGGAATGAACCTTTACAGAGCAAAAAGGGTGAAAAGCGGAGAAGACTTTATGGTTGCTGGAAGAACCCTTAACTGGAAGGTTATGGTTTTTACACTTGTGTGCACCTGGATCGGCTCGGGAACATTTATTGCTGGAGCTGAATTTGCATATAAAGCTGGGCTTTCCTCATTGTGGCTACCCGCGGGTGCATGGTTTGGAATATTGATAATATATTTCCTCTCTGCAAAAATTAGAAAATTCGGACAATTCACAATTGGGGATATCCTTGAGACAAGATATTCAAAATGGGCAAGACTTGTTGGTGCAATAGCTCTTATAATTTCCTTTGTAAGTATTGTCAGCTATCAGTTCAGAGCAGGCGGACTTATTCTGAACATTTTAACTCAGGGGAAGGAAAAGGCATCAATACTTCATTTAAAAGATGGAAGCTCGATGAAGGTGTTTGAGCTTGAAAGATACAAAGAAAACTATTCATTTAAAGATGAGAATAGAGAGAAAAAAGAGATCCCCATTTCAGAAGTGAAAAAAATCTATGCTATCGGAAAAATCTCTGTTGAGCAGGGACAGCTCATAACTGCAATATTCGTGATTATATTTACAGCTCTTGCCGGCATGATCTCTGTAGCTTACACAGACCTCTCCAATGGAGTGATTATAGTTCTTGCATGTATTCTTTCTCTTCCATTCATGCTCCATACTGCGGGAGGATGGAGCGGAATGAAGGATAATCTCCCTCCCGAATTCTTTGCAATTGTTAACAAGGAATTCGGAGAAAAACCATTTCTTACAGCTCTCGGATACTTTTTCTCAACATTTCTTCTCCTTTTAGGAGTTCAAAGCATGTATCAGAAATTTTATTCTGCCAGAGACCCAAAAACAGCAAGAAAATCTGTGGTCTTCTGGATTCTCGGAACAATAATTGTTGAAACTGTTGTTGTCATTCTTGCTGTTGCAGGTGCATCTGTTTTCAAAAATCTTGGTAGACCGGAAACTGTTGTTCTTGAGGTTGCCGCAAAGGGTATCCCACCTGTAATTGGAGTTCTCCTTTTAGGTGCTGCGACTGTTGTTGTAATTTCCACTGCAAATAATTATCTCCTCAGTCCAACAACAAATATTATAAGGGACATTTACCAGAGATTTATAAATCCTCAGATTGAACAGAAAAAACTTGTCCTACTTTCAAGAATAACAGTTGTCATCCTTGGAATAATATCTTACCTACTTGCAACTCGCCTCCAATCTGTTCTTTCCATGGCTTATTTTGCCTATACAATTTATGGAGTTGCAATAACACCCGCTCTTATTGTGGCACTCTCCTGGAAAAGAGTAACAGAACTTGCAGGACTTCTTTCAATAATTGGAGGCACTGCTACATGTGTTGGGTTAAAAATTTACAGTTCAATTTCAGGACATGAGTTATTCGGAATACCATTGATTTTCCCATCTTTACTCATCTCAATAATCATTCTTTTCGGAGTAAGCCTTATTACATCACCTTCACCGGAGGAAAAATGGCGTCCATTTTTCGATTGAATCTTATTTAGGAGGAATGTATGGAACCAATAGGTTTTCATTATTTAGTAGAGGCATCAGGTTGTGCTCCTGAAATCCTTGGAGATTTAGATAAAATTAAGGAGATCATGTTCAATGCTGCGAAGCTTGGAAAAATGGATGTCAAAACTGTTTACTTTTATAAGTTTTCGCCTTCAGGGGTAAGTGGGATTATTGTTGTTTCAGAATCTCATCTTTCGATCCATACATGGCCAGAGAATCAATATGCAGCTATAGATATTTTCATATGTGGGAAAGAATCTGAGCCCGAAAAGGCACTTGATTTTATTCTAAGCTCATTAAATTCAAGCTACGCCCATGTAACAGAGGTTGAGAGAGGTGTTAAGGACGAAGATATCTACACCCACAGTGTGATTAGCTGGGATGAGACATATAAAAATAAGATTTGAAATTTATCTCCCAAAAATATCCGCAAAACTTATTCATATTTCTATTTCAATCTCATTCATTTCTTTATACAAGAGAGATTTTGTGACAAAAGCCGAACACTCCTCAATTAGTAATTTAGCCATTTCATCCCTTGCTTGAATTACAATTGATTCAGGAACTATTCCTGCACCATCCACATTTATCACTATCCTTTTACTTTCTTCTTCTATTTTTGAAAAATCTCCATTCCTCCAGTTCCATCTTCTGCACATAATCTTTTTACTAAGATCATCGTAATAAATAACTTCACCCGGGAAAGGATTTTCCTGCTCTGTTCCTCCAAGGGGAACAAAAAATTCATTGCCTGTAGCAAATCCGAGTTTCAAATTACCCTCCACCTTTTCTATGTCATCACCTCCACAGGGAATTAAGTATTTAAGGGAAATAAAATTAAATAGGGCAACAACGGAATTAATAAATGGAATCTGGTCGCCCCTCTCAACCCTTTTTAGTAAAGATTTTATGGAAGGTAGAAATTTGTTGGGGTTTGAGCCAAAGCCCCTGTGAATTTCATCCCATGCTCTTACAAATTCATGCTCCATAAAACTTTTTCTCTTTTTTAACTCAATTTGTTCATTTAGAAGATTGCCTATTCTTTGATTGAAACTATAATTTTCAATATCATTTACAATTATCAGTCCCCTTTTAAAATCAAGGAATCTTGAAAATATGTTCTTTTCAATAATTATTTTCCTCATTTTTTAATTTTAAACTTTGCAGGTTAATGAATCAACTTAAAAATTTGACATTCAAGGAATGTTTTAGTATATTTCTAGAATAGAGGTAAAGGAGGTAAAGGATGAGAAAAGTTCTTTTAATTTTTCTTTCTATTATGTTTATTTTAAGCTTCACCTTTGGTAAGGACAAGAAAAAAGATAATCAGAACTTTGCTGCGGAATTTACTTTCGGTCCTGCCTTTGGATTCGGCGATGTTTTTAAAGAATACTCCGCAGGATTGCCACCTTATTACTCCTATTCTATCCAGAACAAACTTGGCTTCCATTTTGGTTTTGGAGCAAAGTATTACTTAAAGGAAAACCTTGCTATTCAAGGAGCTGTAGATTTTCAGAATGTTTCAGCTGAATGGGAATGGAGCTATCTGGGGCTAAAGTCAGCCGGTTCCGAAGGCTGGCATATAAACAAATTCTTTTTAAACGGTGTTTATGATTTGTCTCCTATGGGCAATGCAAAATTAACCCCGTTTTTATTTGCAGGTTTAGGAATAGGAAGCTTAGGAGGTTATGTTTTTGAAGAGTATGAAGCTGAATCGGAAACAAAATTTGGATTTAATGTAGGAGCAGGTCTTAGATATGCTCTTACAGAAGATATTGGTCTGATTGGGTATCTTGTTTTCACTGACATATTCACTGAGGAAAATGCCACAACATATCTTGGAATTCATTTGGGCGTTGAATACAGGTTTTCATTTGTGGAGTTTTAGCCATTAGCCTATCAATTTATAAAAAATGCAAATAATTAAGGATTGCGAATTTTAAACCCTAATTAGTAAGGAAAGCACGGTAAAATAAAGACTTGAAGCTCAAAACAAGATGTGAGCTCCTTTACGGTCTCTTGAATTTCGCATTTTGAAATATTCATTTTGCTATTTTCAATTAAATGAATCCCTTTTAAATCTTTACCCTTTTGATTCTCTCTTTTATAATAAAAGATGCATTATAAATTCGGTAAAGAGATATACTTAATTGAAACTGTTCTTCTTCTTGTCTACTGTTCTTCATCAATGCTTCTTCTCCTTCCAATTTATTTCAACAAGATAGGCATATCAGAAATTTCAATTGGGTTTCTTGTAAGTTCTTTTTACATTTCTTCCCTTGTTTCAAGAACATTTATTGGAAGTATCCTTGATAGAGGAGTCCCAAAGAGAGTCCTATTTCTCGGAATTACTTTTTTCTCCTTTTCGGTTATCCTTTATTCTTTTATAAAGACAGAGACGATTTTTCTTTACATAATAAGAGTTTTTCATGGGATTTCCCTTTCAGCAGTTCTACTTTCGGTTCTCTTGATGTCTGTGGTCTTTTCAAGAGAGGATAATAGAGCAGGGGTTTTGGGTCTCATCTCAGTTTCATTCCTCCTCCCTAATATTTTCATGCCTTTTTTAGGAGAAAAAATAATAGAAAAGTTTGGTTTTGATTGCTTTTTTACTTCAGCATTTGCTATTTCTGCTATTACTATTCTTTTTCTTTTTCAGATTCCAGAAGCAAAGAATCTGAGAAAGACCGAAAAGGAAAGCTTTTTTGAGCCTTTGAAGAAAGAAGGATTTACAACAATTCTTCTCCTAACATCCCTTCTTGGATTTGGAGTTTCAACAGTGAATACCTTTACCCCCCTCTGGGCAAAGGAGATGAAAACAACTGTGGGAGTTTTTTTTACCGCCGCTGCTATTTTTGCAGTATCAATAAGGCTATTCCTTCCCGGGAAGATTAAAATATGGGGGAAGATGAAGCTCCTTTCTCCTTTCTTTATAACCTTCTCTATTGGGATATTCTTGATTTCTCTCGTCTCCTCAGATTTTTTCCTTTCCATGGCAGGTGCAGCATATGGAATCGGGATGGGCTTTATCTATCCAAACCTACTGTATATAGCTGTAGAGCTCGTAAAGAACGATTCAAAGGGCAAAGCTCTCGGTATATTTACCGCATCCACTGATCTTGGTTTTTCCATTGGTCCCACTCTTTCTGGAATTGCCGTAAAGCATTTTGGTTATTCATATATGTTCAAATTTCTTTCTCTTTTTATTCTCCTTGCCTTTGTTCTTTTAAGAAGTGGATGGAAAGAAGAATAGAGAAGTCGAAAACTTGAAATTTCCAATAAATATATGGATAATTAAATTAGAATGGTTGGAAATGGCACTTTGAAGGAGACATCTTTTTCATCTCTACTGATCTCCCTATCCAAAAATCCTGATAGAGGGGAATTAAAAGTTAAGGGTATGGATAAAGAGATATCTGTTTTTATTGACAATGGATTTATTGTTCATGCAACATCTACTGATTATAAAGACCGAATAGAAGGAATCCTTATTGATAAAGGTAGAATTTCGGAGGACACAATATCTGAAATTGAAAAGGAAAAGTCCTTAATAAAAATTCTCATGGAAAAAGAGGCTCTGTGGCCAAGAGAGCTTAAGGAACTTTTCCGCTCCCAGACCCTCAATTGTGTCTATCAGATCTTTGACTGGGATGATGGTGAATTTATCTTTTCAAAAGAAAATTACAAATCGGTCCCCTTTCCTCTCAAAATACCCATATTGGATGCTGTTATTGAAGGTATAAGGAACATGAAAAATACAAATATTATTTGTCAAACACTTTCTCCTGAAGATGTAATATACTTTGAGAAGGAACAGAGCTATCCACTGGAGCCCTACGAACTCTATGTCTTGGGTTTAATAGATGGGAAAAGGAATGTTGAACAGATATGCAAGGAGAGCGAGCTTTCAGAAATCGAAACAATAAGGGTC
Organism: uncultured Clostridia bacterium; assembly: GCA_964531645.1. Lineage (GTDB taxonomy): Bacteria > Acidobacteriota > Aminicenantia > JBFLYD01 > JBBIMS01 > JBBIMS01. The sequence continues at coordinate 78,778 of CAZHEF010000001.1, forward strand.
TTATATCTTTTATATTCCATTGGTTTTCTCAAAAGAAGAGCAGAGAAAAAAGAAATTGCTCCTCCTGAGGAGCTAAAAAAAATCATGGACAAATACAATCAGTGTTTCTCTTTCATTTACAGAAGTCTCTACAAAGAAATAGGACCAATTGCAGAAAATATTCTCGAAAAGTATATTTCGGATGTTAAAGAAAATCTTCCAGAAAGTTTTAAGGTTGTTTCTTTAAAGAAAGACGGATCACTCAATCTTGAGCAGATCCTTCCAAAAGTAAATTTTGGAATTGAAGAATTTGTCCATAAATTGGATGAGTTCCTCATTACAATGATTTATGCAATTAAAAGAACATTGGGCCAGAGATACGAATCATACATAGTAAAGACAATCAATGAGATAAGAAAATGAGAAGATTTCAGATCCTTGGTCTTTTAATCATACTTACAATTTTGATTTTACTTCTGCTTTGAAAGAGAAAATAAAGATTTATATAGCCATTTTAGGACCAACTGGAGTGGGAAAGAGCTTCATTTCCATCGAGATTGCAAATGAGGTGGAAGGAGAAATTGTAAATTTCGATTCAACCCAATTCTATAAAGGGTTCGATATAGGAACAGACAAAGTTCCCCTTGAAATTAGAAAGGAGATACCCCATCATCTTATAGATATACTTGAGCCCAATGAATTGTTTTCAGCAGCTGAATTCGGGGAAAAGGCTCTGGATGTGATGGAAGAAATGAACTTAAGGAGTAAAATTCCTATTCTTGTTGGAGGAACTGGGCTTTATTACAGGGTTTTGACCTCAGGAATTTTCAGGGGACCTGGTAAAGATGAAGTATTGAGAAAAAAATTGACGGAAGAGATGAATCTTTACGGAACAGTGTATTTATGGAAAAAACTTTATGAGATTGATCCTGAATATGCAAAAAAAATATCGGAAAATGACAGGGTGAGAATAATTAGAGCCCTTGAGGTTTACTATCTCACATCAAGACCAATTTCTGAACAGTTTAAATTTACAGAGCCTTTCCTAAAAGATTGGAATGGAATAAAATTAGGAATCAATCTTCCAAGAAAAAAACTTTATAAAAGAATAAATGAGAGAACTTTAAAAATGTTTGAGAATGGACTGCTGGATGAGATAAAATCTATTTTATCAAAAGGAGTCAGTGAAAACTCTCCACCTTTCAGGGCAATTGGTTATAAATGGGGATTAAAAGTTATTAAAGGAGAGATTGGTTTAGAAGAGGGGATAAGACTCACCCAGAGGGATACAAGGAGGTATGCAAAAAGACAGTTGACATGGTTTAAGAAAGAAAAAGGAATAAGATGGTTTTCTGGAGAAAAGAAAAAAGATATAATTGAGTTTGTAAAAAAGGAGATTTTATGGAGAAGGCAGTCTTAGTTGGTATTTATTTCAGATCTCAGGAAAAGGAAGAGGCTGAGCTTTCCCTGAAAGAACTGGAGTGGCTTACTATTTCTGCAGGAGCAACTGTTGAAGAAATTTATTTACAGAAGAGGGATGAACCTGATCCCAGATTTATGATTGGAGAAGGTAAGTTGATGGAAATAAAGGAAAGGATAAAAAAGGACGGGATTTGCCTTGTAATTTTCGATGAGAATCTAAAGCCTTCCCAGATAAGACATCTTGAGGAATATCTTGAATGTAAAGTAATAGATAGGACTCAGCTGATCCTTGATATTTTTGCCCAGAGGGCAAGAAGTAAAGAGGGAAAACTTCAGGTTGAACTTGCTCAGTATATTTATTTACTTCCGAGATTAACAGGAAAAGGGATTTATCTTTCAAGATTAGGAGGAGGTATTGGGACAAGGGGTCCTGGCGAGAAAAAGCTTGAGTATGATAGAAGGAGAATAAAAAAGAGAATCTCAATAATAAAAAAGGAGATTCAGGAAGTTTCTGAAAGAAGAGAAAGGCAGAGGGAGAGAAGAAAAGGGGACTCAATCCCAACGGTTTCCCTTGTTGGGTACACAAGCGCCGGAAAAACAAGGCTTTTTAACTATTTAACTAAGGAAAGCTCCCTTACATCCCCTCTTCTATTTACAACCCTTGATCCCCTTCTGAGAAGAGTTCCTCTTCCTTCGGGTTTCTATTTTCTCCTTTCCGACACGGTTGGTTTTATAAGGAAACTTCCCATTGAGCTTGTTGCGGCTTTTAAAGCAACCCTTCAGGAGGTTCAGGAAGCGGATTTAATTCTTCACGTAATAGATATGTCATCACCCAATTATGAAAGAGAAGTTGGTGCTGTGGATGAGATTTTAAAGGAGATGGAGATTAAGAAAGAAAAAGTGATAAATGTGTTCAATAAAATAGACCTTCTTGAGAGTAAGGAAGAGCTTCTCTTGAGAAACAGGAGTAAGGAAAATGCAGTTTTTACATCTGCCAAAACAGGAGATGGCGTAGAAGACCTTCTCTGGCTAATTAATGAAAAGCTTTTCAAAAACCTGAAGCTTTTCACTTTTGAAATTCCAATAGAAAAGAGAGAATTAATTAAGGAAATTTACAAAATAGGTTTTTTAATTGAAAAGAGTGAAAATGGAAAAAATATAAGGGTTAAAATAGGAGCAAATCCTGAAATGATTTTAGATTTTATTTCCCAATTTGGAGTTTAAAATGAGGAAGATTTTTTACATTGCAATTTTCATTTCTTTAATTTCTTGTATAACTCCGGTAAAGGAAATTTACATTATAGAAAAAGTTCCTGATAAGACAATCCTTGCATTATCGCCTCAGGAAAGGAAAGCTTCTGATGAAATATGGAAATTGATAGAGGAGGGAAAAGGAAAAAGGGCATATTTAAAATTAAAAAAAATGGACCCTAATTTTTTCTTTACAGCATTGTCTACTGGATATGCCCTCCTTTTGATGGAAAATATTGATCAGGCTGAAATCTGGTTTAAGAAGGCATTAAGTATTGAGAGGGAGAGTTCATCCCCTCATGTTGGTCTCGCTCAAATTCTTGAAAAAAAGGGAGATTTCAAGGGAGCTTTTTTAGAATGGAAGGAAGCATACAATCTAAATCCTCAAAATGTAAATGTGAAGCTGAGACTTGATAGATTGAAAAATGTAAATACAGAAAAGGCTCTAAAGGAGGCTAACGATTATATTGTTTCCAATGATATTGAAAATGGTATAAAGGCTTTTGAAGAGGTTCTTTTTTATTCTCCCGAACTTGTTCCCTCAAGACTTAAGCTAATAGAGCTTCTCGAGAGGAGAGGAAGGGATCTGGATTGCATATCCCATCTCGAGATAATTTCAAAGGCTCAGCCAGAGAATCTTTCCATAAAAAGAAAACTTGGTTTACTCTATCTAAAAAATGAAAGTTATGAAAGGGCATACGATCTTTTCAAGGAACTTTCAGAAATTGACCCTAAAGATAAAGAGTTGAAAGAGTTGCTTATAAAGGCAGAAAATGGGCTTCTTTCTGTAAGGCTTCCTTCAGCATGGAAGGATATTCCCAACAAAAAAGCAATAACCAGAGGAGATCTTGCAAGTCTTATAGCAGTAAAATTTCAAAAACTCTTCAAGGATATATATATAAAGCCACCGATCATTGTTGATGTTTCCAACCATTGGGCGCAGAACTTTATCCTTCAGGTTACATCCCTTGAAATAATGGATGTTTATCCCAATCATGCCTTCTATCCCGAAGACTTCGTATCTCGACAGAATTTTGCTGTTGCAGTTTACCGTCTTATAGATGTTATGGAGAGAATGAGAAAGAGTATCTACTCAAAATTGGAATATAAAAAACCTGAAGTTAAAGATATTCCCTTGGAACATACATTGAGGACAACAATAGAGAAAATTGTTGGATACGGGATAATGAGTGTGAAAGAGAAGGGATTTTTTAAGCCTGGAGATCCTGTTTCTGGAAGTGAGGGAATAGCAATTATATCCTTTATTTATGAACTTAGTGAGCGCCCCTCCCGATAGATAATTTCATTTTTTCACAATCTCGAAAGAATATTTTGACACAAAAGCTCCATTTCCAATAATAATTATTATTTAAAATAGACTCCTATGGATAAAAGAATGCTTTTGAGATTCTGGGCAGAAAGAAGAAGGGGGAAGTCATCCCCTATAAAATATCTCTTTGTTGAGAAATAAACATAAACAAAAAGAGAAAAAATTGAACTAAAAAAAAATTAAAATAAAAAATAATTTTTCTAAATCGATTATTTTAAATTTTTTACCTTTCACTCCCCATCATCTCCTCTAAAACTCTTTGTGGGACAGAAAATAGCATATTGAAATAAAAACTCGGATAATTTTTATTCCCAAACATCTTGATAAGTTTTATTACCTCATCCCTTTTCCTATCCCTTTTTTCCACCTCTCCCCTCTCTTCATAAATCTTGTAGAGAGAGTAATGAGCCATTATAAAATTTGGTTCAAGTTCAATACATTTTTTTAATGCCCTTTCCGCTTCCATGTCATTATAGGTAATAATATAAAGCTGAGATAGATTATAGTAATAAAATGGATTAAATGGTGCAATGGCAAGAGCTTTTTTCCAGTGAAATTCAGCCATCTTAAATCCTTCCTCAACCCTTTTCCTTCTTAGAAGAATCGTGAAAATCTCTGCAAGTTCCTTATGGGAATCAGAATCGTATGGATTTAGTCTTAGACTCTCATTAAAAGCAGATACAGAACTCCAGAGATAAAAAGGCTCATCCGTTCTCAGGTAAATTATCTTGTTAATTATTCCAATTTCTTTTTTGGCTGAAGAGTTCAGAGGAGTTAATCTATTTGCAACATTGAGCATTTTTAACCCTTTTTCCATGCTTTCAATCTTTGCAACCATAGCTCCATTTCTTAAGAGCCTATTGGAAATTAGAGGAAAAACCCCATCTACTATCAAAATAAAAGAAAATGTAAGAGTCAGAAGAATTTTGAATAGGTTCTCAATTTCAAATTTGATGGATAAAAATTCTTTCCCGGATAGGAGAGATGGAAAAGTTGAAAGTAAAAAAATAACCAGAAATGAAATGGGAATATGAAAAATTGAGTTTGTGAAAAAAGAGTTAAAAAAGATGGATAAAAGGGCAATAGAAGTTCCTTTAATTCTCCAATCTCGAGAATTTATTGAATTCTTTAAAAGATTCCGAGAAAGGAGGAAAATTCCGAATGTAAAGGGAATCGAGAGAATCCCAAGCTCAGCAAAGAGCTGGATGTAATCGTTGTGGGCATCTCCGATGGTAATTGCATACCGGGCAATCCTTCCCTCTTCAGGAAATTTGTAAGGTTCAAGTCTATAGTAGAAATTTGAAGGTCCTACCCCTTTAATCCAGTTATCCAGGAACATTTTAATTCCAACATTCCAGATGTGGATTCTTCTGAAGGAGAATGGATCATATGTTCTCATTAAGTATCGGGATAAGGGATTTGGAACAAGAAGAAGGATAATGACAATCAGAATGGTGAAAGAAATCAAGTAAATGGCTATTTTACTCATCCTTTTTTTATCATAAAAAATAAAGGGAAGGAAAATAAAAATGGCGAGTAGAGTTGAACGAGACCTGCTCAGGATTATCGCCATGATAATTGGAAAAGCAAAAAGAATATAAATTTTTTTCTTTTCCATCGAAAAACTGAGGATTAAAATTAAACCTACAAAAAGGGCAAAAGCGGAATGATTTGGATTTAAGAAATTTCCCGAGGCTCTATATTGATGGAGGAAAAAATATTTTAAAATGGAAAATAAAGAATGGAAGAATGAAACTATCATAATTATTTTTAGAGTAAAGTTCTTTTCATCCTCTTCAAGGATTGAAACTGTAAAAAAAGCCAAATAAAGTAGAATTAACTCTCCAAGACTTAAAAGGGAAGGGTATTTGTAAGAGGAAAAAAGGGTTGAGATAAACATTGAAATCGGAAGAGAGAGGAGAGCAATATTGAGCCAATTGATTTTGAAAGAAAATCTCAATTTTTGGGAAAATATTTTTTTAATCAGAATTATCCCTATAAGTGTAAAGAGGGTTAAAAATATTGGATCAAGGTCACGGTCCGGGAAGAAGTAGATGCTCAGGCAAATCAAAAACAAAATTATTTTCTCAATCATTTTTTCCTTTGAAAAGGAAATCTTCAAGCTTTTTTCTTTCATCCCTGTAAGGAACAAAGGTAGGATTTAGTTTCTCCGCTTCCCTTAATGAAAGGTAAGCTTCCAAGTATCTCCTCATTTTTAAAAGAATTACACTTTTTTCAAAATAAAAAGAATGAGAATAGGGGTAAAGGGAGATTGATTTTTCTATGTATTGAAGAGAAGATAGAAGATTTCCCTTTTTTGATTCCATGAATGAAAGATAGGAGTAAATCTTAGGGTTAAATGGATTAATTTTCCTTGCAAGAATCAGTTTTTTTTCTGAGGAAGAGATATCTATTCCCATATTTAAATTTGCATTCTGGACCAGTTCCTCTGTAATGTAAGTCCACAAAGGGAAAAGGAGAAATACAGTGAAAAAAAGAGTAAATATGAATAAATTTCTACCTTCAATTTTAAAACAGCTTTCCCTTCCTTCAACAAAGGAAAAGAGGATAATTGTTAAAAAACCGAAGCTTTCAAAGGATATTCCAATATCAATGAGATTATAAAAAAGAATAGAAAAAAGAGCTCCCCATACAGATGCTTCTAATGAAGAACTCGATATATTCTTAAAAGGCCTGAAAAACCATATGAAAATAGTTAATATCATAAGCATAAAGCAAAAAATACCAGTTTCTGCAAAAAACTGAAGGAAAAAGTTGTGGGCGTATTTTGTAGCCTCGCTTCTCTCCCTTGCAAGGGGAAGGGAAAAGGAAGTGTAATTGTTCAAGCCAACACCGAAAAAAGGATGCTCTGATATCACCTTCAGAGCAATTTTCCAGTTGGAAAGCCTCAGAGTCAGCGGGTTCTTAGTTGAAAGGGTATCAAGTCTCAAGTAAAAAATTGTTGAAATTATCGCAATTGAGATTATAAGTAGAACCATGAGAATTTTTAAATCTTTTTTCCCTATAATAAAAAGAAAGATAAAGAAGCCTCCAAATAGTCCGACAATCCCTCCAAAGGATTTCGTAAATATCATTAGGATTAAAGAAAGGAGAGTTATGGAAGAATAAAATATTCTTGCCCTGAGCTTTTTTTCACTCAAAGCAAGCCCTATAGAAACAAGAAAAATTATAGAGAGAAAAAAACAGAAAGATGTTGGGAGGGGGAAAAGGGAGAAAATCCTTTCCTCTTTTAACCTCTCGATTATCCTTACTCTTGTCAGAAGAGAAAGTCCTTCTAATTCCTCTTCTGAAATAGGATAATTTGGAAAGAGAAAAAATTTCTGGTAAAACCCATAAAAAATTGCTGGTAAAGAAGCAAATACAGTGAATTTTAGAAGGCTTGATTTATCAATCTGGAAAGTGAAAATATAGAAGGAAATTAAAAGAACAATATAAGAGAGGGGAAGGAGAGAAAGATAGGTGAACCTGTTAAGTAATGTCAACACCAATAAAGTTGTAAGAAAAAATAACATAAGCACAGAAGGTCTTGGGATTTTAATTTCTTTCTTAATAAAAAAAACAAAGGGAATAAGAAAAAAGAAAATAACGCTCCAGTGTTGAACTTCGATAGGATATAAAAAAATGAGGATAAAAATAAACAGAGAAAGAAATTGTAAAATTTTCATGGAGTTTTAAATTTTAATTTTAAAATTAGCTCTTTTCAATAAATAAGAAAGGCGGGTCGTTCAGACCCGCCTTTCGGAATAAGAACTTGGAAAAATTACTGTTTTGGAGCCCAGGTGAATTGCCCGTTGGATACGAAAATGTCTGTGTCGAAGTCGGTTAACCTTGTGCAAACATATGTCTGACCGTAATTGGGGCCTCCCAATCCTCCACCATCAATTCTGTCCCTTCCAAAGGATTGCACAGTGTAAATATCGTTAGTATTGCCACTTCCGGAAGTGCCAACAGAGTATTGAAATAGTGTATTCCATCCATCTCTAATAGGAAGAGTTTGAATGTAGAATGGAACGAGATAATCTCTCAAACCTTCAACTGTAGTCGCCCCTGTTGGATACTGAGTATAGTCAGTATTGTAGGATTCAAGTCCATTGGCAATTGTCTTCATGTCGCCCATTGTCCTTTTCTGTCTTCCCTTCTGGAGAGCGGTCAGTAAATTTGGTATGGCGATTGCTGCAATAATTGCAATAATCGCCACAACAATTAAAAGCTCAATAAGTGTAAAACCTTTTTGCCTTTTCCTTAACATATTTACCTCCTCATAAAAAAATATATCATAAATCATGCCAGAATAGAAATCCTTTATTGGAGTGGATTTTTTTGAAAATGGTTTGAACAAAATGACAAGAATTGTCATGAGAAATGACAAAAAATGTCAATGTTAGCTTCAGGCTACATGCTTCAAGCTCCAAGTAGCCACCAGAGTGTGGACAACGCAGGTTATAACTAAGGATACCTCCACTCCTAAGATTTTTTTTGCAATTTTTATTTTATAGAATTAATCTAATATTTATGAAAAAAATATTAATTTTGATTTTACTTTTTAAAACTTTCACCTTTGCAGAGCCAAGATTTGGTATCTCAGTAAAGGGTGGATGGTTTGGTATTCCCCAAAAAATTATAGATGCCATGAAGCTCGATATTATAACAATTGATAGTATTCCTTACAGTGTTGTTAAAAAACCTTACATAGATGGAGAAACTTATGGCTTAGAGTTCAGATATTATGGAAAAAAGGGATTGAAAGGTGGCTATTCTAGCGTTATTTCCTACGAGAGAAATTTTCTTAGGGGGGAAGGAGTATGGGAGAGGGAAATAGGTTATGGAATATTTGGTGGCAATCTGAGCTCAAGTTCCCACACCCTTACATTCTCAACTCTTTTTGATATATTCCCTTCCTTCCCTTTCCATCCATTTTTCGGTCTGGGAATAGGAGCATCATATTTTTCATATAAAGTTGAGCTAATAAGCAGTGAAGGTGGAGAGAAAATTAGAAGAATAGGAAAGGATAATGTTCTAATACCTGTGTTTCACTTTCCCTTCGGGCTTAGATGGTATATTGGAAATATTACAGATTTTAAACTGGAAGCAGGCTTTAAAAATGGATTTTACCTTATCGGAAACATCTCTTTCAATTTCTAAATGAAATATCCCTGGCAATTATTAGTTTATCCATTCCTTTCAATCCTGTTAATTTCAAAAAAGTCGCAATGACAAATGGAAATAGCATAAATTTTTTTTCCTTCAGCTAATAAACCTGTCAAATCTTCTGGCTCTATTCGGTCAGAGGCTCCCAAGGCTTCCCTTTTTCAGCAGAACTTGAGTATAATAAGATTTGTAAAAATGATATACTTGAAAAAATATTTGTTTATTTTCTTAATTCTTTTTATTGCTCTTATTTATTTTGCATACATTCCTGTAAGTTATAACTTTGACGGAACGGTTTTTAGCCACTTTTTGAGATATTCCATAATAAAAAAGGATTACATGTCAAAGATCCATCCCCATCACCTCCTTTATCTTCCTCTTGGTATTATTACCTATAAAGCCCTTTCTTTTATATCTGGAACACCTCTCCTTGAATATTTTCATCTCCAGATCGTTTCTTTATTTTTTGGACTCCTTACTCTTATATTTATTTACAGAATCTTACTTTCTGTTACTTCTAAGCCCTTTCTATCTATAGCTGGGGTCATAATGATTGCTTTCTCTTACTCTTTCTGGCTCTTCTCTGTTGAAGCTGAAGTTCATATGCCTGGAATATTTTTTATAATTTCAGGAATTTTTTTCTTATTCTTCCAAGAAAAACACAGCAAGAAATATTTCATATCTGCAATTCTATTTTCGCTCTCTGCGGGGTTTCATCTGACAAACATTCTAATCTTAGTTTCTGTTTTGCTCGTATTTATTGCAAGAAAAACAAAAATGAAAGAAATTTTAATTTTTTACGGAGTATATATTCCTTTTACTTTCTTTCAATATTTTTTATTTTCAATTTTTAGCAAAACTGACTTAATTTCTTTTTTCAAAAATGTCCTTTTTGGCAAAGACATCTTTGCTGGCTATAGAATTAGTTACTGGTCACCTATTTCTATTGAGACTTTATTTTTTTCACTAAACTCTGTAAAGAATGCCATATTTGAAGGAAGTAGCTTTTTTATCTCCTTACTACTTTTCGCATTTTTACTCACATTAACAGGTGTAGTAATTGCCAAAAGGAATTTAAAATCTACCATAGATTGTTTTTTATTCTGGATGCTACCATATTTCCTTTTCTTCTCTCTATGGGATACAAAAAATATAGAATTTAAATTGAACATAGTTATCCCCCTTTTAATACTTTTTGTAATTTCAATTTCTAATCTCTCCAGAATTGGCTATTTCATTATTGCTTTAATGATAATCTTTACATTTATTAATAATTTCTATTATGGGATAAGACCGAGAATTGAGATTCAGAATAACAGAAATCTCCTCCTGGCTGAAGCTATAGAAAAAAAGACTGATAATGACTCAATTATTGTTATTGCCGGCAACACTAAGGGATATTTATACGGAAAAATCTATATTCCATATTTTGCCGGAAGAACCACATGGATTCTCGACTGGATATTGGGAAAGGGTTTGTCTCTAAATAATTTTAAAGACTCAATAGTGTATTCACTGTCAAAAAGGAGAAGGTTTTTTTTCCTATCGGAGCTTGTATATCTGAGTGATTCTGTGAAAGAATTGATTAAAACCCACAATTTATCAGAAAAAGATTACAACAATTTTTTAAAACAGTTAAAATTTGGAAAAAGAATTGAATTGCTCGACGGGTTCTATCTCTTGGAAGTAAGCGAAGTCTCCTCAGATGGGAATAAAGGTTTATCACCCTGAAAGAAGTATTTTAAATCCTATTAAAATCAGAATTATCCCCCCAATTAACTCCGACCATCTTTTGACAATTTTGCCAATAGCTCCACCGATGGAAAACCCAATCATGCTAACTGAGAAAGTAACAATTCCAAACAAAAATGATGGAATAATTATTCCAACTTTCAAAACTCCTATGCCCATTCCCACTCCCATGGAATCGATACTGGTGGAAATTGAAAGAAGAATAATATTTAAAATCTTATCCTTAATCATCTTGTTATTACTTTCCTTTTCAAATGATTCGTAAATCATTCTAAGTCCTATGACTAAAAGAAGTAGAAAAGCAACAATGTGGTCGTAATTTTTGATAAATGTAACTGCTGAAGAACCTGCAAGCCATCCAATTATTGCCATTAAAGATTGAAAAAATCCAAAAGATAAACTCATTTTAAAATGAAGGTTTTTGCTGAATCTTGAAGCAATTCCTCCTGCAACAGAAACTGCAAAACAATCCATGGAGAGACTTAGGGAGATTAAAAAAATTGTAAAGAAACTCATACCTCTAAAATTGATTCAGTATCCAATTCGGTTTTATGAAGGAAAATTATAACATCTTTTAATCTTCCACCCAAGCTTATGATATTATATTTTTATGCATAAGAAATTTTTTAGAAAGTTTTCTCCCCACATAATTCTTCTCCTTCTCTTATTTTTCTTACTTTCTCCTTCTCTCAAATCATTAGATTTTACCAGCTGGCTCAAGGAACAAAACCCTTCTAACTGGGAATATGAAAAAGTGACACCGCAGGTCTATTACAAAAAAATTTTTATATCTGAAATCCCCCTTTCAATTCATATTTTAAAAGTCAATCTGAAAAATAGAATGATTGAACTGGAACTCCAGAAAGCAGAGGATGGAATTCCTGGAAAAAAAACATTAAAAGAGATTGTTGAGAATGAAATTAAAAAGGGGAAAAATGTTGTCGCTGGAGTGAATGCTTCCTTTTTTGAAGAAGATGGAAGACCTGTTGGACTTTTTGTTGATGAGGGGATTATTTATACTCTCAACAATAGGAGAGCCTCTTTAATAAAAACCACAGAGGGGAAATTGCTCATTTCCAAGAGTAATGTTGAAATATTTGTAAAAACTAAAAAAGAAAGAGTAAAAATAAAAGAATTAAACAGTGAAAATTCAAAAAATAATGGAATAGCTCTGTTTAACCATGTTTATAACAGAAAGATAGAGTTGAAGGATGGTTTTATGGGAATCCTTGTAAAGATTGGAAATAAAAGATTCTCACCAACGGAAAAAGTGAAGGGATTTGTTTCGAGAATAATAAAAAATGGTGAGATTCAACTCATGAAAGGAGAGGTTTTGGTTGTGGCAAAGGAATCTGAGAAAATTCTTGAAAATATTAAAATAAATAGTGCGGTCAATTTTGAAATTAGGAATTTATACTCTAAAGAAGATATTGAATTTGCGGTCACTGGAGCACCTCAGATTGTGAGAAAAGGTTTGAATGTTTACAAAGGTTTATCAGAAGGACTCACCTCAAGATTTGTCGATGCCCGCCATCCAAGGACTGGAATTGGAACTACAAAAAATAATGAAGAAATATTTATAATAGCTGTTGATGGAAGACAACCCCAGATTTCAATAGGAATGACCTTGAATGAGCTTGCAGAGTTATTTATAAAACTTGAATGTCACAATTCTCTGAACCTTGATGGAGGAGGTTCAACAACAATGTGGGTAAATGGTAAAGTTGTGAACTCTCCTTCTGATCCAACAGGTGAAAGACCTGTCTCCGATGCGATACTTATAATTGAAAAATTGGGTTCTTCAATACATAAGAAGAAGCTTTTTTAATAATCTATATATTATATTTTTTTCTCTCTCTTGCATTTTCTACTACAGTATCAGGTAAGTTTTCTGAGATCGTCTCTCCAGCGGAGATAAGGCTTCATTGCAAAATGCAAATTAAAAATACAAATTTAAAATTTAAAATTTTAAATTTAAAATTTTAAATCTATTCTTTCAATTTGCATTTTAAAATCTCCAATTTTCAATGCTATTTCTCTATCTACTACATTACTACATATGTTGATGCTTTCCTGAGAAAATTATATAATTTCCTCATGGGTGTAAATATAATTTTAATTGTTCTTCTGGCAGTTGTTTCCACTGCTTTTGTTTTTTTACTTTATTTTTTTCTGAGCACAAAGGAAAAAGAAAAGAACGCTTCCTTTGACCTTGTCCAGAAGCAGATGGATTCTCTAAGGTCTCAACTTAATGAAAGTCTTAGCATGACAGTTCAATCTCTTAATCAACAATTCTCAAATCTAACACAGCAAATAAACATGAGGCTAAAGGAGGTGGATGAGAAAATTTTCAGCTCCAGTAAGCATACATCAGAAATTTTTGCCAATGTTAAGGAAACCCTTGGAGCTTTATCTCAGGAAACAAAGCGAATATTTGAAGTGGGAAGGGATATTGCAACTCTTCAAGACATTTTGAAGGCTCCAAAATTGAGGGGATCCCTTGGAGAACTCCTCCTTGGAGACCTTCTTACCCAGATTCTTCCTCCCAAATTCTATACCCTTCAGTATAGATTCAGGAACAATGTCCAAGTGGACGCAGTAATAAAGCTTGCGGAAGGTTATCTTGTCCCGATCGATTCAAAATTTCCCCTTTCCAGTTTTAAACTAATCCTTGATGCAAAAACAGAGGAGGAAAGAATAAGGGCTAAGAAGAGATTCATTATGGATGTTAAGAAACATGTAGATGATATAGCAGCAAGATATATACTTCCCGAAGAGGGAACCCTTGACTTTGCTCTAATGTATATACCCGCTGAAAATGTTTACTATGAAACAATAATAAAAGATGAATCCCTCGGAGATGAAACTTCGATATTCTCATATTCTTTGAAGAAGAGAGTCATTCCAGTATCACCAAATTCTTTCTATGCCTATTTACAGACAATACTTTTGGGATTGAAGGGTATGGAGATAGAGGAATCTGCCAAGAGAATTCATCAGTTCCTCAATGCTTTACTTGGTGAATTCACAAAACTTGAGGATGACTTTAGAACCCTTGGCATGCATTTACAAAATGCAAGGAAGAAGTTTGAGGACACAGAAAAGAAAATAGAAAGGCTAAAATTTAAATTGGGTGAAGCAAGTTCAGGAAAAACCCTCACTGAACCTGAAAAAAAAGAACTTCCAGCCCAGAAATCCCTTTTTGAAAAATAGTTTTCACAAAAACTCTTTTATTGCCATTCCAAGGATGGAGCGGGGAATGATAAAGGGCTCACCTGAGATTTCCTTGAGCTTTTCCTTCAAATCAAGAGAGTATCCAATACAATCCATAACAATAAGGTCAACCTTCCTATCTTTTATCTTCTCTCCCATTTCCTCAACCTCCTGAATTGAAATGTAAGGGTTAAGTGTTTCTATAAAAACATTTAGACCTGTTCTACCCCATTTTCTCTTTGCATATTCCATCTGTTCTTTCAAAGGAACAAAAACAAGGAGATTTCCTTCAGATAGAAGAGAATTTGTCAGATTAAATATCAATCTTCCAGGCTGAATAAGAAAGATTTTTGATCTAATCTCATTAAATTCTTCTGTGCAGAGAAGAGCACAGATTTTTATTCCCGACTTTTCAATCTCTTCTACTTTTGTCTGTATAATCGGCAGAATTTTCCTCTTTCCAACCACAACCGACGAACCATCCCTGAGTCTTGTGATCAGAGGAAAATCCTCCTTTTCAGGTTTTAATTTTTCTATTTCAATCATTGAAATTTCGTCAAGGAGTCCCCTCTCAAGAATTTCAACTTCTTCACCTAAAAGAGAGTATAAATCTTTTGTTACATCATCTCTTGGCGATTGTCCAATTGTTACTAATCCAATTCTTCTTGACATTATCGTTTAGTTAACAAAGGCTTTTAATAATTTTTTTAATCTTTTCTAAAAGATATGGATCCTTTACCCCCGAACCAAGAATGAGGTGACGGGAACTGACCGTAATAATACTCACCCTGGCTTTTTCTTTTACATCAGCACTAATTATTGGTCTTGCAGTTTCATGATCAAAGGTCATAATAAGATCTGGAAAAGTTGCCAGTCTTTCTTTATCCCTTTCAAGGGTTATATACTCATTCAATACGGTAAGTTCATATTTTCCTTTCCCATTGACTATAATTTTTCCTGTGTCAAACCCCTTTTCCCTTTTTATATTTACTTTTTCCACCACTCCTGTTATCAGGAGAGAACCCTTCAGATAATTCAGAACTTTTTCAAGAGTCTCTTCTGGATTCCTTCCTTTTTCCTGCAAAATTTCCCCTACTTCTAAAGCCATTTTTATCGCACCAGGAGCGCCATTCTTCCGTACATATCTTGCTAGAACTGGATTCCTCGCAACTGCCACCATCTCTTCTGCTATGATGGCAGATTCCTTTACAAGTTCTGAAATCTTTTCAAAAGAACCAGCTAAAAAAGCCTCAACTCGGGTTTTATTCCAGAACAAACCTCCCACTGCGGTTTGAATTGAAACGAAGCCAGTTTGCTTATGCAATTCCATTGAACCCATAAGTCCGAGAGGATGGGCTCTTCCATTGCAAGGAGCATCAACAAAAGGAATTTCAAAAATAGCGGATGGGAGCCAGCCACTGACAACTCCAGGAGCACCTATTTCACTGGGGATAAGACCATCAACTTTTTTCTTTGATTTTTCAATGAATATATCAACAGCGAGGAAAAAATCATCTGGTTTCAACTTCCCCTTTCCAGTAGTTGGGGCTCCAACAGCAGAGATAGTGAGGGGGGTGGCATCTCCTGGCAATGCATCTAGGGAAATAATTTCAGAGAAGCCCTTTTTGAGAGCCTCCTTTGCAATTACCTTTGCATCCTCTATCCATCCTCCTCCCCCTCCACCCGGAACAGCTCCACCAAGAATAAGAGCTTCTACCTTTTCCTTATCAATCTTAATCTTCTTGCTCATTTCTTGCGTTAAAAAGCAGAATTTAAAATACAAAATTGCTAATCTTTAATTATACCATTTCTTGAAAATTTTCATCCCGAACCAGTACAGGATAATGGCTGAGATTACTCCATTGAATGTATAAATGGAAAAGGGAAAAATTTTTATTGTGAAAGGATGTCCTGATGTTACCCAGCCTACAAAAAAAGAGATTAAATAAACTCCGAGAGCAATGGGATTCCATCCCTTATTATTTTCTTTTGGATGAGGCCTCTTCATTCTTTTCAGAAGATAATAATCAGCGACAATAATTCCTCCAATAGGACTAATACCTATGCTTAGCAGACTGAGAAAGAGGACAAGTCTCTGAAGAATTCCGAAACTTGCAAGAAGAGAAGAAATAATGCCAACAAGAATAGCAAGTTTCCACCGAGTCCATCTTATTATATTGTTGAAGGCAAGAACAGATGAGTAAAGATTACTATCATTCGTTGTCCACTGGGCAAAAGCAATGGCGAGAAGACCAACAAGTCCGAGACCTGCATATTCACGATTTATTATTATTTCAGGTAATTTCTCGTGATAAAGTCCTGTTTTCATTGCAAGGATAGAGCCTACCAATTGCATAATAGCACTTACACCCATTGAAAGGGTGGCTGAAAATAATATATCCCTGAATTTTGGTTTTGCATACCTGAATACATCTGCCGAAGTAACTGCACCAACTATAAATCCTCCTGCAATTATTGAGGCTGCACCTCCAAGAGTGACAGGGTAAGATGAGGGAGAGTGTTTTAAAGCAAGATTTATAAGTTTGTCAGGGGATAAAAAGTTCAATTTCATTTCAAAAGCCACATAAATAAAAATTAAAACCATTGGCGGAACAACTACCCAGCTCAAAGCTTTAAGACCTCTGAAACCAAATATTGCAGGAATCATCATTAGAACCCCAGTAAAAAAAGCAAGGTAGGAGAAGGGAATGGATGTCTTAGTGTAAGGAGTCAGAGTCTCGGCAAAAAGACCTGCCTGAACACCAAACCACCCCATAAATGAAAGAGCAAGACAGAGAGATACTATAAATGAGCCCTTTTCTCCAAAGGCAATTCTTGCAATTAATGGAGTGGAGAGCCCCGATTTTGCTCCAATATAACCTGTCAGGGTCATCATTCCAATTAAGATGAGCTCACCAAGTATATAAGCTAAAATTACTCTCCGAACAGCTCCAAGCCCCATTCCTATCATCATCCCCCTGAGGAGAGCAGACATGACTATAGCAACTCCAATCCAGACAATTGATACATCTATCCATGATTTTCTTTTTTCCAAGGGAACTTCTTCAAATGAATAATCCTCAAATACCTCTGGTTCCTTTTCCATAATCAGAACCCTTAAGAAATACAAATGGAATTTTAATATATTCATTTTAATCAGGCAACAAGTGGAATTCTCAATCTCACCTATTGTTAGAAAATGAAGGGAAAAAAGAGTTTTTAAATTTTTTTGGATGTTATAGAAAATTGATAAATCATGATTAATTTAAATAAACTTCCACCGCTAAAATAAGGTTCTAAAAGAAGAGAAGCACGGAATGAAGAACCTTTACGTGACCTTGAGACATCTTAAATTAGATTGTATAATTAAAAGACTATGCCTACTATAAACTCAAACATATTTAGAGAATACGACATAAGAGGTATAGTCGGGAAGGATCTGACTCCTGAAACTGTAGAAATTATCGGGAGAGCGTTTGGAACAATGATAAGAACAAAAGGAAAGAAGATTGTCGCTATAGGAAGGGATGCAAGAAATTCATCAAAGCCTTTTTCTCAAGCCCTTATCAGGGGCTTGCTCTCCACCGGGTGCAGTTGTGTTGATTTCGGAATGGTTCCAACCCCTGTTTTCTATTTCGGGGTTATTACAAAAAATCTGGATGGTGGGGTAATGATAACAGGTTCCCACAATCCACCTGAATTTAATGGGTTTAAAATTATGATAGAGGGGGAGACCCTTTATGGTGAAAACATTAAAGAAATTGAAAAAATAATTCAGAAAGAAAGATTTTTTGAGGAAAGTACAGGCTCACTTTCCTCATACCCTATAATAAAAGAATATATTGATTTTGTCACTTCTAACATTAAGATAAAAAGAAAGCTAAAAATTGTTGTGGATGCAGGAAATGGTGTTGGTGGATTTGTTGCATCCGCAATTTATAAAGAGCTTGGAAATGAAATTTTTGAGCTCTACTGCGATCCCGATGGAAACTTTCCCAACCATCATCCTGATCCTACAATCCCAGAGTTTCTTTCAGATTTAATTGAGAAAGTCAAAATCGAAGGTGCTGATTTAGGTATAGCATTTGATGGAGATGCCGATAGAATCGGGCTTGTTGATAATAGGGGAAAAATTCTTTGGGGTGACCAGATCATGATAATTCTTTCAAGAGAGATTTTAAAAGATGCTCCAGGAACAAAGATTATAGGAGAGGTAAAATCTTCAAAACTCCTCTATGATGAGATAGAAAGGCTTGGCGGGATTCCCATAATGTGGAAGACAGGACATTCACTGATAAAAAAGAAAATTAAAGAGGAAAAAGCTTTACTTGCGGGCGAAATGAGTGGGCATATATTTTTTGCAGATAGATATTTTGGCTTCGATGATGCCATATATGCAGGAGCCCGAATTATCGAGATACTTTCTAATTCCGATAAACCTCTTTCAGAAATGCTAGATGACCTTCCAAAAACCTATGTAAGTCCTGAGATTAGAGTCTCCTCCTCCGACGATTTGAAATTTAAGGTTGTTGAAGAAGTCAAAAAACATTATAAAGATTTCCCAATGATTGATGTGGATGGTGTAAGAGTTGATTTTGAAGATGGATGGGCTCTTGTAAGAGCTTCAAACACTCAACCTGTTCTTGTACTGAGATTTGAAGGATTCACACAGGAAGCTCTCAGCAGAATTAAAAATGAAGTAGAAAGAGTTGTTCAGGATTGTAAAAGGAGGGTGGGTGATCTTTGAGTATCCTCATTCAAGCAATAATTCTTGGGATAATTCAGGGATTAACTGAATTTTTTCCTATTTCCAGCTCTGCCCATCTTGTTATTTTTCAGTATCTTTTTGCCATAAAAAAGGATGTTGTCCTTCTTGATGTAGTTCTCCATGCAGGGACTCTTATGGCAATCATTTTTGTTTTCTGGAAAGAGATTCTGACAATTTTAAAAGAAATTCCATTTGTCTTTAAAAAAGACAGAATGGAAAAAGAAGGCTCTAAATTGTTTTATCTTATTTTTGCAGGGACAATTCCTACTGTTCTAATGGGAGCTCTTTTTAAAAAGGAAGTTGAATCAGCGTTTCTCTCACCAAAATTAACAGGAGCTTTACTCCTCTTCACTTCATTAATTATTTTCCTTACAAAATTTACAAGGGAAAGATCAGAAGTTAAGATAGTCCATGCATTTATTATAGGTATCTTTCAGGGGCTTGCCCTTCTTCCTGGTATTTCAAGATCTGGAGCTACAATTGCATCTGCCCTTGCTCTTGGGTGGAAGAAGGAGTACGCTTTTAAATTCTCGTTTCTTCTATCAATACCTGCTGTAGCGGCAGCAAACATTCTCGAGCTTTTTGATTTTAAGATGGTGAATATTAATCAATGGGTTGTAACAGTTGGATTTATCTCCTCATTTATTCTCGGATACCTTTCCCTTAAAATTCTCTCTCCCCTTGTAAAAAAAGGAAAATTTTATTTATTTTCAGTATATTGCCTGATCGCTGGATTGGGCATATTGATATTATTGTAAGAAGGAGGGAAAAATGGCAAACCTCTGGGCTATTATCCTCGCCGGTGGTTATGGAACAAGATTCTGGCCCCTTTCAAGGATGAAAAGACCGAAGCAGTTCCTGCCTATAGTTTCAGAAAAGCCAATGGCTCAGGAAACGATAGAGAGGATTCTTCCCCTTGTGAGTCCTGAAAGGATTGTTGCGGTAGCACCAAAGGATTTGATTCCTATTCTCAAAAAAGAAACTTCTAAATATAAAGGAATAAGAATTGTTGAAGAGCCGAGCGGGAAAAATACCGCTCCATCAATAATATTGGCAAGTTCATACATATCAAAATTGGATGAAGACTCTGTCGTTATTGTCCTTCCCTCAGATCATTACATAGGGAAAAAGGAAGAATTTTTGAAAGCAGTTAGCGCCTCCTTTCATCTCTCCCAGGAAATTGATTCCCTTTTCACATTTGGTATAAAGCCATCCTCTCCTGAAACAGGATACGGATACATTCAGATAAATAGAGAGAAGCTCCGTTCCTATGAAGGTGAGAGATTTTTTGAGGTTATTAGATTTGTTGAGAAGCCAAACAAGGAGGTTGCAGAAGAATATGTAAAGAGTGGTGATTATTTCTGGAATAGTGGAATGTTTTTATGGAGAATTTCTGTTTTTAAGGAGGCTTTAAAAAGATCTTCTCCTGAGTACCACGAAATTTATCAGGAAATTGAAAAACTCTCTTTAAACAAAAAAGGGAAAGTTATGGAGATATGGGATAAGATAAAACCCCTCTCCATTGACTACGCTTTGATGGAGAGAGCTTCTTCAATAATCATGGTAAGGGCAGATTTTGACTGGTCTGATGTTGGCTCCTGGAGCTCCCTTTACGAGATATGGGGAGTTGATAATCAGGAAAACTCTTTCAAAGGAGAGGTTTACACCATTGATTCTTCAGGGTGTCTTGTCTTCTCTGATGAAGAGATCATATCCTTAATAGGAGTAAAGGATATTGTTGTTATAAATACAAAGGATGCAATTCTTGTTTGCCAAAGGGATCATGTTCAGAAAGTTAAAGAACTTGTAGAGACTTTAAAGAAAAAGGGAAAAATGATATACTTATAATGATAATTTTTAAAAACAAGAGGATGAAATTTCCTCTATAGTTTGAATAGGAGTGAAAAAATGAGAATGGATAGATTTACTATAAAAGCGCAAGAGGCTCTTGCAGAGTCGCAAAAACTCTGTCAGAATCTCTCTCATCAGGAAATCCTTCCTGAGCATGTTCTCCATGTATTCATGGAGGATAATCAATCAATCCCCTCTCTTATTTTGGAAAAAATAGGTATTGACCCATCCATAATCCTTCAAAAAACAAAAAAATATCTTGAAAGAGTCCCAAGGGTTCAGGGTGGGGATATATACATTTCAAAAAGATTGGCAAATGTTCTTAATAATGCTGAAGGTATAGCGGAATCCCTGAAGGATGATTATATTTCAACTGAACATATACTTATTTCCATTTACAGAGAAGATGGCAATGAGAGCAGAATTCTAAAAGAGAGTGGAGTGACTGAAGAGAACCTTCTTGCAAGTTTAAGAGCTATAAGAGGGACACAGAGGGTAACTGACCAGAGCCCTGATGAAAAGTATCAAGCCCTACAGAGATTTGGAAGAGATTTGACAGAACTCGCAAGGAAGGGAAAGCTTGATCCTGTAATTGGAAGGGATGATGAAATTAGAAGAGTTATGCAGGTTCTCTCAAGAAGGACGAAGAATAATCCTGTTTTAATCGGTGAACCGGGTGTTGGGAAAACAGCTGTCGTAGAAGGTCTGGCTCAGAGGATTGCAAAGGGAGATGTTCCAGAAATTCTCAAGAACAAAAAGATAATTGCCCTTGATATAGGAGCCATTGTTGCAGGGACAAAGTATAGGGGGGAATTTGAGGATAGATTGAAAGCAGTAATAAAAGAGGTGGTTGAATCCAATGGTGAAATAATTCTTTTCATAGATGAACTCCACACAATTGTTGGAGCAGGTGCTGCTGAAGGTGCTGTGGATGCCTCAAACATGTTAAAACCTCCCCTCGCAAGGGGTGAGTTAAGGGCAATTGGAGCAACCACTTTAACAGAATATAAAAAACATATTGAGAAAGACCCTGCCCTTGAAAGAAGGTTCCAGCCTGTTTATGTGAGTGAGCCATCTGTTGAGGATACAATCTCCATCCTTCGCGGTTTGAAAGAGAAGTATGAAGTTCATCATGGCGTTAAAATAAAAAATTCCGCTCTTGTCACAGCAGCGGTTCTCTCCAATAGATACATTTCTGATAGATTTCTTCCTGACAAAGCAATTGACTTAATTGATGAAGCAGCTGCAAGATTGAGGATGGAGATAGATTCAGTTCCTGTTGAGATTGATGAGGTAGAAAGAAAAATTCTCCAGCTTGAGATTGAAAGAGAAGCTTTGAAAAAGGAGAGTGATCCAATTTCTGCCGAGAGACTTTCAAAACTCGAGGAAGAAATAAAAGAGTTCCATTCAAAAAGGGAAGAACTCAAGGCTCACTGGCTTAAAGAGAAAGAATTGATTCAGAAAATCAGAGAAATTAAGGCAAAGATTGACCAGGCAAAGGTGGATCAGGAAATTTATGAAAGAAAGGGTGAACTGGAAAAAGTCGCTGAGATAAGGTATGGAAGACTTATAGAATTGCAGAAAGAACTTGAAAAAGTTTCCAATGAGCTATCCAAGATTCAACAGAAAGGGAAGATGTTGAAGGAAGAGGTGGATGAAGAAGATATAGCTGAAATTGTTTCTAAATGGACAGGTATACCTGTTACAAAACTTATGGAGGGTGAAAGGGAAAAGCTACTCCAGATGGAAGAAAAACTTTCTGAAAGAGTTATTGGTCAGGAAGAAGCTGTTAGGTCAGTCTCATCGGCAATAAGAAGGGTAAGGTCAGGGCTTCAGGATCCGAGAAGACCTCTCGGTTCATTTATCTTTCTTGGTCCTACTGGTGTTGGAAAAACAGAGCTTGCAAAGACTCTTACAGAGTTCCTCTTTGATGATGAAAAGGCAATGGTGAGGATTGATATGTCCGAGTACATGGAGAAACATTCTGTAGCAAAGTTGATTGGTGCACCTCCAGGATATGTTGGATATGAAGAGGGTGGACAACTTACTGAAGCAATAAGAAGAAGACCATACTCCGTTATCCTTCTTGACGAGATTGAAAAGGCTCACCCTGAAGTTTTTGATATCCTTCTTCAGATTCTTGATGATGGAAGGTTAACAGACTCCAAAGGTAGGACAGTGGATTTTAGAAACACAGTTATTATTATGACATCCAACCTTGGTTCTCAACTAATTCAGTCCCTTATTTCCAATCCTGAACTAATGAAGCAAAAGGTCATGGAAACAGTTCGCTCCTATTTTAAACCCGAATTTTTAAATAGAATAGATGACATAATAATCTTCAAGCCTCTTTCAAAGGAAGTATTCTCAAAGATTCTTGATTTGAGACTGACAGAGGTTCAGAAAATTTTGCTCTCCAAGGATATAAAGCTTAAGTTCACCCCTGAGTTAAAGGAAAAAATTGCAGAGATGGGATACGATCCTCAGTATGGAGCAAGACCTCTCAAAAGGGTTATTCAGAAAACCATTCAGGATCCCCTTGCAATGGAGATTATATCAGGAAGAATCCGCGAAGGGAATTCAGTAAGGGTTGGATGGAATCCTTTCAGAGAGGAAGCAATGTTTGAGGTAATCAATGGAAAAGATTGAGGAAATTCTTATCAATGAGTTGAAAAATTTGATTTCAGAATTTAGGGGCGAACCCACATCCCTCTACCTTATTCCTGAACTTGTCCTCTCAGTAATTCATAAAGTTAACAATAAAATGACCCCTCTTATTGGTTACACCCAGCTCCTTATGAAGGATTCAGAGGGAGCAGCTCAGGAGAAACTAAAAAAGATTTACAACAGCGGCTCAATTGCGTCCTCAATTCTAAGTTCCCTTTTTGAATATCTAAAAACATTCCCATATCCAAAGAGAATGTGCGAACTTGGAGAATTTGTAAGAGAGATTGTGGAAAGTGATGAAAGGTTGAAAAACATAGATTTCAAACTCCTGGTAAATAAAACAATTACTCTTCCTATAAACAAAGTTCAGATGAAGGAAGTAATTAAGAAAATAATTGAAAATTCCCTGGAAGCTCTCGACAAGCCTGAAAAAAGGCTGGAAATAAATATTTATAAGGAAGAAAACAACGCAGTTATCGAATTCTGGGATAATGGAGAAGGAATAAATAGCGAGAATTTAAATAATGTATTTGAACCATTTTTTACTACAAAGGAAGGAAGGTCTGGTCTTGGTTTATCCTTTGTCCACGGAATTGTGAAGAATCATGGTGGAGATGCACGAGCAGAAAGTGAAAGAGGGAAATGGACAAAAATTACAATTTCCTTACCCATCAAACCATTTGATTGGAAGGAAGAGAAGATTGTTCTTCTTGCTCCTGAAAATAATTTATATGAAATTCTCTTTAAAATCTTAGAATCTGAATCAATAAAAGTAGATTGGAAAAAAGAAGAAAAGAATCTTGAAAATTACACTCATTTAATCCTTGATGAGGATTACAAAAATGCGGAAGAAATTCTTGAGCTGGCAGAAAAGCTGAATAAAAAGATAGTTTTTATTGGTAGCAAAGATAGAAAAGGAGTTATTTTTATAAGAAAACCAGCCACTCTGGTAAATATAATATCAAAATTGTATTTTTAGGAGGACTTATGAAGTACATTTACTTTTTTGCCAATGGAAAAGCTGAGGGAAACAAGGATATGAAAGATATCCTTGGAGGGAAGGGAGCTGGCCTTGCCGAAATGACAAATGCGGGTCTTCCTGTTCCACCTGGTTTTACCATATCCACCCGTGCATGTATAGAGTTTTATGAAAATGGGGAGAGAATAAGTGAAGAGCTGATAAGGCAGGTTAAGAATGCTATTAAAAAGCTTGAGGAGATAACCTCCAAAGAATTTGGCAGCAAAGATAATCCTTTACTTGTTTCTGTCCGTTCAGGGGCAAAGTTTTCAATGCCAGGGATGATGGATACAATACTCAATCTTGGACTGAATGATGAAACTGTTGAAGGGCTTGCCAAAAAAACTCAGAATAGAAAATTTGCCCTGGATTGTTATAGAAGATTCATACACATGTTTTCAGATGTAGTCCTTGGAATTCCTAAAAGATATTTTGAAGATATCCTTGATGAAATTAAAAAAGGGGAAGGACTTAAATATGATTATGAATTGGATCAAAAAAATCTTGAGGCGTTAATTTCAAGGTATAAGTCACTTGTTAAAGAAATGGCTGGTTTTGATTTCCCACAGGATGTTTATTTGCAATTAAAAATGGCAATTGAAGCTGTTTTTAAATCATGGAACAATGCGAGGGCAATAACATATAGAAAACTTTACAAGATCCCCCATAATTTAGGAACAGCAGTAAATGTTCAGACAATGGTTTTTGGAAATTTTGGTGAGAATTCTGGGACAGGAGTTGGCTTTACAAGAAATCCTGCAACAGGTGAGAAGGAATTTTATGGAGAATTTCTCGAGAATGCCCAGGGGGAAGATGTTGTTGCTGGGATAAGAACCCCAAAGCCGATATCAAAACTTAAGGAGATAATGCAGGAAGTATTTGAGCAACTGATAGAAATTGCTCAAAAACTTGAGACCCATTACAAGGACATGCAAGATTTTGAGTTCACAATAGAAGATGGAAAAGTTTATATGTTACAAACAAGGTCTGGTAAAAGAACGGGGCTTGCCAGTGTTAAGATTGCGGTTGACATGGTTGAGGAGGGACTGATAACAGAGGAGGAAGCACTGATTATGGTTGAGCCATCATCTTTGAATCAACTCCTCCATCCAATCTTTGATCCAAAGGAGAAATCCCAGTATAATCCTTCTGCTAAAGGTCTTCCCGCTTCTCCTGGAGCAGCATCGGGAAAGATTGCTTTTGATGCGGACAAGGCAGTGGAAATGGCAAAAAATGGACCTGTTATCCTTGTCAGAGGGGAAACTTCTCCTGACGACATTCACGGAATGAGCGCCTCCCATGGTTTCTTAACAGCAAGGGGGGGACTTACTTCCCATGCAGCAGTAGTTGGAAGGCAGATGGGTAAACCAGCAGTGGTTGGATGTTCAGCACTTATAATAAATGAAAAACAGGGATCCCTTGAAGTCGATGGCAAAGTATTGAAGGAAAATGATTGGATTTCCATAGATGGAAATACCGGAGAAGTTTTCCTTGCTAAAATTTCTACCCGTCCCTCTGAAATAATACAGGTCATAAACGGAGAAATGAAAAAAGAGGAATCAGAAATCTACAAATATTTTGAGAAAATCCTCAGCTGGGCTGATAAATTCAGAAGACTCGGTGTTAGGGCGAATGCCGACATTCCAAAGGATGCAAGGATAGCAAGGGCTTTTGGTGCAGAAGGAATAGGACTTTGCAGAACTGAGCACATGTTTTTTGCTAAGGATAGACTCCCAATAATGCAAAAAATGATAATGGCTAAAGATGAAAAGGAAAGGAGAGAAGTCCTTGAAAAACTTCTCCCCCTTCAGAGAGAAGATTTCTACGGTCTATTTAAAGAAATGGAAGGATTCCCCGTCACCATAAGAACCCTGGATCCTCCTCTTCACGAATTCTTACCCAAAAGAGAAGAGCTCATGGTAAAAATAGCTGTTCTCAAAGCAAAAGATAGGAAAAAGCATGCAAAGAAAATAAAGGAACTGGAGAAAATTCTTGCAAGGGTTGAGGAACTTCACGAATTCAATCCAATGCTTGGTCATAGAGGATGCAGGTTGGGAATAACATACCCTGAAATAACAGAAATGCAGGCAAGGGCTATTTTTGAAGCAGCTGCAAAAATAAAGAAAGAAGGGGAAAATGTTATCCCCGAGATAATGATACCTCTTACAACATCAAAATCAGAACTCCAGAATCAGAAGGAGATAATAGATAGAGTGGCTGAAGAGGTTATGAAAAAAGAAAATGTTAAAATACAGTATTCAGTGGGAACGATGATAGAAGTTCCAAGGGCTGCAATAACAGCTGATGAGATAGCAGAGATTGCTGAATTCTTCTCTTTCGGGACAAATGACCTCACACAGACCGTTTACGGAATTTCAAGGGATGACTCTGGTAGATTTACAAGGATCTATCTTGAAAGGGGAATATGGGAATTTGATCCATTCCAATCCCTTGACCCGAATGGTGTTGGGAAGATAATGGAACGGGCAGTAAAGGAAGGAAGAAAGAGAAGACCCGATTTAAAAGTTGGTATTTGTGGAGAGCACGGAGGAGATCCTGATTCAATAAAAATTTGCCACGAGATTGGCTTGAACTATGTAAGTGCCTCTCCCTTCAGAATCCCTGTTGCGAGACTATCAGCAGCAAGGTCTGCTATAATGGAACAAAAGAAAGTAGAAGAAGAGAAATAATCACAGGCTAACCCTTCTACTAAGGAGTCATAAATGAAAGAAAAAGAAAGGACTAATAATTTATTTTATTTAAAAAAAGGGATCCTCGTAACAGGAGCCTCCTCAGGGATAGGTTTTTCAATCTCCACTTATCTTGCAGAGAATGGATTTACAGTTTTTGCTACTGTGAGAAAAGAGTCTGATGAAGAAAGATTGAAAAGCCTTAATTTACCAGAGCTAATCCCTGTTTACCCCCTTGACCTGACAGAATTCTCTCATATTCAGCTTGCCTTAAAATTCGTCTCAGAAGAGATGAGGAAAAGAGGTATAAAGGGACTTTATGGGATTATAAACAATGCGGGAGGAGGGTTTATAGCTCCTGTAGAGCTTATGGATTTAGAAAAGTTTCGCCTTGAAATTGAAACAAGAATCTTAGGGCATTTGAGGCTTATCCAGACTTTTCTTCCAATGATAAGGGAGGTGAAAGGAAGAATAATCTGGATAACGACTCCCGCTCTTGTTCCCATACCATTTGTTTCAAGTATACATGCATGCGATTTTGCTGTTAATTGCCTTGCAAGAACTCTCAGGATTGAGCTGAGTCCCTGGAAGATTCCTGTAATAATGATCCGTTGCGGAGGAATAAAAACTCCTGCAGTGGAAAAATCGTACATTAAACTTGAAGAGTTTTTAAAGAATATTCCAGAGAACAACATATCTAAAACTTATTCCGAAATGCTAAAAAGGGAAATAGAAGATTTGAAAGAATTTGATAAAAGAAGAACAGAGCCTGTTGAAGTTGCAAAGACTGTCTTCAAAGCCCTCTCCGTCAAAAATCCTAAACGGCGTTACCAGGTTGGTTACATGTCAGATTTATCAGCTTTTCTTGAACTTTTCCCTCAATCATTTGTAGATTTTATAATGCTCAAAAGAACAAAGGCTTATTAATCAAAGAACAAAACTTAAAATAAAGTTCTCAATACCAGATTGAAACACCAACTAAAAGATGAAGTCCGCTGAGGTCAAATTTTTCAAATCCCTGAAAATCAGAAGAGAGGCTGTCCTTAAGGAAAACATACTTTGCCTCTCCAAAGAAGCCCACTGACCTGCTCATTCTCCACGAAATCCCACCACGAATGTTTGCACCCATTCCAGATGTGCTTGTCTGATAACTTCCTGAAAATACCTCCCATGTATCAAAGTCAACAAAGTCTCCTTCCTGAACATATTTCCAGAAATATATTCCAATACCTCCACCAAAATAAGGTGCAATTGGTCTGTGAGCTCCACCAGGATAAATCTTAAAGGAGCCTTCTATCGGAACAATGCTGAGGGACAGAGACTCATATATAGGAGAACCATCTTCGTATTCCCAATCTCTATAAGATGTCGTAATTTCCCTTGAGTAGGAACCAACTTCAAGAGAAAAAGACACATTCCTTTTTACAAAAACTTCCCATTCTAAAGAGACAAAACTTCCCTCAAAATCCTTCTTCTCGAGATAAAGATTCTCCCTGTTTATCTTCCAGAGGTCGCTATCCTGAGAAGGGCTGAACTGCCCGAGTTTTAACTTTAGTGAGTCCGAAAAAATAGGAGTTGAAATTAAAATAATTGATGCTAAAATTAGAAGTTTTTTCATGTCGCCTCCTTTCATATAAAATTTCTATCAAATTTGATGCCAGATTGAAATCCTTATAAATAAATGCTTTACATCCAGCAAGGTGTCATTTTTTAAGGTCAACTGTCCTTTTATAGGGGGAAAAAGGGTAGAGGAATGAGAAAAGTTTTGAGATTACTTCCTTAGAAGACGGAATAAAAGTGTGAAGAGAACAGAGAAAAAAATGCTAATAATAAAAGAAGTGGTCAGAGGGAAATAAAATGTAAAATTCTCCTTTTTTATTAAAATATCTCCGGGAAGTTTCCCAATTCTCAAAGAGCCCAAGAATCCAGCAAGAATCCCGAGAATGATAAAAAATAAACCTATTGTTAAAAAGATGAAAGAAAAAGACCTGAACATATTCAAAATAATATCACTTTTGCTATTTGGAAGTAAATACGCATACCTCTATTATTTTTTGTTAGTTCCGCAAGGGTTTTTCTCATCTAAATAATTTTAAATTTTTCATTTTGCTCGCACTCACAGGAGTTTTCATCTGAGAAGATGCCTTTGGAAGAATTGATTTTCCTTTTTGCCTTAGTTATAGGTTAAATGCTGGGTTCGGGCATTTCTATAGAAAATTTTGATAAGTTACATAAACTCGACAAACTCTTTAAACCAAAAAAACTCAATTAACTCTCAATCCTTTTCTGTTTTTATTCTTTATAAAGATCGTCGATTATTTCTTTGTATTTCTGGTCTATGACCCTTCTCTTTACTTTTAGAGTTGGTGTTATCTCTCCTCCTTCTATAGTGAATTCATTCTCCAGTAAAGCAATCTTCTTGATTTTCTCAAAAGGAGCAAGTCCAGGTGTCACCCTTTCAACCTCTTTAAGAATAAAATCAAGAATATCATTGTTCTTTGAAAGCTCGCTCCTTGTAGAGTAGCTTATTCCTGAGTTTTTTGCATACTCTTCCAGTTTTTCCCAGTTAGGAACAATCAAAGCGGAAACAAATTTCCTTTTATCTCCAATGCAAACAACCTGATTTACATAGGGAGATGTTTTTATCATGTTTTCAATGGGTTGAGGAGCAATGTTTTTTCCACCTGATGTAACGAGAAGTTCCTTCTTCCTATCTGTTATGTAAAGGAAACCATCTTCATCAATTCTTCCTATATCTCCTGTATGGAACCAACCATCTTTAATGACCTCTTTCGTTTCCTCTTCGTTTTTGTAGTATCCCATCATGACATTGGGACCTCTAACAAGTATCTCTCCATCCTCATCTATCGTAACTTTAACTCCAGGAAGAAGGAGCCCGACACTTCCAAATTTCAATTTTTCCTCAGTATTTACAGAGACAACAGGCGAAGTTTCCGTCAATCCATAACCTTCGAGAACTTTTATCCCAAATGCAAAGAAAAATTCCGCAATTTCCTTTGAGAGAGGGGCTCCCCCTGAAACAAAGAATCTTATTCTTCCTCCTGTCCTCGCCCTTATCTTT
Source organism: uncultured Clostridia bacterium (assembly GCA_964531645.1). Classification (GTDB taxonomy): domain Bacteria; phylum Acidobacteriota; class Aminicenantia; order JBFLYD01; family JBBIMS01; genus JBBIMS01. Next base: position 108,970 of record CAZHEF010000001.1, read on the forward strand.
GAATATACAAGTTTATCTGCAATGCTTCTTTTAATTTTCAAAAAGAATGGAGCATTTTCTTTCTTGAGAATTTTTTCTCCATATTCCTTTCCTACCTTTACTGCCCAGTAAAAAATCTTCTGCCTCAAAGGTGGACTCGAAAGAACATTGTCCATTATTCTTGCATATATCTTTTCAAACAATCTTGGGACACCCACAACAATGGTAGGTCTTATTTCCATTAGATTCTCTCCCACAGTGTCAATACTTTCAGCATAGGCAACACTTGCGCCGAAATAGAGATAAGCGTATGTTACCATTCTTTCAAGAACATGGGCTAAAGGTAGGAATGAGAGGGTGGTGTCCTTTTCATTTATGTCCAGGATTTCCTTTACAGCAGTGACATTGCTAATTAAATTCCTGTGGCTCAGCATCACACCCTTTGGAACCCCTGTTGTTCCTGAGGTATAAATTATTGTCATGAGGTCATTCTCACTTCCTTCCTTCAGTTTTTTATCAAAAAGCTCAGGGAATTCTTTTTCATAATTTTTCCCCAGCTCTACTAGTTTTTTAAGGGTGATCACCTCTTCTGATGGAGGTTCATCCGCGAATGTGATGTAATACTTAACAGCTGGGAGAGAATCCTTTATCATCGCAAGTTTTTTCCACTGAATAATGTCCGAGAATATCACCATTGTTGAGTCTGAATTCTCTAAAATAAACTTTATCTGCTCAGGAACAAGGGTTGGGTAAATGGGGACAGTAACTCCTCCTGCAATTATTATGCTGATGTCAGAGAATGTCCATTCATATCTTGTCTCCGATAAAAGGGATACTTTATCAGAATTCTTCAATCCGAGAGCAAGAAGACCCAGGGTCATATACTTAACTTTATCATATAACTCATTTGTAGAAATGTTATGGTATTTTCCGTCCTTCTTGAACATTATGTGGTTCTCTTTGTTGAAAGAATGAGTTGAATGGTAAAAGAGGTCTTTAATGGTTTTTACTTCCATTCTTCCTCCTTTCTTATATTTTCAAATAAAATTTTATTAAAGGGGTGAAACCCCTTTAATTATTTATAAATCCAGAAGGACTATGAAGGAAGATTTTAGGCTTATTATTTCCGAAAGTAAATTATGACTGATTGCTGATGGCTGTGAAAGATGCGACTCTGTCCCCCTCTTCAAGGGATATGAGTTTAACTCCCTGAGCGTACCTCCCCATCGGTCTGATGGCTTCGGTCTTAATCTTGATGACCTTACCATTGTTAGTGGCAATAATTATATCATCATAATCAGAAATAGATGTCAAGCCACAAACTTTACCTGTTTTGGCTGTCACTCTAAGATTAATTATTCCCATCCCCCCTCTCCTCTGAGCCCTGTAATCACTGACAAGGGTTTTCTTACCATAACCCCTTTCTGTTACAGTGAATAAATATTTATGATCTTCAGAGACTGACTCCATACCTATTATCTCATCGTTCCCCTTCAATCTCATACTTTTGACACCCCTTGCACTTCTTCCCATATCCCTTACATCCTTCTCATTAAATCTAAGAACAATCCCATTGGCGGTTCCCACTATAATATCCATCTTACCATCGGTCTTTATACAGGCGAGAAGAGAATCATCAGAATCTATACCTATTGCAGTTGTCCCTGTGGAACGAGGATTTTTAAAAGCTGAAATGTGAGTCTTTTTTATAAATCCTTTCTTTGTAATCATTAAAAGGTAAGAATCTTCTGCCTGAAGGTCTCTAACAGAAACAACGGATTTAACATTCTCATCTTCCCTCAATTTTATAAGATTGGAGATGTGCTTCCCCCTACCCGCTGTTCCAACATCAGGTATGTCTAAAACCCTCAGCCAGTAAAGTCTTCCTTTGTCAGAAAGAAGAAGTAAATAGGAATGGGAAGAGGCAATAAATATTTCTGCAACCTCATCTTCCTCTTTAACCTTCATCCCCATCTTTCCCTTCCCACCTCTTCCCTGATATCTATAAGCAGAAAGAGGTGTTCTTTTAACATATCCCGATGAGGTGTATATAATTACATAATCCTCCTCAGGAATAGTGTCTTCAAGCCTAATCTCCTTATCCTCATGCTCAAGGATTTCTGTCCTTCTTCCATCTCCATAGGACTCTTTGAGCTTTAAAAGCTCCTCCTTTATTAAATTCATTATCAATCTTTCATCCTGAAGTATTGCCTTAAGTCTCTCTATTTCCTTTCTCAGCGATTCCTCCTCTTTTAATATTTTTTCCCTTTCGAGGTTTGTAAGTCTGCCCAGTTGCATTTCAAGGATTGCCTGAGCTTGAATCTTAGTGAGATGGAAATTCTTCATTAAAGATTGGGATGCTTCATCTGTATTCTTTGATTTTTTTATTATTTCAACAACTCTTTCTATATTATTTATGCAAACTATTAACCCCTGAAGAATGTGAACCCTTGCTTCTGCCTTCTCCTTGTCAAAAGTTAGTCTTTTTCTTACAATTTCCTTCCTTCTTAAAAGGAAGTACTGGAGGAGCTCTGACAGAGTGAAGAGCTTTGGCTGATTGTCTGTAACAGCCAAGAAAATTATTCCAAATGTTGTCTGAAGGGATGTGTGCTTGTAAAGATAATTCAAAATCACCTGCGGTGAAGAATCCTTTTTGAGCTCAAGGACAACCCTTATTCCATCCCTATCAGATTCATCCCTTATTTCTGAAACCCCTTCGAGTCCCTTTCCTCTCATCAGCTCTCCAATCTTTTCTAAAATTTTTGCCTTGCTGACCTGATAGGGGATCTCAGAAATTACAATATTTTCCTTGCCTGATTTTGTCTTTTCAATGAATGCTTTCGCCCTTATGGTTATAAGCCCCTTCCCTGTGCTATACGCTTCTTTAACACCCTCCTTCCCAATTATATATGCACCTGTCGGAAAATCTGGACCCTTTATGAAATTCATCAACTCGTCAACAGTTGCTTCAGGATTATCAATAAGATAAACAAGAGCATCTATTGCCTCGCCGAAATTGTGGGGTGGAATATTTGTAGCCATTCCAACTGCAATTCCCGCTGAACCATTGATAAGGAGTCCTGGAAATCTTGCGGGAAGGAAGAGAGGTTCCTTTAAAGTATTGTCGTAGTTTGATGTAAAAGGAACTGTATTTTTTTCTAACTCTTCAAGGAGTTCCTTTGATAGTTTCTCGAGCCTTACCTCTGTGTATCTCATCGCAGCAGGAGGGTCTCCATCCACTGAACCAAAGTTACCCTGTCCATCTATCAGAGGATATCTCATTGTGAAATCCTGAGCCATCCTCACAAGAGCATCGTAAACAGCTGCATCTCCATGGGGATGATATTTACCGATCACATCTCCAACAATCCTTGCTGACTTCTTGAAGGGTTTATCCCAAGTTGTGTTTGATTCCCACATTGCCCAGAGAATTCTTCTGTGAACAGGCTTTAGACCATCAAAGGCATCTGGCAAAGCCCTGCCAATGATTACGCTCATGGCGTAATCGAGATAGGACCTTTTCATTTCATCTTCAAGGCTAACAGGAACAAATCTTTCAGTTCTCTCTTCCATTTTTAGTATCCTTTGTTATTTCCTTTTTCACTCGTCTCGCCCATCTCGAATTTCTCGCTTTTCTCGCTCATTATATATCCAGATTCTTAGCCTCAAGAGCATTCTTCTCAATAAATTCCCTTCTTGGCTCAACCTCGTCACCCATCAGCAGTGAGAAAATCTGGTCAGCTTCATAAGCATCCTGAATCGTAACCTTTTTCAGAGCTCTTGTCTCAGGATTCATTGTTGTATCCCAGAGTTGTTGAGGATTCATCTCTCCAAGACCTTTGTAACGATGAATTGTTAAGCCCTTTTTTGTTTTTTCAAGGACTGCTTCCATAAGCTCAATATCGGAATTTAGAGCTAAAGTTTCTTTATCCATTAATAAATAGTAGGGAGGATTTTTAAGAGTGGAGAGTTGTTTTTCGAGACCCTTCAGATTTTGAAGTTCTGGAGAAACAATAAAGTCCCAGTCAACCTTTACTCTTTTTGCAGAACCATTGAGAATATAGGAGATTTCTATCTCATAAATCCCGTGCTCTTCATCCTCTACAACTTCACTCTTATATCCCTTTTCTTCAAGCCTTCTAACCAACTGGTTTATTTTCTCAAGGTTTGAAAAGTCGGATTCCTCAAGTTGCATGAGCTCAAGGAGGAGTGGATAATTAAAGCCTCTCCTTTCAAGAATCTGTAAATAGTTTCTTTTCAAAAGAAGGTTTCTTAATATTGATTTCAGTTCATTCCCCTCAATTATTTTTCCATTACCAATTTTTATTTTGCATTCCTTCCCTGCTCTGTTTATAAGATATTCCTCCATATCTTTTTCAGTGTTAAGATAAATCTCCTCATTTTTTGATTTTACCTTGTAAAGAGGTGGTAAAGCTATGTAGAGGTGACTTCTTTCAATCAGCTCTTTCATCTGTCTGTAGAAAAATGTCATTAAAAGAGTCCTTATATGGGAGCCATCCACATCAGCATCGGTCATTATTATAACCTTATGATATCTCAGGTTTTCTATCTTGAAATCCTCAGGTCCTATGCCAGTTCCGAGGGCTTGAATAATCAGTCTTATCTCATCATTAGTGAGAATTTTATCCCATCTTGCCTTTTCAACATTCAATATTTTCCCCTTTATTGGAAGGATTGCCTGAAAGCTCCTGTCTCTTCCCTGTTTTGCAGAACCTCCTGCCGACTCCCCTTCCACAATAAATATCTCAGCTTTCCTTGGATCCTTCTCCTGGCAATCGGCAAGCTTTCCTGGCAATGAGGAGACTTCCAGTCCACTCTTTTTCCTCGAAAGTTCCTTAGCCTTTCTTGCTGCTTCCCTTGCCCTTGCTGCTTCAATTATCTTCGCAAATATTTTTCTGGCAACTGAGGAATTCTCCTCAAGGAACTCTGTCATCTTTGAGTTTACAAGAGTCTCAACAATACCTTTTACCTCTGAATTTCCAAGCTTTGTTTTTGTCTGACCCTCGAACTGGGGTTCCATCACTTTCAGACTTATAACTGCACAGAGTCCCTCCCTAACATCTTCACCTTCAAGACTTTTAATATCCTTTAGAAGATTGTTAGATGTGGCATAATTATTGATGGCTCTTGTAAGCCCTGCTTTGAAGCCAATTAAATGGGTCCCACCCTCAGTTGTATTTATGCTATTTACAAATGTATAAATAGTTTCTGTATAACCCGTTGTATACTGGAGGGCAATCTCAACCTGAATATCCTCCTTATCTCCAGAAATATAAATTGGCTTGTCATGAACAACAGGCTTATTTCTTACCAGATATTCCACAAAGGAAACTATTCCACCCTCATGGTAGAATTCCCATTTCTTACCTGTTCTCTGGTCTTCAAGGATTATCCTTATTCCTCCATTGAGAAAAGATAGCTCTCTCAGGCGCTGTGAAAGATACTCATGATTAAATTCAATCTCTTCAAATATTTCAGGATCAGGCCAGAATGTAATTTTTGTTCCAGTTTTTGTTGTCTTTCCTATCTTTCTTAAATGAGTTACGGGATCCCCTCTCTCATAACTTTGAACCCATACCCCTCCATCTCTCCAGACTTCAAGCTCAAGTCTTTTTGAAAGAGCATTAACAACAGACACACCAACACCGTGAAGTCCTCCTGAGACCTTGTAGCTCTTTTTGTCAAATTTTCCTCCCGAATGGAGGGTTGTCAGAACTATCTCTGCAGCTGGTTTATTCTCTTCCTCAATTATATCAACAGGAATTCCTCTTCCGTTATCTATTACAGTTACGGAATTGTCGGGGTGAAGTACAACATTGATCTGCGTGCAATATCCGGCAAGAGCCTCGTCAATACTATTGTCTACAAGTTCATAAACGAGGTGATGCAACCCCGAAGAGCCCGTAGACCCAATATACATTGCGGGTCTCATTCGGACTCCCTCGAGCCCTTTGAGAACCTTTATCGAATCAGCTGTATAATCGCTGGAGCCATTATTTACTTGTATTTCCTTTTCTTCTTTCATCACACCGATTAAGATTATTATTATATCAAAAAAATAAAGAATTTAAAATATTTTTGAAATGAATTATTCGAAAACCTGGGCGAAAAATAATCTCTGGTTTCCATTATCTGAAGGGTAAAATATAAGAAAATTTTAAAAGAAAATTTATGGATATATAATTCTACCAGATTATTATTTTCCTTGGCTCTTTTCTGTCGAGTCTTTTAAGGCCTGCCTCATTTGCAAAGTTTATTGCATCCTCAAACTCTTTATAATTTATCCTTCTTGAAATAGAAATATGATCGAATGCTTTATAGCAGGGATAATACTGATCCATAATGTTGACATAAGTGTTTTTGGAAATCTCGTCAGCAATAAATCTCATTGCTTCCTTTGTTCCTGCAAGACCATTGGGAAGAACAAGATGTCGAACAAGAAGACCTCTCACAGCAACCCCATCTTCATTTATAACCAGATCCCCAACCTGTCTGTGCATCTCCTTTATTGCTTTTTTAACAATCTCTGGATAATCCTCAGCAGATGAAAATTTCTTTGCTGGCTCAGGATTCATATACTTTATATCGGGCATGTAAATATCAAAGATTCCATCAAGGAGTTGAAGGGCTTCAACAGAATCGTATCCACTGGAGTTGTAAACGAGAGGGATATCCAGCCCCATTTTGATTGCAATTTCAAGACCTTTGAGGATCTGAGGAACCTGGTGGGTAGGGGTTACAAAATTTATATTGTGACACCCCCTTTTCTGAAGAGAGACCATCATCCTTGCAAGCTCTTCAAAGGAGCATTCCTCCCCTTCCATAAGATGGGAAATTGTATAGTTCTGACAATAAATACAGAGAAGGTTGCACGATGTCAAAAATATTGTTCCTGAGCCATATCTTCCAACAAGGGGGGATTCTTCCCCGAAATGAGGATGAACACTTGAGACATATGGGAGAGAGCCTACTTTACAGGTTCCTTTTTCACCTTTCAGCCTGTTCTTTTTACAATTTCTTGGACAAAGATTGCAATTCTCAAGGATTGCCCATGCTTTCTCAATCCTTTCAATTAGACTCCCTTTCTCCTGTAGGAAAATGTAGGAAGGAGTAAATCTCTTCATATTCCAGAGCTCAATCTGCTCGCAAGCATTTGTGGGAGGCCTGCTTCAAGGATCTTGGATTGAGCTGTTGAAATATCGTAAGGTATTCTATGAATTGTTATAATTTTCTTTTTGGAATCATAAATAAGAAATGAAGATAAGGGATTTCCATCTCTTGGCTGACCAATTGAACCAGGGTTTATTAAGTATCGGTTCCCATCCTCTATCTTCAATCTGGATGGAAATTTACCAGGGTAAATTGTTTTTACATCATCATTTTTAAGAATGTGAATAGCAGGAAAATGAGTGTGCCCAAAAAAACATATTCTCGAATCGAAAATAGAAAAGGCTTCAAAAGCATCAAATTTGTTAAACATGTAGTAGTCTTCATCCCATGGCGAGCCATGGCATATGGTCATTTCCTCATTTATCTTTAAAGGACCCCTGTTAAGTTTTTTAATAAATTGAAGATTATCAGGTTTTATATTTTTTGAAGTCCACATAACTGCAAGAGCAGCAACAGGATTGAAGTAATCAAGACTTGTAAGTCCTGCAACAGCTTTATCATGATTTCCCCTCACGATGTAAAGAGGTGAAATTTTCTTAATCTCCTCTATCACCTCATTAGGATTTGCTCCATATCCAACGATGTCTCCAAGAAAAATGAATTGCTCGAATTTTCTATTTTTTATGAATTCAATCATAGCCTTGAGTGCTTCGAGGTTTGAATGAACATCACTGAAAATCAAATATCTCAAACCAAAATCTCCGCTTTATAAGAAGATCTTACAAGAGGACCAGAATGGACATGTTTAAAACCAAATCTCAAGGCAATCTTTTTTAATTTTTCAAACTCCTCTGGATGATAGAACCTTTCAACTGGAAGAAGGTTTTTTGAAGGGGTCAAATACTGCCCTATTGTTAGAATCTCACATCCAGTGCTGGAAATATCATAAAAGGTCTCAAAAATATCTTCGGGCTCTTCTCCTAAACCCACTATAATTCCTGATTTAGTCAAAAAACCCATATTGGAAAACCAGCTCAAAAGATTAAGTGAGGTATGATACTGTTTTGCATCTCTTCCAATTTTTCTGTATAACTTTCGCGGAACCTCAATATTATGGGATATAACATTGGGTTTGCAACCGGCAATGGTGAAAAAGGAATTCTTCCTTCCCTTGAAATCAGGAATTAAAACCTCTACTTTTGTTTTAGGAGAAAGTGTCTTTATATTTATAACTGTCTCTGCAAAGATAGAAGCACCTCCATCTTCAAGGTCATCCCTTGTAACAGATGTTATAACAGCATAATTTAATGCAAGGGCTAAAACTGCCTTCGCTACTCTCTCAGGCTCTTCTCGAGAGGGCTGTGAGGGGACTCCTTTTTTTACTGAACAAAATCCACATGCTCTTGTGCAGACATCACCGAGTATCAAAAAGGTAGCACTTCTCGAATTCCAGCACTCAAATATATTAGGACATCTTGCTTCTTCACAAACTGTATTTATCTTATTCTCTTTGAGAATCCTCCTTATTTCTACAAAATCTTCCTCTTCCCTTCTATTTATTTTTAGCCATTCGGGTTTTCTTTTCTCTTCCAATTATTTTAAATGCTCCTCTCAGATCAAAGTTCCATCTGTTCTCTCTTCATCCTTCTTCTCATTCTCTTTAGAGCCATTGCCTCCTTCATCCTTTTCCTCTCGCCCGGCTTCAGATAAACACTGTGTTTCTTAATCTCTTTGATAATGGCTTCCTGCTGAACCTTTCTCTTGAATCTCTTTAACGCGCTCTCAAAACTTTCACCATCTTGAATTATTACATGAGCCAACTCTTTTCACCTCCTTTCTGACTAATTTTGAAAGCTTTCCCAGCTTTAAATTAAAAAGAATCATTTATTATTCTATTAAGAAAGAAAAAAGATGTCAATCTCTGTAAGAAGCAAAATGATAAAGTCCTCTTTGAGCAAATAAAATGTCCTCTTTTGCTAAAATTAGATGCAACGGAGGACAGAAGGGAAGAGGAGATTGCCAAAATGAGGGAGAGAGAATTAAAGCATTTGGAAGTGATTTGAAAAGTTTTAGAGAAAAGAATGTCTCGAAAAGAGGCACCCTCGCTCCTTTCTCTTTTCTGAAGGCAGATAAGAAGACTCTGTAAGAGGATAAAGATTCACTGTGAGATTGCTATAGTTCACGGTCACAGAGGTAGACCCTAAAAGAGGAAATTTCTGAGGAATTTAAAGAGATGGTTATAGAGGTTGTAAAAGACAGGTATTATAACTTTGACCCAAAACTTGCCTCAGAAAGTGGATGATCGAAGAGCAAATATGGATACCGAAAAAACTGAGGCTAAAAGAAAGAATCCATAAATGAAGGAAGAGGAAGGAATGTTTTGGGGAGATGGAAATTCTAATTTGGAAGAGTTTAATTCTTTGATATAATAAAAAAGATGAAGAATTTTCTTTTTGGAAAGAATTGGAGGTAAAAATGTTCAGAACTTTAGGTCTTCCTGAAATCCTTATTATTCTTCTGATAGTCCTCCTCCTCTTTGGAGCTAAGAGACTCCCTGAGATTGGAAGAGGTCTTGGAGAGGGGATAAAGAGTTTCAAGAAAGCCCTTTCCGGTAAAGAAGAGAAAGAGGAAAAATCTGATCAGATATTGAAGAATTAATGGATCCTTTAATTTTAAAAAAGCTGGCAGAAGAACGGGAGATAGAAGAGGGTAAATTTAAATCCCATCTTGAGAAAATAGATAGATTCTTGTTAGACTTCAGAATTAATTCTGAAAATGTTTTAAATTCATTGAGAAGATTGAAGGAGGAGATTGAGTCGAAAAAAAAGAATGAATCCCAGTTTTTTCTCCCTCTTATCAATGGATTGGAGAAAATTTATGAAAATCAGAAAATCTTTTCCGATCTTGTTCAGGAAACACTACACTCCATTCTTTCAATGGTTGATGCAAAGGAGAGGGAATGGGATGCGCTTGGATCAAACCATGTTGGAATTCTTTTTGATTCCCTCAACTGGAAAATAGAAAATCTTAAAATTCAGAAGGAAAAAATTGAAGGTGCACTTCAGACATTTTTAAGCATAAAGAAAGAAATAGAGGAGTTCTCAACCCTTCTTAAGGCAAAAGAGAAGCCATCCCTTGAAGAGATAGAAAAATTTGAAAAAAGATTTGAAGATATTGGATATAGATTTTTCGAGGCAGGTTTCAGGGGGTGGGAAGAGGATATAAAGGAGAGACAGAAAGTCTATATTGATTATTTTAAAGGGCTGGAAAATGTCCTTGATTTTGGTTGTGGCAGAGGGGGATTTTTAGAGCTGTTGAGGGAGAATAAAATTGATGGTTATGGGATCGAAATAAATGATGAAATGGTTAGAATTTGCAGGGAGAAGGGTCTCAAATGCATAAATGAGGATATACTCCTCCATCTCTCATCTTTGAATGACGAGGCTCTCGGGGGATTCTTCTCCTCCCAAGTTGTTGAGCACCTTGAACCTGTCCTTTTAAGAAAAATTTTCGATATTCTTTATTTCAAGCTTAAAAAAGGTTCTTTTGCTATCATAGAAACAGTTAACCCAACTTCTCTTTACACCCTCTCAGATGTTTTCTGGAGAGATCCAACCCATAAAAATCCCGTCCATCCTGAAACTTTAAAATTCCTTATGGAGACATCTGGTTTCAGAGTTGATGAAATAAAGTATCTCTCCCCGACAAAAGAAGATTTGAAAGATATTCCTGAAGATACTGATGTCATGAGAAGAATCTCTTACAATTTTAAACTTCTCGAGAAAATTATCTTTGGATTTCAGGATTACGCAATTATCGCAAGAAAACCATGAGCTGGATAGGATTTGATATTGGTGGAACTGCCATAAAATCATGTATTCTTGATGAAGAAGAAAATATTAAAAAGGAAATAAGTGAACCGACCCCGAAGGATGCAAACTCTCTCAAAAATAAGATTTCTGAAATTTTCAAGAAATTCTCGTCCATTGAGAAGATATCTGGTACTGGAATAGGTATAGCAGGTTTCATAGATATGAAGGAATGGATATTGAGAAGATCTCCAAATATGAGATTTCTTGATGGTGTAAATCTTATTGATTTTTTCAGAGAGGCAATGGATGTCCCATTTACAGTAGATAACGATGCCAACATGGCAGCATGGGGTGAATTCAAAAAAGGAGTAGGTGTTGGAGTCAAAAATATGATCCATATTACCCTTGGGACAGGTATCGGCTCAGGTATAGTGATTAATGGAAATTTATTCCATGGCTCATCAGGACTTGGAGCAGAGTTTGGTCACACAGTTGTTAATCCCGATGGCCTTCCATGTAATTGTGGAGGAAAAGGTTGTGTGGAGACAGAGGCTTCTGCCTCAAAAATAGTAAAGAATTATCTTGAACTTTCAGGTAAAGGGGATAACTTAACATCTGAGGATGTATATTATCTTGCAAAGAATGGAGATTCTTTTGCTGTAGAAGCTTTCAGGCTTGCGGGATACTATCTTGGAATAGGACTTTCCAATTTAATAAATCTACTAAATCCTGAGCTCATAGTCATCGGTGGTGGAGTATCAGAAGCAGGAGAATTTATTATGAAGCCTGTTATGGAAGAAATTAAAAAAAGGGCAATAAAATTTTCCTTTGATAAAGTGAAGATTGTTTATGCTCAACTTGGGAATAAAGCGGGAATGCTGGGAGCAGGGCTCTGGGGAATTGAGAATATATTGAAGAAATAAAAAACCAGAGCAGCATACAAACCAAGGACTCACAGCTTTAATGGAAAGTGGCTAATTAATTTTGACTTTTAAAGGTTTATTCTGTAATCTTTTCTAATATGACAGGAATGGACAGCGAAAAAGCCAAAAAAAATGTAGTTTTAATAGTTGCGACTCTCTCATCCTTTCTGACCCCTTTCATGGGCTCATCCATTAATGTTGCTCTTCCGTCAATGGGGAGTGAATTCAAAATGAGCGCAATACTCCTTGCATGGGTTGCCACCGCTTATCTCCTTTCTGCATCAGTCTTTCTTGTTCCTGTGGGAAGGATAGCAGATATTTACGGAAGAAAGAAAATATTTCTGATTGGAATAACTATTTTTACTTTATCCTCCTTTCTTTCTGGTGTTGCCAGTTCTTCGTCTCAGATAATTATTTTTAGAATAATGCAAGGAATTGGCGGTTCAATGGTTCTGGGGACAGGAGTTGCTCTATTAACATCAACATTCCCTCCAGGAGAAAGGGGGAAAGCCCTTGGAATTAATTCCGCATCGGTTTATTTAGGGCTTTCCCTCGGACCTTTTATCGGAGGAATCCTTACCCAACATTTTGGATGGAGGAATGTCTTTTTGGTCAATATTCCCATAGGAATCTTCATAATATTCTTTGTTATGGGAAGATTAAAAGGAGAATGGGCTGGTGCAAAGGGCGAGAAATTTGATATTAAAGGCTCTCTAATTTATGGATTATCAATAATTTCGTTGATGTATGGCTTCTCCCGTCTTCCTTCAAGAACAGGCTTTTTGTTGATTTTTGCAGGGGTTGCAGGAATTATAATTTTCATAATTATAGGGTCCTCTTTGATCCATCCAGTCATGAATATAAAACTTTTTACCAACAGCAGAACCTTCGCTTTCTCAAATGTAGCAGCACTTATAAATTATTGTGCGACATCAGCGGTTGGTTTTCTTCTAAGTTTATATCTCCAGTATATTAAGGGGTTAACTCCAAGGGTTTCTGGGTCCATTCTTGTGGCTCAGCCAGTTGTAATGGCTCTATTCTCACCCTTTGCTGGAAGATTGTCAGATAAAATTGAACCAAGAGTTGTTGCATCTTTGGGGATGGGGATATCAGCTTTGGGTTTATCACTCCTAATTCCTTTGAATTTAAGCACATCAATTTACTACATTGTCTCTGTTCTTTTTATTCTGGGCTTCGGGTTTGCTCTTTTCTCCTCCCCCAATACAAATGCTGTTATGAGCTCAGTTGAAAAAAAGTTTTATGGAACCTCCTCAGGAATTCTTGCCACAATGAGACTTTTAGGACAGATGTTGAGTATGGGGATTGCTACTTTGATTTTTTCAACCTATAATTTAAGGGTTCAAATCACACCAAAGTATTACCCTGCATTCCTCCAGACCCTCAAGGTCTCCTTTTTAATTTTTTCTGGACTCTGCTTTCTTGGAATTTCTGCATCCCTTGCGAGGGGAGGAATCCACAATAGCAAATCCTGATTTCCAATTGACTCACTTGACAAAAATCTTTGTTGATAAGATATTAGTTTTTGATGGTGGATTTGGATTTTAAGATAAAAGAGAAAAAAGTTTTTAACTCCTATGTAATTCTTTCCCTTAAATCAGAGGAGAGATTCCCTGAGCCGAAACCGGGGCAATTCATAATGGTTAAGATTCCTTCCTTAGAGCTTATTCTCAGAAGGCCATTGTCAATTTTTAATTTTGACGGAAAGAAATTAGAAATCCTTTTTCAAGTATGCGGAAAGGGAACATTGACTCTGTCCAGGTTAAAAGAAGGAGAAATTTTAAAAATTCTTGGACCTCTTGGAAATGGATACAAATTTGAAAAATCAGGTATTCATCTTCTTGTTGGAGGCGGAAGAGGGATTGCTCCTCTCTTTTTTCTGTCAAAAGTATTTTTAAAAGAGAAAATAAAGTTTAAAATTCTTTATGGTGGGAGAAGTGTTCCGGACCTCGCAGCATTGAATTATTTCAAAAATGAAGGGATAGAGCCAATTATTACAACGGAGGACGGCTCAAAAGGTACAAAAGGATTGGTTACAGATCTCATTGAAAAAATTTTTACCTCAGAAAAAATTTCCTATATTTACGCCTGTGGACCGATGGAAATGATGAGGAAAGTTTTCAATATAGCTAAAGAATTTTCTATTCCATCTCAATTTTCTCTTGAAGAGAGAATGGGTTGTGGATTTGGAGCTTGCTGGGGGTGCGTTGCAAGGATAAGAAGAAATGGAAAGGAAGAGTGGGTTAAAATATGCCAGGAGGGCCCTGTTTTCAACGGGGAGGAGATAATATGGTAGATTTATCCGTTAATCTTGGATTTATAAAATTGAAAAACCCTATCCTTACCGCCAGTGGAACATTTGGATACGGTCTTGAATTCAGCTCTTTTTTCGACCTTTCAATCTTAGGAGGGATAATAACAAAGGGAATTTTTATGAATCCAAAAGAGGGGAACCCTCCTCCGAGAATCTGGGAGACCTCTTCTGGAATGCTCAACTCAATTGGACTTCAGGGGATAGGAGTTGAAAGATTTGCAAGGGAAATTCTTCCTGAGTTAAGAAAATTTAATACCCACATAATTGTGAATGTATGTGGACACAATGATGAAGAGTATGCTGAAGTTTCTTCCTATTTAAGTAAAGAGGAGGGAATATCAGCCTTTGAGCTTAACATTTCGTGTCCAAATATCCATAGAAATGGATTGTGTCCTGCCATGGAGCCAGAATGGACATACAGAATTGTCAAAATGGTAAAGGAGGTTACATCTGTCCCTCTAATTGTAAAACTTTCCCCAAATGTATCAGATATTAGTTCAATTGCAATCTCAGCTCAGGAGGGAGGAGCTGATGCAATATCTTTAATAAACACAGTTCTTGCCATGGGTGTTGACTGGAGGACAAGGAAGTCAAGATTGGGGAATGTAATGGGTGGACTTTCTGGTCCTGCAATAAAGCCCATTGCCCTGAAAATGGTTTTTCAGGTAGTAAGAAGTGTAAAAATCCCAGTTATAGGTATTGGAGGAATAATGACAGGAGAGGATGTAATGGAATTTCTCGTAGTTGGAGCAAAAGCTGTGGAAGTTGGCACTGCAAACTTTTCAGACCCTCACGCCTGTGCGAGAATAATAAAAGAGATAGAGGAAATATGTAAAAGGGAGGGGATAAAAAGAATTGAGGATATAATTGGAACTCTTGAAGTATAGAGGTGAAAAATGGAAATATTAAAAAAAGTAATAGTTGCTCTTGATGTCGATGGGATGGAAGAAGTTAAAAAATTTGTTAATTTATTATCCGGAATAGAGATATTTAAGATTGGTCCCAGATTATTTTTAAAATATGGAGCTGAAATCGTTAATTTTCTTCAAGAGAAAGGAAAAGAAGCTTTTCTTGACTTAAAATTTCACGATATTCCCAACACAGTCTATCACTCTGTAAAGGAAGCAACAAAATTAGGAGTCTCAATGCTGACAATTCATGCCCTTGGTGGAAAGGAGATGATAAAGAGTGCCGTTAAAGGAGCGGAAGAGGAGAGCTTGAGATTAGGGATTGAAAGACCAAAAATAATGGGAGTTACAATTCTTACAAGTATGGATGAAAAAAATGCAAAGGAGGTTGGATTCGGACATGAAATTGAAAAAATGGTAAAAAAGCTCACTCTCCTTGCCTTTGAAAGTGGAGCGGATGGAGTAATAGCATCTCCAAGAGAGATAAAGATTATAAGAGAAGTGGCAGGAGAAAATTTCTTGATTGCAACTCCTGGAATAAGATTTGAGGAAGGAAAAGATGACCAGAAAAGAACCCTCTCTCCATCAGAGGCTTTCAGTTTCGGAGCAAACTACATAATAATTGGAAGACCAATTCTAAATCAACCTCAACAAGTCGTTGAGGAGCTTCTGAAAATAAAAATTTAGAGAATTAAAATGTTACTCCTGCTTTTCCTGCTACAAAAACTGCACCCGCAATGACGCCTACAACAAAATAAACAATAACATTAACTACAATCACAACAATTACATAACCAATTGCCTTATCCTTAGGAGTGTCCATAAGTTCAGGAAGACCTATGAAAAGAAGATATAACCCGTAAATTACTGCTAAAAGAACAAGAATCCCAAGAAAAGGAATTATGTAAAGAATTCCAGCAACCCAGACTGGAGTCATCGAATAAACAACCGCTTTGAAAGCATTTACAAAATTCTTCTGGGAGCCAAAACTTGGAGCAAGGGAATCAGCTATAAAAGCTGTAAGGGCAAGACCAGCAAGACCTAAGACATACCAGAAGATTGCATAACCTAAGGCTGTTCCAATTGACCATCTGAAATGAACCCCTAAAACAGATGTTCCAACCAAAGCTTTCCCTATAAACTGAGCAATTGCAGGAATTGCTGCAAGGATTACAGCATATGAAAGATAAATATTCTGAACTGTTGTCTGCTCAGCTTTAATCTCAGCCCATGCTTCTTTTGGGCTTAAAATAATCTTCTTCACCCTTTCAACAATATTCATATTTCTCACTCCTTTCTTTCATTAATCTTCTTAAGTGTAAAGTAAAAAATTCCTCCTGTCAAATGAAATATGAAATTCAATTGAATTCATTGAAATAAAAATTTAAAATTATATAGTGGGAGGTGAAATTTGAAGAGGCTTTTTTCTTCTTTTGTTTTATATTTGATAATTTTGTTCATACCTTTAGAGGGAAAGGATTTTATTCTGAAACTCGAAAAAGAATTTGAGGTTGACTACGGAGTTACTTCTTTTGACTATCACAATGGAAAATTCTATCTTTCAAATTCTTTGCTGAACCAAATTGTAATTTGCAATGAAAAAGGTGAGGAAGTTGAGAAGAACAGGGGAAAGAAGGTGTTGGACCGGCTGAGTTCGGAATACAATCTCCGGGAGCACTCATTATTATAGGAGAAAAAATTTTTGTGAATGACCCAGTGAATTTCAGAATTCAAATTTTAGACCTTGAAGGAAATTTCTTAAAACAGATGAAATTCTGGAGTGAGATTCCTTTGATAACACTCGTGAAAATTTATCCAATTAACAATAAGATGATAGGGTTATACGGTTATTCCATGGAAACAAAAGAAAATGAGGCTAAAATGAATCACAAATTTATAATTTTAAATTTGGAAGATTGACAAAGAAAGCATGCGATCCTTCAACCCTTTTCAGGGATATTTTCCTCCTGTCATCGTAAAAAATATGATTTTTCAGGCAGACAGGGAAGATTTTATTGTTGGTGTTTATAATATGGAAGGGAAAAAGTTAAAAGATATAAAGAAAAAGGCGAAGAATATCCCTCTATCAGAGGACTTGAAAAAATATTTCTCGGAAATGGAAGAGTTTGAAATGGCAAAAAAACTTTCTCAAGGAATGGTTGATTTTTCTTTCCCCTCCCATCTTCCAATAATAAGAAGTATTCTTGCTATTGAAGATAATTTGATTGTTTTAACCTGGAAAGACTGGTATGAGGAAAATTTCAAAGGCAAGTGAAAGAAATTCACGTAGAAATATTCAATTTGAATGGAGAATATCTTGGAAAAGGAAAGACAAATTTTCTTCCTGATGAGGTCGTAATGGTAAAAGGGAAAAATGTTTTTATTCTCCATGAAGAAGAGAAAAGGAAAATATTAGAAGTAATGAGGTTGTAAGTTTAAATGGGAAAGAAAGGCAAGGAAAGCAGCCTTGTAAAAGCTACTCAAAGTTTAAGGCTGAATGGAAAAGAAGAAAAAATCAAAATTAGCGTGCTGAAAGAAGCGAGCTCTGAGCTTTTAGCTTTTTAAATGCCGGAGGAGGGAGTCGAACCCTCACGCTCCCGAAGGAGCCCAAGATTTTGAGTCTTGTGCGTCTGCCAATTTCGCCACTCCGGCATCTTTTCAAATTTTATCATTTAGTGGTTATTTCTTCAATAGTTCGAATATAAACTTATGTAATGTACTATACGGTCGGGAAATTTAATCCAATTTGCTGATTTTTGACTTTTGTTTCTTATATTTTTATAATAGTTTGGACTTATGCGAAAATTTTTATTATATCTTCTATTCTTTGTCATTCTGATTGCTTTTTTTACTGATATTTATTTCTTTTTTTTTCTTTTTAATCGGAATCTTGAAGATGCAAATAGATTGAGGGAAGCATCCTTAGCCCTGAAAAATATTTCAACGAGTTCAACAAAAATATACAGTGGGCTTGATGTTTCCAATAGTATAGTTGAAATAAAGGAAAACAAAGATAAATTTGAAAGTTTTCTAATGAGAAGGAATTTAGCAGGGATCAATTTTGAAACTTTTTCTTCCCTCTGGAGGGAGACTAATGGCAATATTGCTACTCTGGTAAAGAATGAAAGGAGCTCAGGAGATTTCTTCAGAGCATATAGCGATATTAATAGCTCAATTTCCCCGATGGTTGAAAGGCTTGAAATAATTGAAAAACAATGCAGAAAAAAGGCAAAATTTTATATTTTTGTATTTGGCATAATTAATATTTTAATTATCATAAGTTTGTCTTTGTTTTTGGTTCTTCTGCAAAGGAAAAGATTCTCTGATTTCGAAAAGAAAAGATTGGCTGTTAAAAACCTTCTTGAAAATCTAAACAAAGAAGTGGAGGAAGTGGCTGATGAGATTGAAGAGATTTCTACAAAGACAATTAAACTTTCCCTCAGAAAAAGTGAAAATGGTTATTCCTTAATAACTTCATCCCTTGAAGAGATGAGAAAGAGGATAGATTCTTTTCTCGATGAGTCATTTGTAACTGAAGGAGAAGATTCCAAAGGTAACCTTCAAAAACTTATAGATTCCCTTTCTTTATCCCTTAATAACATCATTGCAAATACAATTGTTGAGATGGAAAAATTCAAAGAGACTGAGAAGAGTATTGAAAAGATAAGTGGAAAACTTTCTTTTTTGAAAAAGAAAGTGGCTGAAATATCCTTATCTATTAGAAACAAAGAAAAAGAGTTGTAACTATTTTTTCAAAACCCATTTTTCCAGCCATTCCAGCTCTTTTTTCATTTTGTATAATTGATGTTTTGGTTCTCTCAATCCATGGGGCTCTCTTGGAAATATTACAAGTTCTGTTTCAACCCCATTTTTCAAAAGTCCCATGTGGAGTTCTTTACTCTGGGGTAAAGGAACCCTCTCGTCTTCCTCTCCACACAAAATTAAAGTAGGAGTCTTAACATTTTTTACATATAGTATAGGAGAATATTTAAGATATAAAGCAACTTTATTCCATGGCTTATCCAGGAAATAGAATTCTCTTGTATACTGAATATCTGTCTGAGCATACATGGAAATCCAGTTGGCAGTTCCTGCTCCAGAGCATGCTCCTTTGAATAAATCGGGATAGTGAGTAATAAGCCAGTTGGTCATGTGTCCACCCGCACTCCATCCCATAACACCAAGTCTCTCTTTATCCACAAATCCTTCTTTTATAAGGGATTCAATTCCTGAAACAATGTCATCTATGCTCCTGTCAAAGTATCTTCCTGCAATCTCTTTCATAAAAGTTTCCCCATATCCTGTTGAGCCTCTATAATTAGGCTGAAAAACAACCCATCCTCTTCCAGTAAAGACATGGGAGTAAATAGAGATCTCCGATGGGAAAGAGAGCATATAAGCGGAAGCAGGTCCTCCGTGAAGTTGAACAATAAGGGGATATTTTTTGCCCTTCTCAAAATCATGGGGTAACCCTAAAACGCCCTCAACAATTTTACCATCCTTGCTTTTCCATCTATAGGGCTTGAACTCGCCGAGATAGAACACATCCATTTGAGGATTTAAATCTACTAATTTTACAGGCTTAAAATCATCTATTGATGTAATATAGATTGAAGGAGGAGATTTCGTATCTGTGAAAGTGCAAACAATTTTATTTTCATTTTTTATGATTATGGAATTTTTGAATACACCCTCTTCCTTTGAAATGGGAGAGATTGTATTCTTATTTAAATCCAGTTTGTAGAAATTAGCTGTTACTCCAATATTACCTGTGAAAACAATTGTGTCGTTGGTAAACCATTCATAGGAGGAAACCTCTCCAACAAACGAAGAGGATACCGGTCTTACTTTCATATCTTTCAGGTTTAATAAAAACAGCTTGGAGGAACCAGGAGTTCTAAGATTCAAATCAGATGATGAAACAAAAGATATAAATGCACGGTCTGGAGAGAAGTTAAATGACCTCTCGGAAGCCATATTGTTTGTCAATCTTTTTGGTTCTCCGCCATCAATAGAGATTAAGTAAAGCTCGCTAAATATTAAATCGTCAACCCTGGGAGATGGCGAAGCAGAATAAAGTATCTCTTTAGCGTCAGGAGAAATTTGGAATTGGGAGACATGGAAATTTCCATTTGTTAATTTTTTATTTTCTTTTCCGTCAATTGAGATTTTCCAGATATGGGAATTTTTTAAATTTTTAAAGAGAGAATACGCATCGTCCTTCTCTTTGAGCTTCTTTTCCTCTCCTTCCGTTTTTGGATCCTTCATAAGATAGACAATGTGTTTAGAATCGGATACCCATTCAAAACTTTCAACTCCAGTGGGAGAATCTGTTAGCTTCCATGGCTCTCCCATATCTGTTCTCATAATATAAATTTGATTTTTCCCGTCCCTGTTGGAGATAAAAGCTATTAGCTTCCCATCGGGAGACCATCTTGGAGAAGTATCCTGTTTTGGAGATTGGGTTAATTTTGAAAGGGAGCCATTTTCAATGTTGAGGAGCCAGATATCTGTGTTATACTCGTTTTCTTTTAAATTGCATTCCCTAACAGTAAAAAGAACCTTTTTCCCATCTGGAGATAAATTTAAATCTGAAATCCCTTTTATCCCGATTATATCTTCTGGCTCCATAACTCTTTTTTCTGTATATAAGGGCATAATAATTATCAAAAAGGAGATTAAAAACAAAAATCTCTTCATACTTACCTCCATTTTTAAATACTATTTTAAGACAAAATTGTTTAATTTAAAATGTTTATTAAAAAGCTTATAATTATTTAATGAAGGCTTTTCTGCTCGGCTCAACAGGACTAATAGGGAATCACACAGCAAGGGAACTCTTGAATAATGGATATGAAGTCAGGGCTCTTGTAAGAAAAGAAACCAAAAGAGAACTTCTCCAAGGGCTAAATCTTGAGATATTTGAAGGGGATATAAACGAAAAGGAGTCCTTAGTATCAGGGATGAAAGATTGCGATATAGTTGTCCATTGCGCCGCTTATTACCCTAAATTTTCTATCAGAAAAGAAGTTGAAACAGAGAATGCCTTAAAGGAAATTCGGAATGTGATGGAAGCATGTGTTGAATCTGGAGTGAAAAAGATGCTTTATGTAAGCTCAGTTGGAACAATCTGGAAGGATAAAAATGGTATAGGAAGGGAGAGCATACCCTTTGATTTTGATAGGATAAAAGGTGTATATCACAGAATAAAATTTTTGTTGGAAGAGGAGACAAAAAGATATTCAGAAAAGGGGATTGAGATTATAATCGTGAATCCAACTTTATGCATTGGAGAATATGAAACAAAGCCAATCCAGTTTTGTTTAATCCCAAGGGTTCTAAAAATTTTACCCTTTTATACTGATGGAAAGATGAATGCTGTAGATGTAAGGGATGTTGCAAAGGGGATAGTTCTTGCCATGGAAAGAGGGAAAAACTTAGAAAGATATATTCTCGGAGGAGAAAATCTTACTGTGAAAGAATTCTTAAAAAAAATTGCAAAAATTGCAAAGGCTCCACCTCCCAAAATAAAAATCCCCTGGTGGGTTTCCCTTTACGGAGCATACATATCAGAGTTTTTATCCTATTATATTCTTAAAAATTATCCCTCAATTCCTCTGAGCGGTATACACATGGCTAAATACAGCTTCTTTGTGAACACAGAGAAAGCGGAAAATGAACTTGGATTCAAACTTTCTCCCATTGATGATTCAATTAAAAGAGCACTGGACTGGTTTAAGAAGATTGGCTATATTTAAATGAAGGTTTTAAAGGTTGCCCTTACAGGTGGAATTGCAACGGGTAAATCTGTAATTTCTGAATATCTAAAGAAAAAAGGTTGTTATGTCTGTCATTCAGACCTTTTAGCCCATGAATTAATGGAACCCGGAAATTTTGCCTGGGAAAAGATTGTTGAACATTTCGGAAAATCAATAATTTTGGCTGATGGAAAAATTGACAGAAAAAAGTTAGGAGATATTGTCTTTAATTCAGAAGAGGAAAGAAAATTTCTCAACAATTTGATGCATCCCCTTGTTCTGGAAAGGAAGAAAAAGATTGTTGAGGAGCTTGAGAGGACAGAAAAGGGAAAGATTTTTGTCTCTGAAGCAGCTCTAACCATAGAGGCTGGTTTTCACAGTTTTTACCATAGAGTAATTGTTGCCCATGCACCTCTTGAAATTAGATTAAAAAGATTGATGGAAAGGGATGGAATTGGACCGGAACTCGCTTTGAAAAAAATAAACTCTCAACTTCCCAACGAAGAAAAATTAAAATATGCCCATTACATAATTGATACATCGGGAAAGATAAAAGAAACATTGAAATGGACAAAAAGAGTTTTTAAGAGGCTTTTAGAAGATTGGGAAAAGTTGAATAACGAAGAATTGTGAGCGGGTTTCGAAAGAAATTCTGAAAGTCTAAAAATAGTTTCATCTTTCAGGAGCTGTCTCCTCTACAATTTCAATTGCTCTTTCAAAATTGCCTGTTTTAGCTATCTCATTCACAACAATAAAAACAGCATTTCCACGCATATCCTCATCAATTATTTTGTTTGCAATCTCTAAGGCTTGATCAAATTTACCGGCTTTAGCCATATCTTCTATAATGTATCTTAATGTCCAGAATCGCTCTTTATAGTCTGATATACTCTTTGCAAGCTTAAAAGCCATCTCAAATTCACCCACATCAGCCATATCCATCCAATGTACCTGAGCTTATCAAATCGTTTTTCTGAGTCCAGTATTCTTTGAGCAGTTTCAATGGCTTTATTAAATAGAAGATGCTTCCTGTCTATTTCCTCTCATTGCCATGTTTTTAGCAATTGAAGTGAGGGCATTAATAAGAAAACTTTCATCCCTTATCCTGTGACAAATTTCAAGAGCCTTATGAAACTCTCCCCTCTTTGCAAGCCAGGGGGGAGTTTTAATACCTTCAACAAGTTCAAGAGCCTTATCAAAGTAACCAGTAAAGGGCAGAATAGCTACTATCTTCTTCCATGCTTAGAACAATCTCAGTTGCTTTTTCAAAGTTTCCTGCCTTTGCAAGTTTTTTTACTATTTCAGCGATCGCCCTATCGCATCTTTTTTTATCAGACATTTTTGAGGTTAATTCAATGGCTTGTTCAAATCTATCCCTTTCACAAGGGAAAAAGCAATTGAACAAAGGATGGAGTATTGGAAATCTGGATCACTAACCTTTTGAGAAACCTCAAAAGCCTCTCTAAATTTCCCTTTCTCAACCATAATTTCTGCAATGGTCTCAAAAAGACTTTAACGGGTATCTTCTTTAGGGATTTTCTTCGCAATTTCAAGATCATGCTTGAAAAAAACCGCTTTCAGCCAATTCCCTCACAATATAATATCGGGCACATTTACATTCTTCAGACTCTCCTTATTTAACCATCTTCTCTATAATAGATTTAAATGCCCCATAGTTATACTCCTCATCAGTTATTTTAAGGGAAAGTTCAATGGCTTCATTAAATTTTCCTTTTTCAGCCATATAAGATGCAATTGTATAGAATGCGGAAGAGCGGGAATAATTCGGCAATGCAGGAGCCGCCATAGATAAAACTTCTTCAGGTTCTTCTTTCTCAACTTCCCCTGAAACATCTATCGGAATAAGCTCCTTAAGGGATTTATTAGTATGTCGGTAATAATATCCTATGCTAATTAAGACTATTCCTACTGTGAAAAGAACAATAAAAAATATTAACCTTATTTTCTTCTTGTGTAGAAACTTAACCCTTTCATTCCTTCAATCTCCCTTTTCAAATATATGTAAGATTTTTTATGATGTAAAATCAACTTTTCTTTTTAACTAATATATAAACTACGGTTAGAAAAATAAAAATGGGTGAAAACCAAATAGCTTACAGCTGTTAGTTCATAGCTGTCAGCTAATATTGACAATTTTGTAGTATTGGATTATTTTATTAATTGTTTGGGCGGTTAGCTCAGCGGTAGAGCACTGGTCTTACACGCCGGGGGTCAGAGGTTCAAATCCTCTACCGCCCACCATGATATTTATTTAAAGGGTGCTCTTTTATAATAGGTTGGTTCCTCTAAAAATCCGATCATAATATCCACTTTTATTTCGTCTTCCCATAGGGGAAAGGATTGATGTGAGAGGGAGTAAAAATAAGGAAAAGGTTTGCTCCTTTGAACCAAAATAGCTTTAGCTAGGAGCTGTTCGCTGTTAACCATTCTGGGGAGAGTATTTTGGAAAAACTAACCTGATATATTTTTATTCCTTGAAGAAAATTTATGGTGTAATGTAGCTTGTGTTCTTGATTACTTTATAATTTATTAAATAATATATAAATTTGGAAGGAGGAATAAATGTCTAAAGCACAAGCAAAATTAACACCCGTTGAAATTATAAGAGCGATTGAGAATCTTACTCCTGATGAGTTGGAGACTTTATTTATAATGCTTGATAGAGAGCTTGCTGGCGAGCTTCTGCTCAGGAGAGAGGAGGCAAAAGAAGAATTTAGAAAGGATGAGCTTCGGACAAAAGAAGAGATTTTTAAAGATTGATTGAGTTAAAATTCTCAATAGCTACAGAGAAAGATATAAAAAAAATTAGATAAAAAGATTTAAACAGTTCTTCTAAATGAGCATATACCTAAAATTGAGAAAAATTCATATTGTGGATTTGCATTAAAATATGGATTTGAGGGGCTTTATTCCTATCACTTTAGTTATGGTGGAAATCAGTATCGAATCGTTTATGAAATTTACAAAGAATATAAAATCGCGGTGGTCATCATGGTTGGTCCGAGAGAGCGATTTTATGAACGCCTTCGTCAAAGGATAAGTAATAAATAATTTTAAAGCATGACCTTACTCCTTTGATTTGTTTAATGAATTTGATAAAATTTACATGAAAGGCAAGAAAAGATGAAAATATTGAATTCTTTTCAAATGAGGGAGGTGGATAGGAAAGCAATAAATGAATTGGGAATTCCAGGTGTTGTATTGATGGAGAATGCCGGAAGGTCCGCTTTTGAAGAGATTGCAAGAAGATTTCCTGATTTTAGAAAGAAGAAAATTTCCATCCTTTGCGGGAAAGGAAACAATGGAGGTGATGGTTTCGTAATTGCCCGCCATTTGATTAATAATGGCTCAAACCCGGATGTTTATCTTTTTGGTAATGAGGAGGATGTCAAAGGTGATGCAAGAATAAATCTTTTTATTCTTTCAAAAATGGGAATAAAAATAAAAAAAATCAACCAGGAAGAAGATTGGGAAATATTTAAAGGAGAAGTGAAGGAATCTGAGATAATTATTGATTCTATTTTTGGAACAGGTTTTCAGGGAAGAATTGAAGGATTACTGGAAAGAATCTTCTCAGATATAAACACTTTTCAGGGATATAAGATTTCAATTGATATTCCTTCAGGGCTTTCATCCGATACCTTTATGGTAAAGGAACCATCTCTTAAGGCAGACCTCACAATAACTATGGCAGCCCCCAAATTACCTCATATTTTTTCCCCTGCATCAGAGAAAGTTGGAGAATTTGTGGTTGCAGATATTGGTATTCCAGAGTCCTTGTTTGAAAATCCATCATATTTTTTGGAATTGATCACAGAAAAAAGGATTGCAAATTCAAAAATATTTAAAAGGAGGAAAAGGGATTCCCATAAAGGAGACTATGGTCATGTTTTAGTTATAGCAGGTTCTTTTGGAAAGACAGGAGCTGCTGTCCTTGCAGGTCTTGCTGTCTTAAAGGCTGGCGCTGCCCTTGTCACAATCGCTACTCCAAAATCTTGTCTTCCCATAATTGCCTCTTCTGCACCTGAGCTTATGACATTCCCCCTTGATGAGAGTGAGGAAGGGACTATTTCTGAAAGTGCCATTTCATCTGTCTTGAAATTTGCAGAGGATAAAGATGCAATTATTCTTGGACCAGGTATTACAACCAATTCCTCAACAGTAGAATTTGTGATTGAGTTTATTAAAAAAATTGAAATACCGTGCATTGTCGATGCGGATGGAGTTAATTCCCTCGCCTCTTTTCCTTCTGTTGTAAGGGGGAAATCCAATATTGCTCTTACCCCTCATCCCGGGGAGTTAGGAAGGGTCCTCAAAATTACTCCGAGGGATATTTTAAATAATAGAATTGAAATTGTGAGAAACTTTGCCCTGGAAAATGGTTGCTACATTTCCCTTAAAGGATGGAGGACATTGATAGGTGAGCCGAAGGGAGGTGTTTTTGTGAATCCCACTGGAAACCCTGGAATGGCTACAGGAGGTTCAGGAGATGTTCTTTCAGGTATTTTAGGAGGTTTTCTTGCCCAGACAGGAGATATTCTTGAATCTCTCATTTCAGGAGTTTATTTGCATGGTTTGAGCGGTGATATTGGAGCTGAAAAGAGAGGAGAGATTTCCCTTACTGCAATGGATATTCTTGAGAATTTACCAGATGCCATTGGAAGATTTTTACAATAAAACATTTTTTTCTGAATCTGAAGAAGAAACCCTTTCATTGGCAAGGGAAATAGGGAGAGAACTTAAAGGGAAAGAGATTATATTACTGGAAGGGGAACTGGGAGCAGGTAAAACTTTATTTGTTAAAGGTCTTGCTGAAGGAGCTGGTGTGGATGACCCTGATGAGGTCACTTCTCCATCCTTCACAATTTTGAATATTTATTATGGGAAATTTCCCATCTATCATTTCGATTTTTACAGGGTTGAGGATGACCCTGAAACAGAGCTTACTGATTTCCTTGGAGAAGGGGTTGTAGTGGTAGAATGGGCGGACAGACTGAGGAGAGAATTAAACGGGATTTACATTAAAATTGAAATTTTAGACGAAAGCAAGAGAATGATTTATATTTCTATCAGTCGATTTTATGGATAATAGTTTAGTTCTTTCAAAAATCTGATTTATATGAGGCAAAATAGATAAAAAGTTAAATAGCATTCCTCAAAATTGCTGTCAGATGTAAGCTGTAAGATTTGCGGTAGAAACTATTTCAACTCTTTGGAAATAATCTCTCCTTTCCTACGAGGTGGCATTATGTAAATGGAAATTAGACTTTCAAATCCGTTTTTTCCAACTGCTGAGACTCCGAATGTCCAGTCATCTATTGAAACATCCTTTAAAATAAATTCCAGCTCCTTCCCTGCTGAAAAACTCCTCTCCCAGAAGGGTGATTTTGTATCTCTTATATAAACTTTAAATTCAGATATTTTTTCCATATCTTCATCCAATTTCCATCTAAGATGGGCATCGTAACCTTTGCCTCTTCCTATTAAAGGATTGTTATTTTCATCATTGACTTCAGGAGCTTTAGGAGCCATGGCGAGGGAGAGAAGGGAGACAGCCACAATTCTTGCAACATTTGCGCAGTATGGAACAGAGAGATTTTCAATTGTGTCCTGAGGGGAATGTTGATTGGAATAATTTTCCCTTGCCTCAGTGAATCTAATTCCTGGAAAACCTTCAAGAACAAAGGGAGTGTGGTCTCCACCCCTTCCGAATCTGTCTGCTCTAAAAATTAAATCAACATTCATTGATGGAACAATTATTTCTGAAATTCTTTTCACATATCGAGCAAGTTCCCTTGAAGGCGAATCATTGGGGTCATCGGAGAATACCCTAACCCTTCCAGATTCTAAGAAACCATTGCCTGCCAATACATTTGATATCATGTCCATTGTTATAACTGCTTTGATATCTTTAGAAAGGGATTTCATCTTCCCTGCATAAAGGGTGCTTCCAACAAGACCCTGTTCCTCACCTGCAAAAGCAATAAAATGAATGGTTGCTTCTGTATCAAATTCACTTATTACCTTTGCTATTTCGATTAAAGCAGAGATGCCCGATGCATCGTCATTGGCTCCAGGAGCAGGAGTATTCCAGTCTTCGTAATTAAATTTTCCATCCTTTGATACTGAGATTGTATCATAATGGGCATTGACTATAATTATTCTCTCCTTCTTTGATTTCCCTTCTTTTATTGCAACAATGTTGTGAAGCTCTGTGTCTTTAACTATTCTTCTACCCTGCTTTGGAAGAAAATAACTGTCATAACTAACTTTAAGCCCCTTTATTTTTGAAAATTCATTAAATATCCATCTTCTTGCTCCACCTATTCCGAATTTCTCTGAATTCTGTTCTGAAAGGGTATTTCTCGTTCCAAAACTCTGAAGAGCTTTTATTGTCTTTGCAATATTTTCCTCTGAAATAGCGCCAGCTACTTTCCTTAAAATGGCATCCCTTTCAAATTCTGTGGAGAAACTCAAGGATGTAAAAATTGACAATACTATGAATATTATTGTCTTTCTCATTTTTTATTTCTTTGGATACGGAGGAACTGGAGGAAGTTTCTGCTCCTTTGTCTTCAACTCATCAAGAATCACCTCAATTGCCTTTTCAAGTTGTTGGTCTACACCCTCAAATTCCTTTGCAGGGTCATTGTCAACAAATATATCGGGTTCAACACCTTGTCCTTCTATTATCCATTTCCCTTCAAGTCCGAAAGTTGCAAATTCGGGTTTGTTCAAATATCCACCATCAGTAAGGGGTAAAGTTCCTCTAATACCAATAACTCCACCCCATGTTCTTTTACCTATCAATTTTCCGAGATTATATTTTCTGAATCTATATGGGAATATATCTCCATCTGAGGCAGAGAATTCATCAATAAGACAGACCTTTGGACCCATTAAAAGGGCTGAAGGGTCAGGCTGAGGAATTGAGCCCCTTGCAATATCAACCATTGCAACTTCCCTTGCAAGTCTCTCTATTATCATTGGTGAAACATTTCCTCCTCCATTCCCTCTAACATCAATGATTAAAGCCTTCTTTCTAAGCTGGGGATAGAAGTGCTTTACAAACTCATTCAACC
Organism: uncultured Clostridia bacterium; assembly: GCA_964531645.1. GTDB lineage: Bacteria > Acidobacteriota > Aminicenantia > JBFLYD01 > JBBIMS01 > JBBIMS01. Next base: position 137,916 of record CAZHEF010000001.1, read on the forward strand.
CTCTAACTCCCATATCAGGGATGTGGATATACCCAACTTTTCCATTTGTCGCTTTATCAACTTTTTCTATGTTCTTCTGAACCCAGTTGTAATAGTAGAGATTATTTTCATTCTCTATTGGAATTACAACGACATCCCTTGCTCCCGCTTCAGATGGCTTGCTATTCACTTTTATAGTAACTTGCTTTCCAGCTGTAGTAACGAGGGATTCATAAATATTCTCCATTTTATTTGTTAGATTCCCATTTACAGCAATTATCCAATCGCCTTCTTTAACATTTATTCCAAGTTCAGTTAATGGAGACCTTAACGATTTATCCCAATTCTGTCCTTTCAATATTTTCTTTATTCGATAAAAACCTGTTTCCTTATCTTTTTCCAGCTGAGCTCCAAGCATTCCAATATTAACCCTTTTTACCTGAGGTAGATCTCCTCCTCCGACATATGTGTGTCCTGCGTTGAGCTCACCAATCATTTCTCCAATAACATATGTCAGGTCTGCCCTGTGATTTACAGCCTTTGCCAGTGACTCATACTGCTTTTTTACTTTTTCCCAGTTAACACCATGCATATTCGGGTCATAGAAAAAGTCTTTCATTTGCCTCCAGCACTCTTCAAATATCTGTGCCCATTCAGCCTTTCTATCAAGTTTCATTTCCATATTAGAAAGGTCGAGTTTTTCATCTATTTTTATTGGTGCGGTGGGAAGGTCTATTATTGCAAAGGTTCTCTCCTGGGAGACGAGCATTTTTTTGCCATCCTTAGAGATAACAAATGAATTTACACTTCCAAGTTCCTTCTCTTCTTGCTTTTTCAAATCGTAGAATTTTAAAACAGCCCTTTGGTCCCTGTCGCCCCTCTTCATGTAATAGAGCTTATCTCCCACAGATGATAGATTCAAGTAATTAGCAACTTCTATGGGCAATCCAACAATTCTATCCTTAATTTCTTCAGGGTCAACCTTTATAGATTTTGGTTTTTCCGCTTCTTTTTTAGTCTCTTCTTTTTTTACATCCTGTTTTTCAGGAGTTGGACTCTTTTGCTTTTCTGAAATCTCCACCTCATCACTCTTTGGCTCAAAGGGGGACTTTTCTTCTACAGATAATGTGACAAGATAAATCCTTGACATGGAAAGATAGGCATGATTAAACTCAGTCCTGCTGTAAACAGGATTGAAATCTCTGTCTGAAACAAAGAATAGATATTTTCCATCAGAGCTGAAATGGGGAGATGTAGAGTTATACCAGCCATCAGTTACCTCATAGGTCTTTTTGTTGGTCAGGGAATAAAGATAGATCTTTGTCATTCCTTCCACTTCTGGTTTTGCATAAGCAATCCAGTTGCTATCAGGAGACCATGTGTAGGAACGGATCTCCCAGCTTGTCCCTTTTGCAACTTCCACAGCATCCTTTGAATCAATATCAACATAATTTAATCGGAAATTCCTGTCAGACCACATTATCTTTTTGCTATCAGGTGACCAAATAATATCATATTTGTATGTATCAGCATCCTTTGTTATCTTAATTGGTTCTTTTGAACCATCCTGGGGCATTATGTATATTTCATCCCTTCCAGTTCTATCTGAAATAAATGCTATCCATTTACCGTCAGGAGACCAATTGGGGTCTCTTTCATGAATTCCTGATGAATTTGTCAAATTCCTTGTATTTCCATGTTTTGCAGGAACTGTGAAAATTTCCCCCCTCGCTCCAAAAAGTGCTCTCTTTCCATCTGGGGAAATGTCAAAATAATTTATTTTGTCAGAGACTTTTACGATTTCCTCCCTTCCGGTGATTTGGTCATCAGCAATGTAGATTGTAATTTTTGAAGCTTTTTCAGTTTTAAGGTCAAATTTATAAATGAACCCTCCATTTTCAAAAACTATTGTATCAAGCCCAATCGATGGAAATTTTATATCGTAATCTTCAAAATTCGTAAGCTTTCTAATCTTCTTCGTTGGAATTTCGTAGACATAAAGATTCATCCTTGCATTTTCATCTCTGTCAGATAGAAAGTAAATCTTGTCTCCGTGCCACATGGGTATTATATCAAGAGCAGGATTGTTAGTTATATTCTCAATCTTTTTTGTCTGAAAATCGTAAATCCACACATCATCAGCCATCCCACCCCTGTATCTCTTCCAGGTTCTGAATTCCCGAAAGATTCTATTGTAAGCGAGCTTTTTTCCATCTGGAGAGAATGAACAGAAACCGCCCCTTGGAAAGGGAAGTTGCTCTGGAAGTCCACCATTTTTTGAAACAGTATAAAGTTGCCCGTTGAAATCGTTCCACTCCCTCATTCTTGAGCGAAAAATTATTTTCTCTCCATCAGGGGTCCATCCCATAACAATATTGTTTGGTCCCATTCTATCGGAGATATCGTCTCTGCTTAAAACTGGTGTGTAGGTCAATCTTTTTGGAATTCCACCCTCTGAAGGAACTAAATAAACCTCGCGATTCCCATCATACTCTCCTGTAAATGCAATGTATTTTCCATCAGGAGAGAATCTTGCAAAACATTCATATCCAGAATGAGATGTAAGTTTTCTTGCAATTCCGCCACTCACGGGAACAATGTATAAATCTCCAGCGTAGGTGAAAACTATCTGGTCTTTGTAAATCGCTGGAAACCTCAAAACCCTTGCCTCTTCAAGGGCAAAGGAAAATGAAATTAAAAAGAAAAATAATAAAAAATAAAACTTCTTCATTTTTCCCTCCATACCCTTATTACGAAATTTTTATTACAATTGTTCTATGTGCTCTCCTCCATCAAAATCTTCATAATCTTTTTCGCATATTCAGCACTTTCAGAATCGACACCCTTAATTTTTATCTGAGAGGGAGACCTTACGCCCAAACCAAGTTCCACAGCCCTTGCAATTTGCTCCTGTTCAAAAATCTTCTTCTCCATAATATTCTTGTTGCTTCCAATTTCTTTTAGAATTGCCACCCCAACTGCATCAATTGCAATTCTGTCTGTTCCTGCAAGAAAGACCTTTGCATTTCTTCTCTCACCCTCCATGGGTCCACCATCAACAAAAACTTCAATCCCATCAACAACAATTAAAGATGGTTTGTATGCATAGTTTATCTCAGCTATCATTTTCCTCATGTTGGGAGAGGAGTGAAGTTCTCTCATGAATGGGTGACCTTTTCTTGGAACTATTCCAACAGAATTTTTCAAAGATACTGTGAAAATTCCTCCAAACTGATGGGTTTTTATACAACATGTGGAAACAATACATTCAGCTTCCAGGATTGGCTTTGCCACAAGAAATCCATCCTTCCAGTGGGAATCAGGTGGAAAAATCTTTTCATATCCAACCTCTCCAAGCTCATCAAAATTGATTACCTCTGCATCAAACTCCTTGGCAAGTTCATAGATATTTTTCTTTCTCAAAACCTGCTCTGTTGGTTCTGGTCCTGATCTGTCTCCAATCTTGATTTTCTTTCCTCCCATATCCTTTATCAAAGCCATTAGTTCTCTCAGAGTATCGTTATGGGTTGAACCTGGTGTAGGATCAGAAGTGTTAAAATTAGGTTTGATGAGGACATCTTTATTCTTGAAGGGATTTATTCCGAAAACCTCAACAGATTTTCTAACTCCAAGCTTTCTATCCTGGCATTTTATAAGGACCACCTCTGAAAAATTTTCTTCTTGACCGTTCCCCTCAAAATGGAAATTTTTCACAAAACCAATCCCAATCAATCCTGCACCTCCTGCAATCAAAAATTCTCTTCTGCTTATTTTCCTTTCCATATTTACCTCCTCATTTCAGATTTTGTATAACACAAATATAATTTGCAGGATTCTCCATAATATTTATTATCCATTTTTAAACTCTTCCTTTTACTCCATCTTAGAGAAGATTCTGTTTGTTTCTTCTGCAATCCAGATCATTCCACCCTGAATTATTGGATATTTAATTGAAAAAAGCTCAGATACACTTGTTTTTATTCCATCTTTACCCATATTAAAAATTTTACAGCATTTTTAAGGGATTCCAAAGCTTGACTCAAACGAATAATAAATTTATAAATTCTTTGATGGAAGAATTAACTCCTTTAATGAAACAGTACAATGAAATAAAAAAAGACTTCCCTGACTCTATTCTTTTGTTCAGGCTTGGTGATTTTTACGAGATGTTTGGTGAGGATGCAATTAAAGCATCAAAAATCCTTAACATTGCTCTAACGACAAGGGATAGGGGTAAGGAAAATCCAGTTCCCATGTGCGGAGTCCCTTATCACTCTGTGGATATTTATATTTCAAGACTCCTAAAAGCAGGCTTTAAGGTTGCTATTTGCGAGCAGATGGAGGAGCCTGGACTTTCAAGGGGTCCTGTTAGAAGGGAGGTTACCAAAATTCTTACTCCCGGAACTGCCATAGAGATTGAAGATGTTCCATCGGAATTTTTGAAAATTTCCTCCATTATAAAGGGAGGAAATAGAATTGCCTTCTCTTATATTGACCTCCAAACATGGGAAGCAAAATGTTCAGAACTTGACCTTGATAGCAAAATAAAACTGGAGGATTTGATTGCTCAGATAAACCCTAAAGAAATAATAGTGCCTAAATCCCAAGCGGAGGAAATTTCAAAGACTCTTTATCTGGAAGATGGATTCTCTCTAACAGAGCTTGAAGATACCTACTTTGATCCCTTCAAAGGAGAGATAAATCTCAAAAACCATCTCGGTGTTACTTCTCTGTATGGAATAGGTCTTTCAGGGAAACCACTTTTAATATCAAACCTATCAGCTCTTTTGCAATACTTAAAAGAGCTAAGAAGGGATGATTTAAGTTTTCTCAGGAGAATTTCCCTCCATTCTTATACTGATTTCATGATTCTTGACTCTGTTTGTATAAGAAATCTGGAGTTAATAAAAAATATAAGGGATGGAAGCAAAGAGGGTTCTCTGTACGGAATTTTAGACATTACGAGAACTTCCTTAGGAAGCAGAATGTTGAAGGAATGGATACTTCATCCTTTACTTTTAAAAGAAGAGATAGAAAAAAGACTTGATGCAGTTGAGGAATTTCTATCAAATCATTCAAAAAGGAGAGAACTCGGGAAGATTTTTGATGGAATTTCAGACCTTGAAAGACTCCTTTCTAAACTTGTTCTTAATGTTGCCAATCCACGGGATATAGTGGCACTGAAAAACTCAATTGCACCTTTCCCATCCATAAAGAACCTTCTGGCTGATTTTAAATCAGAACTTGTAAAAGAAAAGATTTTTAGCTGGGATTCCCTTGAAGATGTTAAAGAAAAAATTGAAAGAGCAATTGTTGAAGACCCACCATCAGTTATTACAGAGGGTGGAATAATAAAGGAGGGATTTGATCCATCCATAGATGAATTGAGGAAACTCTCCAGGGAAGGGAAAGAATTCATTGCAAGGCTGGAGAAAAAGGAGAGGGAGAGAACAGGTATAAACTCCCTGAAAATCAAATACAACAAAGTCTTTGGTTACTCCATTGAAGTTACAAAGCCCAATCTTCATCTCGTCCCCCAAGACTATATAAGAAAGCAAACCCTTGTAAATGCTGAAAGATTTATAACAATGGAACTAAAAGAATGGGAAGAAAAGATTCTTTCTGCAGAAGAAAGAAGTAAAGAGCTTGAATATGAATTGTTCTTGAAAATCAGGGAAGAAATTGCAAGGGAGAGGGAGAGAATACAGAGGACAGCAAAGATTATTGCAGAACTGGATTGTCTTTCTACCCTTGCTGAGGTTGCTTACCTCAGGAAATACTCAAAGCCAAAAATCCATGAGGGAGAAAAAATTTTAATAATAGAAGGCAGGCATCCTGTAATAGAAGCTCTTAGAAAAGAGGAACCCTTCATTCCCAATGATGCTGAGATAGATTGCGATGAGAATCAGATACTTATAATTACAGGACCAAATATGGGTGGGAAATCAACATATTTAAGACAGATTGCCCTTATAGTAATAATGGCTCAGATAGGTTCTTTTGTCCCTGCAAAATCTGCTGAAATAGGAATAGTTGATAGAATATTCACAAGAATTGGAGCAACAGATTATCTTATAGCCGGGCAATCCACATTTCTCGTAGAAATGCACGAATCCTCTTCAATCCTTCACAATGCAACAAGAAAAAGTCTCGTTCTTCTTGATGAGATAGGAAGAGGGACTTCAACCTTTGATGGAATATCCATAGCATGGGCTGTGATTGAATATGTTCATGAGAAACTTTTCTGCAGAACTCTTTTTGCAACCCATTACCACGAGCTGACAGAGCTTACCCAGACTTTAAAGAGGGCAAAGAATTTCCATGTTTCCGTTAAAGAAACAAAGGATGAAGTTATATTTTTGAGAAAGATAAAAGAGGGGCCATCAGACAGAAGCTTTGGGATCCAGGTGGCAAAACTTGCAGGAATTCCAAGGGAAGTAATTTTTCGTGCAAAAGACATACTCCTTGATCTCGAAAGAAAGGAAAGAGAAGAAATAAGCAAAAAAAGGTCTACAAGATTCAGAAGGGAAACTGATCCCAATCAGATTCCCCTTTTTCCAGAGCTTAGACAGGAGGAAAAAATCAAGAAGCTGAAAGAAAAACTTAGTTCAATTGATATAAATAAAATAACCCCCCTTCAGGCACTCCTAATTTTGAATGAGCTCAAAGATGAACTGGAGAGGGAATAGTCATTTTAGGACTTATTATTAGTTTTATGAAATTACCTTTTGTTTGAATAAATTCATCCAGCAAAGATTAGAAAATACCATTCACAGAAGCAGATCCGATGAGGAAATATCAAATTTAATTGATTTTGCTTTGGATATCGAATTTTCTATGATAAAATAAAAATTAATTGTTAATTTTAGAAATGATTTTTTTAGTTCTTGTATGATTTATACCTTGACCTGCACAGGAAAAAGAATTTTCAAGTTAATTAAGCAGACAATCATTTTCCTTTTATGTTTGATTCCTCTTCTTCAAGCTCAGCATAATGTTCGATTTCAGCACCTCTCAATTGAACATGGGCTTTCCCAGTATTCAGTGCATTGCATTATTCAGGACAAAAAAGGGTTTATGTGGTTTGGGACAGAAACAGGCTTGAACAGATATGATGGCTATGAATTTACTATCTACAATCCTGAACTTGGAAACCCTAACAGCCTCAGCAACAATTGGATAAACGCATTATATGAAGATCGTTTTGGTTATTTATGGATTGGCACCGACAATGGTCTGAATAAGTTTGATAGAGAGACTGAAAGATTCACAAGATATTTTCACAGAGAGGATGACCCATATAGCCTGAGTAACAACAGAATTTTTTCCATCTACGAAGATAAATCTGGAAATTTATGGATTGGAACGGAAGACGGTTTAAATAGATTTGACTGGCAAACCGGGAGATTCTACCATTACAAAAATAATCCTGAAGATCCCCAAAGCCTGAGTCACAATGCTGTCAGGGCTATATGCGAAGATGAAAAAGGAAATCTCTGGATTGGAACATTTGGTGGAGGACTAAATAGATACGACCCGACTACAAACCAATTCACTCATTACAAGAGTAATTCCAAAAATCCTGATAGCTTGAGCGATGATCAAATCCTATCCATCGCAATAGACTCCTCCGGAAACCTATGGATGGGAACTAGAGGCGGTGGGTTGAACAAATTTGACCCTTTAACAGGCAAATTTAAAAATTATAAAAGCAATCCCAAAGACCCTAACAGTCTCAGCGATAACTGGATCAATTGTCTTTATGTTGATGAAAATGGGATCCTCTGGATAGGCACAAACAGTGGTGGTCTTAATATGTTTAACCCGAAAACCGAGAGATTTGTGGTTTATAAAAATGACCCCGCAGATCGGTTCTCCTTAAGCGGCAATAGAATTTTAACAGTCTATAAAGACCGATCTGAAATATTATGGGTTGGATCATATGAAGGCGGGTTAAGTAAATACGCTATGAAAAAAGACTATTTCTTGCTATTTGAACCTAACCCAAATGACCCTCTCAGCCTGAGCTATTCTGCAGTCCGTTCATTCTATGAGACAGAAGATGGTATTCTGTGGGTAGGAACAGATGGTGGCGGGATAACAGTTTTTAATAGAAAGGAAGGGAAGACCATTTATTATAAATACAACCCAAATGATCCTTTCAGCTTGAGCAGTGATAGAGTCTTCTCTATAATAAGAGATGAAACAGGAACTTTCTGGATTGGAACTTATGGTGGAGGACTCAACCGGTTTGAACCTAAAACCGGAAGATTTGTTCATTATCGACATAATCCAGGAAATCCTTTCAGTATCAGCGATGACAGAATCAGAACCATCTACCTTAGTAACTCAGGAGTTTTATGGATAGGAACGGATGGAGGAGGACTCAATAAATTTGATAGAAAAACCAATAAATTCATCCGATATATTCATAATCCATATAAAAAGAACAGTCTAAGTAGTAATCGAGTATGGGCAATAAGAGAAGACAATTCCGGAATATTATGGATAGGAACTTTCGGAGGTGGTCTTAACAAATTCGATCCAGAAAAGGAAGAATTTTCCCATTTTAAGCATGATCCTGAAAATCCAAATAGTTTAAGTAATAACTATATTATGACACTTCATATGGATTCAAATGGTTATCTCTGGATTGGGACAAGCGCTGGCGGTCTAAACAAATTCGACCCTAAAAATGAACTTTTCACCACTTACACTCGTAAAAAAGGCCTTCCAGATGATGTAATATATGGTATTCTTGAAGACAAAGAAGGAAATCTCTGGATAAGTTCAAATAAGGGAATAATAAAATTCAATCCTCACAGAAAAGAGATAAAAAGCTATGATATGAACGATGGACTTCAATCCAATGAGTTCAATGGCGGATCATATTTTAAGAGTAAGACTGGCTGGATGTATTTTGGAGGGCCTAAAGGTTTCAATGCATTTTTACCTGAAAATGTCAAAGAAAGCTCCTACATTCCATCCATAGTGATAACAGATTTCAAGATCTTCGGCAAATCTGTGCCAACAGGAAGAACTTCTGCCGGAAGAGTAATTCTTGAAAAATCAATCACCGAAACTGATTACATAAAACTATCACATAAAGACCGTGTAATCTCTTTTTCTTTTACTGCCCTTGACTATACTGCTCCTGAAAACAATCAATATGCTTATATGATGAAAGGAATTGATAATGACTGGAACTATGTTGGAAAAAGTCGCTATGCCAACTACAATAACATTCCACCAGGCAAATATGTTTTCAGGGTAAAGGGAACAAACAGCGATGGGGTCTGGAATGAAGAGGGCATATTATTGAAGATAGAGATCGCTCCACCTTTCTGGAAAACATGGTGGTTTTATCTGACATCTGGTTTATTTGTTTTATTTACTTTATTTGGAATATATCTATTAAGAATTAGCCAGCTCCATAGAGCCAAGGAAAAATTAGAAGCATTGGTTAATGAAAAAACCAAACAATTAGCAGAAGCCAATAAAAAATTGGAATTACTCTCAACTACTGATGAATTAACGGGCATACCTAACTACCGAAAATTCAAGGAATTTTTCCAGCGTGAATGGCTAAGAGCTATTCGAAATAAAACCCCAATAGCTGTGATTTTAATTGACATAGATAATTTCAAGCTCTACAACGATACTTATGGACATCAAGCTGGAGATATTTGTTTGAGAAGAATTGCTGAGGCGATATATGAAAATGTCAAACGACCGGGTGACATGGCCGCGCGTTATGGCGGAGAAGAATTTATCATTGTCCTATCGGAAACGGATTCCTTTGGAGCTTTCACCGTGGCAGAAAGAATAAGAAAACAAGTTGAATCACTGAAAATTTCCCATGAAAAGTCGGCTGTCTCTGATGTCGTTACCATTAGCCTTGGCTATGCCACGGCAATTCCGAATGGAGAGATTGTGGCAGATTGGATGATTAACCTTGCTGATCAGGCATTATATGAAGCCAAAAAAAATGGTAAGAATCAAACTTGCGAAGCGATTAGTTCTATTTTAAAGTGATGATGAAACAATATTCCTGGATTGAAATTAATATAGAGTGAGGATATATGAATAAGAATCAAAAAGTTTTGAATTTAGTGTTGATAGTTAGGGACGATTCTGACAGAGCCTTTTATGGATCTCTTCTGGCTACTTATCAAGACATCTCCCTTGAATCATACACCTCTCTTCAGCAATTCTGGGAAAGTCTTGAAGACAGACTCTATTCAGGAGTCTTAATCGACCTTCATACTCTTATCATCTCGTCAACCTCAGAAAAAGAATTTTATTATTCAATCCGCAAAGGCTTTCCTGTGATCAGGCTAAACAGAAGTGCTGACAAAAAAGAGCTGGATTTTTTTATTGAAGAGCAAAAGGCAAGAGCCCTAAAAGGTAAAGAACTTCTGGATTATTTCATATATAATCTGTGCGCCAGCAGAAGTGCCAGGAAAATCAGAAGACATGCAAGAAAGAATTTATATTTCAATGTTAATTTGCATTTTACTGATGGACATTCTATAAAAACGAACCTTTTGGACCTCTCCCAAGGGGGTTGTTTTGTTCTGACCAACGAAGAGCCTCCCGCAGATAAAATTGTCTATCTTATTATCAATGAATTGACAGACAAAACACCCATCCCTGCTGAAGTAAAATGGAATGTCCCGTGGGGGAAGACCATAAAACATCTGCCTGGGCTTGGGCTGGCATTTAAAAAAATGTTAACCAGTCAGATAGAAGAAATTAAGAAAGCACTCGAGTCTTAAACATAATCATATAGTCTTTAATTAGTGTAGGATTTATAATTGAAAGTGAAAGAGGGGTTGAGAGTTAAAGAAAGGTTTTTATAAAAAGATATTTTGATTTCTGGTATTGATTTTGAATGAATTCTTCTTTGATTATTTAATAGTTCAGAAATTCAATTGACAATAAATTTTGAAATAAATTAAAATTATATGTAGTTATATGTAGTAATGAAGGAGGTTATGGATGAGTTTGCAGAAAGTTTCTTTATGTATTGCCTCTGCCTCCGCCATTCTCCTCTGGTTCTTATTCTCAAACCCTCTAAAAGTATCAGCTCAGGGAGAATATGCAGGTATTGAACAATGCGCCATGTGTCATGAAGATATTGTAAAGTCCTTTAAAGCCTCAATCCACGGCAAAAAAGGTTTTGAACTCCGCTCTGATAAAGCCTGTGAAACCTGCCACGGTCCCAGCGCTGCCCATGTCGAAGCAGGAGGAGATAAGACAAAAATCCAGATTATAAAAGCTCTTTCTGCTGAAGAGAAATCAGATATGTGTCTCCAGTGTCATGAAAGAGGAACACAGATGTTTTGGAATGGAGGTGCTCATGAGTTAAGGGGTTTAAGCTGTCTAACCTGTCATTCTGTCCATCATCCAAAGGATGAAAAAGCCCAGTTAATTTCAAAAGAATCCGAACTTTGCTTTGATTGCCACAAGAAAAACAGATCTCAATTTTTGAGAGCATCCCATCATCCCATCAGAGAAGGAAAAATGAACTGTTCTGATTGTCATAATCCCCATGGAACCCAGACAGAAAAACTGATCTCTGCCAATTCGATTACCGAAAAGTGTTATGAATGCCACACTGAAAAAAGAGGTCCTTTTCTCTGGGAACATGTTCCAGTTAGAGAAGATTGTTCAAACTGCCACGAACCTCATGGAACAAACCATATCAAAATGCTCAATGCAAAAATGCCATTCCTCTGCCAGAGATGTCATTCAGACCAAAGACATCCTGGAACCATTTACGACCAGACCCAGATTGTCTCCAACAGGTTATTTAACAGATCTTGTACCAACTGTCACTCCACAATCCATGGATCCAATCATCCATCAGGAAAAACATTCTTGAGATAAGGAGGTGTGAAAATGAAAAAAGCTTTTTTAATTTTGTTAACATTTGTATTTTTCATTGGATTCTCCGGTGCAGGTCTTTTTGCTGAAGAGAAAGAAGAAACAAAGGTGAATGGCAAAATAGTCACAGGTGCTCAAGATATTCAGGTTGATGCGAAATCTTCAAAATTCTTTGAATACAGAGATGTTCCAAGGGGGTTCACATTTGGAGTCTTTAATGTCAATATTGAAAATGGGAATAGATATTTTAACTTCAACTTTACCAATTTGAAGCAGAGGGATGGAAGATACAACCTCAATTTTGGAGAGTATGGGAAGTTAGATTTAAATTTCCTATGGGACAAAACTCCTCACAGATTCAGCTTTGACGGGAAGACTCTCTATGTAGGTAGAGAGGAAGGCGGGGTCTACTATTACACCCTTTCTGACCAGATTCAACTCGATGCCCAGAATGCTCCCACCATTACAGATACAAGAAAACTTATCTCCAGTTTTCTAACAGGAGCTCAGGAAAAAGGTCTTGAGCTTATAAGAAATAAAGGAGTTCTTGACATTAAATTTACTCCTTCAGTTCCATTAACATTAAGAATTAATGCCCAAAGAGAGACAAGAAATGGAACAAGACCTTTCGGAGCATCATTTGGATTCAATCATGTTGTTGAAGTTCCAGAGCCAATTGATTATAAGACATCCAATGTTAATTTCAATGCAGAGTATTCGAAAAAATGGGGAACAGTAGTTGCTGGATTTAATTATTCAAATTTTGATAATAACCTTCAGACACTTATATGGGATAACCCCTTCAGATTAACTGACAACCCTAAAGGCTCTTATATTAACGGCGATTCGAGTGCCTTCGGAAGAATGGCTCTTTCCCCAGACAACTCTGCAAATCAATTCTATTTTAAAGGCTCTATCAAACCTTTGAAGAACGCAAGGATAAACGTCTCGATCTCCTTTGGAACTTTCACTCAGGATGAGAAACTCCTTCCTTATACAATTAATACAGTTCTTACCTCCTACGATTCAGGCGCTTTAAACCCTCCGAGGGATACTGCAAAAGCAGAAGCTGATATTGCTTCAATCGATTTAAGCCTTAACACTAAAATAATTGAAAATCTTTGTTTTAATGCTGGCTACAGTTCTTACGATTTCAAAAATAAAACTGAAGAATTGCATCTCCCGGGATATACAAGATTTGATCAGTCATGGGTCTCAGCAGTATCCGTTGAACCCTATAGCTTCAAGAGAGAAAAATACTATGGAGAGCTTACTTATAATTTCCTGAAAAAAGCCTTTCTTAAACTTGGCCTTACTTCCTCAAGCATTGAAAGAGAGCTTGGGCATGAGGATGAAGGAAAGAGTGATGAGACAGCCTATCACGCCTCTATTGACTCCAATCTTACAGACTGGCTACTTTTTAGAATTTCTTATCTGAGCTCTTCGAGAGAATGGTCTCTTGATGATGTAAAGAAAATTTATCCAACCTTCAATTTTAAGAGATACCATGAAGCTACAAGGGACAGAGAGGGACTGAATCTTCTTGTTTCATTTTCTCCTATTGCAAATCTTGACCTTTCTGCTTCCTACATGCAAGGTAAAGATGATTATACAAAATCTGAATACGGTTTGAGGAATCAAGATTTCACAAATTATTCCTTTGACCTTTCTTATATCTTGAAAAAAGGGAGTTCATTGTATGTATTTTACTCCAATGAAGTATATAAAGGAGTCCAGAGGTCAAGGCAGTCTGGTGCAACCTATTCAATAGATGTTCGAGATGACTGGTCTGCTGAGCTGAAGGATACAATTGATTCTTACGGAGCTGGAATCAACGCAGTTCTCAAAAAGAATAAACTCAATTTTGATCTTTCCTACATTTACTCAAAAGCTGACGGAACATCCTTTCTTGACTCCCCTCCCGGAAGAACTGCTGGCCCTGACCTTGCAGTTAATTTCAAAAAGAAGATAGATACAACAACCCTTCAGAGCATAAGAGCAAAATTGCTATGGAAGTTGCAACCTCGCGTGACCATGGCAATAGGTTACTGGTATGAGCAATATGGCCTTGAGGATATTACTCGTAATGACTTAAAAGTGGATATGCTTCTGACTGGAATGGCAATGTATCTTGGCGCCCTTGAACCCGGGTACAAGTATCATACTGGTTTTGTAAAATTAATATATTCTTTCTGAGATTTTCGGGATAAGATTTTGGGCAAGGGGTAAACTTCCTGCCCCTTTTATTTTGCAATTTAGTCCCTAACTCTGTCCATTTTAAGTAATATGTACAATTATTCTTCCAAATCTATTTATTTTATTGTTTTGGAAATTGAGCTCTAATCATGCTTCTCTTTTAACTATGCCTTCCTTATCAAAAGTAAAATAAGCAAATTTTCATATTACTTAATAAGTAATAACATAAAAATACAAGTGTGAGAGGGAAAAGCTTGTCTAATAACGAGAAAAATCATTATGTTTTATATCCTATTACTTAATTTTTACGAAGTTAAGGTTTAGTTTACCTTTAACCTCCTATTTCTGACATTTCTCTTTTTCCCTCTCCATGGAAAGTCCCTTTTTCTGGTTTAAAAAGAACAGCTTTTCTGAAAAGTTCCGCTATTTCATTATCTTCAGCTCCATTTCTTAGAGCTTCCTTCACATCAATTTCTAAATCCAGGGTGAGGCAACTTCTAAGAAACCCATCCGAAGTTAATCTCAATCGATTACAATTTTCGCACCAACCATGGGAAACAGAACTTATTATCCCTACCCTGTTTCCATCTTTCATCTGAATATATTGAGAAGGCTCGTTTGAACAAATAAAAAATGCACTCCCTTCTTCTGTGTAATTTAAAAGTTTTTTGATAATCTCATCCCTTGGAACAAATCTATTTATAAAATTTTCTTTCTCTGAGATGGGCATATATTCTATGAATCTTATTATTAGATTTTTTTCTCTTCCAAAATCAACAAATTTTTCTATCTCATCATCATTCAGTCTCCTTATCACGACAACATTTATCTTTATGGGATCAAAACCCGCAACTATTGCTGATTCAATTCCTCTCATTACCTTCCGAAAAGACTTCCCGTTTGTTATCCTCTCAAACCTCTCCTCATCAAGGGTGTCCAGGCTAATATTTATTCTTTTTAGCCCTGTCTCTTTAAGAGAATAAGCATAATCCTCAAGTAAAGTTCCATTAGTTGTAAGGGATAAATCTTCAAGTCCTTCTATTGAAAGGATCCCCTTTACAAGCTCCACAATACCTTCCCTTAAAAGAGGTTCTCCTCCAGTAAGTCTAATTTTTTTTATTCCGAGGGAAACCCCGATTTTTGAAATTCTCAGTATCTCCTGGTTAGTTAGAATTTCGAAATTTTGATTGGTTTTTGAATTCTTAGAAGTGCAATAAATGCATCTTAGATTGCAATGAGGTGTGACAGAGATCCTCAAATAACTTATCATTCTTCCGAATCTATCTTTAAGCATAACTCTTAGTATGAATTTTATGAAAAATATAAGGAATTATCAAGGTAAACATTTGTTTGCTCTAAAATTACTTACCTTGTTAACCTGAGTTTCCAGGGTTTAAGGGAGGAAAATTTCCAAATAGCTAAAAGTGGTTGCTGGTGCTTATTTAATGAAATAGAGCATTCTGGCATACGCCTTGAATTGAAAAATCAGGGAGAAAAAAATGGAAAAAGGACATTCATTCTTAGAAGTTATTGTTCTTTCATCGATAATATGTATGGCTGCATTTTCAGGGCTGGAGATTCTTGTAAAAGCAATAGATTTAAAAAATAAATCTTCTTTTAATGTTTTCCTTACATTCTCAGCTATGGAGAAAATGGAGGAGTTAAAAAATTTGATAAAAAGTGGCAAAAAACCTGAACAGCTTGAAGATTTTCTTTTTGACCCTGTTAAAAAAAGGAAAATTTTCCGAAGATGGGAGCTCAAAGGGAATGAAAGCTTAATTGAAATAAAAGTATTTGCTTACACAGGAGATAAGAATGGAAGAAGAGTTGAAATTTCAGATTATTTCTGGATTAAAGGAGGGTTTTAATGGAAAAAGGATTTTCTTTAATGGAGACAATAATATCCATGACCCTGTCTCTATTCATACTCCTCTTTACATCTTTATTTGTTGATTTTGTAAGAAAGGAAAGTTTGAAAGGGAAAGAGGAGATGGAGGATTTGCAAGAGATTTATTCAGGGATTGACAGGCTCGGTTATGAAATAAAAAGATGTGGAATTGGATTGTCTCTTTTATGGGAAAAAGAGGATTATAAAATTTTGTCCATATCCGAAAACTCCATTTCTTTGAGAAGGGGAAATGGGAAAAGTTTTTTGAAAGAGAGAGCTTTTAAAGGTGAAAAGAGAATTATTGTTGAAGAACCGTTTTTGTTTAAGGAGAGAAGGGAGGTAATAATCACAAACAAAATAAGATTTGAAAACAATAAGATATTAAAGATAAAAAAGCATGAAATCAGGCTTTCAGATAGTCTCGAGGATGACTATCCAGAGGGAGCTGAAGTAATTCAAATAAACTTCATATCCTTTAAATATGACATGGGAAAGAAAGTTCTGAGAATGTCCCAGAATTCAGGCTCATATCAGCCTCTGATTGAAAGAATAGAAAATTGCACATTCAAAAAAGATGGAAAAATAATAATTTTGAATTTTTTATCCCGAAAAAAATCCTTTACTTTCAAATTTTTCAGCCCATTCGGAGGTGTATTTTGAAGGAAAAAGGTTTTTCAAATTTTATCTCTCTTTTGATAACCCTTTCATTACATGGAGTAATCCTCAGTTTTGTTCTTACAACTGGAATTTTTCTGAAAACCTCCCTCTACAGGGAGTGGATGGTAAGGAGTAGAACTTTTCAGGAGAAGAGCATAAAGGAAGTAATTGGAAGTTGGGCTGAAAAAATTTATGAATTTGAAGATACTGATAAAATTTTTGAGAAAGTTTCAAGGAAAGGTAAGGAAGGAAATTTTAATTTTGAGACTTCCCTCGAATTCGAAAAATTGAAAGAATCCGGTAATGAGATTCTTTTCAGTTTTTTGACTACTTCAAAAACATGGAGAGAAAGGAATGAAAGTAAAACAGTGCTGAAAGGAAAAAGTAAATTTTTTAAAGGGAAGATTCCTCTTTCCCTCTTCCCTCTTCTTGTTGAGTCCAATGATTCTGCTGTCGAAGCGAGTGTTTTTTCAAACCTTCTTCCGAAAGAGAGCTTTTCTTTTCCGATTTCCATCGTTCTAAATTTCAGTGAGGAACTTATTGAAAAAATAAAAAATTCCGGAGAGGGCATATTCTATTTTGACTCCCTTGAAAAACCAGTTCTGTTTTTCAATCAAGATGTTGAAAAAATTGAATTTGGAAGAGAATTTGATTTTCAGGTTCTTAATATAATCTCAACCGGAAAACAGGTCTCATTAAGAATAGGTACTAATGGTTCAATTTTCTATAGTTACGATGGAAAATTGATAAATTCGCAACCTTGCAAATTTATATTGATAAACGGAAAAATAGAATCCATTTCATCATCGATAGACAATGTTCTTATTTCTTTCCTTGACCTTACAATAATTTCTTCAGGTCATATAAAAATTGCAACATCAATCGATGGCGCAAATTCCCTTTTGGGGATATGCTCTGTAGGATTTGATATAATAAATGGGGAGGAAAGAGAAAGTTTTATAAAAATATCTCAGAATGTAAATTCCATCAAAGCATCAATTTTTTCAGCTGGAAGGGTTGAAACTGAAAGTAACCTTTTTATAAAGGGAAGCCTTCAGGCAAAAAAACTGGAAGGCAAGAATATAAAAATTTTTGTTCAGGATTATCTTGTCTCTGGAATTAATCCAACCTTTTACCCTTTAACAGCAGAAAATGCTTTTTTTATTGGAAAATTAAACATAGAAGAATGGAGGGAAGAATGAAAAAGAATGGATTTAATCTTATTGAAACAACAGTTTCCCTTTATTTGATTTCCCTCTTGATGGTGTTTTCAATTCCATCATTTAAAAACATGATTTCAAAACTCAATTTCAAATCAGCCCAATCTCAGGTTATAAACTCCCTCTACCTTGCCCGATACAAATCAGCTTTTACTAGTTTGAGTTATCGTTGGAGAGCTCTCGGAGATTCCATTGCCATCGAGAGAGAAGAAAATGGAAAATGGGTTCTTGATAGAAAGATTAAATTAGATTTTGGAGTGGTAACAGCAAATAACACTCCAATTTTCCATCCTGAAGGTCTGGTAACAAACATGGCTACAATATATTTGAAGAGCAAGAAGATCTCCTCAAAAATAACAGTTGCAATTACAGGAAGGATAAAAGTTGTGGAGGAAAATTGAAATTCTTCGTTCAATTGAATTTTATACTGAATTTTATATAAAATTAAAGGGATGAAGATAATGATTGTTGAAGACAGAAAGGAGATGAGGAATCTCCTCTCCCTTGCATTGAAAAAGGGAGGCTATGAAACAGAGGAATTTTCATCAGGGGAAGAAGCCCTCAGAAATTTAAGAACAAAAAGGTATCTACTCCTTCTTGCCGATCTTTTCCTTCCAGGGATTGATGGATATGAACTCATGAAGAAGGCAAAGGAGATTGACCCGTATATTCCAGTTGTAATTATTACTGCTTTTGGAACAGTGGAAAAGGCGGTTCAGGCGATTAAAGACGGAGCCTCTGATTTTCTTACAAAACCTGTTGATCCTGAGCATCTCCTTCATGTTGTGGAAAAAGCAGTAGAAAGGGAAAGAATTTACAGAGAAAATCTTATTTTAAAGGAGGAGTGGAGGGAGAAGTTCGGACTTCCTGAAATAATAGGTGAAAGCAATGCAATAAAAGAAGCGATTATAAAACTGCAGAGAGTAGCATTGACAGACACAACTGTCCTTCTTCTCGGTGAAAGTGGAACAGGAAAAGAACTTTTTGCAAGGGCTCTGCATCAGCTTAGCCCTCGAAGGAATTTTTCTTTCGTCCCCCTTAATTCAGCATCTGTTCCAGATACCCTGATAGAAAACGAACTTTTTGGTCATGAAAAAGGAGCCTATACTGGGGCTTACTCAAGGAAAATCGGGAAAATTGAACTTGCCCACAAAGGAACATTTTTCCTCGATGAAATTGGAGATTTAAATCCATCTCTACAGGCAAAACTCCTTAGAGTAATAGAGGAAAAGCAATTTGAAAGAGTTGGTGGAACCCAGAGAATAGAAGTTGATGTGAGATTCGTTCTTGCCACTAACAAGGATCTTAAAAAAATGGTTGAGGGGAGTAGGTTCAGAGAAGATCTATATTACAGGATTTCTGTCTTTCCGATTATTTTGCCTCCTTTAAGAGAGAGAAAAGAGGACATTTCACTCCTTATTCAACACTTTATAAAAAAATTCTCCATTGAGACAAAAAAGCAGATTGATTCCATCTCTACTTCAGCACTAAAAAAAATAATGGATTACTCCTGGCCTGGAAATGTTCGCGAACTTCAGAATTGTATTGAGAGAGCAATTATTTTATGCGATGGAAGGGAAATACAACCTCACCACATAACCATTCCAGAAAGGATTACCAATGAAGATTATATAGATTTAAAGGGGAAATTGAGGGATGTTACAAAAATGGCTATTTCATCAATTGAAAGGAAAAAAATTAAACTTGCAATAAAAGAAGCTGATGGAAATATAAAGGAAGCATCAAAGATTCTTGGCATAAGCGAAAAAACTTTGAGGAAAAAATTGAAGGAACGTGGAATATGGAAAGAATAAAACTCTGGATAATTGCATTTCTAACAAAGCTTATCATTAATATCTTATGCAGACTTGTGAAAATAAAAGTTTTAGGGAAAGAGTTTTATTTAAACGCTAAAAAATCAGGAGAAAAAATCATTTTTATTCTGTGGCATGGAAGAATTATAATTCCAATATTTGTTCACAGGAATCAAGGTATTAGACCTCTGGTAAGTTTAAGTAGAGATGGTGAGTTCACGGCAAAAATTTTGAAAGGTTTTGGGTACAAGCCCGTAAGGGGCTCGAGTTCCAAAGGGGGGAAAGAAGCCTTTCACCAAATGAAAGAAGCCCTTGAAACTTCCAAAGTTGCAATAATCCCCGATGGGCCAAGGGGACCTGGAAGAGTTTTAAAACCTGGATGCATATATCTTGCCCAGCAAACTGGAGCGATTTTACTTCCCATTAGTTTCTCCTGCAAAAAGAGAAAGTTTTTAAAAGGGTGGGATAAACATCTTATATTTCCTCCCTTTACAAAATGTGTAATGATATATGGTGAACCAATTAAAATAGAAGAAAATTTGAACTCGGAGGAACTAGAAAAGATAAGAAAGGATGTTGAGAAGAGATTGATTGAACTTGACGAAGAAGCTGATAGACTGGCTTCTGGAGAGGTAAAAAACATTTGAAATTAAATAGAAAATTTGAAAGAATAAATAAAGGAGATAAAAAATGCAAAAAGAAGATGCATCTTTAAAAGAGAAACAAAAAGCGATGGAGTCTGCTATCTCTCAGATAGAGAAACAGTTCGGAAAGGGTTCAATAATGAGACTGGGGCAAAAGGAGGTTTCAGAGGTAGTTCCTGTAATACCTACAGGTTCGATAGCCTTCGATATAGCCCTTGGAATTGGAGGGGTTCCAAAAGGAAGGGTGATTGAGATATACGGTCAGGAAGCATCAGGAAAAACAACCCTCGCTCTCCACATTGTAGCTGAAGCTCAGAAACAGGGAGGGGTTGCAGCATTTATTGATGCCGAGCATGCCCTTGACCCTGAGTATGCAAGAAAACTTGGGGTTGATGTTGAAAACCTTCTGATTTCCCAGCCTGACTACGGAGAACAGGCTCTTGAGATAGCAGAAATCCTTGTAAGGAGTGGGACAGTCGATGTTGTGGTTGTTGACTCAGTAGCTGCCCTTGTCCCCAAAGCTGAACTTGAAGGGGAAATGGGAGACTCCCACATGGGTCTTCAGGCAAGGCTCATGTCACAGGCACTCAGAAAATTAACAGGTATTGTTAGCAGATCAAAAACATGTTTCATATTTATTAACCAGGTAAGGGAAAGGATAGGGATTATAATGGGGAATCCCGAAACAACAACAGGAGGAAGGGCGCTAAAATTTTATGCCACGGTAAGGATTGAAATAAAGAAAATTCTCTCTATAAAAGATGGAGACAACACGATCGGAAACAGGGTTAAAGTCAAAGTAGTAAAAAATAAGCTCGCTCCTCCATTCAAAGAAGCTGAATTTGATATTATTTATGGAGAGGGTATATCTGTAGAAGGTGATTTAATCGATACAGGAGTTTCATACGGGGTCGTTGAAAAAGCTGGAACCTGGTATTCCTATAAAGGTGAAAGACTTGGTCAGGGAAGGGACAATGTAAAGAATCTTCTAAAACAGAACAAAGAACTTGCAGAAAAGATAAGAGAAGAGATCAGAGCGAAGATAGGACTTGAATCACCTCAACTCGCTCGATGAAGAGAATTCTAATTCTTTTTCTATTCGCAATATCCTTTGCCTATATTGAAGCTTCTGTAGTTGTCTATTTAAGAGATATTCTCTATCCTGAAGGTTTCTCATTTCCGCTCAGATACATCTCTTTTTTAAGGGGGATTATAGAGATAGGGAGAGAATTTTTTTCCCTTGTTCTTCTTTTCTCAGTTGCTTTTCTTAGTGGGAAAGATTTCTGGAAAAGGTTCAGTGCATTCTGTTTTATATTCGGTGTCTGGGATATTTTCTTTTATATCTGGCTAAGAATCTTTCTCAACTGGCCATCCTCTCTTCTTGAGTGGGACATTCTCTTTCTAATCCCTGCTCAATGGACTGGACCTGTAATTGCTCCAGTGATTGTCTCTTTAACTCTAATTCTTATTTTTATAGTGATTGAACTCTACAAGGAAAAACCTTTCCGTCTCTCAACTCTTCACACCCTTATAGCAATTCTTGGTTTCCTCTCAATCTTTATCTCCTTTATGTGGAATGCAACTCTCACTGCAAAAGGCGGAATCCCCCACAAGTATCCATGGTATTATTTAATTCTCGGGGAGATTTTATTGATTTCTGTTATTATTTATAAAGCTTTTGAGCTGAAAAAATGGGAAAAAATAAAGAAAGAAAGGTCAAAGAGTCAGGAGAATTATACACTGCATTAGCTAAAGATAAGCTCATTTTTAAAGAGAACGATATTACTATTATCAATGATGATTTTATAACAACTGAGTATATCGATGAAAATTCCATTGATTTGATAGTTACTTCTCCGCCATATATGGAAGTAAAAAGTCCGATATAACAAGGAAAGAGTTTATGGAATGGACAAATGGCGTCTGGAATTTTATGGGTGAGAGCAGAAAAAGGGCCGGGCATCCAGCTCCTTTTCCAGTGGAACTTCCCAGAAGGTGCATTAAACTTTTTTCTTTTGTCGGTGATACCGTTTTAGACCCCCTCTTCGGTAGTGGCTCTACTTTGATCGCCTGTGTTCTTACTGGCAGAAAAGGTATAGGTGTTGAAATTGACAAACACTACTGTGAAATTGCAAAAAAAGACTCTTAACAGAAGCAAGAATTAATCAACTCAAATTAGATTTTGCTGGAGGAGAAGATTTTTATGAAGAAAATAAAAAATACAATAAGTGACCTAATAATGGAATATTTTATGAGCCATCCAAAACAGGATTTGCCCCATGGCCCTGTAGCAGATTGGGTGGAAGAGAAATATTTAAAACTTTATAAAAAAAACCTCGAGATATATGGCTTGGCATCCGTAGATTATATCAAGAAGGTTTTCTTGTTAAGGTTAAAAAGGAGTGTATAGGTATGATCCTGATCTAATTAATGTAAAAGAGTTGCACGAATTTTCTCCTGAAGTTAGGGAAGAAATTTTCAAAAGAGATGGTTATAAATGTACACTTTTTGTAAGAGGAAGAGAAGACGGGTGGGAAATACATGCTGACCATAAAATTCCTATAGACAAAGGGGGAAACAATACTGTAGAGAATGGACAGACTCTATGTTCTGAGCATAATCTTTTAAAGAAAAATTATTCTCGAACTATTCCAGCAAGCCTCAGAAAATGGTGACGAAAGAATGATTAATTTTTGCAGGTGTGTTTTTGATTGTTATGACTATCATGGAATAAATCATCATATTGAAAGACCAGATTTGGGAAAAAATAAATTTTAAAGTAATAAACTTTGTAAAAAACCTGAATATGGAAAATAGGAGGTAAAGGTGAATGCTCTAAAAATTTTGAAAAAACTAAACATAAACCCTGATGAACCAGTTCTATTAATTACTGCTGAGGAAGCATTAGAAAATATCTTGGAAGCTGTGGAAGAGTATTGTTCTGAACTGAAAATAGAGGAAATGAAAAGGAAGGATCTTTTAGCATTATTGAAAAGTTATGGTGAGGCTGTCATTAATTATCACCCTGAGAAATATCATCAGGAAAGAGCGGCGTTAATAGAGAATTTTGAGAACTTAAAAAAATATGGACTCACAGACAAAGATTACAATTTCATAGATTTCTGCTAAAATTTAAGATGATTTTAATTTCCTTGCTAAATAAAATTTGGAGGCATAGATGAATAAAAAAGTATGGAATTTTTTAGTCATTTTCATTCTATTTGGTATTTCTTATTCTCTTGGTCCCCAGCAGAAACTCGATATAAAGACAATGTTAGACCCCCAGCTAATGGTTCAGCTGAGCACTCCCAATTGTTTATGGCTGGACAGTGGTAAGCTCCTTTTGCTCGATTCTCGAATTCCTTCGGAAAAAAGAACTTTTGAGTTTTTAGACCTCAAGACAAAGGAAAGAGTTCCAGCTCTTGATGCTGCAAAGGTTCTTTCAGGGTTAAAAAATATTTTTGGAGAGAATTCCGTTAAATTTATTCGCTGGCCCGATGCTATGGATTCAAACTTTAGAGCCATCGCATTCCTTATTTCAGGGGACATAGTTGTTGTAAACACATCTGATTCATCTGCCAAACGCCTGACAAATACCCCCTCTTCTGAATCAGCTCTTTCCTTTTCTCCTGATGGGAACTGGCTCGCTTTTATCAGGGATAACGAAATATACGCAATAGATTGGAGAACAGGAAATGAAAAGAGATTAACCTTTGATGCTTCGGAAACAATTTTAAATGGAACTCTATCCTGGGTTTACTGGGAAGAGATTTACGACCATACAAATGTCCCATACTCATGGTCTCCTGACTCAAAGGCAATAGCCTATCTCCAGACAGATGAGTCAGAAGTTCCAATTTCAACCTTTGTTAATTTTGAGCCTGTAAATCAGGGAGTCGTGAAACAACGATACCCAAAGGCGGGACAGAAAAACCCAAAGGTTAGGCTTGGAATTGTTGAGCTTGATTCAGCAAAAACTACATGGGTTGACTGTGGAGATTATGAGTATCTTGGACGCTTCAACTGGCTTCCAAACTCAAGGGAGATCGCTGTTCAGACCTTAAATAGAAAACAGAATGAGCTAAAGCTTTTCTTCGCTGATAGATTCACAGGAAAAAGCAGATTAATTCTAACTGAGACCCAGCCTGCATGGATAAATTTGAATGATTCTCTTTATTTCTTCGAAGATGGGAAAAAATTTATATGGATGTCAGAGAGGGACGGGTTTCAACATCTTTATTTGTATTCCATTGATGGAAAACTTATAAATCAGCTCACAAAAGGAGATTATATGGTTGTCCCCTCCTTCGGTGGAATTGTTAGCAGGAATGGCGGACTTGTGGGACTTGATGAGAAAAAAGGGATTATTTATTTCACTGCAAACAAAGAAGCATTGAAAGAAAGGCATCTCTACAGGGTTGATTTAAAAGGGAAAAGCATTAAAAAACTTACAGTGGAAAGCGGAGTTCACGGAGTATCATTCTCCCCTGATATGAGATTTTACATAGATAACTTTTCAAACAGCTCAACCCCTCCTGAAATTTCCCTTTTCAGAAGCGATGGGAAGAGAATAATGACAATAGCTCAATCAGCAAAAGATTTTATTGAAAAATTTAACCTTAATTATCCTGAATTTTATACCTTTAAAACAGAGGATGGGCTTGATCTCCCTGTAACAATGATAAAGCCCAAAAATTTTGACTCATCAAAAAAATACCCAGCAATTGTTTATATCTATGGTGGTCCAGGAGCTCAGCAGGTAATGGATAGCTGGAGCAGTAGAATTTTCTGGGCAAACATTCTTGCCAATGAAGGATTCTTCTATTTCGTCTTTGAAGTTCGTGCAGGTATGGGAAAATCAAAAGCAACTGAGACATCTGTATACAAACAGGCATACGGAATACAGAACTTAAAAGACATCCTTGACGGCATTAAATGGATAAAAAAATTTCCTTTTGTAGATGAGAAGAGATTGGGTATATGGGGTGGAAGTGGAGGAGGATGCACAACTCTTTTTGTTATGACCCATTCAGATGTTTTCAAGGCGGGAATATCTCTCTATCCTGTTTCAGACTGGCATTTTTATGACTCAATTTACACAGAAAGATACCAGAGCACTCCTGATGATAATCCTGAAGGATATAAGGCAACTTCCTCAGTCCTTTCAGCTAAAAATCTGAAAGGTCGTCTTTTAATTGTCCACGGAACTTACGATGACAATGTCCATCCCCAGAACACAGAGGCTTTTATCAATGAGCTAATAAAGCATAACATTCAGTTCGAATTAATGATTTATCCGTGGAGAAAGCATGGAATAGGAGACCTTCCCGCAAGAATCCATCTTTATTCACTGATGCTTGATTTCTGGAAAAGGAATTTGTAAAAAAATTATTGCCAAATGTGGCAAGGAAATGGAAATTAGACAGAGACTTCGACCATTTTTAAGATGATCAATCGATTATTGAACAAAAATTCTGACCCTATCCTCATATTTCCCATCCTCCAGCTTTGCACATATTTCGTGTATACCCTTTTCAATATTCCATCTTTCCCTGAATGGAAAGGAAGAAATAGTAAAGAACTTTCCATCAATCATCCATATAACTTTTTTCCAAGTTATATCAGTCTTTAGCTCCAGTCTTAGACTCTGATAATTTTTTGGCAAATCAGAAAGACTCTGGAAAATAGCTCCATCAACAGGATGAACTATTTCAAATTCGTGCTCTTTAAGGGAGGAGAATTTTTCAGGAGGATTAAGTCCTTTTTTCTTCGCCCATTCCATGAAAGTTGGGGGAGGGATTAAGAAGAGTTTGCTAGTTAAGAATTTGTCCGGTGTTCCTTCTCCTGCAAGGAGTCCATTCCTTCTGTCAATTCTTAAAATTCTGTGCCAGTTACAAATTTCCCTTGGTTCACTCCATTCAATAAAATACTCCCTGATTTTCCCTTCACAATTTCCTGAGGCAAGCATCCCCGAAACAGGACAAATGTCAAGTTTTATTATTCCCTTGGGAATCTCATCAAGACTTCTTTCTCCGTAAGGGATTTCCCCATATTTTCTTTTATAAAGGAGATTCATTATTGAGTGAAAAACTGGACCCGCTCCTGTCACTCCTGAGACATTCTTCATACTCCTTCCTTCAAAATTCCCAACCCACACCCCAATTGTCCATTCCTTTGTATAACCAACACAAAAATTGTCTCTGAAACCTTCAGATGTTCCTGTTTTTACTGCAACCTGATATGGAAAATTCAAGGGAGAGTTTTCGCTGAATCCAAGTCCCCTTGAATAATTGTCCGAAAGTATAGAGCTTATTAGAAAAGTAATTTTTTCATCAAAAATTCTCTCACCTTTTTTTTCTGGGGGTGATTCTACTGACCCATCTCTCTTTTTGTAATAAAGGACTTTCTTTTCAGGGATAAGGATACCGTTTCGGGCAAAAATTGAATACCCTCTAACAAGTTCAAGAAGGGTGACCTCTCCACTTCCAAGAGCAAGACCTAAACCATAAAATTTTTCCCCTTTATTAAGGCTTTCAAAACCGCAAGATTGTAGAGTGGAATAGAATGCAGACTTACCTATTTTTGAAAGGAGATGAACTGCGGGAACATTGAGAGATGAAGAAAGGGCAACTCTAACTCTTACAGGTCCTGAAAAATCATTGGAATAGTTTCTTGGAACATAAAATTTGTTTTCCTCTTTAAAGGAAGTTGGAATATCGGGAAGGATTGAGGATGGGGTAAATCCCTTCTGGAAAGCAGAGGCATATAAAAAAGGCTTAAGAGCTGAGCCGGGCTGTCTTTTTATTGTGCATCCATCAATCTGTCCTGAGGACTCCTCGTCCCAGAAGTCCTTGGAACCAACCCAGACAAGTATCTCTCCTGTTCTGTTTTCCATTACAATTATTGCTCCCTGCCCAACACCTTTTCCCTTAAGACTTTCAAGATGCATCCTTAAAATATTCTGAGACTCCTTCTGAAGATGGTAGTCAATGGTTGTTTTTGTCTCTGAGAAATTGTAAATATTTTCTTCTTCTTCCTTTAATATCCTGAATACAAAATGAGGTGCAAGCAAAGGATTTTCTGGCTTTTTCAGTTCAACTCTCTCGTTAATTGCAATTTCGTAATCTTCTTCTTTTATCCATCCTTTTAAATACATTTTTTTAATGAGAGTCCTTGCTTTTCTTATAACAATTTCAAAATTTTTGTAGGGATTATGAGCTGATGGTGAAGATGGAATGATTGAAAGAAAAGCTGATTGGGAGAGGGTAAGCTCCCTTGCGCTCTTTCCAAAATAGAACTGGGATGCAGATTCACATCCAAGAAGCTGATTCCCGTAATAAACACTGTTGAGATAATAAGAAAGAATATCTTTTTTTGTCCAATTTATTTCGAGCTTGGCAGCCACGATAATCTCCAATATTTTTTTTAAAATACTCTTCCCTCTCCTTCCTTCCATAATCTTAGCCACCTGCATTGTGATTGTCGAGCCACCCAAGACAATATTTCTATTTTTTAAGTTAACAATTCCAGCCCTCAAAAGAGCAAAGGGGTTAACGCCAAAATGTTTATAGAAATGTCTGTCCTCACGAAAAATTGTTGTTTTTATCAGCCATGGTGAAATTTCCTCAAAGGATAGCCACTGAGAACGAGTTTTATCCTTTCCCAAAAACTCATAAAGTTCTATACCGTTTCTGTCAAGGATTTTCAAAGAATTGTTATAATTTTCTTCTGGAATAGGCACAATAAAGATTAAAAGGGTTAGAAGGAGGAATGGCAGCAAAAGAAAAAACGCATTTTTTTTCATTCTTTTAAAGCCATAAAAACCTTGAATTGAAAAATATTTTAACATATATTTTCAGTCAGTTAAAATTCAAAGTTATGTTGGGAGAGAATATTCACTAACATCACTCTCCATCTACTATCTAAACCAATTTCTCGGAGCCGAAACCCTTGAGTTGACATAAAAATTTTAAAAAGATAGAATTTTGCTTGGAAATTAATTCAAGGAGGAAGCTTTGAGAAGAGCTTTTCTATTTTCAATTATTGTATTGTTTATTTTTGTTTCAGGTTCAGCCTTTTCTCAGACAGTTGATGAAATAATTGCAAAAAATTTGCAGTCAAAAGGAGGAATTGAGAAACTGAAGGCGGTAAAGAGCATTAAAATGATGGGAAAGCTTATGGCTCAAGGGATGGAGTTTCCCTTTGCCCTGTATCTAAAAAGACCAAATCTTATGAGAAATGAAGCTGATTTTCAAGGACAAAAAATTATAAGCATTTATGATGGGGAGAAGGTATGGCAAATCAATCCTTTAATGGGTTCAGGAGAACCAATAGAACTTACAGGAGTTCAGGCAGAATCAGCTAAGGATCAGGCAGATTTTGATGGCCCCTTTGTGGATTACAAAGAGAAAGGAATAAAAATAGAGCTCTTGGGAAAAGAAGAAGTTGAGGGAACATCTGCTTATAAGTTAAAGGTTACAACCAAAGATGGAAAAGAAAAGTTTTACTACCTTGAAGCCAATTCTTGTCTGGAGATAAAATCTGAATCAACTTTTGAATTTCAAGGGAAATCTTACACCTCTGTATCTACAATAAGCGATTATAAAGAAGTTGATGGTCTAAAATTTCCTTTTTCATTCCTGATAACTTCCGCTATGGGTGGTGCTCAGCTACTTTTTGAAGCCATTGAGATAAATCCAGAACTTGACGATTCCCTTTTTAAAGTATCAAAGTAAATATTAAAGGCGAGACGAGCGAGAAATTAATTAAAAATGATAAAGCCGATGGAGGGATTCGAACCCTCAACCTGCTGATTACGAATCAGCTGCTCTACCATTGAGCTACATCGGCACCTATTAAATTATAACATGATAAGTTAGAAGGGTGTATAAAAAATGCTTTTTTGTAAAAAGCCTTTGGACTCGAAGAATCTACTAAATTTTAAAATCATGAATTAAATACAAAAATAATTAGAATAAATTTTTGAATTTTCTTATAAGTTAAATTTAAAAACCTGATTTGAGGGATTGAACGATTTAAAAGAAAAATGTATTATTAATAAATGGGTGGAGAGATGTCCGAGTGGCTGAAGGAGCACGACTGGAAATCGTGTACCCCGAATAAAATCGGGGTCGTGGGTTCGAATCCCACTCTCTCCGCCATAAAAAATCTTCTTTTGAAAGTTTTTAATTTTTAATGATAAAAAATTTTATTTACTTCCTTGAAAAATTTTGGCTCAGGGGGGTCGATGGTAGGCTCTGAACCCCGCCAGGTCCGAAAGGAAGCAACGGTAAGAGTTCCTTTCCATGCGAACCTTCTCCTGAGCCTTTTTATGGAAAATAAATGAATTATATTGTTCTCGCAAGAAAATACCGTCCAAAGACCCTAGATGAAATTGTAGGGCAAAGGGTTATCGCCCAGACCCTGAAAAATGCAATTAATTTAAAAAGAGTATCCCATGCCTATATTTTTTCGGGCATGAGAGGGGTTGGAAAAACAACAACAGCAAGAGTTCTTGCAAAATCCTTAAACTGTGTTAAAGGACCAACAATAAACCCCTGCAATGAATGCGAATTCTGTGTTTCAATTCAGGAGGGAAGAGCAATTGATGTAATTGAAATAGATGGCGCTTCCAACAGAGGTATAGATGATGTAAGAGAATTGAGGGAAGTTGTAAAATTTCCTCCTATGAATGCAAGGTATAAAATTGTTATAATTGATGAAGTCCACATGCTAACGACAGAGGCATTCAATGCCCTTCTTAAAACCCTTGAGGAGCCTCAACCTCGCGTGATTTTTATAATGGCAACAACCGAGTTCCACAAAGTCCCTTCAACAATTGTTTCAAGGAGCCAACATTTCGAATTCAAAAGAATATCGGAAAAAGAGATTTTCGAAGCCCTCTCAAAAATTTGTGAAAAGGAAAGTATAAAGATATCTCCTTTTTCTCTCAGGAAAATAGCTATTTCTGCAGATGGCTCTTTGAGAGATGCTGAGGTTTTTCTTGATCAGATTGTTTCCTACTCAGGAATAGAAGTTAAAGATGAAGATGTGGATGAAATCCTTGGAATGACAGACAGAGAGACTCTTTTTTCAATTTCCTCTTCTATTTTTTCTGGTGATGGCGTAAAGCTCGTCCAGATCATTGAAAAGCTTATGGAGGAAGGAAAAGATCTGAGGAATTTTATGAGAAATGTTGTTGACCATTTCAGGACAATATATCTAACAAAAGTAATAAAAAATCCCTCCGATTTTTTGTCCCTCTCAGAAAATGACGAAAGAAAATATATTGAAGAGGCTAAGAAATTCAGCGATGAGGAGTTGTTCAGGTATGTAAATCTTTTAATTCAAGCTGATTCTATGATAAGGCACTCCTCTTATCCGAGATATATTGTAGAGACAACTCTTTTAAGATTGTCCTATCTTAAAAAACTTACTCCTATTGAAAAAGTTTTAAAGATTGTGACCGAAATTTCCCCGAAGGAAGCTGTCGAGAAACCCCCTGAGCTGGAAGAAACCAAAAAAGAAGAGATAATTGCTAAGGAAGAGAGTATCGCTGAAAAAAAAGAAGAAATTTCTGAAAAGACATTTTCCGCAAATGATTTCCTCGAAGAGGTTGGAAGGGAGAATCCGAGACTCTGCTCAACGCTAAAACATCTGCCATCAATCTCCATTGAAGGTAAAACATTAAAAATTATTCTGGATAAGGAGACAGAATACTTAAAAGAAATAATAAACAGGAATCACACCTATCTTGAAAACAAACTAAAAGAGATGACAGGTAATGACTTTTTGATAATTTTTGAGAGCAAAGAAGGGGAACCCGAGCAGAAAGAGGAACTCCCACCCCTTCTCAAAACATTTCTGAAAGAAATGAATGGTAAAATTATATATAGGAAAAAGATTGGAAAAGGAGAAGAAGATGAAGAATATTTTTGATTTTCAAAAATTAATGAAAACTGCAAAGGAGATGCAGGAGAAACTCCAGCGGGAAATGATGGAATTAAAGGTGCAAGGAAGTAGCGGAGGGGGAATGGTGACAGTTGAAATGAATGGTTTGAAACAGATTCTTTCTTTGAAAATAGAAAAGGAAGTTATCAATCCCGAGGAAAAAGAGATGCTGGAAGACCTGATTGTTGCTGCTTTTAATGATGCTTCCTCAAAAGTGGAAAAGGAAATGAGTTCCAAGCTTGAATCCATTGGTTTACCATTTCCTGGGCTTTTCAATATATAAGTTCTAAGAAGTTGCCATGTTTGAATGGGCTGAACCATTAAATAAATTGATAAATGAATTGAAAAAAATACCCGGAATTGGATCAAAATCTGCCCAGAGAATTTCATTTTACATTCTTAAAGCTCCTCTGGAGGATGTCAATGCCCTTTCTGCAACAATAAAGGAAGTGAAGGAAAAACTGAAATATTGCTCAATCTGTAACAATATTACTGATGTAGACCCTTGCAGAATCTGTTCTGATGAAAAGCGCGATGGAAGCCTTTTGTGTGTTGTTGAGGAGCCTTACAATATCTCTGCCATAGAAAAAACAGAGAAATTCAAAGGTAAATACCATGTTCTTCTTGGAACAATTTCTCCTCTGCAGGGAAAAGGACCTGAAAACATAAAGATTGAGGAACTTGTAAAGAGAATAGAAAAAGAGAGGATAAAGGAAGTTATAATTGCAACAAATCCTACAGTTGATGGTGAGGCTACAAGTCAGTATATTGTTCAAATTCTTAAACCTTTAAATGTTAAGCTTACAAGGTTAGCAATAGGAATTCCCGTTGGTTCAGATATAGATTTCGCAGACCAGGTTACAATAGCAAGGGCTCTGGAAGGAAGGCTTGAAATAAAAGATTAGTCGATTTGATTTTTATCTTTCCTTTTGTTATATAAAAATTGATGGATGAATTATTGAATATTCAGAAGATTGGAAAAAAATTGCTCCCCCGTCCAATAGGAATACATTTTGATAGTTTTCAAAAAAATGTTCTAAAGAACCTTCATCTTGAGCTTGGACTTGGCGAAGAGCTCTTCCTTCTCTCTCCGAATTTTCATGTTTTAAGCCCCGATAGCCTGAAAGCAAAGGCTGAGGAGTATGTCACTCCAAAGGTGGATGTTCTGGAATGGATAAGGAATTATCTTGTCGAGAATATAATTTGTTACACAGCTATTATTGAAAATAACAGCTATTTTATTGAGCAGAATAGTTTTCTCGTGATAGCAAGATTGAGAAGCAGGGATAAAGACAACAGCTTTGAGGTGAAATATTACTCCCACGATCCTTCAGAGATCAGTTCTTATTATAAGGATAAGCTTTACATAGGAAGAGATTTTGTTGATTTATTCAATTTTGAAAGGCCCCATTTTGGAGTTGAATGTTTTATAGATTCTCTTAGAACCCAATTGAATGTTCTTTTCGAGAAAGCACACGAAAAACTACAGAACAAAGAAAGCTATCTGGATTATCTTCAAGAATTGGATGAATTGGTTGATGAATTAACTGATAAAGCGAATAGAACAATTCCTTCAATTCCTGCATTCTTCAACCCTGAGGAGGCTGATAAAAAAAGCCTCAATGAAATCCAATCCCGTTACCGTTCTTTACAACATCTTTTGATTGAGTTGAGGGACGAGCTTTCAGAATTCGAGAGTAGATTAAGATTTGATGAAGAAAATCAGTTTGTAAAGTATGTTACAAAATATAAAAAGGACATTAGTAATCTAATTCTTTATTTAAATTTAAAAATAATTTCAAGGCTTACATATAAGATTAATTTTAGTTAATCACTTTGTCGATTTAAAAAAATTTTGCCATAAGTAGTTTTAATAGATAAAAGGTTCTCCCCTCCAAGATTTGCCTTAAAAATCTTCCTTTTCCCCATTTCTTCTACTTCCTTCAGGCTAATATAAGAGGCCTCCAGTTGCCCCTGAAAAGGATCCAGCAGGATCTCTCCTTTCCATTCCTTATCAAGGTTTACAGTTACATCTGAATACTGGCATTCAATCTCCACA
This sequence comes from uncultured Clostridia bacterium, assembly GCA_964531645.1. GTDB lineage: Bacteria > Acidobacteriota > Aminicenantia > JBFLYD01 > JBBIMS01 > JBBIMS01. The sequence goes on from CAZHEF010000001.1 coordinate 171,212, forward strand.
TTACTTCCTTTCATTACATCAATTTCAATCTCATTATGTTTTGAATATATTTTTGCATTGCCATAAAAATTCTTTAAAAATATAGGCTCATAGGAATTGGTAATTTGAAGTTCTTCTGCTGAAATACCTTCTCCGTCTATCTCAAGATGCTCGCCCTGGATTTTACCTTTCAGGGAAGAATCTTTTATAGATATATCGCAATGAGTGTTTTCTATGTAAACTTCTCCCTTAACTTCTGAAATTTCCACTGGAGAATGTTTTGTAATAAGCTTCAAATTTCTTAAATTTCTTATGGAAATATCTTCATAGCCTGCCTCTATCTCGGCATTTAAAGCATTTTCAATGTTAATTGAGGAATGGGGGGAGAGAATCTTAATGTCTCCATTTAAATTTGTTATATTTATATCTCCGTGGGAGTTCCTTATAGAAAAATTACCTTCACAATCTTTAATTTTTATGTCGCCATGGGTATTATCAATTTCAGAGGAATTTTTGACTTCTGAAATCTCAATATCTGAATGTTCTGAAGAAACTTTAATTGAACTTTTGAAGGGGATTTTTAAGTTCAAAGTAATGTCAGGAGAGGATTTAAACCAAAAGAATTTTAAAAAGAAACTGACCTCGAATTCCTCCGGGCTAACAATCTTAAATTTTGTAAAATTTTCTGCAATTTCCCTTTCCAACTTAATTTCCTTTGCAAACTCTTCTGCTTTCTCTTTAGAATAAGAATTAACGCTCTTTATGAGCTTCCCCTCGATTTTATCTCCATCCCATCCCTCAACAATAAGATTTAGCCCTTTCCCCTCAACCTGAATTTTCTCTCTTCCATCCACTAAAATATCTTCTTCAAACTCAAAAGTTTCCCCCCTGTGAAATATTGATACGACTTCATTTTTTATGTTTCTGGCATACTTAATTGAGAGCCCGAAAGCTATTATAAGTATTGCGAGAATTACATCCCTTGCTTTCATTTTTTCCTTATCCCTGAGATTAAATATTTCAATCCAAGAAGAATCAGAAGAACTGGCCAGTATTTTTCAATAACATCCCAAACATTTATTCTGTATCCGAAATTACTCAGAAGAAAAAGAATACCTAAAATCAGAAGAATAAGTCCAAAAATTAAAGCGTCCCAGCTTCTTTTTGCCATTTTTACCTCCTATTGAGAAATTTTTCTCCATTTATAAATCATTTTTGCTCCAATCACTATAAATATAAGTGGCCACAATTTTACAATGTGTTCGTATTCAATGACACCAAAACTGGCCAGCATGAAAGCAATTCCAAGGAAAAGGAGAAAAATTCCGAAAAGTGTTGAGCCTTCTTTTGGATAGGCACCTTCTGCTTCCAAACCAAGATTTATTACCCTTGCTGAATTGTAGGAGTCAATAATCATGTAAAGAAAAAATCCTGCGATCATTAGCCCAAAAATATTATTCTCAAAGCCCTTTGCATAGTCCTCAAGTCCAACGAGAGAAGCAAAAATAAGGATAAAGGATATTCCTTTCAGTATTTGACCGTTGTAAATAGCGCCAAGTCCTGGGACAATGGAAAGGATAGCAGCAAGGCTTGGAGATTTCTTTTTAACTTGAATTCTCTTTATTTCTTCCGCAACACATTCCTTGCAAAAAACTTTTCCATTTGTTTCAATGGAGCATTCCTCGCAAAGGGGTTTATTACATTTTAAGCAATTATTTTTAGCATCTCTTTCCGGATGATAATAACAACTCATTTCTTCCTCCTTTTAAAGAAATATCTTTAAATTTTTTATCTCCCGAGAGATAAAAATCCTCTCAGTTCCTTTCTTTTCACTTTTTAATTCCAAATTTTCTCTTTCAGTCCCCATGGGCTTTGATATCTTTCTAAATCTCAAACCTTTAAAATAATCCAGTCTTCCTTCAACCTTTGAAACTAACTTTACCGCCTGGGAGTATGTTCGATGGATTTTGAATTCAATGGAATCAAACAAAATAGCTTTTTTGGGATATGTAAAGAAAAAGAAAGAAAGGACAAAGACAGAGAAGGCAAAAACCCACTGGGGCTGGAATATAGGTAAAAAGGAAAGTCTTCTTCTCTTTGTCGTAGCTTTTAGTATTCCATCAACAACTCTTTCAGGAACAGGCAATGGTTCTATGGTGCGAAGGAAATGGAGAATTTCTATAGAATCTCCCAAGAGGGATTTGCAATTTTCACAAGTATCTATATGAGCCTTTAAAGATTCAGAAGTCTCTTTGTCAAGCTCTCCTTCCAGAAAAATTGTAATTACTTCTCTTACTTCATCGCATCTCATTTTTCACCTCTCAAAATCTCTGAGAGTAAAAGCCTCCCCCTGTTAATTCTTGATTTCACCGTTCCAACAGGTATATCTAAAATATTGGAAATTTCCTCATAGCTGAGCCCCTGTAAATCCCTCAATATAATTGGAAGTTTAAATTGAATGTCAAGGGATTCTATTGCTCTTCTTATTTTATCTTTGAGCTCCTCCATATTTTCCTTAAATGAGTTTCCTGAGGAATTAATAAGTAAACTCTGCTTCATTTCCTCCATTTTTAAATTTATATATTTCTTCTTCCTGTACCAGTCTATTATGTGATTCTTTGCGAGTCTGTAAAGCCACAATTTAAAATTACTCCTTGGGCTATATTTATTCAAAGAAGCATAAAGTTTAAGAAAGATTTCCTGAGTGAGGTCTTCTGCCTCAGCGGAATTCATTGTTATCTGATATGCCATATTATAAATCCTCCTCGAAAATGTTCTCACTATGTATTCCCATGCGTATTCCTCTCCCTGCAAACACCTTGCAACAATTTCTTCTAAATCTGCCATTGAATAGGTCTTTCATTCCTTGTCTTTACTTCCATATTAAAGAAACGAAAACATGAATTTAAAAGTTCCAGAAAAATTTTTGTTATTCTTTTTGACTTTTGGCTGATTCAATTAGTTCTTTTGCCTCTTTTTCGCGCTCTTCAGGGACAAAAATTTTGACAATCCCAAGACCATTTGTTGTAAGCCCTAAAACCTTACCAATGGATTCGTATCTGAGTCCTGCGGGGATCCCATTAGCTTCAAGAAAGTTTTTTATAATTTCAGCTTCTGTAATACCCTGTGCCTCAGCAACTTTCTTTAATTTCATCTTATTTCTCCTTCAAAAGCTCCTCAATTTTTTTGAGCAGGTTTTCGCCCCTCAGATCTGCATACCTCATTATCCCTTTTCTATCAACAAGAAAGTTTGAGGGAATCGAATCTATACCAAAAATTTTTGCAATCGGGTCATTCCTTCCCTTTCCAGAAAAGATGATTTTCCATGGAATAGACTCTTTTGAAACAAATGAAGAAAGAGCTTCCTCATCTTCATCAAGACTTACACTTATTATCTCAAATCCTTTTTTCCCAAATCTTTTATAAGCCTCTCTCAAAAATGGAATTTCAGCTCTGCACTGGTCATACCAAGATGCACAGAACTCCATAAGAACAACCTTCCCTTCAAGCTTTCCAAGCTCAAAAATGTTTCCTTTCAGATCTTTTCCTTTAAAATTTGTAACTTTTACTCCTAATCCAATTTTTTCATTTATCCTTAAAATCAAATCCCTGAACTCTTTTTCCTCCTTTAAAAATGAAAATGGAGGATAATTTTCTACCCATCCCCTTAAACTATATCCCTCATCAAAGGCTCTTTTAAGATATTGAAGGGTCTTATTTTTATCAAATTTTCTCGAATAAAGAACTGACAGATTAAAAAGGACTGTCGGGGTATTTGAATTTTTAGGGTATAGATTCACAAACTTTTCAAACATTTCAATTGTCTTCTCAGTGTTCCCGCTACCAAAATAAGTATCAGCAAGGAAAAGAAGAAGATTTGGTCTTTCTCCTTTCTCCTTAATTCTGTTTTCTACCGCTGATATAATTCTATCCCTTTCACCTGTTCTTATGAATCTGTTTACAGAAATAAAGAATATTCCATCATCGTCAGGATTCATTTTCATTAAAATATCAGAGACTGTGTCAGCAAGCTCATATTTTCTCTGCATCGTGTAAATGGTGTGAAGATTAAGAAATGCCTCGGGCTGAGAGTTGTCAATGGAAATAGCTTTTTTGAGGAGTTCCTCAGCCCTTGAATAGTCAGGAGGCTTCACCTCATTTGTATAATAATAGGAAAGACCTATGTAACCCCAGTAAAAATTCTTATCCTTTTCAATTATCTTTTCAAAATAAGATTTTGCATCTTCGCTCTTTTTCTGAATCCTCCCAAAAAGATAAATGTAAATAGGATTATTGGAATTCTTTTTATACAAAAGTTCATATTCTTCGTATAATTTGTCAGGGTCGTAAATCCTCATAAAGTCTTGATAGGTCCTGTGGATAAGAACATTTTGAGGGGCTTTCTTAAGAAATTCCTTTGCAATCTCTATTTTGCTTTTCAAATCAGGAGCATTTTCAAGCATTTTCTCCATTTGAGAAATTATCTCGGGCTTTTGATATTTTCTATATGTTAAAAAAAACTCCTCGGAAATTAAAAAAATGGAAATTAAAATTATAAATAAACCAAAAAATAACTTCCTCATACCTCTCCTTTCAAAGAAAGGATAAAATTTTGATGTTTATTTGTCAAATGAACCGTAAAAGGTTAGAATTCGTTTATAATAGAAAGGAGGATAATATGAGAAGATTTTTTCTTCTTTTTCTATTCTCAGCCTTTATCTATTCAGAGGAAGTTGTTAATTACAAAATAAAAGCGAAACTTCTTTCCGAAGAAAAGTTATTAAAGGGTGAGGAAACTATTATCTGGAAAAATTCTACTTCAAAACCGACTTCTGAAATTTATTTCCATCTTTATCTAAATGCCTTCAGAAATGAGCTTTCTACCTTTATGAGAGGGGCAGGGATAGGAAGATTTAAAAGAAAGGATATGGAATGGGGCTACTGTGAAATAAAGGAGCTAAAGATAAATGGAGCGGATTTAAAGGAAAAACTCCAGTATGTTCAGCCTGACGATGGAAATATTTATGATAGAACCCTTGCAAAAATTTCTCTTGAATATCCTGTAAATCCAGAAGAATCCCTGACAATTTCAATAATTTTTGAATCAAAACTTCCGAAGGTTATTGCAAGGTCGGGATATTCAAGGGATTTCTTCATGCTTGCCCAGTGGTTTCCAAAAATTGCTGTTTTAAGGGAAGAAGGTTGGAATGCCCATCAGTACCACAGGAATTCAGAATTTTTCTCGGACTTTGGAACTTACGAAGTTGAAATAAGAACTCCTGAAAAATTCCAAGTTGTCTCCTCAGGAGTAAAAATAAATGAGTGGAAAGAGAAGGGAGAAATTGTGAGAGTATTTAAACAGGATAAAATTCACGACTTTGCATGGAGCGCATCTCCAAATCATAGAATATTTGAAGAGAATTTCTCACTGAAAGAACCTGAAGTAAATACAAAAATATTACTGTTTCTTGACAGGGAACACATGATACATAAAGAAAGATATTTTAATATTATTAAGAAATCCATTGAATTCTTCAGTAAAAATTACGGACCTTACCCATACCCGACAATCACAGTTGTAGACCCTCCTTCCTATGCTTTACAGGCAGGAGGGATGGAGTATCCCACATTGATAACTGCTGGCTCATTCTACTGGCTTCCAAAGGGACTTCTATCTCTTGAGCTTGTGACCCTTCATGAGTTCGGGCATCAATACTGGTATGGAATGTGTGCCAACAATGAGTTTGAGGAGGCATGGCTTGATGAAGGTATAAACTCCTATTCAGAAGTGAAAGGGATGGATGAAATTTTTGGAGAGAAAACCTCTGTAATTAATATTTTAGGATTCAAATTAGGAGATGTTGATTCTCAAAGATTATCTTACATTTCAATCCCTTCCCTTGACCCAATATATAAAAAATCCTATGAATTTTTCTCGGGTGGAAGTTATTCAGTAAATTCCTATGCAAAATCAGCTCTTATGCTTTTAACCCTTGAAAAGTATCTTGGAAAGGAGGTTTTTTCAAAGATTATGAGAGAGTATTTTAAGAGATTTCAATTTAAACACCCTAAAACAGAGGATTTTATAAGAACTGCAGAGGAAGTTTCGGAAAAGGAACTTGACTGGTTCTTCAATTCTTTCCTTTTTAGCGAAGAAACCATTGATTATAAAGTTGAAAGAGTAAGAACAAAAAAACTTAAAAAACCAGAGGGGAAAATGGATATGAAATTCAAGGAAGAGGGGAATTGGGAGAGTGAGGTTGTGATTGTGAAGGAAGGCTCAATCTCATTTCCAGTTAAGATAAAGATTCTCTTTGAGGATGATAAAAAGATAGAGGAATTCTGGGATGGAAAGGGAAAATGGAAGAAGTTTAAATACATAAAGCCTGTTAAGGTAAAATCTGTTGAGATTGACCCTGAGAAAATTTTCCTCCTTGATAGAAATCGTTTCAACAATTCCATGAGTACAAAAAGGAATCCTTTATCGCTGGGAATTTGTCTTAAGATTCTTTCTTTATTTCAATCTTTTTTATTTTCTTTTTGAGGGTGAAAAATGATAGGGAATGCTTTTAAAAAAGGTATAAACCAAGGGATTCTGAACTGGAGGGTGATTCTCATTCTCTGGTTAATAAATTTTATCTTTTCTCTGATTTTCTTTTTCCCTACAAATTCTTTATTTTCAAAGGCATTCTCAAGGAGTTTAATCTTTGAAAAAACTTTAAGGGGAGACCTTTCCATATTCTTTGAATTTATGACCCATTACAAAAATGAAATAGGAATGCTCATCCTTTTTTCTCTTTTTCTATCTTTGCTCTACTGGTTTATCAATCTTTTCCTTTCAGGTGGAATAATCTCCTTATTAAAAGATGATGGCAAAAATTCAAAAGATATATTTTCCAATGCTCCCAAATATTTCTGGAGATTCATAAAACTATCCTTTCTTTTCATTCCACTGATTATTCTTTTCTTAATAATCTGGAGATTACTTGAAAAGTCCAATGAGCTTTTTTTCAACTTTACAGGCTCTGAAAAATTCTCTTTCTATTTTTCTCTGTTAACATTCATCATTGCAGGAATATTATTTTTAATTCTCAGGATGCTCTTTGATTATGGAAGGATAAGAATAGTTTTTAGAGAAGAAAAAACTATAACCCTTTCCCTTCTCAGGACAATCAATTTAGTCTTTAAAAATTTTGGAAAAACATTTATTCTCTATATTCTTCTGAATCTATTCCTCCTTTTTTACTACATACCCTTCCTCTTTTTGATGAGAATATTCGCAAATTCAGGGCTCTTGATTCTTCTATTTTTCATCTTTTCTCAAGCTCTTCTCTTTTTACGCTCTTTTCTCTCTTTTCTTTTCTATTCATCACAAATTGAACTTTACAGAAATATTACTTCCTGAAAGACTTCATTTTGATATTGTTAAATCAGGCTCCCTTCTATTTTTTTTGTTTTCAAATGAAGAAGAAGAGAGTAGAGGGTTGGAAGAATTGCTGTAATAACCACTGCAGGGAAAATAATTACTTCAAGCTTAAATTTTAGTAAAGAAAGTATAACCATCCCTATTCCCGCCAAAACAAAGACCCAGCCACCTAAAATATGAGTCCTTTTCCATATTTCTTCAGATGCTATTGTCCATGGTGTTCTAATCCCGAAGAAGAAATTTCTTGGAAGTTTAGGAAGATAATTCCCTATAAGGATGAAAAGGAATCCGAAGCCAATCCCTAAATTTAGAAGTTCAAGATGTCCTTTTTTCCCAGCAATTAGAGCCATTATGAAAAAATAGAGGAAGAAAACAAGAACAAAATCCCTTAACAGAAGAATAATCTTATATTTTGGCTGAATTTTCCTCCAGAAAGGGTCTATAAGGGGGATAAAAGTCAAAATTACATAGAGACCAATAAAGACGCCGAAAAGAAAAAGGAAATATTTGAATTTTGGCATGTAATCGTCAGGATTTCCATGAATGTCAAAATGGGATGGAACAGGGTCGGGTAACTTATCATAGGCATAAATTGAAATGAGAATAAAAATTAAAATCAGACTTAGTGGAAAAATTTCACTCTTTAAAGTCAGTCTCATTTACACCCTCCTTTTTTATAATTTTCATTAAATATTCAATTGCCATGTCTAAAACACTCATGTTCAAAGAGTATTTAATGAATTGCCCCTCCCTTTCTCCTGAAATTATATTAGCTCTTTTGAGTATGTCAAGATGATGAGAGAGGGTTGGCTGAGAGATTTTTATTTTCTCAAGAATTTCTGTTGGGGTCATGTCCCTTTTCCTCAAGAGTTTTATTATCTTCCTCCTCGTTGGGTCAGAAAGAGCCATGAATATTTTGTTCATTTTAAGCTAATAAATATATTTACATATTTACATATATTATTTTACTTTGCTAAATGATCATTGTCAAGTCCCTTCCAGATATTCCTATTTCGAGGCTCTAAAGGCTTTCTGGATCTTTTATTAAATCCTTATCCAGTAGTTTACGAAATAATGGGAAGTCCTTTACTGCGTTTTTAAAATTCAGATATTTCATTCCCGTAAATTATAAAAATTTACTATTTACAGAAATAATAAAGGTCATTTGTGTCAACAAAGAATTTTTTCTTAAAGCTTTCTTAGCCCCCTCTTTTCCCCATATCCAATCTATTCCTTACTCATTTTCTCAATAATTTCAAAGACAGAGGAATAGTCAAGGGGTCCCAGACCTTTCTCAAAAGAGCCTTTAAATATTTCTTTTACAACTGCTGTAACAGGAGAAAAAACACCTAACTTTTCAAGGGCATCTGTGATGTATAGAAGGTCTTTATACATGAGGTCTAAGGAAAATTGGGTTGAAAAATCCGCTTTTGTCATCTTCCCTCCCTTTATTTCAACAAGGGGTGATTTGTAGGCACCCGCTGATAGAACTTCAAGAACAGATTCAAGGTTTAGTCCTCCTTTCTTTGCAAGAAGAAGCCCCTCTGCAAGGGAGACTGTCCAGCATGCTCCGATCAGGTTATTGACAAGTTTCATCAATGAGCCCATTCCATTTTCGCCCATGTATACAACCTTTGAGCCAAGGTTCTCTAAGATATCCCTGTGTTTCTCAAAAATTTCTATATCGCCACCAACCATTATTGCAAGGGTTCCTGATTCGGCAGCCCAAGTGCTTCCTGACACAGGCGCATCAATGAAATGGAAGCCCTTCTTTTTTAGTGTTAATGCAATTTTCTTTGAGCTTTCAGGAGATATGGTGCTCATATCTATAAAAGTAGTTCCTTCCGATGCACCATGTATACAACCATAATCTCCGAAAATAATCTCTTCAACTGCTCTGTGATCCCTGACCATGGTTATTACAACATCCCTGTTTTTGGCAACCTCTGATGGTTTTTCGAAAATCTCTGCCTTTCCCTCGAAATCCTTTGTCTTCTCAAAGGTTCTATTGTAAACTCCCACTTCATAACCCTTTTTAATAAGGTTTAATGCCATAGGTTTTCCCATTAACCCAAGACCAATAAAACCAATCCTTTTCATATTTCATCTCCTTAAAAAATGTTATTAGCTTAAGAATTATCTGTCAAGAAAAATCATCTTATTTGACAGGAATTTTTTTTGTTTTTTATAAAATAAAAATGAGAGGGGGTTCAGAGAAGTCTTGATTAACTTAAATATTTTTAAGGATGGCAATATGATTAAGACAATAAAAGAAAAAACGGAAATTAAATCCGGGAAAACTCCGATTTATTTGTCCATTCCACTCTCCGAAATGGAAGTGGGAGAGCATATTCTGGAGGTTAAAGACATTAATAATGGGAGAGAGTTCAAATAAGAAAGAATCTTTAGAATAATTAAATAAAAATGAGGGGTTATGGAAGCTATTATTGTAATGGTTTCAGTTTTGATGTTTTGTGGCGTTTTTTCAGGAGAAGTAAAAATTTATCCAACAGTAGATTTAGGGAAATACAAAAAAGTGACAATTATTGACTTTGAACCTGCTCCTGAGAATCCAAATTCGGGAAAGGATGTTTCAAAACTTGTAGCATCAGAACTTAGAAAGAAAGGTTTTGAAGTTATTGAGGGGAAAGAGGTGGAAAAGGTGTTAGAAAACTTGAATCTCAAGAAATCAGAAATCACTGAAAATGCTCTTTCAAAGATTGGGGAAGCCCTGGGAGTTGATGCGATAGTTATCGGAAAGGTTCCTCGATATGAAGGGAGGGAAGCGGGAGGAGTGAGTCATTATCATAGACCCGCTGATCCAAGACAAACCCAATTTCCAACAATAAGAATTTTCTACACAATTTCAATTGAGCTGAAAATGCTTGACCCTAAAACAGGCTCTATATTAATGGAAGGTCGTGAGGATGTTCAGGAATCGAGCAATTTGGAGTTAATAGAAGATATGGCGAGAAAAATTGTAAAGGGAATGTTCAAGAAAATTCCGAAGATAAAATAAGAAAATCAAAAAATTGGAAAAAGTACAGAAAACCGAGAGTTTGCTTATGTTTCTCTTTTTCATATAGCTTTTGGGGCTTTTATTCACACCCATATTCTATCTGCAATCGAAAAAACAATTTCTGGAAATTGTAATTTCCTCGCTATAAAATAGATTTTTAACGAGATGAAAGATATTTTTTATCACCAGAAAACCTCAGATTTCAGATTTTCAGAAATGAAAAGGCTTTTAATCTCTTTTTCAATAACTATTGCATTTATGGTAATCGAAATAATAGGAGGTATATTAACTCGAAGCATTGCTCTTATTTCCGATGCATTTCATATGTTCACCCATGCTTTCGCAATAGGTCTAAGTCTTGGAGCAATTCTCATTGCAAGAAAACCTCCCTGTCATCACAGGACTTTCGGACTTTACAGGGCAGAAATTCTTGCTGCCTTTATAAATGGATTAACACTTCTTCCCATTTCAGGACTGATAATTTATTATTCTATAAGAAGATTTTTAAATCCCTCTAAAATTCTCGGATTTGAAATGTTTCTAATTGCTGTAGCAGGTCTTTTTGCCAATATAGCCAGTATTTTAATTTTGAGAAGACATTACAGAGATAACATCAACATTAAAAGTGTATTTTTCCATTTAATTGGTGATGCCCTATCCTCAATTGCTGTTCTATTTGCTTCCGTAATGATTATCCTTAAAGAATGGTTCATTGTTGACCCGATTGTAAGCTTTGGTATTTCAATATTGATTGCCTACTGGGCATTTTCAGTTCTCAAAGAATCGGGAAAAATACTTCTTGAAATAGCGCCAAAAGGAATCGATATTGATAAACTCGGGCTTGAGCTTAAAGAAAAATTCCATGAAATAAATGAGATATCCAGTGCCCATATTTGGTCAATTACATCTGATATGCTTGTTTTCTCAGCTCACATATACCTCAAAAATTATAATTTGAATCAAAACGAGTTACTCAAAAGAATCTGCGAATATTTACAGGGAAAGTATCCAATAGTTGAATGCACAATTCAGATTAAAAGTTGAGCTTTTCGGCAAAAAGATTAATAATGAAACGATGGAGGAAAAAATGATAGAAACAAAATTTACAAGGGATCAATTTGAGAGTCTTTTAAAACTTGTATCCACAGCCACATGGGTTATAAACGCTTTTAAAGAACAAATTATTGAAGAGTTTGAAGAACTTGAACAATACCTTCTATCCCTTGCTCAAAAGGAAGGATTTTCAAATCTCATTGAATTCGATGAGGATACCAGATCTCTTCTTCCATCTGAAAAACTCGAAGATGAAATTCAGAAATATATCGAGGACTACAACGACGAAATATTCTGGCAGACACTTATGACCCGACTGGCAATTCGAGATCTGGAGAGAGAGTATGGAAAATCAGCTGTTGAAAAAATGGAAATAAATGAAAGGATAAAAAAGATAAATCCCATTTTCAACAGTTACGCTGAAGAATTTGCAGAAAACGGGCTTGAAAATCTTGTATTGGCAAAGAAGGAGCAATAGGAAGAAATGTCCTGCTATTTTAGACATTTGGGTGAGGCTTTTAAAGGCACAGGAATTGAGGTCACAAGGGAAAACAAAAAATTGATTGACCAGAAAATTCACGAATTTGTTGGAGTCCCTTATAAAAATTGCCCTGAAACATGGTAAAAGAATGGATGAAGAGGAAAGAAAATAAGAAAAAAATAATAGATTATCTGAAAGGGGGGTGATGAATGGACAAAAATCTTAAAACCTTTGGAATAGTCACAGGAATTCTTGCATCAGTACTATGTCTTTTTGCAGGAATCTGGGTTCTGAGTATTGTCGGATTTGAAACATCCAAGGATAATGCAATCTCCACAGGTATAGGAATTTATTTCATTGGAAAGGCATTCTTTGTCGGACCTTTGCTCATCATCACTTCACTTAAAGAGAGCAAGGAAGAATAAAGAGCCTCTCTCAGCTCATTCCTGGATACAGAGCTTGCTATTTAAAGAAACCACACTCAATCTTTTCGCCTTCCAGAGTCAAATATCCTTTCAAGGCATCAACAGTTAGACATGAATGGACAGGAAGAACCATTATAATGCCACCAACCTTTATTTTTTCAAAATTCTCTTTATCGGTTCTTAAAATCCCGTGCTCCTGAGAAAGGGATGAGACATATAAATTTTTGATAATTGGACTCCACCCATTCTCTTCAGGAAACGCAGGATACCCAAAAACCTTTGTCCCATCTTCTTTTGTAATAAAATCCTTTGAAAGATGAATTGCGCCGCAATAAAGGATAATCTCGTTTCTATCGGGATGTTTTGCAACCACAGGACATGCAACAGCAACAGCAATATCATCCTCATTACAGGTATTAAGCTCCAGTTGCATTGCATCGTAAAAAACAAAATTACCAGGTCTAATTTCATGAACCCCCTCAAATTTCTCAACCAGACTGCATGTTGGAGTGTCTCCCACAGAAATTTTAATCCTTCTTGATAGGTTATTTTCAAGAATTTCCTTTACTTTATTCATTTTAAAGACAGAATCTTTATGAACATCTAAAATTTTCACCTTTGACTTACAGCGATAGGAATGACCTGCATGGGTAAGAATTCCCTCAAGATTAAGTTTTTTAGCTTTTTCAATTTCTATGGCAAGTTTTAAAATTGATTCAAAATCATCCCACGGAATTCCTGTTCTTCTTGAACCAACATCAATTTTTATCCAGACATTTACTCTTTTTTCAAGAGAATTTTCAAGGAATTTTACAACTTCACTGGAAAGAACAAGGAGATTGAGGGAAATTTTTGAAGATAGCTCCTTGATTGAATCTATTTCTCTTATATTAACAGGGAAAGCAATGGTAATATCATTCCATCCATTCTGATAAAAATAATATGCCATGCTTACAGAGGAAACAGTAATCCCAGTAACACCAAATTCTCTGAACCATTCTCCTATTTTAGCAGATTGATGGGTTTTAAAATGGGGCCTGAAAAAGACCCCACTTTTCTTTGCTTTCTCTGCCATCCGTTCAATGTTTCTCAGAACCTTCTCTTTGTTAAGAATTATGGTTGGTTTTTTAATTTGATTGTGAAAATCTTTATCCATCCAAAATTCTCCGTATTTTTAAGAAAGATACCTTTCCCTCCAAATCTCAAAAAGTAGAAGGGCGAAGAGGCGGTGGCTATGGTTCTCAATTCCTTTTATGTGTTCTTCCTTCATTTTTTCAATCTCTGAGTAATTAAAGAGCCCACCTTCCTTTATCCTTCTTTCAGAAAGATAATTTCCCATCAGGTCTCTAAATTCATCCCTCAGCCATTTTTTTATCGGTATTGAAAATCCTTCCTTCTGTCTGTAAATTGTCTCCTTAGGCAGAATACCTTCCATGGATTTTTTAAATATCCATTTTGTCGTTAATCCTCGGACTTTAAAATTTCCAGGAAGGGAAAATACGAACTCAACAAGTTTGTGGTCTAAAAGGGGAGCTCTTGTTTCAAGGGAGCAAGCCATAGACATTCTATCCACCTTTACCATAATGTCATCAACAAGATAACTCTTTAAGTCCAGGAAAAGTTCCCTGTTCATTTCATCATAAAATTTCATCTTTTCAAAAATCAATGAGAATGGTTCCTTCTCCCATAGTTCATTGTTTCTATCAAGTTTTGAGAGGAAATCCGAAGAGTAAAGTCTGCTCTTTGAAATATTATCAAGATATAGCATCCATCTAAAATGGGAAAGCTCCTCTGGGAATTTTAGCCCATCAGAAAATCTTTTTATTCTGTTTATTATCCCTTTTTTTACATCCCTTGGAGGAAGGAAATGGGAAATTACCGGAAAAATTGCATGGGGTATTTTGAGAAAATATTTTCTTAGAATTCTTTCTATCTTTTCTGCAATGTAATGCTCATAACCTCCAAAGAGTTCATCACCTCCATCTCCAGAAAGAATAACAGTAACATACTTCCGAGCCATCTTTGATACAAGATAAGTTGGGAATATGGAGAAATCTGACATTGGCTCATCAAGATAGTTTACAAGCTCCCATATTAACTCAAGGGCATCGGGCGTGAGAACAAATTCATAATGCTGGGTTTTAAAAAGCTCTGCAATCCTTTTTGCATGTTTTAACTCATTGTAAGACTTTTCTTCAAATCCAATGGAGAAAGTCATTAATGGATCTGTTCCAAGGGAGTGCATCATTGCCACAATTGTACTTGAATCTATTCCTCCCGATAGAAAAGCTCCAAGGGGAACATCGGAAATAAGTCTCAGTTTTACAGACTCCTTTATGAGTTCCCTCAGTCTCTCTTTTGTTTCTTCTATATTTGAAGGAACCTCAATCTTTTCAAGCTCCCAGTAACTTTTTTCAAAAGCTCCTCTTTCGTCAAAAACAAGATAATGTCCCGGGGTTAATTTTTTTATCTTTTTAAATATTGAAAGGGGGGAAGGAATGTATTCGAGAGTTAGGTATAGATCAAGAGCATTTAAATCCAGCTCTTTATCAATATCTCCATATGTCAAAATTCCCTTTATTTCAGAAGAGAAAACAATTGTTGAAGGCTCAGGAAATGTGTAATAGAGCGGTTTTTTTCCAATTCTATCCCTGACGAGTAAAAGTCTTCTCCTTCTTCCATCCCATATTCCGAAAGCAAACATACCCCTGAGCTTTTTGAAACCTTCTTCTCCTTCCTCCTCGTAAAGGTGAATTATTGTCTCAGTATCTGATTTTGTCTTGAATTTATGACCCTTCTCTTCAAGCTCCTTCCTGAGCTCAAGAAAATTATAAATTTCTCCGTTGAAGGTTATCCAGATTGTTCCATCTTCATTGGACTGGGGCTGATGTCCCGTTTCAAGGTCTATAATTTTTAATCTTCGAGCACCGAAAGCGATACCGTTATCTAAATAGAAACCCTCATCATCAGGTCCTCTATGGATAATCTGGTCTGCCATTGATTTAATCTTTTCCCTCTCAATTTTATCCTTTCCTTTTAAATCAACTACCCCAACAATTCCACACATGTTTATCCAATAGAGAATTCTAACCTATGAAGAGAAAGAACTCAATTGGTATTTTTAGACATGAGTAAAAGCGTGACAGTTTCAGCTATTCGACCGTTATTTTAACCATAGATGGAGCGATGCCAAAAATCCTTCTAAATGCTCTACAAAAGGCATACCTGTCACTATAACCTGATAATGATGCCACTTTTTTTATGGGTTTTTTATCAATCAATTCAAAAAGAGAGTTGCACATTTTTATCTTATTCATAAATTCCTTCAAATTTATTCCTGTAATATTTTTGAAGATTCGTGATAAATGGGAAATAGAAAGGTTAAAATGTCGTGAGATATTTTTAATATTTGAATTCCCAAAATGATTTCCAATTATATGATTCTGGATTAATGCAATATTTAAAGTGGAAAGGTTTTCAAATTGCCATTTTTCAGAAGCAATGTGATATTTGGATTCTATTATCAAATCCCTGATATTCTCCTGAATCGGAGACAGAGATAAAGGAGAATAAATTTAGCATGAAAATGAATAATTTTTGTGATTAAAAGAAAATGGTCTTAAAATCCCTACAGGAATAAAAGCATCCCTTGAAAGGAAGAAGATGTTCTTGCAATCCTTAGAACATGTAAGCTCACATTCTTTAAATATGAACTCTATATGAAAAGATTTCAGAAAGGAAGATAAATTCTCCAGTTTTTTGAGCGGGATTACCTCATAACTACTTCCTGCAAGCTCCTGGAGAATTTTCCCAAATTTGTTGCAATTGAATAAAGCTACCGCTCTTTTAATCCCTCCTTTCTCAACTTTTTCAATCACAGATGAGATTTCCTCCACTATTCTTTTTATCTCTTTCAGGTGATTTTCTCTGAAGTGATTTTTTCTTTTAGAAAGAAGAATTAGAACTGCCTTTTCACCACCTATTAAATAAAATGGATATTCAAGCTCAGAACCTATTTCATCATCCCTGAAAGAAATATGGAAGGGGTCCTTTTCAAGGTCATTGGACAAATAGGGCTCCATCTTCTCAAGAACTATGGGAAGAATTCCCGCTCTCTCCCTTGCTCTTTCTTCAATTCTTTCCTTCTCTGAAAACTCTCCAACCTTTGCCATTGAAATGAGCTTTTCATCCTTTCCAAAAAGAAGGAATAGACCAAATTCCACTCCTACTGCCCTCATAGCCCTTTTTAGATAATAAAAGAGAATAATATCCAGTGCCCCTCCCCTGAAATCTAAGATTTTATCAATTATCTCCAATAGATACTCTCCCATTCACCCCTCCAACTCTTTAATTTTTATATCTTTATCATTTTATTTAAAAACCATTTTCTAAAAACTTCGCCTTTTCATCTTCTATTTTAATAATAATTTGGAATCAGCCATTTTAACAGCATAAAGAAATATTTCTTCGAGCTCTGGTTCTTTTGTTTGGGATAAAATTTTTTGAAAAACATCTGTATTTGTAAACCTCCATATTTCCATGTCATCTTCAATAACTCTCTTGATAAAACTATTTAGCTCTGTATCTCTTAATATAATAGCTTTGAATTCATCATCGGTTTCTAAAGCTTTTATTATTTGCCATTTCCTTTTCAATTCATTTATATTCCCTATTAGGACGATCCTGCCTTTATTTATTAAGACCACATAATCGCAAATTCGTTCCATTTCATGTAGCATATGGGAGGAGAGAAAAACTGTTTTGTTTTTTCCCTTTAAATCCAAAATCTGGTTTCTTATCTCGTTCATAACAATAGGGTCTAACCCTGAAAAAGGCTCATCCAAAATACTTAATTCAGGATCTCCAATAAAAGCCTGAGCGAAAGCAACCTTTTGAAGAGTCCCTTTCGAAAGAGTATTTATTTTTCTATCAAGAAATTCTGAGAAAAAAAGTTCATTGGCTATTTTTTCTATCTCTTTTTTAACTCGTTCTTTTTTTATATCATTTAGCATACCAGTAATATATAGAAATTCCCGAGCCGTAAGAAAAGGATAAAATGAAGGATTTTCTGGAAGATAACCTATTTTTCTCCTTACAGTATCATCAAGTTCCTTCCCGTCAAATTCTATCTTCCCATTATCTGCTTTTAATAATCCCATGATTATTTTTATTGTTGTGGTCTTTCCAGCTCCGTTAGGTCCAAGAAATCCAGTGATTTTGTTAGGAATAATCTCAAAAGAAATTCTTTCAAGAACCTTTCGTTTTTTAAATAATCCATTAGAATAAGATTTTTCCAAATCAATAATTTTTAGCATTTTTTATTCTTTTTTAAATTCTATTTTTTCAAAGATATGTATGGTTGAAAGAAGAAAAAGAGTTGAGGAAAAAATAAGCCCTATCAGCACAAATATATTCGTTCTGGAATAAATTAAATGAGGAGAAAGCAAAGAAATAAAAAAGAAGTAAATGTCAGAGATTCCATTAGAACTATCCAATTTAGTTAATATATCAAAATGTTCAATCAAAACAAGAAAGGCAAATTCCAAGAAAAATACAATGACGAAATTGAAATATCCTTTAAAGAATAATGAAAGAAAAAAACCAATAGATATTAGATAGGTTGTTACAACAAATCCTTTTGCGCCCGTGATAAACAATGATTTAAAATCTTCAAAATTTACTTTTAAAAACAACAAAACAGATAAACTGAGAAAGAGCAGGAGAAGACCAACAAAAGCCAAAAAAATAACACTCAAAAATTTTCCAATAACAATTTTTACCCTTCTCATTTTGTGAAGGATAACATCTAAATATCCATGAGTTATCTCATCTCTTAACTGTCCGCCGGTAAGCAAAAGACATCCATAAGAGAGAGCAAGATTAAAATTAACTACAAAAGCTTTGAGATTCCCTGTATAAAGAGCTATATAGAGAAGAGAAAAATAAACAATAATAAGAAACAAAAGAACAATTTGATTGGTTCGGTAGATTTTTTTAAAAGAAAGAATCATTATGTTTTTCATTTTCTTTTAGAGTCTTTCATAAGATTTATTAATTCTGACATTCTTTTCTTGTAATTAAAAGGATCTGCAATAATTTTTTATTATTCCATTTTTAATGTAGACTATACTTGGTGAGCCTTTTATTCCAAAATATCTATGAAGTTTTGCGGAGGGGTCATATGCAAAATAAATTGAGAGATTAATTTTTTCTCTTAATTCTCTTAGAGATTCCTCACTTTTAAGCCCAAGGGCTATAATTATTAATTTATTGGAACGCAAATCTTTTATGCTGTTATAACAATCAGTCAAAAAATAAACACACGCACTACATGATATATCTATGAAAATAAGAATTGCCTGTGAATCACTTGAAATAATAATATTTTGATGGTCAATTGTTCTTATAATAAAATCTGGGATAAACATTCCTTCTTTTGTTGCTATTGTTGATTCAACAACTGTTTTCTCTCTTAGAACCTTCATTAATTGCTGGTTGACGTTAATTAGTTCTTCAACTTTCAAATGATTATTATATCCCCAAAAAATTGTAATTATCAACATAATTGAAAAAACTAAGAAAATTAAAAAACTTACTTTCTGCTTTACTGTTTTCATTCCTCAAACTTATACTTTCGTAGAATAAAGTTTTCATCGATTATGTATAAATTATTTTGTATATCAATATGGATCAATTTTGCTGGGATGGGCAAAATGATAGTTCCAAGATAAACCCCTTTTGAGCTATATTTATAAATTTCTCTTCTTCTTTCAATAGAGCCGTCAAGGTTCTTTTCAATATTCCCCGCCAAAAAATAATAATTACTATTGGAATCAAAGGTCATATCAGCGATTACAAATGGAATTTTATCTATATCTTCATCGTTTTTTAGAGGAAAATCAATAATGCCTGGCTTCACCCACTTAGAAGCTTTATAAATCACTTTGAATTCTTTTTGAAGTCGGTCATTAATGTCAAATATCATAATTTGATTGGGACCCCATTTCCTTGCTATTACCAGGTTCCCTTTTTTATCTTTCTTCATCAGAATCATGTTGTATAATAAATAGACACTTATTTCTTTTGTTTTAATGAAAGACAAAAACTCATATGCAATATTTCCATTTATATTAATTTTTTTAATTATCCCATTCTCCTCACCGCGAGTCGATGGGAAGCTCGAGATATAGAGATAAGAATCTCTAAGTGTGATTCTCTGAGGAAGAAATTTTAATTTTATAGAGCGAATGAACCTGCCTTCTAAAGTAGAAATTTGTATCCTCCAATTCCTTGTATCACAGATATAAATTTTATTGTTCTTTTCGTCAATATATATATCTTCAGGTTTATTAAACTCCAGAGGTCCAGATCCTTGCCTTCTAATAGTCCCGAGAAAATCTCCCTTAACATCAAAAATTTGAATTCTACTATTATATGTGTCAACTACATAAATGTTTCCTTTTAAATCTGATTCTATGTCAGATGGAAAATAAAAATAATAATTAGGGTCTTCTTTACCCTCTAATGAATACACCTCTTGAATTTGAATCAGTTTTTCGGCTATACTTTGAGCCCCGGTATTTATCGCCGCAAGAAAAAACATCCCGACTAATATTGGTAATTCTATTACTTTATAATAGCCAGAGAAGGGAGATTTTTCCTTCTCTGGCTGTCTCTTAGAATTACCCTTCACCATTAAAACTTCTTTGCAAGACATGCGCTGAAGTCTGCTACGCACTCGATAAAGTCAAGCGGTCCTTTCCACCACGATGTTGACATATTATCCAGGCACTTTGCAAATGCATCCGAACATGGTCCAGCCTGTAGCGAAGGAACGATAGTGACAGAAGAAAAGATTAGCACGAAAAGTAAGGGAATGAGCAAGCT
The DNA here is from genome assembly GCA_964531645.1 of uncultured Clostridia bacterium. Classification (GTDB taxonomy): domain Bacteria; phylum Acidobacteriota; class Aminicenantia; order JBFLYD01; family JBBIMS01; genus JBBIMS01. Next base: position 191,482 of record CAZHEF010000001.1, read on the forward strand.
TTTTCTGAGATTGTTCGTTCTTTCACCTCCCCTTAAAAAAATTTAAGATCATATCTAAATATATTCCACCCCCAATTCCTCAGTCAATGACCAAATTTGATATTTTTATGTCAAAATTTGATATGTATTTCGAAAAAATATGCTAATAAAACGGCTATCACTAAGAAGAAAATTAAAGAAAGCAATAGAAACTTTTTCATTGATCCCTCCATCATTCTCCATTTCCATAAATCCAAATTTTAAATATGAATTTGCAGAGTGTCAATGGATAGAAATAGACGCTCTCAAATATTAACTCAGTTGATTGACCCAGCAAAACTTTTGTTCTATCCTTATTCCTATGAAAAGAACTTGTATGACTTTGTTTCTCCTCTTCTCCCTCTATCAACTTCTTCTTCCCAAGAATATTCTCATTGTCTATGACGGAGGAAAAGAGAAATCCGAAGCCTTCAAGTCTGCAATGTTCACATATTATCTCCTGGACCATTTTTCTGTTAACTCAAAAGAAGTCTTTAGTATAAGGGATTACAGGGGTGGAGCCCTCGACAAAAAAGATTTTGTTTTTGTTGTTTTTGAGGAGGGATTTCCTGAGTTTAACGATCTTTTTCTTTCGGATCTAATTAAATTCAAAGGAGAAATAATATGGCTCAATATGCACATTGAAAAATTGTTGGAGAAAAAAGATTATGGTCTTGAATACGATGATTTTAAAGTTAGCAAAGAGTGGAAAGTCTTTTACAAAGAAGAGGCTATTCCCAAGGAGGAACCAGGGATAAATTCTTTAAGAATAAAAAATAAAAATGTAGAAATAATTTCAAGGGCAGTTGATGAAAAAGGCGAAACTTTCCCCTATGTTTTGAAATCAAAAAATCTATGGTATTTTGCAGATTCTCCCTTTTCTTTCGCCATCGAAGGAGGGAGATTTTTAATTTTTGCTGACCTTTTGCATGATATATTGCAAGAACCTCATCTTGAATCCCATCTTGCCCTTTTGAGGATTGAAGACCTAAATCCTGAAGATGAACCATCTAATTTAAAAAGGATTGCAAAGTACCTTTCAAAGGAGGAGATTCCATTCCAGATTTCCCTTATTCCATTTTTTAAAGACCCTGAACACCAATACGAGAGCTCCCTTTCTGAGAATCCCGAACTTGTGGATGTAATAAAGTTTGCGGTTTTAAAAGGTGGGACTGTTGTCCTTCATGGAGCGACCCATCAGCTCAGGGGTTTGACAGGAGAGGATTACGAGTTCTGGGATGATATTTCAGGAAAACCAATTTCCAATGAGTCTCCCGACTGGGTTGACCAAAGGATAAAACTTGCTATTGAGGAATGTGTTAAAAATGGAATCTACCCTCTTTCATGGGAAACTCCCCATTATTCTGCATCACAAAATGTTTACAGAACCATTTCAAAATATTTTAGCACTTTTAACGATAGAATTATGTCAGCAGAAATAAGTGGAACCCAGCAAATATTTCCCTATCCAGCAAATATAAAGGATTTGAGTGTTTTTGTAATCCCTGAAAATTTAGGATTTGTTGATTTCCAGAAGCCAGAACCTGAACGAGTTATTGAAAATGCAAAGAATATGCTCGTTGTAAGAGATGGAATTGCTTCCTTCTTCTTCCACCCCTTTGTTCCAATTAAGCATCTAAAAAAAATTGTTAAAGAGATGAAAAAAATGGGCTGGGAATTTATCTCTTTAAGGGATTTCCCTTCTGATCTTAAAACAGATTCTCTCTGGGTGACATCAAGGGGAGGGGAAGGAAAAATAAATCTGAAAAATCAATACATCCACGAAATTTTATTTGACAGGAGCGGAAAAATAATAAAAGAGGAATTTTCCTCCAACAGAAATAATGGAATTTTCACGAAGAAAATCACACTTCCAAAGGGATGGGTTTATGTCCTCCAAGGGCTTGACAAACTTCCTGAGAAAAAAAAGGGGTGGAGAGAAGCGATCTCTGAAAAATTCTTTCAAAAAAAAGAAAGAAGAGAAATTTTAAAAGTTCCCGAGGTTCTTTTGATAAAAGGGGATGATGCTAAAGGAGAAGAAAGATTTGATTTGGAAAGTTTTGAGTCTGTTTTTAAGGTTTTCGGATTCAAGCCGAAAATCATAAATTTAGAAAAAATTCTTAAAACCAATCTAAGAAATTTCACAATTGTCTGTGTTCCATTCCCATCAGCAAAGGAGATTAAAAGGGAAGAGATAAACTCTTTGATTGATTTTGTTGAAAATGGAGGTGTTCTCATAACTGACGGTGAAACCCCTCTATCGCAAAGTCTTGGAATTAAATTTGAAAATGAGAAAAAAGAAATCAAGGAAGTTAAGGAGCTTTCCATACCTGTTCCAAATCTTTACTGGAATCCCCCTGTTATTCTAAAAGGGTTCAAATCTGATGAAGGAATTGTCCTGTCCAAGGATGCATGGTCTGAACAACCTTTAGTTATTGTAAAGCCTTTAAAAAAAGGAAAAGTTCTTTATTTTGGGACTCTATTTGACCCCATAACCCCCTTTGGCATTTCTCGCTTCCCTTATTTCCCTCTCTATCTCAGGAATTCCCTCCAGATTCCATTCAATGCAAAAAGAAATATGCTTGAGTTTTATTTTGACCCAGGTTTAAGGCAGAATGTCAGTCTTGAAAAGCTTGTGAGAAGATGGAAGGCTTCAGGTATAAAAATTGTCTATCTTGCAACATGGCATTTTTACAGGAATTACAAGTTTGACTACAAATATTTCATTGACCTCTGTCACAATTTTGGAATATCAGTTTACGCATGGTTTGAGTTTCCCCAGGTGACCCCTCTTTTCTGGGATGAGAATCCCCAATGGAGAGAAAAAACTGCCACTGGTGCAGACGCTTTATGTCACTGGAGACTCCAGATGAATCTCTACAATCCTTCCTGCAGGGAAGCTGTTAAAGAATTTCTATGGAAAATGCTTATGGATTACGACTGGGATGGGGTCAATCTTGCAGAGCTGAATTTTGACACAAATAAGGGAGCGGAAGACCCATCAAAATTCACACCCATGAATGATGATGTTAGAAGGGATTTCAAAAAAATATATGGCTTTGACCCTATTGAACTTTTCAATCCCAAATCTCCCCATTATTTTAAAAAGAATCCTTCTTCATACGAAAAATTTCTTAATTTCAGAAGGGTGATCGTCAAAAACCTTCACATATTCTTCCTTGAAGAGATTGAAAAGATTAAAAGAGTGAAAGGGCAAGACTTTGAGATAATTGTGACAGCAATGGATTCAATCCTCCACCATGAAATTTTTGAAGAGTGCGGAATAGATACAAGGGATGTGATCTCTTTAATGGAGAAATATCCTTTCACCCTTCAGATTGAAGACCCTTCAAGGAGCTGGATTTTGCCTCCTTCAAGATATCTTGATTACTTAAATGTTTACAAAAATTTAGTTAAAGATAAAGATAGATTAATGTTTGACATTAACTGTATTGAAAGAAGGGATATATCAAAGACAAATCTTCCTTCTTCCCTTGCAACAGGAACTGAGCTTGCAACAACCCTTTATTTTGCAATTCAGGCGAATGGAAGGGCGGGGATATACTCAGAGGTTACAGTTTTACCCCATGATATGGATATTTTATCCTTTGTATTTGGAAGTGATGTAATTATAAAGAAAGAGAAAGGAAATTATCTTTTGAAAGCAGAAAAACCATTCCTCCTTTACATTAACCTGCTTAAATTCACCCCTTATCTTAATGGAGAAAAATGGCCCTTTTATGGAGTAAAGGGAATATATGTTCCTTCAGGTTCCCACATTTTATCCTTTAAGAAAGAATCTCCCATTGACTTAAGCCTTTCCCACAGAATTGAGTTTGATGGAGAGATAAAAAGTTTTAAAAGGGATGGGAACTCCTTTGTTCTTTCTTATGAGTCCTCTCTTCCTGTTTCCTTTACATTCAACAGACCCCTTGAAAAGGTAAAACTGGACGAAAAGGATCTTTCAATTCCTATGGATAAAAGTGGAGTTGTTCTTCCATCTGGAGAGCACACTCTGGAGATAACTCCTACTACATATCTTTCCTACACCATTGACATTGTTGGTTATATAAGCTCCTACATATTCTATCTGATTGGTTTTGTTTCTGTTTCTTTACTTTTATCAATTTACATTTATTCGAAAATCAAGAAATGAAAAATATCTTTTATTTTCTTATAAATTCAATTTTCGTCTTCTCTGTCATTTTTATCTGGTTGATGCTTATTTATCAATTTGCTCTAACCATTGGAGGATTCCTCTGGAGAAGAAAAGTCTTAAGAGGAAACTATAACATTCCGGAACAGAAGGTACCATCTGTTTCAGTCCTGATTCCTGCAAGGAATGAAGAGAAAGTTATAGGGAAGTTAATTGAGAACCTTGTTCAGATGAACTATCCAGAAGAAAAACTTGAGATTATTGTAATAAATGATGGGAGTGAGGATAGGACTGAGGAGATTGTAAAAAATTATGCTTCTCAGGATAAAAGAGTGAAAATCTTAAATATCCCAAAAGAAGAATCTGGAAAAGGAAAACCAGAAGCTCTCAATAAAGGTTTGAAAATATCCAAAAATGATGTAATTGCAGTTTACGATGCAGATAACATCCCTGAGAAAGATTCCCTTTACAAATTATGTTCTGCCCTTCTCAATGACAAAAAACTTGCTGGATGTGTCGGAAAATTCCGTGCATATAACAAGGATAAGAACCTTCTAACAAGGCTTATAAACATTGAATCCATTGCTTTCCAGTGGATAATACAGGCGGGAAGATGGTTTTTCATGAAAATTTCCTTTATCCCAGGAACAAACTTCGTTATATGGAAATCGGTCCTTGAAGAATTGGGAGGATGGGATGTAAATGCTCTTACAGAGGATTCTGAGCTAACCTTCAGAATTTACGAGAAAGGATACAGGATAAAGTTTCTTCCTGTTGTTGCATCTTGGGAACAGGAGCCTGAAAAATTAGGAACATGGATAAGACAGAGGACAAGATGGGCAATGGGAAATAGCTATATTATATCAAAATTTCTGAAAAGGATTTTCAGGACAAAACTGAATTTTTCAGTTTTAGAACTTTTGAATCTTGCTTATCTCTATTATCTCTTTGTTTTTGCAATTCTTTTCTCCGATATTCTCTTCATTCTTGCTCTATCAGGAGTCATAAGGATTACAGTAATAGGTCCATATGCAGAGCTATGGGCATTTGCCTTTTTTCTCTTTTTAATTGAAATTCTAATAGCCCTATCTTTTGAAAGAGAAGACAGGTTTTCTAATTTTCTTACTTCAATTTTTGCTTACTTTACCTATACAAAACTATGGGTTTTTGTAGTCCTGAGAGCTTTATTCTTCCAGCTTTTCTCACAAACAGAAAAAAAATGGGAGAAAACCGAAAGATTCTGAATCCTTGTCTTTACAGTCTTCCTTCATTTTATTCTTGTCTTGCTTTTCTCGTTTATTATAATACCTTAGAAGGTGGGAAGTTAAAGTTTTTCAAGAATGCTTTTGAAAAGGAGAAACGATCCTTAAAGCCAACTCTCAATGCTACTTGGAATCCATTTTGAGGAATAAAAACAGAAAATTTCTGTTTTCCTCCTTTGATGAAGTCATATCGTTCGACTAAAACAAAATAATGAGCAAACACATTGTTATCAAGAATTAATGCTGAAGGATCAACCTTTATTTTTTGAGAATTCTTTGAGCCATTTTTTGTCACTTCTCCTGAAGCAATTCCATTTTGAAAAGTAATATTTAATTCAACAGGTCCTTTTTTTGTCTTCATGTATATTCGTACCTTTCTGCTTGGTATTCTTTGTTCAGTAGAAGTTTTGAGTGTAAATCGAGAATAATCTCTTTGCTCATAATTTTGGCATTTATGTTTCCAGATGTTTCTATTATATTTCCCCCCCTCTTTTAATTTCTCTATTCTAAATTCTTCATATCCATAAGGATTTCCTAAGAGAGATATCGTAAGTTTACCTTCCTTCACATCTTCTCCATAAATAGAAGTAAACAAAATGAGTAAAAAAAAATTTTTTCCCAGTTCATAAAATAAATTTTAAAAATTTTAGCCTTGCAATGCAAGATAATACATCTTCTTTAATTGATTCTCCAGGATTATGGACAAATTCGTTGGAAATGATGGAAATTATTTCGCCTACGGTCCGCTCACCATCACAAAGAGAAAAGATTCTCGCTGAGACTTTGTTAAGAACGATGGGAAAGATATTTTGTTTGTCACTTATTAACAAAATCCCCTCATTCTCTTTTCTAATGATAAGATTTGGATTTTTCTGTGGTTTCCATTCTTCTTGAATGTTGGTTACTACCTTCATAACAATTCTTGCCATCTTTCTAACTCATCAATATAAATGTCCTCATTTAATCCCGTGATAATTTTTTTCTTTTCAAATTCATAAACATTTCCTATATTTTCTATGTATTTCTTAACTAATTTATTCTGCCATGCATTGATTAATTTTTCTTTCCAAAGCTTTTTTATATCATCCTTTAGTATATTACCAAAATAAATAGGAATATAAGGAGAAATTTTAATGTTGCCAGTAGATGCAATGTGTAAAAAACTACAAGGAAGATGAGGAAAGGTAAAGAAATGAACTAAAGGATTACCATAAGTAATCTCAAATTTTCCAATTAATTCCTCTTTTTTATTTTTAATAATGTCCAAAAGTTCTCTTTCTTCACTTTTGTCAAGAACTAAAAAATTTTTGTTTATGAGACCCCGCCCTAATACCATGAGTGGTTGACTTCTAAGACCTTTTGCGCCTAATTTCACAGCAATGTCTACTACTTCTCCTAACTCTTTGCAATTCAATTTTGTTGGACAGAATGCTATATCAGTATGAATCCCCTCTTTTACACAATTTTCAATAGCTCTAAGAGCTCTAATAAAAGAACCCTTCTTTTGTCTAAGAAAATCATGGGTTTCTGGTTTGCAACCATCCAAACTAATTTGAATTGCCCTTAGACCCGATTCTCTGAGTTCTTTGCTCATATTTGAGTCTATAAACCATCCATTGCTTACCATGCTAACTTGAATATCTGAACTAGAAAGGGTTTTTATTACTTTCAAAATGTCCTTTACTAATAAAGGTTCTCCTCCGCAAATACAAACCCAGAACGGATGAAATTCAGTTAAAGCTATAGTTATTCTATTGACTTCAAGTTCTGAAAGGGTTCCCTTTCTAAAACTTCCAGAATTGTTAAAACAAAACAAACAGTTAAAATTACATTTATGGGTAATATCCCAGGCTACCATTACTGGCCCTGATAGAGAAGAGGGGAGTAGCCCTTTTTCTTTTAAAATTCAGAGCTTTTTTGAATAGATTTCTCTGTGCATTATTTTTTTCGGAGAGCCTTTTTTAGCATTTTAAAGTTTTTCAAAATTTCTTTAGGGATGATTACTTTCATCTGTTCTCCATCTGATTCAATAGGAATGACCGCATTCCCACTTTGGGGTTCCACATATTCAAACAATTTTATAAAAAATTCTTCTCCTATCTCCTTTTCAGGGAATCTTATGTTTCGCACAAAGGAGCCAAAATCTGTTTCAAATGGAATTGAGATTATCCTGTTTCTCACAGGAATTTCTACTCTCAGGTCTTCAGGAAGGTCAATTAATTTTAAACTAATAGTTCCCCGTGGAGATTCTATAAATATCGGAAATTCTCCTAAATTCCACAATGCTTGCTGGATTAACTTGCTTCTTTCATTCATTACTACAGAAGGTTCCTCCATTGGAATAGGGAATGCTATAAATGCTACAATCAACATGAAAACGGCTACAACAAAAGCAGCCAGTATTACAAAAGCAACTGCAATAATCTCATCTTATAAAATGAGCTCCTCGACTCCTTCTATTTCTGTAAGCTGACTCTGCGACAAGAAGGGCTGTTTGAATCCCATTTCTAAGGGAAATTAAAGGTGGTGTGAGATGGGCTCTTTTATAAAAATCCTCAATTCGGTTCCTCAAATATCTTAAATCAGCAACCCCCCTTTCAAGCCTTTTTACTGTCCTTATTATTCCAACATAATTCCACATTGTTGACTTTATGCTGAACCAGTCCTGCTGAATTAAAGCTGGGTCAACCTCTTCTTCAACATCAGGATAAATCCACGCAGGAATCTCCGATTCTTTATAGTGCTTTTTGTCATCAAAGTTTTCAGCAATGTGCTTTCCCGCCCTCACACCCCAGACAAGACCTTCCAAAAGGGATGTGGATGCAAGACGGTTCGCTCCATGAAGCCCGGTTCCTGAAACCTCTCCAACTGCATATAAATTTTTTAAAGATGTTCTCCCCCATATATCCACCTGAACTCCTCCGCAACTGTAATGGGCTGCTGGAACAACGGGTATTGGTTCCCTCGTTATATCAATCCCCAAGGAAAGACATTTAGAATAAATATTTGGAAATCTTTTCTTTATATCTATTTTGCTATAACTTGCAATGTCAAGATAGACATAATTGTCCCCCATTGAAAGCATCTCCTCATAAATTGCTCTGCTCACTTCATCTCTTGGAGCAAGCTCTTTCAGTGATGAGTACTTCTCCATGAAAGGCTCTCCACTCTTTGTTTTCAATCTTGCGCCCTCACCTCTAACTGCTTCTGAAATCAGAAATCCATCAGCATCTTTATGGAAAAGGGATGTGGGATGAAACTGAATGTACTCCATATTAATGAGCATTGCTCCTGCTCTTTGAGCCATTGCGAATCCATCCCCTGTTGCACAGGGAGGATTTGTTGTATGAAGATATATCCTGCCAAGACCTCCTGTGGCAAGGACTGTGTATTGGGAAAATATTCTCTCAACTTTTTCCTCTAAATTGTTCAAGACATAAGTACCTATGCATTGTGGCTCTCTGTAAAGAGAGAGCGGATTTGTTGAATGATGGGGGATTGTTAAAAGGTCTATCGCTGTATAATTTGTAAGAACTTTAATATTTTTAAATTTTTTTATCTTTCGAGAAAGAGCAGATTCTATCTCTTTTCCAGTCTCATCCATACAATATAGAATCCTTCTCCTTGAGTGACTCCCCTCCTGAGCAAAATCAATCTCTCCAACACTTGTTTTGCAGAACTGAACACCAATTTTTTTAATTAAAAATTCTTCCACGATTTTTGGACCTTCCTTAGTTATTATTTCAACTGCTATAGGATTTGAAATTCCATCACCTGCCTCAATAATATCCCTTGCAAGAAGCTCAGGAGAATCATTCCTTCCAAGGGTAACAATTCCTCCCTGAGCATAAAAGGTGTTTGATTCTTCAAGATTTTGCTCCTTGTTAATTAAAATAACATTTAACCCAAGCTCGCCCGCTGTAATTGCACATGATAGCCCCGCAATTCCAGAACCTATAATTAAGACATCACAGTAATGCTTTACATCCTGCATTTAAACCTCTTTGTCGGGAGTGTGGGATGAGTAGTGAGAATATAGGTGGATCATCTGTGGCGTCTTATTGATTTAATTAATCCTGACAACATTTTTGCTATCTCTTCGATGTGCACTAAGAGATGTGTGCAATCCTGAACATATCCTAAATCCTTTGAAAGAATAATGTAATAATTGAGCTCATCTAAGGATGATTGAGCAATATTATAAAAGTTGAGTTTATCCTTAGTCCCTTTTTTCCTGAAACCTTCTGTGATATTCGCTGGTACTGATACAGCAGATCGTCTCATCTGCGAAACTAAAGCAAATTTTTCTTTTTGTGGGAAATCTTTTGTTGTTCTGTAAATTTCAAGAACTAATTGATGAGCTCTATGCCATACTTGTAAATCTTGAACCCTCACCACTCGCTTCTCACTACTCTTACCTACCATCTCCTCTCTACTATCAACTTTTTTCATCAAACTATCTCCAGCATTCTTTTAAGGGAGATTCTTGCTCCCTCAGCTACTTTTTCAGGCACAACCACTCTTCCCCTTAGTTCTCCAATCAGTAATCCTTCGAGCACATTTAAAAGTCTTTCTGGTGTAACCTTTGCCATCTGACAGCACCTTGATTCTGTAATTGGAACTATCATTTTATCCGGATTATTTATCTCCAATCTTCTGACAAGATTCCATTCGGTTCCGATTGCCCATTTTGAGCCGGGAGGGGATTCTTCAACAGTTTTCTTTATAAAACTTGTAGAGCCAACATAGTCGGATAAGGCGCAAACTTCAGGAAAGCATTCAGGATGAACAATTACTTTAAGGTCATTTTGGGAGTCCTTCAGTTTCTCCACAAGGAATGGAAGAAATTCTGTATGCACATAGCAGAAACCTTTCCATAGAATAACCCTACTCTCTTTGAAATCTTTAACCCTATTATTTCCTTTCGGATTCCATGTGGAAATCTCTTCATCTTTTATTCCCGATGAATGAGAAATATTCCTTCCGAGATTTTCATCGGGAAAGAAGAAGAGGGTAGCACCTTTTCCAAAAACCCATTCAAAAACCTTTTTTGCATTTGAGGATGTGCAGACAGCTCCTCCATTTCTTCCGCAAAAGTCTTTTAGCTCAGCAGTGGAATTGACATAGACGACAGGTATGATTTCTTTTCCAAGAGCGGAGAGTTTCTTCCATGCTTTCTTGACATCCTCAATTTTAGCCATCTCCGCAAGGGGGCATTTTGCCTCTGGAGCGGGATGAAGAACCTCCTGTTCAGGAGCACATAGAATTCTTGCCATCTCTGCCATAAAGGAAACAGAGCAGAAAACAATGTAAGAAACATCAGTCCTTTTGGATGCCTCCTGGGCAAGTTGAAGAGAATCACCCACAAAATCGGCAAATTGGACGATTTCCTCCCTCTGATAGAAATGGGCTACAATTAAAAGCTTTTTTCCAAGTTTCTCTTTGGCAACTTTTATTTTTTCAAGGACCTCCTCTTTGCCAAGAGGAGACACATTTGTGCTAATTTTTAATCTCCTCCCAAAAGAAGTGAAATATCAAGGGACTTGAATGAATGGGTGAGAGCACCAACGGAAATATAATCCACTCCAGTCTTTGCCACTTCCCTTGCCCTCTCAATTGTCATATTTCCTGATGCTTCAAGGGTAATCTTCCCTTTTACCAGTTCAACTGCTTTTTTAATTTTTCCGGTATCCCAGTTATCCAGAAGAATTCTATCCACTTCTTCTTCCAAAGCCTCAATAAGTTCATCCATACTCTTTACCTCAACCTCTATCTTAAGACCTTTACCCTTAACCCTTTTTATTGCCTCCTTTACTGACCCAGCAACAAAAATATGGTTCTCCTTTATCAAAACCATTTCAGAAAGATTGAATCTGTGATTTTCTCCTCCTCCCATTCTCACAGCGTATTTCTCCATTTCCCTTAAACCTGGTGTTGTCTTTCTTGTATCAAGGATTTTCGCCTTTGTTCCATCAACTGCTTTAACATATTCCCTTGTCAGAGTTGCTATTCCAGAGAGCCTTTGTAGAATATTTAGAGCAACCCTCTCTCCAGTGAGTATTGCCTTTGTTTTCCCCTCAATCTCTGCAACGACTTCTCCCTTTTTTACAGATTCTCCATCTTTTTTCAGCTCTCTATAATTTATCCTATTGTCAAGGGCTTTAAAAATCTCTTTTGCATACCTTTGCCCAGCTATAATTCCATCTTCCTTTGCTATAATCTTTGCCTTGGATCTATGATTCTCAGGAATAATCCAATCGGTAGTTTTATCCCCCTCTCCTATATCTTCTTTCAGAAAATCATTAAAATCTGGCATCAATAAAATATTATATCTTTATGGATTTTCTAAGTCAATATGGAAGGTCTACAGATAAAAATCAATAAATTTTATCTTATATTTTCAGCCAGCACCATTCCTTTGTTAAAGGAGTGGTATTAAGACATTCTCCTTTATCCGTTCTGGTTACAACTGTATTGCCATGATTATATCCATAGCCTGCTTCAGGATTGTAAAGCCCTGGCTCATTGGAAAAAACCATTCCTTCTTTAAGAATTGTCTGGTCTCCTAAACTGAGATATGGTGGTTGATGCCCTTCCATACCTATACCATGAGCGGGTCTATGATAAAGATACTTTTCCATACCTTTTTTCCTTGCATAACTGAGAATCTCTTTAGCAATTTCCCTTGCCATCATCCCCTCTTTCTGAAGCTCCCATTGCATTATAGTCATTTCTGTATGAACCTCCCACATCTTCTTTGCAAAATCTGGAATAGGCTCTATATGGCATGCTCTATATCCCTCTCCACCATAACCACCAATTCTTGCCCCACCAGCAATCTGGATAGCTTCTCCTTTTTTAATCCTGTTGTGATGGAACTGATTGGGATGGGGGTAGGCAGTGGCAACACCACACCTCACTGTAATGGAAACTCTTGTTCCAACAGCAGTGTGGGGTTTTCCATCTCTTTTTATATCCCTGAAAAGGAGGTTGTTACCATATTCGGTTGCTGCCGTGGAGACCTCGAAGTATGTAGCATCTGTGCCTTTGAGCAATATATATTTCCTCGCAAACTCAAGGACCATATCATGATACTGCATTGCCCTTTTCATGAGTGCAATTTCCTCAGGAGTTTTAATTATTCTCATGTTAAGAGGAATGTGACCCGTATCCTTAAATCGAGAATAGGGTAGAACCTTTTTCATTCTTTCAATTGTCTTTTTTCCAGGCTCACTCTCAAGACCTATTACTTTGGTAGGATAACCTCTTTTCTCTATAGCTTTTAATGCCTTTTGGAGCAAATCAGCGGTTCCTGAAGGATTTTCAAAACCACCTCTTTCCTCACAAGGATAATCAAAGTAGGTCTCATACTCCTTTATCCACCATGTAGCCACAAGGTCACGGTCAAGGCCTGGAACTAAAAGAAAGGGCTCACCTCTAAAAGGAACCCAGAGATAACAGGGTCTCTCAGTGGGAGTGAAGAAATAACCGGTAAGGTAGATTATATTGTTGGTATCCGAAATAAACATGCCGTCAACTTTTTCCTCTGCTAACTTTTCCTGGAATCTTTTTATGGTTCTTCTATACCACTCAATAGGCAAGCGGTCTTCTCCAGGAAAAAGAGGGTAAGACCCTTCCCCTACTTTCTCATAAATTATATTTCTTTTTAACGAACTACCAATTAAAAAGGACGATAAGGATGCCTTTAAAAACTCTCTCCTGCTAAGCATCTTTACCTCCTTTCAAATGATTACACAATCAAAATATCAGAAAGAGGGATGGGTGTCAAATATAATTTTTAAATTCTGGAGACTAAAAATCGGGAATAATGTGATAAACAAATTTATATTCAGAGGTCTCTGATAAGGTTTTAATTCTTTCTCTAATCGCAGAGTAATCAAACTTATAGTTATAGTCTTTTCCGAACATTTTTGAAATTTCCTCAATAGAGCCTTCTCTTCCCTTAGAGCCAGATTTATAAACTTCCTTTTTAAAACCAAAACCTGAGCCTGAATCCATGTCAAGCCCTGAGCTTATTCCTGCTCCTGATTCCTTAATTGTTTCCGAGAAATGAACCTCTTTACTGTTTTCATCCAGCTTAATATTGGCAATGTAGGTAAGTTTCTTTGTTGAAAGAAATGCTTTCCTCTCTGCTATTGTAGCTTCCAGCGTGAATACACCTTTTTTCTCGCTGATTTTTCCCGATATCTCCTTTGCTATGCTTTCCAGAACAACTCTGTCAATCATTCTATTCCTCCAATTTCACTTTTCTTGAGTACCTTTAAGTGTAGGGTATAAATCAGAGAAAGTCAAAAAACATTTTCCCCTGTTCAAAAAATTTTTCAAAGGTTGTATCATTTAATCAAACGTCATAGCAGTTGATAGTAATGGAGAACTCTATCAGTTTCTTGCCCTTATAAGAATGCCTGATGGAACACTCCTCAGAGGTCTTGATGGAAATGTGACATCCCATCTTGTCGGGCTTCTTTACAGAACAACAAGATTTGATAAGTGAATATGGTATAAAACCTGTATTTGTCTTTGATGGAAAGCCTCCTGAACTTAAGGGTAAAGAGCTTGAGAGGAGAAGGAAAATTAAAGAGAAATATACAATGGAATACCAATTAGCCCTTGCTGAAGGCGACCTCAAGAAGGCATTTTCAAAAGCCACAATGACATCCCGTCTTACTCCCTCAATGGTTGAGGATGCAAAGAAACTCCTATCCCTTTTAGGGATCCCTTATGTTCAGGCTACTTCAGAAGGTGAGGCTCAGGCATCCTTTATGGTGAAAAAGGGTGATGCATGGACTACAGGAAGCAAGTATTACGATTCCCTTCTGTTCGGGACACCGCGTCTTGCTCGTTTTATAAACATTTCCAGTAAAGAATTTCTTTCGAGCAAAGGCGAATTCAGACCATTAAAACCTGAAATAATTGAACTGGATGAAATTCTCAGAAGCTATGGTATCACTCACAAACAGTTAATTGATATAGCCATACTCATAAGCCCGAGGTCGCTGAAGATTATAATGTTTCTTATGGAAATATGGATGAAAAGGGTTTGATAAAATTCCTCTGTGAGGAAAAAGGGTTTTCTCAGAGAAGGGTGGAGACTGCTATTGAAAGGACGAAATTACCAAAAGTTCTTTAGGAAATTTTACCGAATCCTCCTCCACCAGGGGTCTCTATTCTCAATATGTCTCCAACCTTAGCATTAAAATTAACTTTTGAAGGCAATAGTATTTTTCTCTTCCCTCTTATTAGATAATTTCTTCCCGTTTTTCCTGGATTTCCTCCCTTTAGACCGTAAGGAGGAATTCTCCTTCTTTCAGACAAAATGCTTATCTCAGTTTCCACAAAAAATTTGTATTCCCTTATTATTCCATCACCCCCTTTATATTTCCCCTTCCCACCAGAGCTTTTCCTTAAAAGATATTTATTGAGTCTTATGGGAAGATAATGTTCAAGGGCTTCAATAGGTGTATTCAATGAGTTTGTCATGTGGGAATGAACTCCCGAAATTCCATCCCAGCCCGGTCCAGCTCCTGTCCCCCCTCCTATTGTTTCATAATATGCAAAATTTTCTCCGCTGAAGTCCCTTCCCCCAAAGGATATATTGTTCATTGTTCCCTGGCTGGCAGAAGGAATCTTCTCGGACATGGCCTTTGAAAGGGCTCCGAGAAGAACATCCACAATCCTTTGGGAAGTCTCCACATTCCCTCCAGCAACTGCATAAGGTTTCTCTGCATTCACAATATTTTTTTCAGGAAGAATCAAATTTATAGGTCTCATAATTCCCGAATTCACAGGGATCTCCTCTCCTATCACGCATTTCATAACATAAAGAACCGCTGAGTAAGTTATTGCAAAATTTGCATTTATACCACCCTTTACCTGGAGAGAGCTTCCGGAAAAATCTATGGAGATACTATCTTTTTTTACCTCAATGCTCACCCTTATTGGTATTTTTTTTGTTTCAAAACCATCATCATCCATAAAGTCTTCAAATGTGTATTTTCCTGAGGTGATTTTTTCAAGGAAAGACCTCATGAGTTTTTCAGTGTAATCAATAAGAGCCTTTGCATTTTCAAGACTCTTTTCAATCCCGTATTTTTCAACAACTTCCCTCAATCTTTCAATTCCCCTTCTGTTGGATGCTATCTGGGCAAACATATCCCCCTCCCTTTCCTCTGGAGTTCTTACATTGGAAAGAATGAGCTTCATAACATCCGAACAAATCTCCCCTTTTCTTACAATTTTAACAGGAGGAATGATCAAGCCTTCCTGATATATCTCACTGGCAAGGGGCATTGAGCCAGGTTTCATTCCACCCACATCACTGTGATGGGCTCTATTGGCAACAATGAATGTTAATTTTTTATCAAAATAAAAGGGAGCGATGAGAGTTAAGTCAGGAAGATGGGTCCCACCTTTGTATGGGTCATTCAAAAGGACCATGTCTCCATCCTCAAGAGAAACCTCTTTCAATGCTTCCTTTACTGAAAGGGGCATTGCACCAAGATGAACGGGAATGTGGGAGCCAAAGGTAAAGCTTTCGCCATCGGAAGTAAAAATGGCGCAAGAGTAATCCTGTCTTTCCTTAATGTTGGGAGAGAATGCAGACCTTTTGAGAACGCTCCCCATCTCATCGCATATGGACTGATAAATGTTTCTAAAAATTTCTATTTCAATAGGGTCAAACATTTTCCTTCCGTATTATAAGATTGTAATATTTATCAACATTACACTTGTAACCCAAAGGAACAAATGTAGTTCCATCATAGGAGGAGATAATGGCTGGACCCTTTAAAATGTTCCCTGGAAGGAGTCTTTCCCTAAGATAAACTGTCGTTTTCATAAAATCTCCTTCATAATAAATTTCCTTTTCACAGTAAAAAGCATCCTCCGAAGAAGATTGAATAGGCTCGGAAGAGGGTAGTTCAACCTTATCAACAATTCCAACTCCCCTCAACCTTAAATTTACAATCTCCACTTCCCTTTCCTTGTAATAATGGGAATAAAGCTTCATGTGGGCTCTGTGAAACTCTTTTAAAAATCCATTTTTATAAGGTATGTTAAGCTCATAGGATTGCCCCTTGTATCTCATGTCCAGAGACCTTGAAAAAAGAATTCTCTCCTCCTCAAGCTTTTCTATCCTGAATAGTTCCAATGCCTCTCTTTCAAGCTCTTCAAATCTTTTATCCAGTTCTTCCTTTATTCTTTCATGGGCTTTTTTCATAACAGAAGAAGATAGCTCCTTTGAAGAATCCGAAAGCATCATGCCAAGGGCTGAGAATACCCCCTGCAAATTCGGAACCATTACTGTTGATATACCGAGTCTTTCAGCAAGATTAACCGCTACAAGTCCGCCCGCTCCGCCAAAGGCAAAAAGGGAGAAATCTCTCGGGTCATAACCCCTTTCAATACTCACAACCCTTAATGCCTTCTCCATGGAAACCAATGCAACCTGTACAATTCCTTCTGCACATTGATAAACATTTAATCTTATTTTTTTAGCTATTCCCTCTATTGCTTTGAAACTTTTATCGGGATAAATTTTCATTTTCCCACCAAGGAAATGTTCTGGAACCATCCATCCAAGAACCATGAAAGCATCTGTTACTGTTGCAAGGTCAGAAACGCCATAACATGCAGGTCCAGGGTCTGCTCCAGCACTTTCAGGACCTACCTTTATGACTCCTCCTCTGTCAATTCTTGTAATTGAACCTCCTCCCGCTCCAACTGTTTGAATATCAATCATGGGAATTCTAAGGGGTATACCTTTCAGGGAATTCTCCTTTGTTATTTTAAACCCACCATCTATTAGACTCACATCTGTGGATGTCCCTCCCATATCAAGGGTAATAAACTTTGACATTCCTATCAATTTTCCAATATATAAAGAGGCAATTGCTCCACCCGCTGGTCCAGAAAGGAGGGTAAAAACAGGCTTTTCCCTTGCAATCTCGGGGGAAATAAATCCTCCCTGAGACTGCATTATGAAAAGTTTTGAGCCCGAAATTCCTTTTTTTAATTTTTCAAGATATTCTCCCAGCACAGGAATAAGAGAGGCATTTAGAGCTGTTATAACTCCCCTCTCATACTCCCTGTATTCAGAAAGAATTGAGTGGGAAGAGGTCACTTTAAAATTCATTCCCTTTAAAATCTCTTCAGCAATCATTTCATTTTCAGGGTTTGCATAGGAATGTAGGAAAAGAATTGCTACACAGGAAACTTTCTCCCTTTTAAGTATCTTTGCAATTCTTAAAAGCTCATTCCTTTTCAAGGGCTTTTCTATTCTTCCGTCAAAAAGAGTTCTTTCATCAATGCCAAAGGAAAGGGATAATGGAATTAATGGGTCTGGTTTTTCAGGCTTCAGAGAAAAAAGATTCGATCTGTTCTGCCTTCCTATATGAAGGACATGTTCAAATCCCTTTGTTACTATAAGTGCTGTCCTGGCAGTCTTATTTTCAAGGAAAGCATTTGTCGCTACAGTTGTTCCATGAACAATAGTGGGAGAGAATTCTGTATAGTCCCATACGCCATCCATTACTGCTTTCCAGGGATTGGCAGGGGTGGAAGGAATTTTCTTTATAAAAAGGGATTTCCCATCGGAAATTACAAAATCAGTAAATGTTCCTCCAGTATCAACTCCTATTCTCCACATAAAAGAATGATATTCCATTGAAATATAAAGTTCAACTGTAAGAAAATATCATAGGTAGCGTAAGATTTATTGTGTAAAATTTATGAAAAGTGTATCCTCCATATTTGAAATTAAATTTTTGAAAAGAGGATAATATATGCATTGGTTATATACAATAACAAGAAATGGAAGGATAAACCTTTACATGAATTTACACAAAAATCTTGACACTACCAAAAATATCTTAGATTGAGAAAATAATAATTTTTTGTATAATTAAATCTGAGTAAATTAATGAGGAGGTAAAAAATGCCTAAGAAATGCGGAGAAAAAAAGACCTTTTTAACAGCAGCCAAGATTGCAGAGCTTCTTGGAATTTCCAAGACAGAGGTTCAGAAGACAATTAAGGAGGCAAACATCAAGCCCGATGAGGTAAAATGCGGTTGCTCCTATTTTTCCGAGGAGAGCGTTGAAAAGATAAAAAAACTCCTGAAAAAATAAGTTATCAACATTTCGTTTGTTCACATATTTATTATTAGCTAGACTTTTAAAAGATGTAAGTATAGAAATTGGAAGGAAGGGATGTAAAGATTTTAAAGAAGGGTTTTATGTTTATGCGGGGAGTGGAAGAAGATATGGATTCCAAAGGATAATAAGACATTTAAAAAAATCTAAAAAACTTAAATGGCACATCGATTATCTATTGGAGAAAGGAAGAATTGAAGGGATATGGATAATACTTGGGGAAGGAACAAATGAATGCCAGTTAAGCACTCTTCTGCAGAAACAAGGAATTGTATTAATGAAAAAATTTGGCTCCTCTGATTGTAAATGTCCATCCCATCTTTTTTATTTCAAAAACAACCCTTATAGAACAATTGAAAATATAACAATCTAATCAATTTCAAAAATTGATTGCATGTGACTTTAGTCATGTTTGAGTTGACAAATATATTTAAATGAATTTATATTTTATTAGAGAGGTGAAACATGAGAAGAGCAAGGGAAAGAATACGAGTCGATAAAGAAGAGATAATTTTTAGTGCAGCCCTTAAAGTTTTTTGCTCGGAAGGGATTGATGGTGCTACAATGCAGGAAATTGCAAGGGAGGCAGGTCTTGGAAGAGCTACAGTATACTATCATTTTCCTTCCAAAAAAGTGATTCTCAGAGAAATTCTTATCACCACTCTCGATATGTTCTTCAAAGATTTTCTACAGAATGCAAAAGATGTAAAATCAGAAAGTGCTCTTTACGAGAAGATTGTTGAGTATTTTGTCAAATTCTTTAATAAGAATCCCCTCTTCACACAACTATACTTTATGGTCTACTCCTACTCGAGGACTACATGGATGAAGGAAATGCTCAAAGAGTTCAACGAAAGACACATTAAGTGGTTGCAAGATATTGAAGAAATGTTTAGAGGAAGGTTTAAAGTGAATCCTATATATCTTGCGCTTCCAATGACTTTTGGCCACGGACTCGGACTCCTCTTCCTTTCTTCAAAAGACAAGGAGAGGCTCGACAAGCTTACAAGGGCATTTGTGACATTAATGAAAAAAGCACTCAAAGAGGAGCAAGGCCAGGAAGGAAAATAAGAATTAAGAGCTAAAGTTTTTACAGTCCAGGTCTGAGCTTTAAGATTTAGTCATAACCTTTTTGTTTTTGTCCGTCTTATTTGAACTTATTTGAATAATTTTGTCTTTTTTCGTTTCATCCTTCATTTTAGATTTTTAAAAAACATTTAAAGTTTTATTGGTGCAACGACATATAGATAGTTTAATTCCACATCCTCGGGTTTTATAAGGACGGGCTTTTCAAAATCCATCATTTCGAATCTTATTTTCTCGCATTGTAATGAATTTAGAAAATCAAGAATGTAAGATGAGTTGAAAATAATTTCTATTGGCTTCCCTTTGTAATCAATTTCTATTTGATCAAAAGCTTCACCTATCTCAGGATTGAAAGCTCTCATTTGAAGTAGTCCATCTTTAAAAATAAATTTTATGGCTCTCCCTTTTTCACTTGCAAGAATAGAAACCCTCTTTATTGAATCCCTCAACCCCTCCCGGTTTAGAACTGCTATATTTTTATTTTCCAATGGAATAGCTCCTTTCCACGGAGGAAATCTTATATCCAATTTCCTCGAAATCAAAAGTATCTCACCACATTCAAAATATAAATTATTAACATCGTGAGTGAATTTAAGGAACTCACCTTCTATTTTACTTAGTTCACTTAAAAGTTTCTTGGGAAGAATAACTTCAAACTCTTCTTTAATGTCAATATTTTTAACCTCCTTCGAATAGGACAGTCTATTACCATCTGTCGCTACCATCTCTACAAGAGAAGGTGTTATTCTAAAAAGAGCTCCTCCGAAGCTAAATCGGGTCTCCTGAGCTAAAATATAATCAACTTTTTCTATTAAAACATTCAATAAGTTTTGAGGTATTTCAAAAAATTCTTCTATGGCTGGAATTGGTATCTCTGGAAAATCCTCTGGAGGTGAACCAAATAAGATGAATTGAGTGGAATCACCTTTCAATAAAGTTTTTCCCTCATCCTCCTTGGAAATTTCTATATCTATACCCTCTCTAAATGACTTTATTATATCAAATATCTTCTTACCTGGAAGGGCAATTTTTCCACCTGAAATAACATTTACAGGTAGACTTACTCTTATACTTACTTCAAGATCAGTAGCGTACATATTTAATTGCTGGCCCTCACATTCAAAAAGAATTGACGAGAGTATTGGCATTGTATTTCTCTTTTCCACAATACCTTGAAGTAAAGAAAGTTCTTTAACTATCAAATCTTTCTTGACTGTAAATTTCATTTTTCACCTCTTACTTTGTTATTTTAAATTATATATTAATTTAAATAAAAATAATTTGACTAATCTAATTCTGTTGAAAAACTCATTACAACCAATGACATCAAGCCTCATTAAATTTAAAAAATAGAGAAATTTTCTGTGGAAAATTTTAACCATACCTAAAAAAGTTTATATAACTTGACATTAATTTGTCAAATTCTCCATCTTTTTTCCTCAACTCTCCAATTTTTTGAATAGAATAAAGAACTGTTGTATGATGTTTATTACCAAATTCTTTTCCAATTTCAGGCAATGATAAATTTGTAAGCTCTTTTAATAAATACATTGCAACCTGTCTCGGGAAAGCAATTTTTGGGGAGTTGTTTTTTGATCTTAAATCAACTATTTTAACATTAAATTTCTCTACAACAAATTTCATTATCATATCTGGAGAGACTTCCTTATCAACAAAGTCGAGTATATCCCTTAAAGCTTCCTTTGTTAAGGCAAGATCAATACTTGTATTTTTCAGGGATGCATAAGCTTTTAATCTTGTCAGTGCCCCCTCAAGCTGTCTGATGTCAGATTTTACCTTTGAAGCAATAAATAAAGCTATGTTATGGGGTATAACGATATTATTCTCCTCACATTTCTTGTTAAGAATTGCAAGTTTTGTTTCAAGGTCAGGAGGTTTTAAATCAGCTATAAGCCCCCACTCAAACCTTGAATGGAGTCTTTCTTCAAGATTGGGAATATACTTAGGGTGGCAATCAGATGTAATAACAATCTGTTTTTGAGCTTCATAGAGATAATTGAAGGTGTGGAAAAATTCCTCTTTTGTTCTCTCTTTCCCTGTTAAAAACTGAATATCGTCAATTAGAAGCACATCTACTTCACGATACTTCTTTCTAAACTCTATTATTTTTCCATATCTAAGATGGTGAATAAAATCGTTCATAAAGTTTTCAGTGGTAACATATAAAACATTGGCATTTGAGGATTTTGAATATATGTAATTTCCTATGGCATTCATAAGATGGGTCTTTCCGAGACCACTTCCCCCATAAATGAAGAGGGGGTTGTAAGCTTTTCCTGGAGAATTTGCAACAGCTATGGATGCTGCATGAGCAAATTGATTGCAGGATCCAACGACAAAGGAGTTAAATGTATATCTTGAGTTAAGGTTCGTTTTTTGGTAACTATCCGGAGATATTGTGGGAGTTTCTGAAAACTCCTCCTCCTGATAAATATATTTGACTTTTAAATATTCGCCAGTAACTGTTTTTATAGCAAACCTTAGCCCTTCTCCCAATTTATTTTCGAGGGCTTCTTTAAAAAATCTATTGGGAACTTTAAGATAAATGGCGTCCTCATCCTTTCCAATGAACTTGATTGGTGAAATCCATGTGTCATATGAATCATCTTCAATCTCATTTTTTAACAAGTCAAGAACCTTTTCCCAAAAACCCATTGAGCCCCTCGAGATTTCCACAAAAAATTTCACACCTGTGGAAATCTTCTAATATTTCTTCTTTGGAAAAAAGATATGCTAAACCCAAAATTTTTAAATTTCAAGTCCTCAAAAATCAAATCCAATCCATATTCTTGTTTGGGTAGTTCCAGTGTATTTAAAATCAGTTGGTTTTACAAAATCAATGTGAACCGGGTAGCCGAAAAGAAATATCTGAAGCCCCCATCCATAACTGGCTATACCATCAATTAGCTGGATTCCGTCCTCTGTGGAAATAAATTTATAAGGATATCCTTTTACCTTCCAGCTTGCAATGTCAAAGAAAAAGGTTCCCCTTAGAGGGCCGAGATTTATAAAGGAAGGAAGATTCTTGAAAATTGGAAATCTGAACTCAGCATTGAAAAAGAACCCCTGATGCGCTATAAGGGATCCATAGTAAACGGAACGAACCTGATTGTCTCCTCCAAAATAAAATAGAAATGGGTCCTTCCCTGTGCTGGAGAAAGCATTAAGTCTAAAGGCAAAAAGGGTTTCAGCACCAACTTTTAGGTATTTTCTTAAATCCGCCTCTAAGGTTGTGGATGTTAGGAAATTGGAACCAAGGGGGAGTGCCTGGGAAACCGTGAATTTAAATGTTGAGCCTGAAATTGGTCCAAAATACTTAAATCTTGTGGTCTCTCCCACAATTGAGGCAGAAATATTGACAAGATTTCCGTTCCAGGCGTAAGTGAAATAGTCTTCAAAATAGGGGTCAAGGTATCTGAACTTATCTCGGTAATAATAGTATCCAAGACCTGCCTCAATGCGATAGAATCTGTTTATGGGATAAATTCCCAAAGCATCAATTCCAAGGATTTCCCTCACCCTTATTGCATCCTGCCAAGTAGCATAGGAGTAAAGTTCAGGATAAAAATAGTAATAATCAGGATAGTAAAATAATGCAAAGTCAAATCCTTTTACCATAAACTGAAGTCTGTTTTTCTGGTTAATATATCCGAGGAATATTGACCTTAAGTCACTTATTGAAATAGCATCGAGATAAAATATGTGGTCTTCAAAAATATCTGTTAAAGCAATAGATGTTCCTCCATAAATTGTTCCGTCAGTGTAAACGCCCGCACTAATCGGGGGTCTTGCCATTAGGAAAAGCTTTCCAATCCCTTTGTGTTGCTTTATTTTCTTATCATCAACAGCTAAACGCCACTTTGGAGAAACAACCCCTTCTGTTTTGACTTTCTCTCCCTTCTTTTCTTCCACTCCTTCTGGTGGTATGTTATCCCTTATCTCAAGGGGTTCTTTAAACTCTTTTCTGTAAAGATTGAAGTATCCTTTGTGGAATGAGGCAAAGAAAACTGTTTCACTGGAATCTAACAATGAATTCGGGAAGAAATTCCCCGTTCTTACATCTGTATATCTTATTAACTTGTTTTTCTTTAAATCAATCGCATAAATATTGAAAGCTCCCCTTGCATCGGAGCAGAAGTAGAGGGTATTTCCATCCTTTGTGAAGAAAGGTGTTATATCGTTTCCTTCTGTGAATGTAATCTGTTTTCTTGACGAAAGGTCTTTGCTGTCGGCAATAAAAATTTTATCCTTTCCATTTATAACCACAGAAAAAGCAAGCCATTTTCCATCGGGAGAGAAGGAAAGGGTTTTCTCCCTAAGGTTATCATTGGTAATGCGTTTAAATGTTTTGCTTCCAATTTCTACAGAGAATATATCCCATTTCCCATCGTGGTAAGCAGTGAATAGAATCTCTTTTCCATCGGGGGAAAAAACAGGGGAGGATGGTTGAATGTATGGTATTTCAACTCTGAAGGTTTCTCTGCCATCTATTGCGTCAATGGTGAAAAGATAGGTTTTGTGTCCCTTATTGGCAAAAAATGCAAGATTCTCTCCTTTGGAGTCCCATGAAATGTCTTTTCCGTAGGATGGGTCAAAGTTGGCTGAAATATATTCGTAACGAGAAGAGTAACCCTTAGTAAGATTTTTTATCACAGTTCCGTCCTTTACCGAGAGCAAAAGAATGTCTATGTCCTCATCCTTCATGTTTGCTGTTAGTATTGCCACAATCTCTCCTGAAGGAGAAATTTCATGGGAAATATCATAGGCAAAGGGTAGCTCAGGGCCAATTTTTACAGAGTAATCCTCAGGGTTCTCCTTTGTAATATAATCCTTAAACCTTTCCCTTGTGAACTTCTTGAACTCATAGTTGAATTCCTTTGAGCTCATTTTAAATGTTTGTTTAAAGGGAATGTTCTTAGCAAAGATGGATGCCTTTTTCGCTTCCCATAGAATCTGCCTTATTCCGGTCTTTCCATATTTTGCGTCTACAAAATCAAAAATTGCATGACCAAAATCATAGGGAGCCCTTGAATAGGATGAGCGAAAATCACCACTCTCATCAAGTTCGGGCATAATGTCGTTTAAAGTTGCATCCCTTACGATCATCAGGCTAATAGGAGACCAATATCCTGTAGCGTATTCTGCGAGTCCTTCCATTATCCAGAGCGGAGGCTCCTTTATATTGTAAGTTCCTCCTTTAATATCTCCATATAAAATTGAGTACTCAAAAATATGGGTGAGCTCATGGGTGATTAGATAATATAGTTCCTCATCAGGGATATTGGTTGGAAGAACTATCCTGTGGAGGATTGGTTCAGCAAAAGCAAGGATACCCTCGGGCATAATTCCAGGAAAAAGGTTTGTCTGCTGAAAATCCCTCTGGTTATCGTAAACAACGATGGGAGTCTTTTCCTTTATATCGTGGAGTAATAAAGCCTGGAGTTTTTTGTATGCATCCTCTGCAATTCCTGCTACAAGCTCAAGTCTTTCCCTTTCAGCGCCGTAAAAGTATATCTCAAAATGTTCTGTTTGGTAAGATTTCCAGTCAAATTTTCTTGTTATTATTTTGTTCTTTCCGTGATAGGGGAACTGGGAAAGGATGAAATTTGTGGTTATTAAAATCAAAAAAATTGTAAAAATTAATTTTTTCATTTCTCCCCCTTCAGTAAATTATATATCTGTCTTCTTCAATTTTTTTCTGGAATAAATCTTTTAGGTACTTATTTGAAATTCTTTGCATTATATCCATAAAGCCTCTCTCAATAGTCGCATCCTGGTCTTCGTAACCCTTTTCCTCTTTGAAAGTCTTTGATGATATTATAGATCCTGTTGGGGAATCTATGAGAAAAATTTTTATAGTGAAAATGAAGAATTTCATTGGAACTATTCTTCTTCCGGGATATGCCACATAAGGAGAGCTTTCCTGCACTACATTCCTTTTCTCCTCCTTTATGTTTGCAGTGCCAGTTATAATTAGATTTTTTCCTTCTTCAACTACATTCTTCCAGAAATTGGAATCACCAAATATTTTTTCCCCATTTTCAAATTTTATTTCTTTAAAGTAAGAGGTCACGGAAAGAGAAGCCCTGAACTCATTTACAATAAAATTTGCGATCTCTTTTCCGATGGGGAAATCTTCTGGAGCGTCTGACATTAAGAAGTTTGTTACAAAAATCTCTTTATAATCAGAGAGCTTAACGGCAGATTCAACAGGAATTTCTATTTTTACCTTGACAGGCTCTGAGCATGAGATAAGGGAAAGAACAATAAATATTAAACTCCACAAAAGAATAGCATTAGTTTTTCCAGACGTTTTTTCTTTTTGAATTTCCTTTAATTTCTTTCTCACTTTTTTTCCTTTGTCCTTTCTAATATAGCAAGACAAGCCTTGTAGTTCTTTTTTACATGAAGATTACCATTGGAATATTGAAGAGCAATCTGGTATAAATTGATGGCTTCATTGAACATTCCCTCTCTTTCATAGGCAACAGCAAGGTTGTTATAAGCTTTCCAGTTTGTTGGGTCAAGTTCAATAGCCCTTTTCCATCTGTAAATCGCCTCTTTCCAGAGACCTTTCTGAGAAGCAAAAACGCCAAATTTTAGATTTTTTTCTGCATCTATTTTTTTATCCGATGTAATTAGAATTTGAGAGGCAAAAAAGAAAACCAATAAAGGGAAGACTAACTTCTTCACAAAGTAATTTTTGCAAAAGAACATTTTAAAGTCAAGTATCATCTTTGACCTCATATTTTGTATTGGCAAAAAACATGCCAAAATTTGAAGGCTTCAG
Organism: uncultured Clostridia bacterium; assembly: GCA_964531645.1. Classification (GTDB taxonomy): domain Bacteria; phylum Acidobacteriota; class Aminicenantia; order JBFLYD01; family JBBIMS01; genus JBBIMS01. Next base: position 217,986 of record CAZHEF010000001.1, read on the forward strand.
AAAAGGAAGCGGGAAATTATGTGTGTCCTCTAAAGTAAACAGATGTCCTTAAGAACTTTTTTATCGAATCCAGCCCGGAAGAGCTCCTTCTTTCCTTGCCCTCTCCCTGAATTCCTCAAGCTCTTTCTTTGACCTTTCCAATTCTTCTTGAGCCTCCTCCAGCATTCTTGTGGATTCAACAATTTTGACCTGAATCTGTTCTCTTCTTGCTGGATCATCTATGGAATAGAAATTCCTGTAAAAAGTGTTGATTTCTTCTTTCAGATTTTCCATCTTTTTGGCAGCCTGTGCTACTTTTGTCTCGATCTCCATTTTTAAATTTCTCCAGTAATTTTCATCTTTTCCACCGGCTTTTGGAGATTCCCCTGTTAATTCAACCTTCTCTTCCTCTTTTTTTTCAGATTCACTTCCCATTATTGATATATTACCCTTCAACTCTTTCAGAGTCTGGTTTGTTATAATCTTTTCTTTCTTTATCTTCTCTTTTTCATCCTGTGTCTGGGAGAGTACAATCTCAAATGAAAGAAGAATAATCACTGTCAACAAGCTAAATTGCCTCATCAATTTAAATTTAAATTACAAAATCAGAAAAGTCAACAGGTTGAAGCTAATTTAAAAATTGTTTCTTTAGCTTGACTTACATTTTATACCGTGATATAAATTTCAAGTGAAAATAAAAAAGATTTTTGCGGAAGGAAGAGGTGTTTAATTTTAAAAAATTTTTAATTTTAATTTTTATTTCTTTTTTTTTATGTCCAATTATATTTTCCCAGGAGCTTGAAATAACTGTTATCCCGAAAGGCGTTATTGAAAAGATAGACATTGTAAGCGAGATATCCATATCCTTCAACAAGCCTATGATTCCAATTGGTGAGATAAGAAAGGAATTTGTCTCTGATTTTGTTACAATTACTCCGTCTTTAAAAGGAAAATTCTACTGGGCTGGGGACAGGATTCTGATTTTTCATACTGAACAAAAATTACCTTACTCAACATTGTTTGAAATTAGAATAAAAAAAGGAACTAAAAGTTTGACAGGCGAGGTTTTGAAAAAAGATTTTGTCTCAACTTTTGAGACTCCAACACCAGTTGTTATTCAAACAAATCCATATCATGGTTCTACAATAGGAAGAAAGGGCGAGATTTTTCTTACTTTTAATCAGCCTGTTTCCCTTGAAGAGGTGGAAGCAAAAATTAAATATAATATACATCCCTCTCTTTACACTATTCCAGAAGGCTTCAGAACTTTTTCCAATGAAGCTCAAGAAAAGATAAAGAGAACCAATGAGGTTTTGTCCACAAAGAAACCTTTCTCCCTTGATGTTAAAGCGCAATATGACCCTGGCTCAACTCAGAAAGTTCATATAACCCCAGTTTCTCCTCTTCCATTGAATTCTCTCGTAAAGGTTTTCATACCAAAAGGTTTCAGGGGCAGGGAGGGGAATTTAGGCTCAAAAAAGGATTTTGAATTTAGTTTCAAGACACCAGAGACTCTCCTTTACGGAGGGATTTCTTGTACGGAGTGCAACCCCTATTCTACTGTTACTATTATTTTCTCAAATCCAGTACTTCCAAAGGAGGCAAGAAAGGGAATCAAAGTTATTGACATAACAGATGGTAAGGAGAGCTCTGTAGAAGAAAGAGAGCCTGAATACTGGGAGGGATACAGTAGTAGCAACTATGTTTATTTGTCCGATTTATTCAATTTTAAGGCGGGGCACTCTTACAGATTAGAAATTCAGAGAACTTTAAAGGATAGCTATGGACTGACCTTGAATTATTCAGTTGTGGAGAATTTTTCCCTTAAAAGCTATCCTTATTCGATAGATCTGATAAACAGATGGGGAGTGGTTGAAGCTAAAGGCCCCAAATATCTTTCCTTAAGGGTAGTAAATGTGGATTCTGTGAGAAGGGAGATAAAAGAGATCGAAGATAAAGAGATAGGAAGCTTTATCAAAAACCTTGATAAAGAAAAGCTTTCCCTTTTGAAACTCTCTTCCCCTGAAGTTAAGTTCAAGACGGAAAGGGATAAATTCACAATAATTAACATGGATCTGGGCAAAATATTGGGAAAGGAATACGGGATTATCTATACGGAAATGGAGGTTAAAGATTTTAAGTCAGGCACTGATTATGAGGAAGGTTTTACTTTCGTTAATGGAATTCTTCAGATAACAGACATTGGAATCTCTCTTAAATACTCTCCCCACAACATCCTCCTTTACACAACATCCCTTTCAAAGGGTGAGCCAATTCCAAAATGTGAAATAAAAATTATTAACATGCTCGGAGAGACTCTCTGGAAGGGAGAAACAGATGAAAATGGAATTTGTCTTGCCCCGGGGACAGAGAACCTTGGAATAAAGGATGACTGGGAGACTGATTTCATTGTTATTGCAAGAAAAAGTGAGGACAGGGCATTTGTTACAGAAGAATGGGATGAGGGAATTGAAGGATGGCAGTTCAATGTAAGTACTGACTGGGAACCGAGCAAGAGGAGGGTTATGGGGTATATTTTCACTGACAGGGGAGCTTACAGACCAGGGGAGGAAGTTTATGTTAAAGGAATATTTCGTGTTGATGAGTTAAAGAATTTGACCATTCCAAAAGGGAAAGAGATAGAATTAAAGATTTATGATTCAAGGAACAAAGAGGTTCTGAAAAAAGAAATCTCCCTGAATGCCTACGGATCAACATCATTTTCCTTTAAGATATCTGAAGATTCTCCAACAGGATATTATAGAATCGAGGCTAAAGTTCCTAAAGAATTGAAAATAGAAGATAGAGATAGACTATTTTCCCATTCATTCCTTGTTTCTGAATTCAGGAAACCCGATTTCAGAGTTGATGTATCTGTCAAGAAAAAGGATTATCTTCCTGATGAGAAAATTGAGGGTTTGATAAAAGGAACATACCTTTACGGTGCTCCAATGAAGGATTGCAAAGTGAAATGGACTTTAAGAAAATCTCCCAGGTCATTTTCACCTCCTCTCAAGGGAGAGCTATCCTCAAAATATTATGTTTTTGAGGATTGGACTGCACTAGAACAGGAGTATTATGGAAGTGAAGTTGTAGCGAGTGGAGAAGGAGTCTTGTCAAAAGACGGGGAATATTTTGTAGCGGAAAAACTTTCTTATAGTAAGAGCCCAATGAGTTATCTTTTTGAGGGAGAGGTAGTGGATGTAACAGAACAGGCAATTTCCAACAGAACATCCTTCATCCTCCATCCTTCAGATTATTATGTGGGTGTTGAGTATACATCATATTTTGTTGAGAAAGGAAAAACCTTCAAGACAGATGTTGTGGCCCTTGATAAGGATGGGAATTTTGTGAAAGGAAGATTGATTAAATTAGAACTTATAAAAAGAGAGTGGCACTCGGTTCAGGAGAAAGAGGAGGGAGCATATTACAGATACAGGAGTGAGCCTGTTGATACACCTTTGAAAACCTTTGAGTTAAAAAGTTCCGACAGACCATCGGAAGTAGAATTTCCCCTTGAATCCGCAGGGTATTATCTTCTAAGGGCATCTTCAAAGGACGATAGAGGTCATACTTTAATTTCAGGATTTGGCTTTTACTGCATAGGAGAAGGATTTACTGCATGGGAAAGATATGACCACAATAGAATTGATATTGTCCCTGAGAAAAAGGAAATAAAACTGGGAGAGGTCGCAAGGATTCTTGTTAAATCTCCATGGGAGGAGGCAAAGGGAATTCTAACCATAGAAAGAAGTGGAATAATTGAGCATTTCCCTATTCATCTTAAGGGCTCCAATCAGGTCATAGAAATTCCCATTAAAAAAGATTACATACCCACAATTTATGTCTCTGTATTGCTTATTAAAGGAAGGACATCTGAGAAATTGGAGGAAGGTGTTGATGTTGGAAAACCAACATTCAGGCTTGGATATACAAAGATTAATGTCCTGCCTGATGAGGTTTATTTAAAATTGGAAATTGGAACAGAAAATGAAGAGTTCAGACCAAGGGAAAGAGTAAAAGTTAATGTTCTTGTTAAGGATTTTGAAGGGAAAGGAAAGAAAGCAGAGGTCACTCTCTATGCGGTTGATTACGGAGTTCTATCTCTCACTGGCTACAAACTTCCAGACCCCATCTCCTATTTTTACAAAGATAGATTGTTAGGTGTTAGAAATTCCGAGATAAGAAATGTTCTAATAAGCAGAGAATATCTGAAGGGAAAACTTGCTGAGGAAGCAGGAGGTGGAGGACTTGAAGAATCCCTATTCCAGATACGAACAGATTTCAGAATCACTCCCTTCTGGAAAGGAGAGGTAATAACTGATGAGAATGGAGTTGCCTCTGAATCGTTTGAACTTCCTGATTCCCTCACAACTTTTGTAATAATGGCTGTTGCCCAGAGCCTCGACTCTCAATTCGGTTCATCGAAAAAAGAGATAAGGGTTTCAAAGCCATTGATGCTTTTCCCTTATCTTCCAAGATTTCTGATTTTGGGTGATAAATTCGAAGGAGGAATAAGGGTTCAGAACAATACAAAGGAAAAAGGAGAGCTTTCTATAAAAGTCAAATCCCTTACTCCCAACCTGAGAATCTTAAAGGATGAGGGAAGGATTAATTTGCCTCCAGAAGGCTCATCCCTTTTAAGATTCCCGATGGAAGCTTTATCCCATGGGGTTGCAAGGCTTCAGTTTTTTGCAACATTCAAGAGTGGTTCAAAGGAAGAGAGAGATGCTGTTGAAGTGAAAATTCCTGTGAAAATTCCAAAAATCAGAATTGATTCAGTAACCTATGGAAGCACAGATAAGAAGGAGACTCTGAAAATATCAGTTCCTGAAAATGTTTACAAAGATGCAGGAGGATTAAGAATTTCCCTGTCTTCATCAGCTCTTTCACAGCTTGAAAAAGGTGCTGAATTCCTTCTTGAATACCCTTACAGATGCACAGAACAACTTACTTCAATGTTAGCCCCCTTCATTGCCCTCTATAATTTAAGCGGAGCTTTTAAATTTAAAAACATTGATAAAAAAGAGTTAGAAAAAATTGTTAATCAGACCCTTTTGAAGATTTACAAGAATCAGAAGGATGATGGAGGATTTGGTTTCTGGAGCAATTCCTCAGAATCATTTCCATACCTGTCCTCGTATGTTCTATTCGTTTTCAAGATGGCTGAGGAGAGAGGATTCAAAATTGACAAAGATGTTAAAAATAAATTGATCAACTATATGAAGAATGTTCTAAAAGGGAAGGTAAAAAGTTACTATGGCTCTGACCTCATAACAAGAGCTTTCGCCCTCTATTCTATCACCCTTTATGGGAGTCACGACGAAAGTTATCAAACCATACTCTACGAGAGGAGAGAATCCCTTCCTCTGTTCGCAAGAGCTTTTCTTCTTTCCTCAATAGCAAGGACAAAGAAGAGCTCTCCAATGAAGGAAACTCTTTTGAAGGAGATTATGAACAGAGCAAAACTTACTGCATCAATGGCTCATTTTGAAGAAGGAAGGTTCAATGGAGAAGCAATCTACATGCACTCTGACCTGAGGACAAATGCAATAATTCTTTTGTCTCTCCTTGATTCAGACCCTGATTCATCAATAATAGAAAAGCTTGTTGAATACATTCTTGAGAAAAGAAGGGATGGAGTATGGAGAAACACTCAGGAAAACTCCTATGCCCTTCTCTCCCTCAGCGAATATTTCTTTAAGAAAGAAGGGAAAGAGATTGATTTTGTCTTTAACGGGAAGCTGGACGGGAAAAAACTCCAGACATTAAAATTTTCTGAGATTAAAAAGGAAGTTATAAATATTGCCATGGAAGAGCTTTCTTCTATGGCAAAGGAGTTAACTCTTTCCCTTGAAAAGTCAGGAAGGGGAAGACTTTACTGGAATGCAAATCTCTCTTATTTCCCCAAGGGAATTGATTTCCCTGAATTAAATCAGGGCTTCTCAATTGAGAGAATTTACGAAGATTTAAACACTGGTGAAAGGAAGGCAAATTTCAAAATGGGAGATTTAATAAAAGTAAGAATAAAAGTAAATTTATCTGCTGAGAGGAATTATGTAGCAATTGTAGACCCAATACCTGCTGGAACTGAGATAGAGGATTCCTATCTTAAAACGACAAGCATTGAGAATCAGAGAAAACTTGGAAAAATCTCATGGCACTTCAACCATTTGGAAAGTTATGATGACAGGATGCAAATTTTTGCAGACATACTTCCTCAGGGAGAGCACGAATTTGTTTATATTGTGAGAGCAACTACAAAAGGAACATTCTCAGTTGCATCAACAAAAGTTGAAGAGATGTACAATCCCGAAGTATTCGGAACAACAAAAGGAGAGATTGTCAGGATTGATTAGGAAATCAAGGATTTTTGGTTTTTCAAAATTGAGAGGAAAGCCCTATCCCTCCAAAGAATGGTCTTTCCATTATACCCACCCACATCTGTTTGAGAACCTACTCCGAAGCGGAAATATGGTTCAAACCATCCTGGCCAAAATTCTATTTTTTCTCCTGACCCCAACATTAAAATCGAAGCCACTCCTATTTCAAAGTTTTCCTGCTGATATATTTCAAAAAAATTTCTCATTTTCTGTCTCCTATTATTTTGTTATTTTTTGACTGCTTAGCCGAGTTTCTTACCAGGAGAGTGACCAAAATCATAGAAAGAAGGGATAAAGGAAGGCAAAGGTTTAACATGTGGATTCCAGAAACCCTTTCGAGTCCCGAGAACCTCCAGAAAAGCCCTGTAATGAAACTTCCCATCATAGCAGTTATTGCGCCTGATTCCCTCGGCTTTTTCCAGTAAATTCCTAAAATTATTGGGACGAAAAGAGAAACACAGTAAATTCCAGCAACAATTTCAAGAAGTTGTATTAATTTTAAGAACAGGATACCACCCATCAATCCTAAAACTCCTATCATAATTGTTGAAATTTTTGAAAGTCTTATTAACTCATTCTCTTGAGCATTGGGTTTTAAAAATCTATGAAAAATATCTTTTACTATGAGGGTGCTGGCACCTAAAAGAATACTGTCACAGGTGGACATTATTACAGCCACAAGGGCAGAAATCATTAGCCCGGAGAGCAAGGGAGGTAGCATTCCTTTTACAAGAGCTGGTAGTGCATCCGTCTGGGATATATCTCCTGTTGGACTAAGATCTGGAAGTAAGAATCTTGCACCCATTCCGATCAGCCCAATTCCAAAGGCAATGGGAAGAAGGAGGAGGGAGGAAAGGATACATGATATTTTTGCAGTTTTTGGGTCTCTTGATGAAAGGATTCTCTGGGCAGTGCTCTGCATTGCAAAATGCCAGCTTGTGGACATAATAATCCATGCAAAAATTGTATTTCCAAGAGCAAAAATGTCCCATCCTTTTACTATTTTTCTGTTCATTGGAGTGAACCAGTTATTCCCCAAATCCTCAAACCCTTTGACAAAAGGAGGAGATTGAAAGTCAGAGATTGATATTGAATGAAGAATAAAGAGAGTTAGAAACATAATTCCAGCAAGGATTAAGATGTATTGAAAGCTATCTGTTAGCTGGACTCCCCAGTTACCGCCTCTCCAGGTATAAATAGTTACTGCAAGACCGAAAATAATTATTGAAGTTTTCAAAGGTAAATTTAAAAGTACTGAAATGGTCATTCCAAGGGTATAAAACTGAGCGGAAAGGAAAAGAGTTAAGCCTAAAAGTCCCAACAAAGCGGAGATTGTTCTTGAATTTTTCCCATATCTTTTCTCCATAAACTCAGGAACTGTATAAAGGGAAAGGGATTTAAGAGAAGGAGCAAAGGTAAAAGCAAGAAGGATAAGGGCAATGGATGCTGAAAGAATATACCATATTGAAGAAATACCAGTGTAATAGGCAACTCCAGCAGCGCCGATAGTTGACCCTGCTCCAAGGACAGTAGCAGACATAGAGCCCGATGTGATTAAAATACCCTGTTTTCCACCTGCGATAAGGAAATCATTCAGGCTTTTAATCTTAAAATGAGCACATATTTCTCCAACTAAAATCATTGAAAACATGTATATTCCAAAGATTAAAATTGTTATTGCCTGCCCTTCCATTCTTTTTAAATTATATTTAAAAAATGAGAATTATTTAAGGGGTTAGATTCATTTTTTGCTATTATTACTCTCATCTAAGGAAAATAACTGACTTGCTGATGGGTTCTGGAAATGGTTCGTAAACATAGAAATAGAAATTGTCATTTTCATCAACATGAAGAAACAATTCTTCTACTCTTAAAGATCCGAGAAATTGACCCTCCTTTGAGAAAAAGTCAAGAAAATTTTTGCTCTTTCTTCGTAAATTCTTAGGAAATTTACCATCATTCCATTTTTGAGAATGAAAGAAGGTCCAGAAGTATCATAAACTCTTATGGAGACACCCCCTTCTGATATTTTTTTCTTCATCTGGGAAGAATTTTTATGAAAAAATCTTTCGTAAGGGATGCCTGTAAGGAATGGATTCCCAATCTATATTGACCGGGAGGGATTGCGCTGGTATTAAGAATATAAATTTCATTGAGAATTTTTGTTTCCCTGTAAAAGTATGATTCCGTCTTTTCATAGGGTAAATGCAAGATTAATTCTTCGTCTTTGTAAAGGGAAAACTGTAATGAGAAGTCCTTGACTCCTTCAGGATTGTAAATCTGCAAAAAGAGAGCAACTTTTGAGTCTCCTGATATTTCATTTTCAATTATCGGATAAAATTTGTATCTGGAAAGATTTAAGGCACCATCTTTTTTGGATATTGAGAATTGAGCATCATCACTCTTTCTATCACTGCGCATATTCCCAAGAACTGAATTGATAATTAGAGGCTCCTTCTTCATTTCAGGAATTTTTAAGCTTTTCTCCCATCCACCTATTTTCTCTCCTCCCCTTCTAAGAATTACAAGAGCCTGATACTCCTTTGGCTTAAGCTTAAGGGGTGATGTTCCAAAGGAAAAATAAATAAAAGGAGCTTTTCTCTGAAGAGCTTCCTTCAATCTGAGATTAGTCTCGCCCATATGAAATTTTTCTTCTTCCTTTAAACCAAAAGTAAGAATAAGTTCATCAGGAGGAGCCTCAACTTTTTCAAACTGGCTCAGAGGAACTTTCATCCTTGTCCAGATTTGGTAATTTCCGTCCGTTGTGGAAAATGCATCCATATTGCATGAGAAGTCTATGTCTTTGAAGAATGAAGGAGAGAGAAATGCTGAGGTAAGATTCCTTTTCTCAAGCTCCTTTTCATTGAAATCCATGTATCCTTTTTTGTATCTTACAACAACATCGGGTCTTTTGACCCTTATTTCTATCTTATGATATTTACCATCGTTGAGCTCCCTTGGAGGTTTATAGGCTATCTCGTAGAATTGGGTTAAGTCTCGCTCAAAGTGCCTGGCAAAGTTCTCAAATTTTCCTGCTTCTCTCAGATAAACTCCTCCCGTTTCTTCGGCAATTTTTTCAATGGTGAAAAGCTCTGTCATCCATCGTTCTAACTCATCAGGCCATACCATTTCAGGCCAAACCTTTCCAAACTCAGTTGGAAGGAGTGGTTCACCCATCAACTGTGGAAGACTTAATCTAATCCCTTTTGGAGAAAGGGTATACAAAGTTATTCCCTCTTCATTAATAAGTTTTATGAACTCCTCCATGAACCCGTAAGAATCTTTAATTTTCTTTTTCCCGAAAAGGTCGAAGGGTCAGGAGGTTTAAATGGATCTCCTCTTTTTACAGGGAATCCATCACTTATCAAACGAACTATTGTTAATCCATCAAATTTTCTTAAATAATTTATAGCCTCTAAGAAAGCACCCATAGAATATTCAAGCCTTCTGCCTTTTTCTTGCCTTTTTTCCACTTCAATCGCATCCATAAGAAGTGCCGGGTTAGCAATGAATCTATCAGCAGAACTTAAGGTTGATTCTTTTTCTAAATCCTTCCAGATATCACTCTTAAGTCCTCTAATTACAGCTGAAATTGACGATTTCACCGATGAGAAAGATTGAATTACTCTCATTCCATATTTTTGATTCAATTCAATTATCGCAATCTCCTTTTGCTCTCTCCGAAAGAGATTTTAGCATTTCTTCTGTCTCTGGCATCGCCCTGAAAAGAAATATGGGATTTGTGTTTATACTATCAAATATTACAGCAAGTCTCCTTTCCCTTAAAGGAGGTCTTGAAACATCTCTTGTCTCTTCTTTCTTTTCGTTCTCTTGCTGAAGCCCGTATAGAATGGAAATTCCGAAAATTAGAAAACATAGTAATTTTTTCATTTTTTCTTTTAATCATTTTCTAAATCTTTTTAGTTCTTTAAGGTTTTGAAGTTTTGAGTCGGGAGATAATTTCCTCTACAGCCTTTTTTCCTATCTCCTTCATGTTAATTGTCCTCGCTTTACCTTGTTTCCGATTCTCTCCTATGAGAACAGTTTTCCCTGAAAGGTCGTGGTATAAATTTAGTGTAAAATAAAGAGTATAGGAATACTCTGCATAGGGAATTGTTGCACCTGGCATTGGTTGAGCTGTAGATTCATGCAGAAGTCCTTCCGCATAGCCCGATGATGTAAACTCCATGACTTTTCCAGAAACAATCGTATCTACTGTAAGCTCTGCAATGAGTTTCTTTAGCTCTGCCTCGCTATAGTCGGCAGACCTTTTCAAACCAAGTTTTGAAAGAGCCTCCTTTACCCTTTCCTTTTCCACAACATTGAAACCTTGTTTTTTAAAAGCCTCTATTGTTGATTCCTGTAAAATTGCTCCTGAAATTGGCTCCCCTGGTGATGGTTCGAACTCCAATACAGCAATATTCTTTACCAATTTTGAATCAAATGATGGATCCATTTTCACATTGACTGAAGGAGATGAACATTGAAACAAAAATAGAGGGATTAAGAGAATTGCTACCTTTATCTCTTTTCCCATTCACACCTCCTCTTAAATTAAGAATTTAATTTCTATCTTCTCTTCAAGAAATTTCTTCCTGTGAAGTGGATTACACCTAAAAACTCCAACTTTTTCACCTCCACTCCTATTTTATCAAATTTCATGCCAGATGAAAAAACGCTCCAAAGGAGATTTTTTAAAAAAATTGTGTCATCCAAAAAGGTCAAATGTCATTAAATTTCAATTTTGATACTTAAAATAGGAAGATTTTTATGATAAAATTTTATTTAAAGTTATAAATCATAATCGCTTTTTAGGGATGAAAACTGAGTATTTCACAAAGGAAAATATTGAAGAAAAATCTTTAAAAATGCTTAAGAAAATAGAGAGTCTTATCCCTGTTCGTAATATCTCTTTTATTCCTGAAATATCAGCTCTTGTTGTCATAGATATGCAGAAGTATTTTCTTGATAAGAAATCCCATGCTTTTATGCCCTCTGCAATTTCTATAATCCCCCACATTAAAGAGATGTTGGAAGAGTTCTATCGGAGGGGTCTTCCGGTCATTTTTACCCAACATACAAACACCTCAGAGAATGCAGGCAGTATGGAAATCTGGTGGAGGAGCTTGATAATGGAAGGAGACCCCATGGGTGAAATTATCAATGAATTCGATATATCGAAGGGTATTGTAATAAAAAAGACCCAGTATGATGCATTTTATAATACATCCCTTGAGGATTTGCTAAAAAATATGAATGTCAAACAACTGGTAATTTCGGGTGTTATGACAAATCTTTGTTGTGAAACCACTGCCCGTTCTGCATTTATCAGGAGGTTCGATGTTTTTTTTCCTGTGGATGGAACCGCCACATACAATGAAAATTTTCACTTTTCATCTCTTTTAAATCTCTCCTTTGGTTTCTCAGTTCCTGTTCTGGTTAAAGATATTCTGGAGAAATTGAAAAAACAGTGAAGATTGAGGATGTTGTAATTATTGGCGGAGGTCCCGCAGGGATTGCAACAGCTCTGCAACTTGCTCGTTACAGGATAAATCCATTGTTAATAGAAAAAAGAAAAATAGGAGGGCTTCTTCACAATGCATCTTCAGTGGAAAACTTTTTGGGTTTTCCTGGTGGAATTAAAGGTGAAAAATTGGTAAGACTTTTTGAAAGACAGTTGAGAGAGGCCGGGATAAGGATTTTGTTTGAAGAGGTAAGCATACTTGACTTTGAAAATGAAATCTTCAAGATTAGATCAGGAGATTTAGCCATAAAAGCTAAAATTGTAGTTATTGCCTCGGGAACCAAGCCAAAAATATTCACAGAAATTGAGATTCCTGAAGATGTTGGCAAAAGAGTGTTTTATGAAATCGCTGAAGTCAAGAGAGTAAAAAGCAAAGATATAATCGTGGTTGGCGCAGGAGATGCGGGGCTTGATTATAGCCTCAATCTTGCAAGAAAAAACCGTGTGATTTTAATAAGTAAAGGCGACAAAATTAAAGGTCTTCCTGTGCTTCAGGATAGGTTGAAGAATTTTCCTCAGATTAAAATTTGCAACAGGACATCCATTAAAGAAATTTATTATGATAGAGAATATCGAAAAATATTGATTAAATGCTCAAGAGAAACAGAGGAGCTTAGGTTATATGGAGATTATATAATTTTTGCTATTGGAAGAGAACCCAATATGGATTTTATAAGTGCCTCAATGATAAAGGAAGTTCAAAATCTTGAGAGAATTGGTAAGTTATATTTTGTAGGCGATGTTAAGAATGGAATATTCAGACAGACCGCTATTGCTGTGGGAGATGGAATAATGACAGCAATGAAAATTGCATTGAAAATAAAGGAGTGAAGATATGCAAATTTTATGTTTTTCAGGTAGAGAGGATATTGCGGTTGTTTACATTGGAAAATTTAAAGAAGAAAGGCTTGTTGAGTTTGCAGAATCCCTTGAGCCTCCTTATCCCATAGAAAAGAAATGGGTCCTTACAATATCTACCATGTTTGGCTGTGTGATAAAATGTCTCATGTGTGATGCAGGAAGTTTTTACAGAGGCAAACTTTCAAAGGGTGAAATTCTTTCTCAGATTGATTTTCTTGTGAATAAAAGATTTCGAGGGGAAAAGATCCCGGTTGAAAAGTTCAAAATTCAGTTTTCCCGATTGGGAGAGCCATCATTAAATTCCGCTGTTCTTGATGTTCTCGCCGAACTTCCTTATCTCTATAAAGCTAATGGTCTTATCCCATCCATATCTACAATTGCACCCTATGGAACGAATAGATTCTTTGATACCCTTTTTGAAATAAAGGAATCGTTTTTTAAAGGTGGAAAGTTCCAACTTCAATTTTCCATTCACACAACAGACGAGAAACTAAGAAACCTTTTAGTTCCTGTCAAAAAATGGAGCTTTGAAGAGATTGCAAATTATGGAGAAAAATTCTACAAGAAAGGTGATAGAAAGATAACACTGAATTTTGCCATGGCAAAAGGAATGCCTGTTGAAAGTGATGTTCTTTTGAAATTCTTTGACCCCAAAAAATTTCTGATTAAGATTACTCCTCTTAACCCAACATATAAATCCTTAGAAAATGGTCTCATCTCTTATATTGACCCTTATAAAAAGGATAAATATGAAGTAATTGACACTCTTCGCTCGTCGGGATACGAGGTTATTGTTAGCATTGGTGAGCCCGAAGAAAACATGATTGGAAGCAACTGCGGACAGAATCTGATAAAGCATTTGAGAGAAAAAAAAGAAATTCCTGATGGATATAAGTATGAAGTTATTTTAGTTGATTGATTCGGGACTCTATTTTTGTTGTCTACTTTACTGCAGAAAATATTGCATCATGAACCCTAGGTCTTACTTCCCTTATCTTTTGGTTTTCCCTTGTTGGATGAACTCTGTTGTTGAGAAAGACAACAAAAATATCCTTTTCAGGGTCTATCCATATTGATGTCCCAGTAAATCCGGTGTGTCCGAAGGCTTTTGAGGAAACGAATCTTCCCGCACTACTTCCTTCTTTTGATGGGGTATCCCATCCAATCGCTCTCGTGCTTTCAGGGATATCTACCTTTTTAGTGAAATATTCTATGGTGCCTCTCTTCAGAATCCTTTTCCCATCAAATACTCCTCCATTCAGGAGGAGCTGACAAAATTTTGCAAGGTCTTGAACAGTGCTGAAGAGTCCTGCATGACCTGAAACTCCTCCCATTGCATAAGCATTCTCATCATGAACTTCTCCATGGACAATTCTTTTTCTCCACGGGTCATTCTCTGTTGGAGCAATCCTTTGAATTAGATTTTTTGGAGGATTGAACATAGTGTCTTTCATTCCGAGGGGCTGGAAAAGGATTCTATTTATGTAATTTTCAAGGCTTTCTCCCGTCAATTTTTCAATTATCACTCCAAGAAGGATGAAACCAAGGTCGGAATAAACAGATTTTGTTCCAGGTTCATATTCGAGGTCTTCCTCGCAAATTTTCTTTATTATATTCTCTTTCCCTTTGGTCTCAAGGAAATATCTCTTGTAAGCAGGGAGACCTGAGGAATGGGTGAGAAGATGCCAGATTGTAATTTTGTCTTTCCCCTTTACTCCAAATTCAGGGATAAAAGAAGGAACTTTAAAATCAAGTTTTAATTTTCCTTCTTCCCATAGTTTCATGCAGGCGGTTGTTGCGACTATTACCTTTGTAAGGGATGCAAGGTCGTAAATTGTATCAATTTTTACTGGGCTTGAATTTTCCTCATAACTTAATTTTCCTAATCCCTTTATAAGGAATAAACCGCCTTTTCTTCCAACTGCAATAGTTGCTCCAGGGAGTGCTTTGTCTTTTATTGATTCTTCAATTATTTTGTTAACATTTTCAATCATATCTCCAGATACTCCCGCATCATCTGGACTTACAATTTTCAAAGAGGTGTTCACTTTCGGAGAAAAGATTCCATCTCCGATTTTAAAGAGACCAGGAACAGAGACCGGGGATTTCCCTTTTATATCAGTTAAACCAAATATTGCTCTTGCGCCAGCCCTTTGAAGTATCTCAGAATAACCGTAGGCACAGAGATAGTTTCTTATTTCAGGGAATTGTCTTACTATGTAAGGATTAGAAAACGCAATTGCTGTAAAAGGTTTCTTCTGAATTGAAAGCAATTTTATAAAATCTGAAAGTTCCTGAGGAAGGGCAATTGTATCTTTCAATGCAGTAGTTCTAACAAAAATTCCTGCAACAGTTGCATCATACTCATTTAATTTTTCAAGAATAGAGAGCAATTTTCCCTTGTCTGTTTCAGTATGGATAATCTTTGTCTCACACTTATCATAAATCTTTTTGCATTCGTTCAGGAATGGCGAAGGAAGGGAAGGATTATCTTCATCGATTATTGCGAGGGCTAAGATTTTCCCTTGTCCTCTCGGATCAATCGGAACCGCATTGTCATAATTTCTAAGAAGGGTTATGGAATCACTGGCAATCTTTTCTGCCTTTTCAATATTGGATGGGTCTGCAAGGATTTTATTCAAGCTTTCAATATTTGAAAACCTTTTTTTGTGAATTCCAAGCCATGCTTTTGCAGAAAGAATCCTTCTGACAGACTCGTCAATCCTCTTTTCCGTTAAAATACCTTTTTTCAGGGCATCCTTTATTGCTTCTATGGCTGAAAGAGGTGCTGGAGGAATTAAGACCATGTCAACACCCGCCACAATTGCCTTTATAGCTGCATCTCCTATCCAGTAATTTTTTGTGATTCCACCCATATCCATGGCATCAGTAACCACAACACCTTTGAAACCGATTTCCTTTCTCAGAATTTCATTTATAATTTTTTCTGAAAGAGTTGATGGTATGTTATCGTCGATCCCAGGAAGAGCTATGTGGGCTGTCATTATTGCTTTCACACCTGTTTTTATTGCTGATTTAAAAGGATAAAGTTCAACTTTTTCGAGTCTTTCTCTGTTGGCGGGAATGAATGCGAGGGTTGTGTGGGAGTCAAGGGATGTGTCACCATGACCTGGAAAGTGCTTTGCTGTTGCAATGAGTTTATCGTCCTGACAACCTTTTATAAATGCAACTCCTAACTTTGCCACAAGCTCAGGGTCCTCACCAAAAGCTCTTATGTTTATTATTGGATTGTCGGGATTTGAGTTTACATCCACAACAGGGGCAAATGTCCAGTTGATTCCAACAGCTCTTGCCTCAAGAGCAGTTATTTTCCCCTGGAAGTATGCATATTCCTCTGAACCCGTTGCTCCTATTGCCATTAGAAACGGAAAAGAGACCGCACTTGTGAGCTGATTTCCTGTTCCCCTTTCAAGGTCAGATGCAATGAAAAGAGGGAATTTAGCAATTCTTTGAAGCTCATTTATCAAAACGCTCGCTTCAAAAATCTCTCCACCAAACATTATTAAACCGCCAACATTGCGATACTTTACCAAGTTAGAGAGCTCTTTGAAATATTCGCTTTTCAGATTTACAAATCTTCCTGAAAATGGAATCATTATGAGCTGTCCAATCTTTTCATCCAGAGTCATTCCTTTCAAAGTTTTCTCTACCCACTCTCTATCACTCTCTGAGAGTTGAAAGTATTTTTCCTGCGATGTAAGAAAGGAATTGAAAATTAAAAATACTGAAAGGATGATGAGGGACGGAATAAAAGATTTTTTCATTTTATACCTCCAGGAATTTTAAATAATTTTCCGTTGATTTTAATCCATGCCCTGTTAAAGGAATAACGACAATCTCACTATTTTTCATTTTATATTTTTTAAAACCTGCAATTGCAGTTGCAGAGGTTGGCTCAATATAAATCCCTTTTCTTGAAAGCTCAAAGGCGGACTCTAAAATTTCTTCCTCCTTTACAACAATGACATCGCCATCTGTTTCTTTTATTATCCTGAAAATATTCTGCCATCTTGCTGGTTTTGCAACTGCAATCCCCTCTGCAATTGTTTTTTTCGTTTCTATTTCTGGTATCTCTTTAAGATTTTCTTTAAAAATTCTATATATGGGAGAGCAATTTTCAGCCTGTATAGCGACAAAACGAGGTATTCTTCTAATAAGTCCTGAATCCAAAAGCTCTTTGAAGCCGATGTAAGCACCTATTAACAATGTTCCATTTCCAACGGGTAAAATAATTGTATCAGGTTCTTTTAAGCCCAATTGTTCCCATATTTCGTAGGAGAAAGTTTTTGTTCCCTGAAAAAAGAAGGGATTCCAGACATGGCTTGCATAGTAAGAATTATCAGCTGATCGAAGTGCTGATTCTCTTACATCATCTCTTGTTCCTGGAACTATATTAATTTTTGCTCCGTAAGCTCTGATTTGAGATATTTTAGATGGAGATGCATTTTCTGGAACAAATATCTCGCATTCAATTCCTGCTCTTGCACAGTACGCGGATATCGCACAACCTGCATTCCCAGACGAGTCTTCAACAATCTTTTTTATCCCCAGTTCTTTCAATTTGCTTACAAGAACAGTTGCTCCTCTATCTTTGAAAGAACCTGTAGGAAAAAGAAAATCAAGTTTTGCAAAGAATTCTTTCCGAGATATTTCAAATTTTATCAATGGGGTAAAATCCTCTTCAAAGGATACAATATTTTCATCTTTTTCAATGGGTATAAAATCTCTGTATCTCCAGAGGGATCTTTTCTCTTTTATTTTTGCAGGTTCAATCTTTCCTTTAAACTCTATATCAAGAAAAGACCCGCACTCACATTTCCAGATGGGTTGAGATAGGGGATATTCTGCATTACAACTTTTACAAAAGAATCTGAAAAAGAATTCATTTTTCATGGGGTATAACTGCTATTGCCTCTATTTCAATCTGAAAGCCATGATGAAGTTCCTTTGCAGAGACAACAGAACGGGCTGGCTTGTGTGCCCCAAAAAACTCTGAATAAACTTTGTTAGCTCTATCCCAGAGCCCAATATCTGAGATATAAACAGTTGTTTTTAAAACATATTTTAAGTCTGAGCCAGCGGAAATCAATATCTCTTTTACATTTTTCAATACCTGAAGGGTTTGCTCTTCTATGGAGCCTATTTTCTTTTCTCCTGTTAAAGGGTCTATGGGCAACTGGCCGGAAATAAAAATTAAATTACCGTAAATTATCCCCTGGGAATAATGCCCTGCTGGCTTCGGAGCTTTCTCACTAAAAACTTTCTTAATTTTCATAGCAATATTTTACTTTAAAAAATCATGAATTTCTATTTAAAGACTAATATTTAGGCTTTCAATTTTTTGCAAGATTATCAACTAACTTTAATTTTTGGCTTTCTTCCTTTAAAATTTAATCTGATGGGGTACAAGAGGGTGGCTATAATAGGTCTTCCAAATGTTGGGAAGTCCACACTTTTTAATAGGATTATAAAAAAAAGAAAGGCTCTTATTCACTCCCTTGAAGGGATGACCAGGGACTCCATAAGGGAGATCGCAAGCTGGAAGGGTGTGGAATTCGAGCTTATTGATACAGGAGGGCTCTGGGACTCTAATGATGTAATTCTAAATAAGGTCAAGAAAAAAGCAATGGAGGAAGCCCTTAACTCAGACCTTTCCCTTTTCCTTCTTGACGTAAGAAGACCAATAACTCCGTATGAGGAAGGATTATTCAGAGAGATAAAAAGGAAGAATAAGGATGTTTTAGTTGTTCTTAATAAAGTGGATTCGCCTCATCAAGATATCTCGGTTTCTGAATATTGTAGATTGGGAGTTGATAAAGTCTTTCCTGTATCAGCTGAGCATGGTTTGAAGATAAGTGAGCTCCTTGATGAAATTATTAAAAGAATTGGAAAGAGTAGCCAGCCTAAGATGGGGAAAGTAGAATTAAAGCTTGCAATTGTTGGAAAGGCAAATGTTGGAAAGTCGTCTATAATAAATAAGATTCTCGGTTATGATAGATTGATTGTTTCAGAAATACCAGGAACAACAAGGGATACTGTTGACACTCTTGTCATAAGAAATAAAATCCCCATTCTTCTTCTTGACACTGCTGGTATTAGAAAACTCGGTAAAATAAAGGATGGAAGAGAAGCTGCATCTGTTATAAGGTCAGCGAAAGTTATTGAAAATGCTGATGTGGTCTGCCTTGTGATTGATGGAACTGAGGGGCTCCGGAAAAATGATATTTTTATAGCAAGATTGATAAATAAAGCTTACAAACCAATGCTGATAGCTATAAATAAATGGGACCTCATAAAGTCCAAGGATATTTATCCCACTCAGTTCGGCAATGTAATAAAATCCCGTTATCCTTTTCTTGATTCTGTTCCGAAAATATATGTGTCTGCAGTAACAGGAAAGAATATTTTGAGAATTTTAGATGAGGCAATTGAATTGAAGAACAAAGCGATGAAAGAGATTCCAGCCAGCGAACTTGAAAATTTTAGAAAAGAGATAGAAGAAAGCCCTATAACCACTGATGATGGAAAAATTGTTGATATAAGGAAGATTTTTCATGTCCCGGGAATACCACCCAAATTTTTGCTTCTAACCTTTTCAGGCAAAAGATTGAACAAGTCTTGGGAATCATGGCTGAGAAAAAAGATTACTGAAAAATTTGAATTGAGGGGGATTTTATTTAAGATGGTTTTGAGGAAAAGGATAAAAAGAGGAAATAAAAATAAACTCGAAACTTTTAAATTTTCCTGAAGGTATTAATTATTAAGTAAATATATAAGTAAATATAGAGGAGGTCGCCATGAAAAGAAATTTTTTAATTATTTTCGGGATTTTACTGATAATTCCAATTCTTTTAAATGCTCAACCCCAGAGACCTGAAAGATTTTACAATCCCGAGACTGTTGTCACGGTTTCAGGAGAAATTCAGAATGTTGAAACAAGAACATTTGGTCCATCAGGATTTGGCTTATTAGTTCTTTACCTTAAAACTGATAAAGAAACTATTACAGTGAATGTTGGTCCTGAAGAATATGTTTCTTCTCAAAATTTTAAGTTTGAAAAGGGCGATAAAATAGTAGTTAAAGGTTCAAAAGCTGAGATAAGGGGCGAGAATGTTATTCTTGCAGCAGAGATTCGAAAGGGTGATAAAGTTCTGAAGCTCAGGGATGAGAACGGGATGCCTCTGTGGCGTAGTCCAAGGAGGTGATTCAGAGGGTTTAACTGATTTTTAAAAAAATTTTGAAAATTTGTTTTTAAAAAATAAAATGGGTTCTTTTTTACAGTTTTATAATCATTTCTATGAACTTTGAAAGGTTAAAAAGAAATTGAAGGAGGGAAAATGTCTTTTAAAGATCGACAAAAAACTGGCTTTATCTTTCTTCTGGTTTCTTCTCTTGTAATCTTTCTTCTTTTTTCAGGTTTTGAGATCAAAACAGAGGGATTGAAAATTCGCCCAGTAAGAGATGATGTCGGTTTTTGTTGGAATTACGAGACCATGAAAAAGCTTGTCGATTATTTAGAGTCTCACGAAAATGGGAATTTTCAAAGAGAAGGTCTTGTAGCAGGGATATCTCCTCACGACGACTATCTCTATGCAGGAAGAATTTATTATCCTCTTTATAAAATTCTTAGAACAAAAGAGGTGGTTATTTTTGGAGTCACCCATGGAATTGTTAGAAACGAAATAAAAGGTCTTGACTCAATTCTTATTCTTGATGAGTTTGATCTCTGGAAGGGGGGTATTAAAACCGATTGAAATTTCTATGCTAAGGGAATACCTGAAAAACAATTTGAAAAAGGAGTATTTCATTGTAAATAATCGAGCCCATGAGCTTGAACATTCCATAGAAGCCCTTATCCCATTTTTACAATATTTAAATCCTGATGTGAGAATAACTCCCATAATGATTTCTCCAATGCCCTTTGAAAAAATGCAGGAGCTCACCTCTCATTTGTCTTCTGTTATCTCCGAGTACATTGTTAAAAATAAAATTAAACTTGGCGAAGACATCTTTTTCCTTATCTCTGCAGATGCGAATCATTACGGAAAGGATTTTGGAAACCTTGCCTTTGGTGAAGGAGCGTCTGCATGGGAAAAAGCCCTATCCTTTGACAGGATGCTTATCGATGGTTATCTCACTGGTTTAATTGATGTAAAGAAAATTTCTGGTTTAACAGGAAAACTCTGGGGAAAAACTTATCTTGATTATAAAAATTCATACTGGTGTGGTAAATATTCTATCCCTTTCGGGCTTTTAACTGTGAAGAAGATCATTGGACAACTTTTGAACAAAAAAATCCGCGGACAGCTCTTTCGGTTCTCTGATACATACAGTGAAGGAGTGATGCCTCTTAAAAAGACCGGTCTTGGTATTACAGCACCATTCTCTCTAAGCCACTGGGTAAGTTTCTTTTCAGCAGGTTATTATATAGAATACTGCAATTTCCTTGCTTATTATTTTCTTAGATTTTCATATTTTGTAGACAGAATGGAATAGTTAATTTAAAATAAAATCTGATTTAATTTTTAGGAGGAATTATAATGAAAATATCTGAGAGAGGGAGAAATATTCAGGCTTCTCCAATTAGAAGGCTTGTCCCCCTTGCAGATCAGGCTAAAAAGAAAGGGATTAAAGTCTATCACTTAAATATAGGACAACCTGATATTCCGACTCCAGGGCCAGTGTTTGAGGCAATAAAGAATTTCAACGAAAAGGTTCTGAGTTATGGTCCATCCCAGGGACTTCCTGAACTGAGAGAGGAAATTGCAAAATACTTCAGGGAATACGGAATTGATTTAACTATGGAAAATGTTCTAATAACGCTTGGAGGAAGCGAGGCAATTCACTTTGCTTTCTCCGTTATAGCAGACCCGGGAGATGAAATTATAATTCCAGAGCCTTATTATACAAACTACAACGGATACGCTTCCTTTGCTGGAATTAGGATTGTTCCTGTAACATCTAAAGCTGAAGGTGGTTATAGGCTTCCTTCTGTTGAGGAAATAGAAAATAAAATAACCTCAAAAACAAAAGGGATTCTTATTTGCTCTCCCAACAATCCCACTGGAACAGTCTACAGTGATGAAGAGCTCGGTAGAATTGTCTATCTCGCTAAAAAGCATGACCTATTCATTATTGGAGATGAGGTATATAAAGAATTTATATATGATGGCTTAAAGCACAGGAGTATTCTTGAGTTGAAAGGTGTTGAAGAGAGGACAATTGTAGTTGATTCTATCTCCAAGAGATTCAGTAGTTGTGGAGCAAGAATTGGAGCAATAATAACAAGAAACAAGGAAATTATGGATTCCCTCGTCCGATTTGCGCAGGCAAGACTCTGTCCTCCCACAATTGAGCAGATAGGAGCAATTGCAGCTTATAGAATGGGTATGTCCTATTTTAAGCCTATAAATGAAGAATACCAGATGAGAAGGGACGCCATGTTCTCGGCCCTTGAAAAAATGGAAGGAGTTATAATTAAGAAGCCCCAGGGTGCTTTCTATATATTTACAAAATTACCTGTTAAGGATGCAGATGAGTTTGCCCAATGGCTTTTGAAGGATTTTTCCGTGGATGGAGAGACTATAATGGTTGCTCCTGGAAATGGATTTTATGGAACAGAGGGGCTTGGAACGAATGAAATCCGTCTCGCTTATGTTCTGAATGTTGAAAGTATAAACAGGGCAATGTCAATTTTTGAAAAAGGACTTAAAGAGTTCAGGGTAAATGCTTCCAACATTTGAATGGAGAGGAGACCATCTTCTCCTTCTCGACCAGAGATTACTTCCTGAAAAAGAAGAATATATAGAATTTAGGGATTATAGGGAAGTTGCGGAAGCAATTAAAAACATGGCCGTGAGGGGGGCTCCAGCCATAGGTCTTGTTGCAGGTTATGGAGTTGTTCTTGGAGTTAACTCTATAAAGAGAAAGAAAGGGATAGAAGAAGAGTTTAAAAATATTTGTGAAAATCTTGAAAGGACAAGACCTACAGCAAGAAATTTGTTTTTTGCCATTGAAAGGATGAAAAAGGTCTTTGAAAGGGTAAAGGATAAGGAGCTTGATGAGATTAAACAGGAAATGGAGAGGACAGCAATTGAAATGGAGAAGGAAGATTATGATGCCAATTTAAAACTCTCAAATTTCGGAGCTCAACTTATGCCAGAAAACTCATGTGTGCTAACCCATTGCAATGCGGGTGGTCTTGCAACATCTGGATGGGGGACCGCTCTTGGAGTGATAAAAATGGCTCATAAAATGGGGAAGAGAATCCATGTTTATGTAGATGAGACAAGACCACTTCTCCAGGGAGCTCGTCTCACAACATATGAGCTTTCAAGGGAAGGTATCCCATTTACTTTGATAACTGATAATATGGCAGGATTGATGATGAAAAAAGGAAAGGTTTCTGCAGTTATAGTTGGTGCGGATAGAATAACTCTGAACGGTGATACTGCAAATAAAATTGGAACATACACTTTATCAGTCCTTGCAAAAGAAAACTCTATCCCCTTTTATGTTGCAGCTCCTGTTTCAACAATAGATTTTGATCTGAAGAGTGGAGATGAGATACCAATAGAGGAGAGGAAGGAGGAAGAGGTTAAAGCTATTATTAAAGGTATTGATAATTTTGGCAATGTAAAGGTTGAAAATCCTGCCTTTGATGTCACTCCTAACAGACTGATTACAGCAATTATTACGGAATTTGGCGTATTGGAAGCTCCTTTTGAAGAGCAATTGTCAGAAATAAAGAAACTCCTTAGTAAATAATGATAGTCTTAGGAATTGAGACTTCCTGTGATGAAACCTCAGTGGCAATCTTAAAGGATGGGAAAGAGATTCTTTCTGAGATAATTTACTCCCAGGATAAAATTCATGAACCATGGGGAGGAGTTGTTCCTGAGATAGCATCCCGTCAGCATATAAAAATAATTGACAGGGTTCTAAAAGAAGCTCTAATTGAAGCTAATTTAGATCTAAATGCTATCGACCTTTTCTCTTGCACAAGAGGTCCAGGATTAATAGGCTCTCTTCTTGTTGGACTTACCTTTACAAAATCCCTTGCCCACGCTCTTTCAAAGCCATTTATAGGGATTGACCATCTCCATGCCCACATTGAGGCAGCCTTTCTTGAAAATGATGAAATAGAATTTCCGGCTCTTGCCCTTGTTGTTTCAGGAGGACATACAAGTATGTTTTATCTGGAAAAGCCCCTTGATTTTAAACTCCTGGGTAAGACAAGAGATGACGCAGCGGGAGAGATTCTTGATAAAATCGCAAAATTCCTTGGAGTCGGTTATCCCGGAGGACCTGCTATTGAGAAACTTTCAAAAAATGGAGATCCAGAAAAATTCAAATTTTCAATCCCAGTGATTAAAGGTGAAGGGCTTGATTTCAGTTTTTCGGGAACGAAGACCGCTGCTTATCTTTACATTAAAAAGGGTGTTGTGAGCAAAGAAAGTTCTGAACTTCCAGATTTCCTTGCAAGCTTCCAGAAAAGTATAATTGACCATATTATATCCAATATTGAGAAAGCTCTCGAGGAGTATCCCGCCAAATCTTTAATAGTGAGTGGTGGAGTTGCAAGAAATTCAGAGTTGAGAAGAAAGGTTTCTAAAGAGATGGTAGAAAAGGGGATTAAGGTTTATATTCCTTCTCCAAGACATTGCACGGATAATGGTTCAATGATAGCATCCCTTGCTTATAAACTGTTTATAAATGGAAAAAGGGATGGCTGGGATTCTGACGCTTATGCCCGCTTTGTGGAAGGAGCAAAAATTATTTCCATTCCCCCCTCTGAAAAAATCCGCAAAAGATATAAGTAGCGACCTTTTAATTTAATGAATGGCGGATTCTTAATTTTATAATTTTTTTGTAGCAAATGATCTCCAATTAAAATTTTCCCATTCCCTCTATAATCAACAAATATTTCATCAATTCTCTTAAAAGATGTGAAGGGAATTATGAATCTACCCTTTTCTCTAATAACCATTTTCTCCCTTTCCACTTCAAAACTTTCAGGTAACGAGTGAAAGAAAATTTTTGTCTTAAGTGTGTACAAAACTTTTTTGCTCCCCGCGAGATAACCTCTGGGGAAAATGACAAAATAGATAGAGAAGATAAGGAAAATGGCTATCAATCCAACTATTTCGAAATCCATTTTTAAATTGATTTTTTCTCTGATCAAATATCCGAGAACAAAAAATAATGTTATTGCTAACCAGATATAGTTGGGTAGATAATAGGATATGTCTGCCTTTATGAAGGATGGAAGAAGAGAGGGAAGGGGGAGCCAGAAATTACTGAGATATGTAAAGAGAGCTCCGTTTCTCTCCTTGACATCATGAGTTGTTGGCTGATAGAGAAAGAGTGGATTTTTGATTAAAATCAATGAAAAAATTATTGAAATAACAATAGCAAAAAAGAAAAGGAATCGAAATAATCTTCCTTTACCGAATTCTAAAAAATAAGAAAGAAAAACAGGAAATATAAAGAAAACAGGAAGAATGGGCCTTGCCGGAGGGCTTGCGCCTCCTCTGTGGGTGAGGAAGGAATAATTTAATAAAAATGGAATTGAGATTAAAAGGAGGGATAATGCCTCTCTTTTCTTCCTCCTGAGCATTTCAAAGGAACCAACTACAGAAAAGAAATACAATGGGGAGTAGAAGAGGAGTCCGTCCCTCTGATCGTAAAAATAACCCAAAAGAGTCTCTATCCTCATTGTTAATGGAATCCTGTAAATTATTAAATCTTTAATGTAGAGAATACTTTCCTTTGTAAGGACGCCATGATAGAGGGAAAGGGTTGAGAAATTTCCGAACCACTTATATAAGAAGAAAAGGAATATTAGATAAGAGGTTGCTAAGGAGGCACAAGAGAGAATAATAATTTTAAGAGGATATTTTTTCTTTAAAGAGAAGTATAAACCCAGAATAATTATTGGAACTGCAACTATAATATATTTAGCCCCAAGCCATGGCATTAGAAAAAGGAGGAAGGGGATAAAAAACCAGTCTAATTTTCCAAAATTTAAAAATATAAATTTTCTTATCCAATAGAAAGACATGGCTATAAAAAGGGGCTCAGGGTAAATGTGATAGGAGAAAAAGAGGATGGGGGATGTAAAGGAATAAAGGAACCAGACCAAAAACGAATTAAATTTTGATATGCCTAATTGATAAAGAAGGAGAAAAAGCTGAAGCCCGCTGAAAGAGATTGCGATTGTAATAAATGCCCGTGGTAGATAATTAATTAGGAATGGAAATTTAAAAGAGAGCCAGTAAAACGGGATTAAAAAGAATGGAAGTCCTGGGAGATGAAAGGAATACCAGTAATCCTCTCCTTTTTTGCCATAATGGGCATGGAAACCGAGATCTCCAGGATAAAATTTTTTATAATCACAATTTAGATAATTATTCCTGAGATTTACATCTTTGTCGAAGATCAGCGAGTGGGAAATTAAGAGATAGTGGGGCTCATCTCCAAGGTAAACAAGACCATTTTTTAAGGAGATAATGAGGGAAAGATTGAAAAATAAAATAGATACCAAAAAAAGGAAAAAAAGAATTTTTTTAACACTCAATTTTTCAAAACTTTCAATTATTTTTCCGATCTTTTCCAGATATCCATAACTGAAGGTAAACAAATAAATGTAAAGAATAAGAATCAGAAGAGAAAGGAGGGAAATCCTTATTAAAAATTCTTCTTTATATAAGTAAAATATTCGTGCAAAGGGAATAAAAAAAAGAAGTAAAAAGGGGAAATATTTCTTGAAAATATTTTAAACTCCTTTAGCTATTTGCTTTAAAGCTTCACAAAATTTATCTAACTCTGAAAATGTATTGAAAATATGAGTTGATGCTCTCACAAGATTATGGGAATACTCGTGGACAAATCTTACCTCAATCTTCCATTTCTCCCTTAAGATCTTGTAGATATTTTCTGATTCAATCCCTTTAATTTTGAAAGCTACCATACCACAATACATTCTTGGATCTGAAGGAGATTTTATTTCCAAATTGGGAACTTCCCTCAGCTTCCCTCTCAAATAAGTATTGAGTTCTCTTATCCTGAGCTCAATCTTTTCCCTTCCTATATTGTTTTGAAATTCAAAGGCTCTCTTAAGTCCTACAAGCAAGGAATCGTTAATAGTTCCAAGATTAAATCTGTCAGAGAATTTTGAAAGTTCATTCCATCCTTCGCTTGCAATAATTGGATAGAGGAGATGATTTTTATCTTTTTTTACATAAAGAAAACCTGTCCCCTTTGGAGCAAGAAGCCATTTGTGAAAGGAACCTGCATAGAAGTCGCACCCAGTTTCTTTTATATTTAGTTTTATCATTCCAGGAGCATGAGCTCCATCGATAAGAGTTAAAATACCTTTTGAAGAAGCCAACTCACAAATTCTCTTTACAGGAAGTATTGCACCATTTGTGCAAAGAATGTGGCTTATACTTATAATTTTTGTCTTTTTTGTAATAGCTTTTGAAATCTCCTTAACTATTTCTTCATCGGAAGAAGGGGTTAAGGGGAGATTCACCCTCTTGATTTTTACTTTTTCTCTTTTCTCTTTAACTTCCCAGCATGCTGTTCCTCCGACATGCTCATGATTTGTTAGAAGAACCTCATCCCCGCTTTTAAGGTCAAGTCCCTGTGCCACCATACTCATTGCTTCTGTTGTATTGCGGGTAAAAACTATTTCCTCAGGTTCTGCACCGAGGAATTCTCCTGCCGATTTTTTCAACCCATCCAGAGATTCTTTCTCTTCAGTAAAAAATACTTCCTGAGCAACCATATCTCTTATTGTTCCCTCAAGGACATACCTTGGAGATACTCCAAGAGTTCCTGAGTTAAGATAAATTCCTTTCTTTGACAAGACAAATTCAGAACGAACAACATTCCAGAATACCTCTTCGTCAACAACAGAACTTTCTTTGATCTCGCCACTGGCTCTCCGGCTCAAAGTCATAATAAATGGAATAATTTTCAGGAAAGCCCTTCTTCCCATTTTCATCATCTCATCCAATAAAATTTGAGGGGAGGGTCTCCCTCCCCTCTTTTTTAAATCTTTTTGTCTCTTCCTTAGACTCCCTTTTCTGCTGACTCCTTTATCATTGGTAGTGTAAGGGATTTCGGTCTTTCAATCGGGAAGTAAACACCCCTTGCCCATACAGCCTGGGCAGTGATTCCCATTGTTCGGGAAACACCAAAGAGAACAGTGTAAAAATCAAATTCTTTTACTCCATAGTGATACTGTAAGCATCCAGAGTGGGCGTCAACATTTGGCCACGGATTTTTAGCTTTCCCATGTTTTTTGAGAACATCAGGAACAACCTCAAAAACATTGGAAACGGTCTTGAAGACAGGATCATCAGGACAATACTTCAATGCAAACTCTCTCTGGGCAGTATATCTTGGGTCTACATTTCTTAGAACAGCATGTCCATAGCCAGGAACAACCTGTCCTGCATTGAGGGTCTTCCATGTGTATTCCTCAACTTGTTCCTTTGTTGGAACACCTTTATATTCGTCCATCAAATCAAGAATCCACTTCAGGCACTCCTGATTAGCAAGACCGTGGAGGGGTCCAGCAAGACCGTTGAGGGCTGCTGATATTGAATAATAGACATCTGACCACGCAGAATTGACAAGAAATCCTGTGTGGGCTGAAACATTTCCACTCTCATGGTCTGAATGGAGAATTAAATAGAGCCTCATAAGATTGTAGTAATCAGGATTGTCAATTCCCATCATGTGGGCAAAATTTGCTCCCCAGTCAAGTTTTGGATCTGGTTTAATAAATTTTCCATCCTTGTAGCTTCTTTTGTAAATATAACCTGCAACAACTGGCATTCTTGCAAGAAGGGTTAAGGAATCCTCGAAGGTTGCATCCCAGTGCTCCTCTCTTTTCATCCCTTCATTATACCGTTTCACAAATAAGGATTCTTTCTGCATCGCCAGTACTCCCATGGAGATCTGGGTCATGGGGTGGGTGTCTTTTGGTAGAGCATTAATTACATCAAAAACATATTTTGGAACTTCCTGCCTCTTCTTTACCTCCTCTT
This sequence comes from uncultured Clostridia bacterium, assembly GCA_964531645.1. Classification (GTDB taxonomy): domain Bacteria; phylum Acidobacteriota; class Aminicenantia; order JBFLYD01; family JBBIMS01; genus JBBIMS01. The sequence continues at coordinate 246,815 of CAZHEF010000001.1, forward strand.
CCAGCTCAAGAACATCATCTTTTGTTGGAATCTCGCCAGTTAGGAGCAAATACCATAGACCTATTGGATAGGGCTCATCTCCAGGGGTTGGTCTTGGAAGTTTTTCCCTTACTTCAGGAATGGTCATTCCTCTGAAACGAATACCTTCAATGGGATCAAGATAAGAGGTTTCACATGGAAGTATCTTTACATCCCTCATTCCTCCAAGAGCCTGTTCAACAGTTACCTTGTCAATGGGTTTGTCTCCAAGTTCTTTGACAAGTTTTGTCCTTTCCTCCCTCCACTTGGGAACAAGTTCTGCCAACCTTACCTTTACTTTTAAAGTTTTTTGTGTAGACATTTATAATACCTCCTTAGTTTTTTCCATCTTTTTGCAAACCAATCTTATTTCTTTCTCTTCCACCATTTTCCATCTTAATTTTATAAGTTAAAAATCTAAATTTCAAGTCCTTTTACGAGAAAGGCTGGAGTTTCATAATTCAAGTCTAAAAGCCATTTTGTCCCTATCTTTAGTTCCAGTGCTTGGAGAAATATTTTTACTTGACAGACTTTTTACCAGTGAATATTATTTTTATATGAAGAAAATTGTTATTTTTGGTATTTTATTTATCTTTCCTCTTTTGAGTATTTCATGCTCTAAAAAAGATAATTCATATCTTAAACTTTCTGGAATTATTGAAGGTAAAGAAATTGAAATTTCATCGAAAATTGCTGGAAGGATAAAGGAAATTTATGTTAATGAAGGAGACAGGGTTAGAGAAAATACTCTCATAGCTGTTATCGACTGTTCAGATTACGAGATACAGAAAAAACAAATTGAGGCTATCGTAGAATCTGCTTCAGCAAATCTGAGGCTTCTCGAGAAAGGTGCAAGGAACGAAGATATTAGAATGGCAGAAGAGGCATTTAAACAAGCAGAGGCAAATTTGAGAAGTGCGGAGAGGGATTGGATTAGAGCTAAAAGACTTATTGAAGAGAAGAGTATAACTGAAAAGCAATGGGAGGATGCAAGAACTAAATATGAATTTGCATTAGCCTATTTCAAACAGAGCGAAGAGAATCTTAAAAAAATAAAAAAAGGTGCGAGAGATGAGGAGATAGAACTTGCAAGGGCGAAGCTAAAAGAGGCAATGGCGGGTCTTGAAGCGGTCGAAAAGAGAATTAAGGATTGTGAGATTTTTTCTCCTTCTGACGGAATTGTATCACTAAAATTGAGGGAAAGGGGAGAAATCGTTAATATTGGAACTCCAATTTTAAAAATAATTGATACTGAAAAAGCCTATCTTTATGTTTACATACCCGAAAAGGAAATAGGATTGGTCAAGATTGGAGAGCTGGCAGAAGTAAGAATAGATTCATTTCCTGAAAGAAAATTTATTGGAAAAATTGTCTATATTTCTCCGGAAGCTGAATTTACTCCGAAGCAGATTCAAACTGAGGATGAAAGGACAAAGCTTGTATTCAAGATGAAAATAGAATTGGAAAATAAAGAGAGTATTTTCAAGGTGGGAATGCCAGCAGATGCTTTCATAAAAATAAAATAAAATCTCAATGGAATTTGCAATTGAGATAAAAAATTTAGAGAAGAGATTTGGAAAGTTAGTAGCTTTAAAAAATTTAAATCTTCAAGTAGAAAAGGGAATTATTTTTGGTATTGTTGGTCCTGATGGAGCAGGGAAGTCTACATTATTGAAACTGATCTGTGGTTTACTACAGCAAGAGGAAGGAGGGATAAAAGTATTGGGGAAGAACATAAGAGAAGAATTTGATTTTATTAGAAAGAAGATAGGTTATCTTTCTCAGGAATTTAATCTTTATGAAGACCTTACAGTTGATGAAAATATTGAATTTTTTGGAGAAATTTATAGAGTGAAGAATTGGAGGGAAAGAAGGGAGGAGATTCTTAAATTTACAAATTTAATACCATTCAGGAAGAGACTTGCAGAGAAATTATCGGGAGGGATGAAGAAAAAACTTGCCCTTGCTTGCACTTTAATCCATGAGCCAGAAATATTTATTCTTGATGAGCCCACTCTCGGAGTTGATCCAGTCTCAAGGATGGAATTGTGGAAAATTATATTTCAGCTTTCAAAAAGAGGTTTAACGGTAATTTTAAGCACTTCTTATATAGATGAGGCAGAAAGATGTAACAAAATAGCTGTTATGTATAATGGATGGATTCTTTATTCTGGGGAGCCTGAAAAATTCAAGAGAAAAATGGGAAGGATGATTCTTGAGATAACTGTTTCAGAGCCAATTAGAGCCTTTGAGATATTGAAAGCAAGCAATTTATCTGAAGATTTTAATATTTCAGGGGACAGAATAAGAATAATCTCAATTAATTTAGAAGATATAGAAAAAGAGATTTATAAAATCTTAGAACCCAATGGTATAAAAATTTTTGGGACTCGAGTTAAATTCCCTTCCCTTGAAGATTCATTTGTTTCAATTTTAAAGGAGAGTAAAGTTGGAGAATTCTAATATAATTGAATGTTTTGAACTTACAAAAAAATTTGGGGATTTCACTGCGGTTGACAGGGTCAGTTTCAGCATTTTAAAGGGGGAAGTTTTTGGATTTTTAGGTCCTAATGGAGCGGGAAAGTCAACTACAATAAGAATGATATGTGGTATACTTAAGCCAACTTCAGGAAAGGTTTATGTGGATGGAGATAATGTCTGGGAAAATCCTGAAAAAATAAGAAAAAAAATTGGATACATGTCCCAGAAATTCTCCCTTTACAACGATCTTACTGTTGAAGAGAACATAAATTTTTACAGTGGTATATATGGAATTTCAAAGGAAAAGCTCAAGGAAAGAAAAAATTGGATTATTGAAATGGCTGGGCTTCAAGGGATGGAAAAGTTAAAAACATCAGAGCTTTCGGGACCTTTTAAACAGAGACTAGCCTTTGGATGTGCATTAATTCATGAGCCAGAAATTGTTTTCCTCGATGAACCTACAAGTGGTGTGGACCCTATTTCAAGAAGGAAATTCTGGGAGAAAATATATTCCCTTGCTAAATCTGGTCTCACATTTTTTGTGACAACCCATTTTATTGATGAGGCTGAAAATTGCCAGAATGTGGCTTTTATAAATAATGGAAGAATAACAGAAATTGGCTCTCCCCAGAGTTTAAAAGAAATTCTCAAGAAAAGGGAAGTTTATGAAATTGAATGCTCCCAATTGTTTAAAGCTTTTGCTCTGCTTGAGAAAAAAGGATGGGAGAATATATCGATTTTTGGCAAGAAACTGAGGGTTGTGAGTAATGATTACGGCGAACTGGATAAAATTAACAATTTATTAACGAATGAGGGGATTGATATTCTTTCATCCGAAAAGGTTCTTCCTTCCCTTGAGGAAGTTTTTATTCATACTGTGAAAAAAGAAGACCATGTTTAGATCGATAATTGAGGTTTCAAAAAAAGAGTTTATCCATCTCAAAAGAGACTGGAGATTTATGTTTGCGTTACTATTCATTCCTGCAATTTTATTAATTCTTTACGGATATGCTCTAAACTTTGATATTAAAAATGTTCCCTTTTCTGTGATTGATTTTGATAGGAGTAAGCTAAGCAGGGATTTTGTAAACTCCCTTAAAATTTCAGAGTATTTTAAACTGAAAAATTATTTGAATGATTATCAAGAGGGGTTTTCCCTCCTTCAGAATGGAAAGATAGGCTTGTTGCTTGTCATTCCCATTAATTTCGAGAAATCCCTTGAAAGGGGGGAGAATGTTTATATCCAGAGTTTTATTGACGGTTCCAACTCTAATAAAGGGTCTATAGTTCTCGGATATCTTAATGCTTTTACAAATTACTTCAATCAAAAATCCCTCTTGAAAAGGTGGGGAATGTTAACAGGAAAAGAATTATCTCCCATTTCTTTGAGGGTTTATTATAATCAAGAATTGAAGACAACAAATTTTCTGATTCCCGGATTGATGGGTTTTATATTGATGATTACAACTGTTTTATCTACATCTCTATCCTTTGTCAGAGAAAAAGAAAGAAGAACCCTTGAGCAACTTTATGTTACACCTTTGAACTCCCTTGAGTTTGCCATTGGTAAAATAACCCCCTACATTATTATTTCCCTTTTAGCTACTTCCATAATTGTTTTTTTTGCGAGATTCCTTTTTCAAATACAGATTAGAGGAAACAATTTTTTCCTCTTTGTTGCTACATGCATTTACATTTCCTGCACACTCCTGATGGGTTTTTTAATTTCAACTATTGCCGAGACCCAGAGAACAGCTTTTCTCTTTGCAGTTTTGACTTCCCTTCTCCCCTCTGTTCTTCTTTCAGGCTTTATTTTTCCTGTTGAAAATATGCCAAAGATAATTCAATTTTTTACATATTTTGTTCCAGCAAGATACTATATAAAATCAATCAGATACATAATTTTGAAAGGCGCTTCCTTCAGCTCTTTCTCAAGTCAGATTTTCTCTCTTCTAATCTTTTCTCTTTTTCTTTTGTTGATTATTCTCAAAAGAATGAAAATGGTGAAAGTAAAATGAAAAAGATTCTTTTTATAGTAGTGAAGGAATTTATCCAGCTCAGAAGAGATAGAATGATGTTTCCTCTTTTATTTATTGCCCCAATTTTACAACTGATAATTCTTGGATATGTTGCAAACGTCGATGTTAAAAACATAAAGATGGGAATTATAGATATGGATAATTCCCTTTTGAGTAGAGAGTTGATAGAAAGCTTCCCTTCCTCAGGATATTTCATTAAAAGGGTTTCCTTTATTGATGTGAAAAGGATAGATAAATTGATTGAAAGGGGAGATGTATCCCTTGTATTATTTATACCCAAAGGATTAGAAAAAAATATTTCAAAGCTCGATCATGCGAGGGTTCAGCTCATTATTGATGGAACAGACGCAACAGTAGCAACAATTGCGATGAATTATTCCTCCCAGATAATAAGTAAATTTTACATGAAAAGCTCTGAAAAAATCCTGCCTTCCGATTTTGGTTGGATAGAGCTTCAAAGTAGGGTTCTTTACAATCCTGAGTTGAGGGGCTCGAATTTTATGGTTCCTGCAATTATAACCTTGCTTATTACTCTAATAATCGGTGTTCTCTCATCAATGGCAATTGTAAGGGAAAGGGAAGGAGGAACCCTTGAACAGCTAATTGTAACACCAATAAAACCATATCAGTTTATAATAGGGAAAGTAGCTCCATTTGTTCTGATTGCCTATCTGGACATTTCAATCATTACACTTGTTGCAATTTATTGGTTTGAAATTCCTGTTAAAGGAAGTATACCTCTTCTCTATTTATTTTCAGGTTTCTACATTCTTTATACAGTTGGTATTGGCGTATTTCTTTCAACAATTTCAAAGACTCAGCAGCAAGCAATGATTACTGCAATGTTCTTTATTTTCTTGCCTTCCATTTTACTTTCTGGATTTATTTTCCCGGTAGAAAATATGCCAAAGATAATCCAATTTTTTACTAATTTTGTTCCATTAAAGTTTTTCCTTGAGATTGTTAGAGGAATCTTTTTGAAAGGGAATGGTTTCAAAGAACTTTATGATGAAGCATCCTTCATATTTCTCTGGGGTTTAGCGGTTCTTTTATTCAGCTTTCTGCGATTCCGAAAAAAACTGTAGAGCCTAATAAAATATCCAAAAATCTCGTATAATAATTCTGGAGGAAAAAATGTGGAAAAGGATAATTTTATCAATTGTTAGTGTTTTTTTATTGTTTACTATTTCATCGGCATTTACCATTGAAGGTATTATGAAAGCTCCTTTTCCATCAGGACTTGTCTCATTCAAAAGCAGGGATAGAGTTGCATGGGTTTTCAATATTGAAGGGAGAAGAAATATATGGGTTGCAGATGGACCGGAATGGACACCAAGAAAAATTACTAATTACGACCAAGACAACGGCATTGAAATTTCCCATCTTTCATTTTCACCAGATGGCTCAATAATTGTTTTTGTCCTTGGTGGTTCCCCCAACAGGCAGGGAGAGTTTCCAAATCCTACTTCAGATCCAAGAGGAGCAAAACAGGAGATATGGGCTGTAAATGTTGAGGATGGAAAGACATGGAATCTTGGTGAAGGTTCAAATCCAGAGATATCTCCTCTTGGTGATATTGTTGCATTTTTGAGGCAGGGAAGAATTTATTACTCAAGCATTGATGGCTCAAAAAAATCCCTGTTGATGTTTTTTGCAAGAGGTAGAATTTCCAATTTTTCATGGTCTCCTGATGGTAGTAAGATTGCCTTTGATAGCGTGAGGGAAGATCATAGTTTCATTGGGATATTTGATTTAAAGGAAAATTCTATAAAATGGCTTTCTCCATCAATTGAGTTTGATTCAAACCCTGTTTGGTCTTCCGACGGTAGATACATTGCCTTTTTCCGATTCCCGGGAGGAGAAAGAAGGTCTTATATGACTGGAGGTTCTTCATTCTCTGTTACGGTTTGTGATGTTCAAGCAGAAAAATGCTTGGAAGCCTGGAGATGTCCAGATTCTTCTGGAGGCTTTGCCCAGAATTATCCAGCCAGTCCTATTTTATGGGCAGGAGACAGGATTATTTTCTATTCCGAACATGATGGATGGCTGCATTTATATTCTCTTTCACCAAAGGGTGGAGATGCTATTTGCCTAACACCTGGAGAGTTCGAAGTTGAAAATGTAGCGGTTTCCCCCGATGGAAAAACCATATACTTTAATGCTAATAAGAATGATATTGATAGAAGACATATTTGGGCAGTATCTCCTTCAGGTGGGGTTCTTCAGCAGATTACCTCAGGAAAAGGGATTGAGTGGAGCCCTGTTGTTTCCTCCTCGGGAAAATTTCTTATATATTTTTGTTCAACCGCTTATCAGCCCGCTTCTCCTGCGGTCTTAGAAATTTCCTCTAAGAAGCAAAAACTTATTTCCAGCCATTTAATTCCAAAGGAATTTCCTATCAATGAACTTGTTGAGCCTCAGCAGGTTATTTTTAAATCTCCTGATGGACTCAATATTCATGGGCAACTTTTTCTTCCAAAGAACATTAAAAAAGAGGAGAAACTACCTGCGGTAATTTATCTCCATGGAGGTCCTATAAGGCAGATGCTCCTTGGATGGCATTATAGCTCTTATTATCACAATGCTTACGCTTTCAACCAATTTTTAGCATCAAAAGGTTACATCGTTCTCTCGGTTAACTTCAGAAGCGGAATTGGTTATGGAAGAGCATTCAGGACTGCTCCAAATCAGGGTCCAAGGGGCGCTTCAGAATATCAGGATGTTGTTGCGGGAGCAAAGTATCTTCAGGCAAGAAATGATGTTGACCCCCAAAGAATTGGTTTATGGGGTGGCTCTTACGGAGGATATTTGACAGCGTTAGGGCTTGCAAGGGATTCCGAAATTTTTTCTGCGGGAGTTGATCTCCATGGAGTGCACGACTGGTCATTGAGGGCAAGGAGAAGGGATGGAGGAGGTTGGGACATAAAAGAGGAGGAGTATAAAATTGCCTATGACTCTTCTCCAATTGCAGATGTCTATTTCTGGAAATCTCCTGTTCTTTTTGTTCACGGTGATGATGATAGAAATGTTGATTTTATTCAGACGACTATTCTTGCCCAGAAACTAAGGGAATTGAACAAAGCCCATTTTGAAATTCTTGTTATTCCTGATGAAGTCCACAGTTTTTTGATACATAAGAGCTGGATTGAAGTTTTCAAAAAATCCTTTGATTTCTTTGAGAGATTTTTAAAAGGAACTGCAAAAGAGACTAAATAAATAATGCGATTAGGAAGAAAGATTGAGAGGATATTCTTAGCAGGTCTCTTTGCAACACTTCCCTTAATAATTACTTTTGTTCTTCTAAAAATACTTTTTGAGGCGGTTGATGGTCTTCTCTCTCCAGTTTTTCGAATAATTTTTAAAAGGAATATCCCCGGTCTGGGTCTTCTTTCAACTGTTCTTTTAATTTTCCTTGTGGGCTTCATGGTTAGAAACCTAATGGGAAGATGGCTTATTGGAAGAATTGAGGAGTTTATTTCAAAGATTCCTTTTATTAAAACCATTTATACATCAGCAAAACAGCTTATATTTTCATTCTCTCCTGAAAATAAAAAGGGCTTGAAAAGAGTGGTAGCAGTAAAGTTTTTCGGTGATAATTACTCCATTGGATTCGTTACTAATGAGACAGTTATGATTATTGGTGGGGAGGAAAAGAAGGCATACTCAATCTTTCTTCCCACAACCCCATCTCCTGTGACTGGATTTTATCTATTAATACCAATGGAAAGTGTAATTCATCTTGATCTTACTGTTGAAGATGCTATAAAAATACTTATATCCGGAGGAGCTGTCCTTCCCCAAAATTTTATTGAAGAGAAGATGGATTTAATTGAAAGGTAAGCTTAATTAAAATATAATTCTTTTTTGAAAGGAATTGGATATGAAAAAAATAATTTTAATTTTGATTTTTTTCTTTTTAATTTCAAACCTTTTTTGTGCAATTCCAGTTTTTCCTTTAAAAGACATGAAGCCGGGACTAACAGGAAAAGGGAAAACAGTTTTTCAGGGGAGAAAGATTGAAGAGTTTGATGTAGAAATTCTTGGAATTCTGAAAAATCCAATACCCGGGAAGAATCTTATAATTGCAAGATTGAAAGGAGATATTATCCAGAAGACAAATGTTATTCAAGGGATGAGCGGAAGTCCTGTTTATATTGATGGAAAATTTCTTGGGACCATCTCCTATGCATTCCCATGGTCAACAGAGCCAATAGCAGGAATTACTCCTGCGGAAGATATATTCTCTATACCAAAGACTCAACCCCCTCCATCACCTTCTCGGAGTTTCATTCCTTTTAAAAAATCCTTAAGTCTTGAAGAGATTGAGAAAATTGCTTCTTCATTAAATGTATCTTCCTCTCTAAAAGGGATTTTCCATGAGACTCCAGTTCTGACCAATTTTTTAAGCTCCTCTTCCTTAATAAAATCTCTTTTCTCATGGATGGGCCTTTCATCCTTTTCATTTCTTCCTGTAGATCAGGGAGAGAAGCTTAAAGGAAGATTTTTTGATGGCGATCCCATTGCAGTTCAGTTGATCAGAGGTGATTGGGATCTTTCAGCTGTTGGGACTGTATCATATGTGGATGGAGACTCCTTTTATGCATTCGGGCACCCTCTCTTTAACCTTGGACCTGTTGATTTCCCTGTTGCAAAAGCTGAGATAATAACAGTTGTTCCCAATCAGGAAGCATCTTTTAAACTTGCAACCATTGGCGATAGCGTTGGAAGATTAGTTCAGGATAGATACAGTGGCATCTTTGGAAAAATTGGTGAATCCCCCAATTTAATCCCATTAAAAATTGAGATAGATAAAGGGAAATCAGGGAAAAAGGAACTAAAATTTGAAATTGTTAATCAGAGATTCTTATCCCCACTACTTGTTTTAATCTCTATTTACAATTCCCTTCTCAGTGAGTTTCTCGGCAATGAGTTGGAAGAAACAAATTTCCATGGAGATGTAACCATATCCCTTGATGGTGAAGTTGTTATTTCAGAAGGTAGGAATGTGAAGATTGAAGATTTTTTCTCAGGAGAGTCAGCGTTGTTTGATACTTCTGTGCTTCCAGCATCAGTCGTTTATTATCTTTTAAATAATGAATTTGAAATTGTAAAGGTTCAGGATATAAAACTGAAGATTTCACTCTTTGAAAATTTTGATAGTGTGAGTATTGATAGAGTATGGGTTGAGGGGAATGAGGTTGAATCTAATAAAAATGTCAATTTAAAGGTTTTCTTGAAGACATGGAGAGGGAAGGAAAGAGTTGAGGAAGTTAGCCTTCCGGTTCCCAAGTTGAGGCCAGGAGAAGAGCTCGAGGTTATAATTGCTGATGCAGAATCCATGTATTACTTCGAGATAAAAACTTACAAGGGAGGGGTGATGCCAGGTAGTACGGATCAACTTATCAGGGCTTTGAATAATTTGAGGAAAAATAACAGAATTTATTTCAAATTAAGGATACCTTCTGAAGCATCATTTTTAAAAGGAGAAGAGATCTCATCAGTTCCTCTATTTTTTAAGTCAGTTATAGGCTCTTCAAGGGTTTCATCATCTCCAGTTCCTGTTTCAAGCTCAACATTAAAGGAATATCAGTATCCTCTTGATAAATTTGTTAAGGGATTTAAAGTGATAAACTTAAAAATAAAGGAGTGAGATAATGAAAAGAATGATTATTTTTCTTTTGATTTTTCCAATTTTACAAATTTATTCATCTCTTCCTAACAAGTTCAGCAAAGAAGGAGAAGAATTTTTAAAGGGTAAATTTACAGGGACTGCTTTATTCGAAGAAGGGATAATCCTTTCCTTCAAAGACAAAAAGATTGATTCCCCTTCCGAGGAATTTTATTTCTCTACAATATCTGACTCCAAGGGAAATTTGTATCTGGGAACAGGCCATGACGGAAAGTTATGGCTGATTGATTCAAAAGGGAAAGCCTCTCTTTTTTTTGATGCACCTGAAATGGATATTCTTGCTCTTGCCTTCGATTCTTCAGGAAATATATATTGTGCAACATCTCCCAACGGAAAGGTATATAAAATATCTTCTGATGGTAAATCGAATGTATTTTTTGATCCGGAGGAAAAATTTATCTGGGATATAGTTCTTGATGAAAAAGGAAATCTATATGTTGCTTGCGGCGAGAAGGCTATTATTTATAGAGTCTCTCCTGATGGCTCAGCAAAGGATATTTTCACTTCCTCTGAAAATCATATTTTTAAAATTCTTCTCACAAAAGAGGGAATACTGGCAGGAACAGGAGGGGAAGGACTCCTGATAAAGGTTTCAGACAATAAATTTTCTGTTGTTTATGACCCTCCCTATAAAGAAGTGAAGGAAGTAATTCTTGATCCCCAGAATAATATCTGGATAGGTTGTAATGCAAAAACCTCAGAACAAAAAATGGCTCCTCCAAAAGAAACGCCTATAAGTGTTATGCCATCAGTCTCGGTTGAGGTAGTAGCATTTGCCATTCCCGCTGAGACCAAAGAAGTTAAGATTCCTGAGGAAGAAAAGGGGGGTGGAATTTTTAAAATAACTCCTTCAGGACTTGCAAAGGAGGTGTGGTCTTCCTCTGATGAGGTTGTTTATTCTTTAAGTTATTCAAGAAAAGAGGAGAAAATTTACTTTGGAACAGGGCCAAAAGGGAGAATTTATGCTATAGATAGTAATGAGAAAAAATATCTCGTTCTTCAGAAAGATTCTGAAAGTATATATAGGATAACTGACAATTATTTTATAACCAATAACCCTGCCAAATTGTTCAGCATTGAACCATCCCAAACCCTTGAAGGTGAATATATTTCTGAGATAATTGATGCGGGGATGATTTCCAACTGGGGAAGAATAAACTGGGTTGCAGATATTCCTGAAGGAACATCTGTTCAGCTCATGACAAGAAGTGGGAACAAAAAGGTTGTTGATGAAAGCTGGAGCGGATGGTCTCCTCCATACAAAAATATTCTGGGTGAAAATGTCCTTAGTCCCAGGGGAAGATTCATTCAGTTCAGAGCTCTTCTAAAATCCTCTCTCTCCCTGAAAACTCCTGTTATAAGAAGGGTTGAGATATTTTACCTTCAGGTAAATGTACCTCCTCTTATAAAGAGCATAAAAGTTCATCCTCCCCATGAAACATTTCAGAAGCCTTTGAGCCTTGAAGAGGAAATCATGGGTTATGAGAAGGATAAGGGTTTGCCAGAAAAGGAAAGAACCGATGAGGTATTGACTTTAATGGCTAAAACTACTGGAAAGAAGATCTATAAAAAAGGGTTCAGGACGATTTCATGGGAGGCTGAAGATCCTAACAAGGACAAACTTTCCTATTCTGTACTTATTAAGGAGGAAGGGGATAAAGATTGGAGGGTAATTAAAAGTGATTATACTGAAACTATAATTTCCCTCGACACATTTATCTTTGAAGATGGAATATATAGAGTAAAAATCGTTGCTTCGGATGTTCTTTCCAATCCTTTAGATTTAGCCCTTCAAAGTGGAAAAGTTTCTCTCCCATTTTATATTGACAATACTCCTCCTACTGTTGAAGGAATATCCTTTCAAGAAATTGCTGGTAAAAGGCAGCTTCTTTTCACCGCAAAGGACAATATTACTCCCATAAAAGAAGTCTATTATTCATACGAATTAGGGAAATGGCTTGTGGCTTTCCCGAAGGATGGAATTTGTGACAGTCCAGTTGAGGATTTTGTTCTTGAAATTCCGAGAGATAAAAAGGATATTGTTATAAAAGTTGTGGATACTCTTGACAATGTAGCGGTTGTAAAAAAGAGCTTTTAGTTTTTAATGATTTTTTCAAAGGCGTCAATTGTTGATATCATTGTTATAAATAATCATTCAGTTCCCTTTAATTTTTTTTTCTTTTCCAATATAATAATAAAGATATGAATGAGAAAATAATGTTTCACGTGAAACATGAGGCATAAAATATTATCTATAGCCAATCAGAAAGGTGGTGTTGGTAAAACAACCACCGCAATAAATCTCTCTGCCTGTCTCTCAGCAGCAGAAAAGAGAGTCCTTCTAATAGATATGGACCCCCAGGGGAATGCCACCAGTGGATTGGGTTTGAAAAGGGAGGATGAAGGGGGTTCCCTTTACGATGTCTTAATGAATGGAAATCCCATGGAGAAAATAATAACTTCTACTGAGGTTCCTTTCCTTTTCCTATGTCCTTCTTCCCGTTCCCTCTTTGAGGCAGAGATTTCTCTTCATGGAAAGGAAGGAAGGGAAAAAAAATTGCTTTCAGCTCTTAACCCAGTTGCAAATCAATATGATTACATTTTAATTGATTGTCCTCCATCTCTTGGTTATTTAACCCTGAATGCTCTTGTGGCTTGTGATTCGGTCATCATTCCTTTACAATGTGAATATTATGCAATGGAAGGGCTTTCAGACCTTCTTAACACTCTTGAAGAGGTGAAAAAATACCTGAATTCCCATCTGGAAATTGAGGGAATATTACTAACCATGTTCGATGAAAGGACAAATCTTTCCCATGAGGTTGAAAAGGAAATAAGGGAAGTTTTCGGACAAAAGGTTTTTAAAACCGTTGTTCCTAGAAGTGTGAAGCTTAGTGAAGCACCAAGCTTTGGAAAGCCCATAATTCTTTACGATATTAAATCTAAGGGGGCGATTGCATATTTAAATCTTGCAAAGGAGATATTGGGAAGATGACAAGAAAAGTTCTTGGTAGAGGAATTAAGGCATTATTATCCGATGAAGTTACCCTCCTCAAAGATGAGAAATTTGTTGAGATTGATATTGACCTCATTCATCCGAACCCATATCAGCCAAGAAAAAATTTCTCTGAAGAAAGCATGAAGGAGCTTGTGGAGTCAATAAAGGAGGCGGGCATAATTCAGCCTGTTCTTGTTACTCCTGATGAAAGTGGTTATACCCTTGTAGTGGGAGAAAGGAGATGGAGGGCAGCCCAGATATTAGGACTGACAAAAATTCCAGCTGTTGTTAAAAATATAGAGCCTTCCCAGCAACTGGAACTTGCTCTCATTGAAAATCTTCAGAGGGAGGATCTTAATCCCATAGAAGTTGCAACAGCTTATCAGAAATTGATTGAAATTTCAAATCTTACCCATGAGGATCTTGCAAAGAAAGTTGGAAAGGATCGTAGTTCAGTAACAAATTATCTTAGACTTTTGAAATTACCCGATGAGATAAAAGAGATGATTTCTGAAGGTAAAATTGATATGGGACATGCAAGGACGCTTCTTGCCGTTGATGATCCAGAGATACAGAGAAAAATGGCAAGAATAGTTTATGAAAAAGGGCTCTCTGTGAGAGAGCTTGAAAGAATTTTAAAGAGAGGCTCTTATAAGAAAAAAAGAGAGGGGTTTGTTTCAATGCCAATTCTTGAAGAGGAGCTCAGGAAAATATTTTCAACAAAGGTCAAAGTTATGAAAAGAGGCAAGGGAGGCTATCTTTTAATAAGATTTTATTCTGATGAAGAGCTTGAAAGGATTTGCAATATAATTAAAGGAGGAAATTGAAATGAAGTTTAAGAAAGAAGGAGAAGCAGGAGATTTTACTGGTTTTATTGATGAAGGAGCGGAGATAAATGGAGAGCTAAGATTTAAAAGTATATTTAGAGTTGATGGACAGATAAAGGGAAAGGTTTTTTCTGATTCTGAACTTCACATTGGGGAGAAGGGAGTTGTTGAAGCTGAAATTGAAATTGGGAGTGTTTTTATCAATGGGATATTCAGGGGAAAAATTCTTGCAAAAAACATAGTCCATATTCATGCCAGTGGAAAGGTTTTTGGGGAGATAGAAACTCCGGTTCTGGTAATTGAAGAGGGTGCAATTTTCCAGGGTAATTGCAAAATGCAAGACAAAACAGTATGAAAAGGGGTGTAGCAATAATTCCAGCCCGTTATCATTCAACAAGATTTCCTGGGAAACCTCTTGTTCTGCTTAAAGGGAAGCCACTCATTCAGCATGTCTGGGAAAGAGCATCAAAGGCAAAGAATATCGAGAAGGTTTTAGTAGCAACAGATAATGAAAAGATTGGAAGGATTGTGAAGGAATTTGGTGGAGAATGTATAATGACATCTCAAGAGCATAAAAGTGGAACTGATAGAGTTGCGGAGGTCATAGAAAAAATGGATTTCGGGATAATAGTAAATGTCCAGGGAGATGAACCCATGATTGAACCCATGCTGGTTGATAGAATTGTTGAGGTTCTTAATGATGAAAGAGTTCCCATGGCATCGATTTATGAGATTTGGGATGATAGGGAATTATTTTTTAATCCCAATATTGTGAAAGTAGTTGTGGACAAAGATGGATTTGCAATTTATTTTTCAAGAAGCCCGATCCCATATTCAAAAGATAATTCCAAATTTTTTCGCCATGTCGGTATTTATGGATATAAAAAAGATGTTCTCCTTAATCTTGTAAGGCTTCCCAGATCATCCCTTGAAATTAAAGAGAATCTTGAACAGCTAAGAGCTATTGAAAATGGAATAAAAATAAAAATGATAGAGTCAAAGAAGAAAACAAAGGGGGTCGACACCCCCGAGGATTTAATGGAAGTGGAGAGGTTATTGGATGAGTAAATTTATTTTTGTTACTGGTGGAGTTCTTTCTTCCCTTGGAAAGGGGATTGCATCTGCTTCTATAGGAACCCTTCTCGAGAGCATGGGATTTAAAATAAGTTTCCTCAAATTTGACCCATATTTAAATGTTGATCCAGGGACACTCAGCCCCTATCAGCATGGAGAGGTTTATGTTACTGAGGATGGAGCAGAAACAGATCTTGACCTTGGACATTACGAGAGATTTACAAGTATTACAACCTCTCAGGCTAACAACTGGACAGCGGGAAGGATATATGCATCAATAATCGAGAAAGAGAGAAGGGGAGATTATCTTGGAAAGACTGTTCAGGTGATACCCAATGTAACAGATGAAATAAAAAATGCTATTTTTGCAGTTGCAAAGGATGTTGATATAGTGATAGTGGAGGTGGGAGGAACTGTGGGAGATATAGAGAGCCTTCCCTTCCTTGAGTCAATAAGGCAGATGAGACTTGAGCGGGGTTCAAAGAACACATTGTTTATCCATCTAACTCTTATCCCATACATACCTACAGCAGGAGAAATAAAGACAAAACCTACTCAGCACAGTGTGAAGGAGCTAAGGGAAATAGGAATTCAACCCGACATCCTTCTTTGCAGAACCGATAGATTTCTTTCAAAGGAGATAAAATCAAAAATAGCTCTCTTTACAAATGTGGCGGTGGAATCAGTAATCACAGCCAAGGATGTTGAATCTGTTTATGAAGTCCCTCTTGTTTTTCATCAGGAAGGGCTTGACAGCATAATTATTAAGTATCTTGATCTTCCTGGAAGGAATGCTAATCTTGAAAACTGGCTTGAAATGGTAGATAGAATAAAAAATCCCCTCGACGAAGTGGATATATATGTTGTGGGCAAATATACAATTTTGGCTGATTCCTATAAAAGTCTTGTAGAAGCTCTAAGACACGGAGGAATGGATCACAGGTTAAAAGTGAACATAAAATGGGTGAAAGCAGAGGAAATTGAGGAAGGAAATGAGGCCTTGTTAAAGGAGGCTCATGGAATTTTAATACCAGGAGGATTTGATACAAGGGGTATAGAGGGAATGATAAAAACTGTCACCTATGCAAGGGAGAAAGGGATCCCCTTCTTTGGAATATGTTTAGGAATGCAATGTGCAGTAATTGAATATGTGAGAAATGTTTGTAAAATAAAGGACGCCCATAGCGAAGAGTTCGCCCCTTCAACAAAAGATAAAGTCTTTATGAAATTGACTGAACTAAGGGGAATTGATCTTATGGGTGGAACAATGAGACTCGGTGGGTACAGATGCATTCTTGATGAGAAATCCCTCGCCCACAAAATTTATGGAAAAAAGGATATTGTTGAAAGACACAGGCATAGATATGAGTTCAATCCAGCATTTCAGGATCTGATAATTAGTAATGGTATGATGGTGAGCGGAATAAATCCAGAAAGGAATCTTGTTGAGATTGTGGAATTGAAGGAGCATCCATGGTTTCTCGGATGCCAGTTCCACCCTGAGTTTAAGTCAAAACCTTTCAGCCCCCATCCTCTATTTGCGAGTTTTATAAAGGCTGCTTACAAATACAAGAAAAAGAAATGAAGAGGGTAAAGATAAAAGAAAACTTTATAATCCCTGAATGCGGGCTCTTTTTAATTGCAGGCCCCTGCGTTATTGAAAGTGAAGAGCATACAATTTTCATCGCAGAGGAGTTGAAGAAAATATCAATAACATTTTCCATTCCGCTAATTTTTAAAGCATCCTTTGACAAAGCCAATAGATTATCAATTAAGTCATTCAGAGGACCAGGTCTTGAGGAGGGGCTCAGAATTCTAAAAAGAGTAAAGGATGAGTTCGGACTACCTGTTCTTTCCGATGTCCATGAAGTATATCAGGTGGAAAAGGCTCAAGAGACCCTTGATGTGATCCAGATACCAGCTTTTCTTTGCCGGCAGACAGATCTTGTTCTTGAGGTTGCGAAAACAGGGAAACCAATTAACCTAAAAAAAGGGCAATTCATGGCGCCGTGGAACATGCTTTCCATTGTAGAGAAGGCTCTTTCAAAGGATAATGAAAAGATATTTATAACTGAAAGGGGAACAACTTTTGGATACAACAATCTTATTGTTGACATGAGATCAATTCCAATAATGAGAGATTTTGGATTTCCCGTTGTCATTGACGCCACCCACAGTGTTCAGACTCCAGGTGCCGGTGGAGAGAAGTCGGGAGGAGATTCAAGGTTTGCTCCCTGCATAGCAAAGGCAGGTGTTGCTGTTGGTGCAGATGGTGTTTTCCTTGAGGTTCATGATGCTCCCGAAAAAGCCCTTTCCGATGGTCCCAACTCCCTGCTCCTTTCGAAACTCCCTTCTCTCATAAAAGATCTCCTTTCTATTTATACTATTGTTCAAGGAGGAAAGGAGTGAAGGAAATAGGTAAAAGGGTTTTAGCGGTTGAAGCCAATGCAATTAAGAAGATCAGTGAAAGGCTTGATAGAAACTTTGACCAGGCTGTTGAGCTTTTATATAACACAGGGGGAAGGATAATTGTCACAGGAATAGGAAAATCTGGTCTTATAGGAAGGAAAATTGCTGCTACATTCACTTCAACGGGAACTCCCTCTGTTTTCATCCACTCTACAGATGCAGTTCATGGAGACCTTGGAGCCTTTCAGAAGGAAGATGTTGTCATTGTAATTTCTTACAGCGGAGAGACGGAGGAGGTGATCTCTTTATTGCATTACATTAAAAGGATAGGTTCCAAACTAATAGGAATTACTGGAAATCCAAATTCCAAACTGGCAAAGCACAGTGATGTTGTTCTTGATGTGAGTGTTGAAAGGGAGGCCTGTCCCATAGGGCTTGTTCCCACAACCTCCACTACTGCAACCCTTGCCCTTGGTGATGCCCTTGCAGTAGCTTTAATGGAGAGGAGAGGGTTTACTGAAGAAGATTTTCTCTTTTACCATCCCGGAGGTCAAATTGGCAAGAAACTCTTAAAAGTTAAGCATTTGATGCATGTTAAAGATGAAATACCGATTGTAAATGTAAACACTAAAATGAAAGACGCTATAAAGGAGATGACTGCAAAAAAACTCGGTGTAACATCGGTTGTGGACATGAATGGAAAGCTTGTTGGAATTATTACAGATGGAGATCTGAGGAGACTCCTTATTAAATATGGGGATATTTTAGAGAAAGCTGCTTGTGAATGCATGCATCCTGATCCAATAACAATCGACAAAGAAGAAGTTGCAACAAAAGCTCTGCAGATAATGGAAGAGAAGAAAATAACATCCCTACTCATAAAAGATAAAAATGGAAGAGTTGAGGGAATAATCCATCTCCATGATCTGTGGAGAACAGAACTCTTCTGAGGTAAAAAATGAAAAATCTGGAAAGAATTAAATTATTAGCCATTGATGTTGATGGAACAATGACAGATGGGACAATCTATCTCCTTGGAAATGGAGAAGAGATAAAGGGGTTCAATGTTAAGGATGGAACAGGGATAGTTCTTGCAAAGCTTGCGGGAATTATTCCAGTGATAATAAGTGGTAAAAAATCAAAAGCTGTTAATAAAAGAGTAAAAACATTGGGGATAGAGGATTATTATGAAGGAGTGAATGACAAGAGAGGAGTTATGGAAGATATATTGAAAAAATATAAACTTCAATGGGAAAATTGTTGTTTTATAGGGGATGATATAGTAGATATGGAAGTTATAAAGCTGGCAGGATTCTCAGCTTCTCCAAAGGATGCCCATCCTTCAGTAAAAAGTATTGTTGATTTTATAAGTAATTATGAAGGGGGGAAAGGAGCTGTAAGGGAAATAATAGATTTTATACTAAAAAATCAGAATAAGCTTGAAGAATCAATAAAAAAGTTCAATCGGGTCTTTTAGTTTTTCAATGTTATTGAAGAAATTTGATAAATACATAATTTCTGAAATAATTCCACCTTTTTTCCTTGGTTTACTTCTTTATACCTTTGTCCTTCTAATGAACAACATTCTCCAACTGGCTGAGCTTTTTATTACTAAAGGAGTTCATATAAAAACAGTTCTTAAAATTCTGGTTCTTATTTTGCCATCCATACTTGCCTTTACTCTTCCCATGGCAGTTTTAATGGGAATACTCGCAGGTTTGAGCAGGCTATCATCGGATTGGGAAGTCATGGCACTAAAGTCCCTTGGAGTTTCAAGTATTAGATTTTTAAGACCCCTTCTAACTTTTTCAATAATAATATTTTTAATTTCCCTTTACATATCAACATCTCTTGCTCCCAATTCCAATTTTGAACTCTTAAAAACCCTTTTTACTTCAGTGGCCACAAAAACTCCTGCAGAAATTAAACCGAGACAATTCAATGAGAAAATTCCCCATCTTGTTATTTATGTAAACGATATAAAAGGCGGACTATGGGAAAATATTTTTGTTCAGGACAGTTCCAACCCTGAAGAGTCAAAGATAATTGTTGCAAAAAAGGGAAGGTTTTTGTCGGATCAGGAAAAGAGAGAGGCTTACATAGATTTTATAGATGGAACAATCCATGTTTTCCCAGCCAGAAATCCGAAAGAAACAAGGATTGGTTTCTTCTCCCGATCAACAGAAAAGATTGATCCAGAAGCTATTTTCCCCACATTTAAATTTGAAAAAAGGATAAGAGAGAGAAACATTGTTGAGCTCTGGAAAAGTCTGAAGGAAGAAGACCCTCAGAAGAGAATTTTTGTAAAAAATGAGTTTCACAAAAGGCTTGCTTTTCCTTTTGCCTCTGTAATATTTGCAATTCTTGGCTTGCCATTGGGAACGACCACAAAGAAAGGGGGAAAGGTCTCAGGATTCTCATTAAGCCTTCTATTTATCCTGATTTACTACACAATAGCAACTTTTGGAGAAAATCTCTCATTAAAAGGGACTATTTCGCCTTTTTTAGGATTATGGAGTGCAAATATTATACTTTTTATATTCAGTGCAGGCTTAATTTATTTCCATCATAAAGAGAAAAGCTTAAAATTGGGTGTTAAATTGAAAAAAAAGGGGGGGGTCGAAGAACCCAAAAGCACAAAAAAAATAAGAAGTAAAAGATGGTCTCTCAAATTTCATTTTAAATTTCTAAGTATTCTTGACAGATATATTTTAAAAAAATCACTCTTAATTTTTCTCATTGCAATTCTAAGTATTTACATAATTTCCATGATAATCACTTTCTTTGAACTCCTTGATAATGCCAATGAGAATAAAAGACCAATTTCATCCATCCTGAGATATTTGTGGTTTTACACTCCCCAAGTTTTATACTGGGCATTGCCCATCTCTTCCTTCACAGCAATAGTAATATCCCTTGGAATTATGACAAAATTCAACGAAGTAAATGCAATGAAAGCTTGCGGAATTAGTGTCTACAGGATTGCTTTGCCATTGATACTATTCGGACTTTCAGTTAGTGCATTAAGCTTTTATATCCAGGAGAGAATTCTTCCTTCATATAACAGAAACGCTGAAGAAGCAAAGGCATATATAAAGGGAGCGCCTTCTCCAAGAACATATATGAGAGTTGATAGGAGATGGGTTATGGGTAAAGTGAACAGGATTTTCAACTATAGATATTTTGATGTAGAAAAAAAGATCTTTGATTACATCTCAATATATGAGCTCTCGCGAAATTTTGCCCTTGAGAAAAGATACTTTGGGGAGAAGGGTTATCTTGAAAATGGTTTTCTTAAAATTGATAACGGATGGGTTGTTGATTCCGAAGGATTAACAAAAAATTTAAGAGATTTCAAAATCCAGATTGAAGAGGATCCTTCTTACTTTGTAAAGGAGTGGAAAGAACCTGAGGAAATGAACATTGGAGAGCTGAAGGAGTACATTAAAGGATTAAAAGAAAGGGGTTTTGACACAGTGAAATTTGAAGTTGAATATCATTCAAAGTTTTCGTTTCCCTTTATCTCTTTGATAATGTCACTGATTGCGATCCCCTTTTCTTTTTCAGTAGGAAAGAGAGGAGCATTATATGGTGTAGGATTCAGTCTATTAGTTGCAATTATCTACTGGGTTATTTTCAGTATCTTCAAAAGTCTCGGAAATGTCCAAGTTCTTTCTTCCTTTTTATCTGCCTGGATAGCTAATTTCATTTTTGGTTTGATTGGTGCCTATTTCCTTTTCTCTGTGAGAACCTAAATTACATCTTGTATTTTCCAAAGTCTTCTGGTTTTAGTTTTTCAAGCCATTTTTGAAGTTTTTCCTTGTCATCAAGCAAATCCATCTCTGCAGTGTGAGCTCTTGTCAGAACTGACTCTTCAACATAAATGGGGGAATCAACTCTTAGGGCAAGAGCTATGGCATCCGAAGGTCTTGAATCTATCATTATAATTTTTCCTTCCTTTTCGAGATAAATTAGAGCATAGAATGTGTTATCTTTAATGTCACAAACAACCACTTTGTTAACTTTTACACCAAGGGAATTCAGGAGATTCCTTAGAAGATCATGGGTCATGGGTCTTGGCGTCTCTATCCTTTCAAGTCTCAAGGAGATGGCATTTGCCTCGAAAACTCCTATCCAGATGGGAAGAATCTTAGTCCCCTCTAAATTTGAAAGAATCACAACAGGCATATTATTCACTGGGTCAACGATCAAACCTTTTACTACCATTTCTATTTCCATTTCAACCTCCTAGCTAAGTTAAATATAGAAAGTTTAGAGAGTTTTGTCAATAGCATTATTGTAGCATTCATCCTGCATCTATAAAGGTGCTAAAAATTTCAAAAAACTTAACAAATTTAAATTTATCCTGTAAAATTTAAGTTTGAATAATTGAGAGGAGGAGGAAATGAGAAAAATAAAGGGATTTTTAATCTTAGCAATTTTCTTTGTAGCATTCATCTATGCAGATGAGTGCACAACTGCAGTTATAAGTGGCACTGCAACAAAGGATAGGGCTCCAATCCTATGGAAAAACAGGGATACAGATGTTCTATCTAATAAAGTTGTCTTTGTAAGGGAATCTCCTTACAGCTATCTTGCCCTTGTGAATGCCAATGAGACATCGGGAAGGATAGTATGGGCTGGATTAAATTCAGAAGGTTTCGCAATAATGAACTCAGTAGCCTATAACCTTCCCCAGAAAAGTGGAGAAAAGGAAGATCTTGAAGGGATGGTAATGGCAGATGCTCTGAGGAAATGCGTAACTGTTGATGATTTTGAAAAATATCTAAAGGAGAATCTTGGAGAAAGTCTTGGTTGCAGGGCAAATTTTGGAGTGATAGATTCTCATGGAGGAGCTTCCCTTTTTGAGGTTCATAATCATGGTTATAAAAGGATTGATGCAAAGGATTTCCAGGAAGGATATATTATAAATACTAATTTTTCAAGGAGTGGTGAAGAGAATAAAGGTAGAGGTTATGTTCGATTTGAAAGAGCATCTTTACTTTTTAGAGAAAATTATCCTATAACCCATGAATTCATAATTCAGAAAGTAGCAAGGGATTTTGAAAATCCTTTTCTAAAATATTTCCCGGAAAATAAGATGAGGGTAATTCCAGAAAAATCTTTCTGGATCTATGCAGACCACACAATAAACAGATACATTACCGCAAGCTGTGTTGTTATTCATGGAGTGAAAAAAGGTGAAAAGGGGAGAGCTACCATGTGGGTTATCTTGGGCGAACCAGTGTGCTCTATTACGGTTCCCCTTTGGGTTGAGGCAGGGGAAACACCTTCTCCATTGAGGGAAGGAGATACTGCTCCCATATGTGTAGAAGCATTTAGATTGAAGAATATTGTCAGACCATTTAAAGATGTTGAAAGAAAACAGTATATTGATTTGCCAAAACTTTTGGGAATGCTTCCCATAATACTTGGGAAGGAAAAAGAGATACTTGAAAAAACAAGAGAATTTCTGGAGAAGAATCCATCTTCTTCTGAACTATCAAATTTTGAAAGCACTATTGCTGAGATGGTTCTTGAAACATTGAAAGATATAAAGTAATTCAGAAAAAAACAAAGTTGAAAATGAAATTTTTATTAAATAAACTTAAACCTAAGGAGGAATTATGGGCAAGAATATTGTTGAAAAAATTTTAGAGGAACATCTTGTGGAAGGAAATCTAAAAGAGGGAGAAGAAATTTATATTTTCATTGACCAGGTTCTCACTCAGGATGCTACAGGAACAATGGCTTATCTGCAGTTTGAAGCGATGGGGCTGGACAGAATTCAGGTTCCCATTGCGGTCTCTTATGTTGATCACAATACCCTCCAGATTGACAACAAAAATCCTGATGACCACATTTATTTACAGACAGTTGCTAGAAGATATGGAGCATACTTTTCAAGACCTGGAAACGGAATATGCCATCAGGTCCATCTTGAAAGATTTGCAAGACCGGGTGCCACCCTTCTTGGTTCTGATAGCCACACACCAACAGCTGGAGGGATTGGTTCTCTTGCAATAGGTGTTGGAGGGCTTGAAATTGCGTCAGCAATGGGAGGAGAGCCTTTTGCTCTAAAAGTTCCAAAGATAGTGAGAGTTTGGCTCGAAGACGAACTTAATCGCCCCTATGTTATGGCAATGGATATAATCCTTGAGCTCCTTAGAAGATTGACTGTAAAAGGTGGTGTAGGAAAGATTTTCGAATACGATGGACCTGGTGTTAAAAATCTTACAGTAACTGAAAGAGCTACCATAACTAATATGGGAGCTGAACTTGGAGCAACAACTTCAATATTTCCATCAGATGAGATAACAAGGAAATATTTGAAAGCTCAGAAAAGGGAAAATCATTGGAGAGAGCTAAAAGCTGATTCTGATGCAAATTATGCTGAAGAGATCCGGATAAATCTTTCTGAGCTTGAACCACTCATTGCAAGACCCCATCAACCTGACAATGTTGTCAAAATTAGAGAAATTACAGGAATAAAGGTAAATCAGGTCAATGTTGGCTCATGCACGAATTCTTCTTATCAGGCTCTCAAGTCTGTTACTGCATTTTTGAGAGGAAGAACAGTTCATCCTTCAGTTTCAATGACTGTCAGCCCTGGCTCAAAACAGGTCTATGAAATGATGGCAAAGGAGGGAGACCTTGCAGAACTTATTGCATCTGGAGTAAGAGTCTTAGAATCCGCTTGTGGTCCATGTATTGGAATGGGACAGGCTCCTCCATCCAAGGGAGTATCTGTAAGGTCATTTAATAGAAATTTTAAAGGTAGGTCTGGAACTATCGATGCTGAAATTTATCTTGCCTCTCCAGTCTCCTGCGCAGCAATTGCTCTAAAAGGAGAAATTGTTGACCCGAGGGATGTTAGTGTTGAAATCCCAGTTTTTGAAGAGCCTGAATTCTTTATTACAAACGATAACATGATAATTCCACCCCTTCCTCCAGAAGAGGCGAAAAAAGTTCAGGTCATCAAGGGTCCTAATATTAAAGATGTTCCTGTAAAAGGCGCTCTCGAGGATAAAATTCAAATAACAGCTCTTTTAAGGGTTGGCGACAATATAACTACAGATGATATTATGCCTGCCGGAGCAGAAATTCTCCCCCTTCGTTCAAATATACCTGAGATATCCAAATATGTATTCTGGCGAATTGACAAAGAATTTTACAAAAAAGCTCAGGAAGTCGGGACATCAATTGTTATTGGCGGAGAAAATTACGGTCAGGGCTCATCCCGAGAGCATGCTGCCCTTGCCCCCATGTATCTCGGATT
This sequence comes from uncultured Clostridia bacterium, assembly GCA_964531645.1. Classification (GTDB taxonomy): domain Bacteria; phylum Acidobacteriota; class Aminicenantia; order JBFLYD01; family JBBIMS01; genus JBBIMS01. Next base: position 271,629 of record CAZHEF010000001.1, read on the forward strand.
GAGGGCGATTCTTGCCAAGTCCTTTGCAAGAATTCACAGGTCAAATCTAATAAATTTCGGAATTCTTCCTCTTACATTTTCCAATCCATCAGATTACGATAAGATTGAACAGGGGGATATACTTGAGATTGTAAATATTTATGATTCTTTGGAAAATGATAAACCCTTCAAGGTCATAAACAAATCCCAAAATTACACCTTTGAAACAGTTGCTAAATTTACAAAGAAGGAAAAGGAAGTTCTGAAAGCAGGCGGATTACTTCCTTATATTAAGAAGAAGAGAGGAAGTTAAAAATAGCGAGAACGGAAATTATAGCTTGGAGTTGACAGCTATTTTAGTCTTAAGTTTGTATGACCTTTACCTTCATCCCTCAGCCTCTGCTTCCGAGCTTCCGTTCCTTCTCACTTTTCTATTTTCTTCAATCTCTCAATTGTTTCATGAACTTCTTTCTCTTTTTCTATTCCATATTCAAGATATTTTTGAAGAAATTTAATTGCATTAGACTTATCCCCTGTCTTTATATAGAGCATCCCTAGCTCATAGTAACATTCTCCATCTGTTGGGAATAATTTTATTGCGGAAAGGAAGCTTTCTATCCCTTTTTTAATTTCTTCTTTCTCTTTGTAGAGAAATCCAAGGGATTTGCAAGAATGAAAGGAGACAGTTCTCTTTAAAGCAGTTACAGAAACCCTTCTCGTATCTCCAAAAACCATCTCTTCAGGCTCTTCACCTGTCTCCGTTCCTCTACTGTCATATTTAATCGCATTTTTCCAGGAAACTTCAGCTTTATCATATTCTTTACGAGCAAAATATGCACATCCTAAATTGTAATAGCCAAGAGCATCCCTTCCATCTATTTTAACAACCTTTTCAAATGCCTTTATTGCTTTTTCAAAATCAAAAATTCTGAAATATATATTTCCTAATAGGTCGTAGGCTTGGAGGAAATTGTTCCCTATCTCCAGTGCCAGCTCAAAAGTCCATTTTTCAATGGGAAGTCCTTTTTCATAAACTTCCCTTGCTGATCTTAAACCTGTTCCAGATGTTTTCTTTCAAAGTTTCTATACCTTTTTCTAGGTCTCCATTTCTTATCTGTTTAAGAGCCTCTTTATAAATATTTTGCAATTTAATTGAATCTACATCCTAGCAATAAGTGAACGCTGTAAAAAAGAATAATGAAAACATGAAGAAATAAAATCTTCTTTGGATTTTAATTTTAATTCTCAAACCCTTAATTTTATTATTTATAATTAATTATCTTTTCTTTCAACTGCCCTTCTCGCCTTTCTCGTCCTTATGTCATCCAGTTTGAAATGGCGAAAATTGCTGAGATTTTCTCGTTGGCTTCCCTCAATTTTTTGGAAAGTTCATTTACGAATGATTTTAAAATTTTTAGAGCCAGTGCAGGATTCTTCTCCATCAGTTTTCTGAAGTCGTTAAGAGGAATCTCGAGAAGTGAAACATCTGAGTGGGCAATTGCCCAGGCAGACCTGAAAGAATCTTCAACAAGGGACATTTCTCCAAAATAGTTCCCTTCCTCGAGAATTGCAAGGGCTTCCTCACCTATTTTTGGAATCATCTTAGAAATTCTCACTTTTCCTTCATAAATTACATATAAAGAATCAGACTTATCACCCTCTTTAAATATAACAGTATCTTTTTTAAGCTCCTTTACCCTTCCAATATGCAATATTTCTGTGATCTCTTCTTTGTTCAATTCCTTAAACAGGCAGATGCTCTGAAGAAAATCTTCCTTCATTGTTCTTTTTTAAAAAAGATTGTTGATATAAAGGTTCTTTTTAAGCCAGCAAGTGCTTTCTCAGCAGATTTTCTCACCCATGAATGGGAGTCCTTTGTAAGATCTACAAGATGTTGAATTACTTCCTCGCCACCTATTTTGGAGAAGAATTCTATAAGTTTCAATTTGACTTCTATATTTGAATCCTTTTTTAGATCAATAACCTCCTGACTTATTACTGCGAGTCTTTTATTGCCCATAAGCTCAAGGACACAACTTTTTACATGCCATTGAGGTTTTTTAAGGAAAGAAAGGAGTGCATGAATGTCAATATCCTCCCTTGGTGTAAGAGCTTTTAGAGCATAAGTTCTGACCTCCCAGCTTGGATCTTCAAGGAAATTTAAAAGTGTATCAGTAACCCATTTCTCGTTTTTCTCCTTTATTCTTTCAATTAAATTTATTTTTTCTGCCTTTTCTCCGCTAAGAAGAACTTTTTCGACTTCTTCCTTGAAAATTCCCTCCTCGGAGATTTCTTTTTTTATTGATTTGATGACTTTATCCACCGAATCTCTTACAACAGGGTTCGGATCAGAGAGAAACTGAGTGAAAAACTCTTCATCTTTTAATCCGATTTCTCCTGCTAATTTTATCGCATGGGCTTTTAAAGGTGGGAAAGATTCTTTTAATGATGCAAGGATAAATTTTTCTTTCTCTTCGAGATTGTGGAATTCTTCACTCTTTAAAAATTCAAGTTTCTTTTTCGGTGGAAGAGATTCAAAATCTTCAATCAAAAATCCCATCATACTAAATCCAGAATATGACCCATTTTTTCTTTTTTTGTTTTAAGATAAAACTTGTTTTCAGGGAGAGGTGGAATCTCAATGGGGACCCTCTCAACAATTGTAAGTCCATATCCTTCAAGAGCATAGAATTTTCTTGGGTTATTTGTGAGCAGTCTCATTTTTCTAATCCCAAGGGTGAATAGAATCTGGGCGCCAATACCATATTCCCTCTGATCGGGTTTGAAACCAAGCTTTTTATTCGCCTCCACTGTGTCAAGACCCCTTTCCTGAAGACAATATGCTCTAATTTTATTTGTGAGTCCAATCCCTCTGCCTTCCTGATTCAACATATAAAGTATAACACCTTTTCCCTCCTTTTCAATCATCTCCATCGCTTTATGAAGCTGAGGACCACAATCACACCTCAGAGAGCCAAAAGCATCTCCTGTAAGACACTGGGAATGGGCTCTAACAAGGATAGGCTCATCGGGATTAATCTCCCCTTTTACAATAGCAAGATGGGTTTCGTGATGGATTATATCTTCAAAAACCATTATTTTAAAATCTCCGTAAGCAGTGGGAAGATCCGCCTCAGCAATTTTTTTGACAAGGATCTCGCTCTTCAGTCTGTATTTTATCAGGTCAGCAATAGCAAGAATTTTTATACCGATTTTTTTTGAAAGCTCCTCAAGTTGGGGCATTCTCGCCATTGTTCCATCTTCATTCATTATCTCACATATAACCCCAGCCGGGTAAAGACCAGCTATTCTCGCTATGTCAACAGAGGCTTCTGTCTGACCCGCCCTCTCAAGAACACCACCTTTTCTTGCCCTCAAAGGGAAAATATGCCCCGGTCTTGCAAGGTTCTCAGGCTTGGTTTTAGGGTCAATAGCAGTGAGAATTGTTTTCGCTCTGTCAAATGCGGAAATTCCAGTGGTCACACCTTCCTTTGCATCAATGGAGACTGTGAAAGCGGTTCCGTATGGAGCAGTGTTACTCTCATCGTTTACCATTAAAGGGAGGTCCAGTTCCTTTATCCTTTCCTCACTCAAGGAAAGGCAAATAAGACCTCTCCCGTATTTGGTCATAAAATTTATAGCTTCAGGAGTGATCTTTTCCGCTGCAACCATAAGGTCCCCTTCATTTTCTCTATCCTCATCATCAACTATTATAATCATCTTTCCATTTCTAACATCTTCAATGACTTCTTCAACTTTTGCTAAAAGCATTTTTCAACCTCCTTAAATAAAATTTTACCATTTTAAAAATATTAATGGAAGGATTTGGAAAAAAATCAAGCTTTACCTTTTTTAAACCTCTTTATCAGTTTTTCCAGTTCAACAGCAAAGAAAAGGAGGGATGAGAAGAGAAGCATTGCTATAAATTCAGGAATTGAAAGGGGGGTTGTTTTTAGAATTTTATTGAATAGTGGGATGTAGATTGTTCCAATCTGAAGAAGAAATGTTCCTACAATTGTCCAGAAAAGGAAGGGATTTGAGGTGAAACCAATTTTGAATGTTGAATGGATGAAGGATTTGCAGGCAAAGGCATGCCATAGCTGGCTTAAACAGAGAATATTGAAAGTAATTGTCTGCCAGTGAAGATTAAATTTTATAGCTAATCCCTGCGCTAAAAGAGTTATGGCGCCAATGAATATACCTGACCAGAGGATGCTTAACCCAAGCCCTCCTGAAAAAATGTTCTCTTTAGGATTTCTCGGAGGTCTTTCCATAATCCCTTTCTCCTCTTTTTCAGATGAGAAGGCAATTCCTGGAAGTCCATCTGTTACAAGGTTTATCCAGAGGATCTGTATTGGTTGAAGAGGGAGGGGGAGTCCGAAGAAAGGAGCAAGAAAAATTGCGGTTATCTCTCCAACATTACTGGCAAGAATGAATCTTATAAATTTAAGGATATTGTCGTAAATTTTTCTCCCTTCCTTTATTGCCTTTACAATTGTGGCAAAGTTATCATCAAGAAGAATCATGTCTGATGCTTCTTTTGCAACATCAGTTCCAGTTATTCCCATCGCAACTCCAATATCTGCCTTCTTCAGGGAAGGAGCATCGTTTACACCATCACCTGTCATTGCCACATATTCTCCCTTATCCTGGAGAGCTTTTACAATCTTCAATTTCTGTTCCGGCGCAACCCTTGCATAAACTTCAATTTTATTTACTCTCTCTTCAAGCTCCGATAGAGTGATAGCATCAAGTTTTACTCCTGTAATTATTGAATAATCATCCTCTAAAATCATGAGTTTCTTTGCGATAACCTTTGCTGTTAAAGGATGGTCACCAGTAATCATCACTGGTTTGATGCCGGCTGATTTACAAAGTCTGACTGCCTCAAACGCCTCTTCCCTTGGAGGATCTATCATCCCTATAAATCCGATAAAGGTAAGATCATCTTCAACATTTTCAGGCTCAAAATTTTCTGGAAGAGAATTCCACTCTCTTATTGCGAAGCCGAGAACCCTCAACCCATCCCCAGCCATTTTCTCATTAGTGATTGTTAATATATTCCTATCAATCTCCCTAACTTTTCCATCCATCACAAACTTTGAAGACTTTGCAACAATAACCTCTGGAGCTCCCTTTGTAATTGATAAAATTTTCCCATCCTTCCATTCGTGAAAGGTTGTCATACATTTCCTCTCTGAATCGAAGGGAATTTCAGCAATTCTTTTCATATCCTTTTCAATTTCTTCCTTTCCCATTCCAGAGTCCATCCCTAATTGGAGAAGGGCTATCTCAGTGGGGTCACCGATGAATTTATCTCCCTGGAAGGATGCATCATTGGATAATGTAGCGATCTTTAAAAGGAAAGAAATTGAATTCAAATTGTTTCCATTTTCTAAAGCTTTCATATTCTCTTTTTTGTAAATTTTCCCATTCCAGAAAATCTCCTCCACTTTCATTCTGTTAACCGTTAGAGTTCCTGTCTTGTCTGTGCATATGTAAGTTATAGAGCCAAGGGTTTCAACTGCTGGAAGCCTTCTTATTAAAGCATTCTCCTCAACCATCCTTTTTGCACCAAAAGAAAGGGATATAGTTATAACTGCAGGCAGAGCTTCTGGTATTGCAGCAACTGCAAGGCTAACGGCAGTTATAAAAAGGAGTATAGGTTCTCCTCCTCTCAGTAATCCAATCAAAAATACCATCGTACATATGAAGAGAAATGCTATTGAAAGTTTTTTTCCAAGATCTGTAAGCCTTCTCTGAAGAGGGGTTTTCTCCTCCTTTGCCTCCTGAAGCATGTTTGCAATTCTGCCAAGCTCCGTTCTCATTCCTGTTTCAACAACAATCCCATTCCCTCTACCCATCGTGACAGCGGTTCCTTTAAACAGCATATTTTTCCTGTCTCCAAGGGGAAGATGCTTTTCCTTCAGAGTTTTTGTTATTTTTTCAACAGGAACAGACTCCCCTGTTAATGATGCCTCATTTACTTTTAACTGATATGCCTCTATCAATCTAATATCTGCAGGAACAACATTTCCTGCTTCGATCAGAACAACATCACCTGGAACAATCTCTTCAACAGGAATCTTTTTTATCTCTGAATCCCTTAAAACCATTCCTTCCGGTTCTGCCATTTCCCTCAGTTTTTCCATTGCTCTTTCCGCTTTGTATTCCTGAACAAAACCAATAACTGCATTGAGGAAAACTATGAGAAGGATTGCAATGGAATCCATCCCCTCTCCAAGGAATGCAGATATTATTGCAGCGATGATAAGAATTATTATCATAAAATCTGAGAACTGGCTCAGAAAAAGGAAAAAGGGGCTCTTTTTCTTTTTCTCCTCAATCCTGTTCAAACCATATATGGCTATTCTCTTTCTTGCCTCATCAGAAAAAATCCCCGATGGCGATGAATCAAGGATTTCAAAAATTTCCTCTATTTCTTTTCTATACCAGTCGGTTCTAACCTCTTCCATATAAAACCTCAAACAGAAATTTTATAATATTTTCTTAAAATTTGGAATGCCAAAGTATTCTAAATTTTGAAAAATTCAATAAGATTCAATGAATTACCTTGACATTATAGTAAAAATCCAGATAAAATAAAAAAGGAATGGAGATTACAAAGAAAGAACAAAAACCTAAGCTTCTTGGAGAGAGGCTTCTTGAGCTGGGGCTCCTTACACCCCAGCAACTGGAGATAGCCCTGAAGGAACAGAAAAGAACAGGAGAGTTGTTAGGTGAAATCCTTGTAAATTTAGGATTTATATCCCAGGATGTCCTTTCCTCAACTCTTGCCTCACAATCAGGCGTTGAGTATCTTGATTTGAAAAGAACAATTGTTGAAACCGATGCTCTTGAGCTTGTTTCAGAATCCTTTGCAAGGGAGAGAAAGGTAATGCCGATTTCCCTTCAGAACAATGTTCTAACAGTGGCAATGGCAAATGTTTTTGATGTTGAAATAATTACAGAACTGGAGAGAATGACGAAAAAACTTATAAAGGTTGTATCTGCTCCAGAAACTGAAATTTTAAGTGCCATTGATTCCAATTACATTGGAGGAGCTTCCATTGATGAGTTGATAGAGGATAGTGTAAGACTTGCAACAAGATTTGGAGGGGCGGAGGTTGCAATTGCTGAGGAAGCTCCAATTGTAAAACTTGTAGACCAGTTGATTTTTAAAGGAGTAAAGGAGGGTGCAACTGACTTACACATTGAACCTGAAGAAAAAATTGTAAGAACAAGATACAGAATAGATGGGATCCTTTACAGTGGTCCAACTTTTCCCAAGAGTCTTCAACCATCAATTACAGCGAGGTTGAAAATTCTTGGTGGAGCAAATATTGCGGAGACAAGACTCCCGCAGGATGGGAGAATGAAATTACAGCTTGGAAGAAAAGTTCTGGATATAAGAGCCTCCTTCTTTCCAACGATCTATGGCGAAAATGTTGCTTTAAGAATTCTTGACAAAACCCGATTAATCCTCGGCCTTGACCAGCTTGGATTTAATGCTGAAAATCTTGCAATTTTTAAAAGATTGATAGAAAAACCATATGGAATAATTCTTGTTACAGGTCCTACAGGTTCAGGAAAGACAACAACTCTTTACGCGGCTCTTTCCTATCTAAATTCTCTTGAAAAAAACATAATGACTGTTGAAGACCCAGTGGAGTATGAGTTTCCAATAATAAGACAATCTCAGGTAAACCCAAGGGCGGGTTATAATTTTGCTGAATCAATGAGGGCAATTCTGAGACAGGATCCCGATATAATATTTGTTGGTGAGATGAGGGATAGGGAAACTGTTGACATGGCTATTAGAGCAGCTCTGACCGGTCATCTTGTCCTCTCCACCCTTCATACTAATGACTCAATAAGTGCAATCCCTCGATTGATGGATATGGGAGCAGAGCCTTTTTTAATCGCATCAACAGTTATAGGAGTTGTAGCCCAGAGATTGGTCCGTTTGATATGTGAGGACTGTAAAGTTCCCTATCAACCATCAGAGGATATTTTAAAAAGGATAGGCTGGCAGAAAGGTATTCCAACTTTATACAAGGGAGAAGGTTGTCCAAAGTGCGGGAAGAGAGGTTATCGAGGGAGGATGGGACTTTTTGAGGTTTTTACAGTAACGGACAGGATAAGAAAACTTATAAATGAAAAAGCTGATTTTGTTAAATTAAGGGAGACAGCTCTTGAAGAGGGGCTCGTAACTCTTTTTGAGGATGGGATTGAGAAAGCAAAGAATGGTCTTACAACGATAGATGAGGTTGTAAGGGTGGCTTTCGGAGAATTCTAATGCCATATTATCTCTATAAAGCAAGGGATGGGAGAGGGAAGGAAGTTAAAGGTGTTGTTATAGCTGAAAACGAAAGTGCTCTTTCCCTGACCCTTGAAAGGATGAATCTTTACCTGGTTAGCGCAAAGGAGGTGAAAAAAGAGAGGGAGAGTTTAAGACCTGTCGGCGTCAAAAGAAGAGATTTAATTACTTTTACAATCCATCTATCAACTTCCATTGAGGCTGGAATTGCAATAATAACAGCAATAAGGGATTTTGCAGAGAGCACTGAAAACCAGAAGTTTAAAGAGGTTCTTAATGACATTGTAAAACAGCTGGAAGCAGGAGCTTTTCTATCCGATGCCATGAGCAAGTATCCAAGGGTTTTCTCTGAATTATATGTTAATATTTTAAGAGCAGGTGAGGCAACAGGTAATGTTGATATGGTTTTAAAAGACCTTGTGAGATTTCTTGAATGGCAGGAAGAGCTTTCTGCTCAGGTTAAACAAGCTTCCATATATCCAACATTTGTCATTTCTCTGATAATTGGAGTGATTACAATAATGATGACATTCACCCTCCCAAAATTCTTCCCTATTTTAAAAAGTTTCAATGTTGAACTTCCTCTTCCTACAAAAATTCTTATGACGGTTTCATCATTTTTTGCAAGATTCTGGTGGGCATTTTTGGGAGTAATTATTGGCTTTGTAATAATTTATATGATAACTAATAGAACTCCTGAAGGGAAAAGGTTCTGGGATAAAATAGAACTCGGGCTTCCGATATTTGGAAGTCTAAACAGAAAAGTTGCCCTTTCAAGATTCTCCCATTATTTGAGCATTCTCTACAAAGCTGGAATCGGGATTGTCCAGGCTCTATACATAGTTGAGAAAATAGTTGGGAATTCAATTATCGCGGGTGAAATTAAAAGAGTAAGGGAAGGAATTGTGAGAGGTGAGAGTCTATCTGAAGGCTTGAAAAAATCAAAATATTTCCCTCCCCTTGTAAATAGAATGATTGAGGTAGGTGAGGACACAGGAAAGCTTGACGAAAGTCTTAACAAAGTTTCTGAATATTATGATAGAGAAGTTCCCGCTGCAATAAGGAGATTTTTCGCAATCCTAGAACCAACCATGATAGTTCTTTTGGGAGGGATGGTTCTATTTATGGCTCTTTCAATATTCTTGCCCATGTATAGACTAACATCCACTATAGGAGCTGTTGCCAGATGACAAGGGTTGTTATGAAGAAAGATTTCATGGCAATAGGAATTGAGGAGAATGAAGTAAAATTAATGGAGATTGAATTTAAGGGAAAACTTTTGAATGTAAAGAGAGCGCTGATATTCAATATAACAAATATTGAAGAGCTTTCCTCATCCCTGATGGAAAAAATCAAGAAAGATGGCTATACAAAGAAAACTGCTATAGTCCTCCTTCCATTTTCAAAGGTGTCAAATTTTACATTGACATTACCGCCAATGCCAAAGTCAGAAATAAAAAGTGTGGTGGAAAGGGAGCTGAGGAAAAATTATCAGTTTCTTGAAGACATCTGTTACGAATTTTTTGTTGCAGGGACCAAATTCGAAGCGGAAGAAAAGAAGAAAGAGATTGTTGTAACGCATGTAGCAAGGGATTATATTAATTGGATCATCGACGCTTTAAATAAATGCGGATTGATACCAGTTATAATAACATCTCCCTTTCAGGCTTATCATAATCTCCTTACTTTCTCAAAATTCTATAAGCCCGGGAAATCAATAGCATTTCTTGATGTCTCAGAGTCAAAGGCTTCAATTGCTCTTTTCAGGGAGAGTACATGGTTTTTATCCCGAGATTTCGCTCTTGGAAGTTTCGAAGGTGGTAGCGGTCTTGACAAATTATTCATTGAGGTCAACAGAGCTTTTCATTATTTTAAGCAGAGAAACAGAGGTTATGAAATTAATCAACTAATAGTTGGAGGGAGTAATCCAGCTTTAAAGGAAATAAAAGATTATCTTTTGAAAACTCTTAGAATTCCTGTCCACATTGTGGACTGGGAGTTGCTAAAAGATTTTATGCTTTCCCGTTCTTTCCCTCCCGAGGAGCTTGATTATTTTGCCAACTCCTTTTTTCTTTTAGTAGGAGCCTCCCTCAACTATTTTGTAAAGGATGCCATTAATTTCATCCCTCCAGAAATATACGAAAAGAGAATGTTAAAATACAGGCTTAGAGGTCTTGGTATAGCTGCTCTGGCTCTCCTTTCACTTGTTGTTTTTGCGAATAAATATCTTGGTTCCATCCAATGGAGTTATAACCAGTCTCTCCTTGTCCAGAAAAACTATATAGAAAAGCAAACATCTCAGATAAAAGATATTGAATCGTCAAAAAAGGAGAGACGACTTGCCCATAAAAGATTCTCTACTCTTCGTTCTCCTTATAAATATTCCAGTAATTTTTCTGAGTTTTTAAGAGAGCTTTCTCTGATTGTGCGTGAAGAGATAAAAATAGATTTTCTTGAATCCCAAAAAATAGAAAATGGATGGAGATTTTCCTTTGATGGTAATGTTGTTGCTAATGATCCTCTACAAGCTCAGGAAATCTTTTCCAATTTCTCTGAGAGAATTAAAAAGATTCAATTTATAAAAAATCTTAATATCTCATCTCTCCAGATGAAAAGTAATCCAATGGAAAGTAATAAAGTAACAATGATATTTAAAGTCCAGGGGGAAATTGAATTATAATGGAAAAAAAGAAAGTTGTTTTTTATTTAGCTAAAATTGGTGGGATTACGCTAATCATACTTGTCTCAATTTCTTTTCTTCTTTTTTCCCTCCGTCCAAAATTAGCATATTTCAAAAAAGCCAAAGAAGAGATGAAAAAGAATCAGGCAGTTATAGAGAGGTTTGACAGGGATAAAGCTATCTTCCAGAAAGAGAGTGAGGATGAAGTAAAATTGTGGCAGGAAGTCAAAGAGGAGCTGGACTCTAAAATTAAAAGGCTTGGTTCAGATGAAGAGATATTTTCCTATTTTTCAAGCCTTTTGAGGGAGCTTAAGGATAAAGCCTCCTCTTCAGGTATCAGGCAGGTGATGCTTCAGTCCCAGAGCAAGAGTTTTACAATTAATGTAAACCCTGACCCTTCATTTCCCTCGTTCATAAAGGGTATCAGGGAAACAGGAATTGAAAATGTGGAAGGGGAGGAAGATTTTGGTGAGCCAATCGGGAAGCTCAATTTTATTGGCTTTAAGATTTTATACACTTCAGACATAAGAACATCTTCACTCTTCATAAGGTCTCTTCCATCTCTTTCCAGTTTGTTATCAATAGAGAAGATAGAAGTTTATGCACAAGAATCTCAACCTGTTTATGTTCTTTATGTAAAGTTTTATTTTAAAAGGGTGAGAAATGCTTAAAAATAAATATTTTGCTATGTTCCTTTCTATTATTGCAATAATTGTTGTCTATTTCTTTTTTGTAAAAGGATTTATTATGAAAAGGCAGGCAAGATCCTTTGTCCAGAAGCCTCTTAAAAAAGTTGAAGAAAAATACGAAGCTCCGGTAAGCGAAAGTATTGATTTAAATAACCCTTTTAAAATGGAGCAGATTTCTTACAATCCGGATGAGGAGTGGGGGAGAGATATTTTCAAAAGAGTTTCAATGGAAGAGAAGATTGAAGAAGCTCTAATGGAGGAACTTCCAAAACTTGCTGCAATTATCAGGGACAACCAGAGAATTCTTGCAATATTGAACGGAAAAATTGTTAAAGAAGGTGAAAGAATTGATGGAATTCTTGTGAAAAAGATTCTTACAAACAGTGTTATAATAGATAGAGGAGCAGGCGAAGAGCATGTTTATATTTTTAATCTCCAGAAAGGAGGTCAATTTGAAAAAAATAATTAAATTTTTAATTCTAACGATAATATTTCTTTTGTTTTATTCCTGTGCCCCAAAGATTGGAAAAATAGAAACAATACCTCCTGAAAAAAAAGCTGAAGAAATACCACTGGTTGACCTTACCATTACAAAAACGGAAGAAATAAAGAAGGAGCTCCCCGCTGAAGAGGGAAGGAGACAGATTGTAAAGGTAAAGGATGTAGACATAAAAGATCTCCTCCTTGCTCTGACAGCAGATACTGACATAAGTTTAATAATAGATCCTGATGTAAAGGGGATTATTCCAATTCTCGATGTTAAAGATATAACCCTCGGAAAATTACTTAATTATGTTCTCCCTCAGCTTGGTCTTGCCTATTCCTGGGATGGAAAGATTTTAAGGGTTTTTAAAGCCCGGCTTGAGACAAGAGTCTTCTATCTTAACTACATTGCAGTTGCAAGGGAGGGTGAAAGGAATGTATCTTACTCTACTCGCTCCACAGTTGGTGGAGGCGGAATGGGAGCAATGGGTGGAGTTGGAGGAGTAGGTGGCGTGTCCGGGGGAGTAACTGGAATGGGTGGATTTGCAGGAGGAGGTAGTGGAGCAGAAGCGCAAAGCACAACAAACATAAAAACAAAAACAGAGACAAACATATGGAATGACCTTGTTTCAGGACTCGAAGCTATAGTTTTCGGAAAAAGTACAGGAGGAGCTGAAAAAGCAAAGGTTCCGGAATCATACTCCCGATCTGACGAAGAGGGAAGAAGACTTATAGTATCACCCCAGACCGGCGTCATAATGATTACAGATTATCCTAAAAAAATTAGTCAAGCTGCCCATTTCATTGAATCCCTTGAAGGTTCTTCCCAGAGACAGGTCTGGATTGAGGCAAAAATTCTTGAGGTTATTCTTGACCAGAAGCATCAGATGGGTGTAAACTGGAATGCGGTTTTGAATCCTGGGGAAAGATTTTTAGGGCTTCTTCCTTCTACTGATACTGTAATGTATCCGTCAACATCTTTGGATACAAGAAAACCGGTTAATCAGGATTTATCATCTTCCTATGGTAGTTTTCAGTATGGTGTTACAAACAATAAAATCGATTTTATTTTAGATGCCCTCTCAAGACAGGGACAGTTGAAAGTCTTGCTTTCTCCGAGACTCTCTGCATTAAATAATGAAAAGGCTGTTATAAGAGTTGTAAGGGAGGAAGCATTTTTCAATCTTTATACTCTTACAACAATTGCACAGGCTGGAGCTGTAACTGCTCCCTCAATAAATCTTCAAATAGTTCCTGTTGGAATAATGATGGACATAATACCACAGATTTCACCAAGCGGTGAGATAACTCTCAGTATAAACCCGGATATTTCAGAACTTGTGGAAATAAGAACATTTCAGTCTCAGGGTGCGATGGCTACCCAACCAGTAATCGATAGAAGAAGTATAGACACAGTTGCTAAGGTTAAGGATGGTCAGACAATAATAATTGCTGGAATTATAAAAGAGAGAAAGAAAGAAGAACTGAGAGGAGCACCTTTTCTAATGAAAATACCCTTCCTTGGAACTATGTTCAGAAGAACTGAGCAGAGTGTAGAAAGGTCTGAGCTTGTAATTTTAATAACCCCAACTCTTATGGTTGGTAAAAAGATTCAGGAGCTTTCTGATGAGGAAAGAAAAAGAGTTGAAGAAGCAGTAAAGCCATTCCATTTTGGTGATATAGAGCCTTGGAAAGAGGGCGTGAAAGGAGAATTGAAAAAGAAAAAGGATAACTGATGTACGAATCTTTTTACGGATTCAGGGATAATCCATTTTCTCTCACACCTGACCCTAAATACTTCTTTTTCAGTAAAGACCACGAGGAGGCTCTTTCTCACATAATCTTTGCCATAAATCAAGGGGAGGGTTTCATAGTCCTTGTTGGAGGTGTTGGGACTGGAAAAACTACGATTTCAAGGGTTTTAATGGAAAGACTTGGGAATTTTCTTTATACTTCCCTGATTTTGAATCCTTTTCTAACAGAAGTAGAACTTCTTAGTTCAATACTTTGGGACTTCCATCTCATTCCTTCAGGACATACCAAAAAGGAATTAATAGACCAGCTGAACAAATTCCTTCTGGAAGAGGTTGCCCCCTCTGGAAAGAGGGCTCTTGTAATAATTGACGAAGCCCAGAACCTGAGCATGGAAGTTATGGAGCAGATAAGACTTCTGTCAAACCTTGAAACAGACAAAGAGAAGCTTCTTCAAATACTCCTCATTGGTCAGGAGGAGCTTGTAAAAAAACTTTCAAATCCCTTCCTCAGACAGCTTAACGGAAGAATCACAACAAGATATTTTCTTTCACCTCTTAAGAAAAAGGAGCTGAGGGAATATATGGAGCACAGGTTAAAAGTTGCATCTCCTAAGGTTAATGTTAAATTTACAAAAGGCGCTATTAAAGAAGTTTATAAGTTTTCGAAAGGTATTCCTCGTTTAATCAATATGATATGCGATAGAGCATTGCTTGCTGGTTTTGTAAAAAGTTCAACAACAATTGACAGAGGAATGGTTATAAAGGCAAGAAGGAGCCTTGTTGGAGAGAAGGAAAAGGAGTTTGAAAGAATTATTAACAGGAAAAAAGGTTTGAAAAAACTCCTTTCCTTTTTCAAGAGAAAATCAGTCTTAGATTTTAATCTTTCACGAAGATGAGTCTAATTTCTGATGCTTTGAAGGAAGCCCAGAGAAAGAGAGGAGAGAAAAGAGAAAGCCCTCCCTCACTCCCCACTTCTTCACTACCAGAAAGAAAAAGGAAGAGGCAAAGACCTTTTTTAGGTCTGACAGTTTTTGCTGGCATCCTCCTTGCATTCTTGGTATTTTTCTATTTTCAAATGGATAAAATATTAAAAATCAGAAACAGAAATATTGTAAAGCCTGCAACTTCCCGGATAGAAATGGAGGAGTCAAAACCTCCGATGGTAGGGACAAAAACGGAGAGTATTGAAATCAAAAAAGAAACTACTGAAAACTTGGTTCAAACAAATACACTGCCTGAAAACCAGAAAAGTGAGCCAAAAGAAAAAACAAGCTTTTCCCTGCAACCTATTCCTGAGATACCTCCTCCACATCTAAAGCAGAAAAATGAGAAAAAGGAAATAATACCCCAAAAAATCCATGAAGAAATTCCTGCTATGGGAGAGGAGAAGGAGGTCGGACAGATTGAAATAATCAGGTCTTCAACTTCATCAGAAAAATCCGAAATGGAAGAGAAATTCTTGGAGATTGAAAGGGCTGAGAAAAATAATGACTGGGGAAAAGCTTGTTCACTTTGGGAAAAAATAATAGAAAAAAATGAGAAGAAAGAATATTTCCTGAATGCGGGGGTAGCATATAAAAATACAGGAAATTGGAATAGGGCGGAAGAGCTATTCCTTAAAGCCCTCGCTCTTGACCCCCGTTATCTCTCTGCCTTGAACAATCTTGGAGTCCTTTATCTTGAAAAAAAAGATTATGATAAAGCCATTGAATATCTTGGGAATGCTCTAAGAATATCCCCCGAAGATTCGGAAATTTATGTTAACATTGGAATTGCTTTTTTTAAAAAGAATGAATTTCAGAAAGCTGTTGCCTGTTTTGACGAAACATTAAAGCTAAACAGTAAGCTTTATCAACCCTATTATTATCTCGGAATCATTTATCTTAATCAAAGGGATAGGGAAAAAGCTTTATTTAATTTTATTAAGCTACTTGAAATAGCCCCGGAAGATTTCTCTCCTGAATTGAGAAAATGGGTAAAGGAAAAAATAGATATATTGAGAATTCCCAATCCTTGACAAAAAATCTTTTAAAAGCTAAAATTTTTGATGATTCCTATTTTAAAAATAGTAATATTAACTTTATATTTCTTACTTCTTCTGATCCTCTCACTCTACGGGATTCACCGATATATTTTGTTATACCTCTTTTTTAAGTATAAAAACAGGATAAGCTGTCCCAGAGCTTATTTCCGTGGAGAAGACCTTCCTAAGGTAACGGTTCAGCTACCTATTTACAATGAGGTATATGTTGTTGGAAGACTTATAGATGCTGTTTGCAGGCTTGATTACCCGAAAGAGAAACTGGAAATTCAGGTTCTTGATGACTCCACGGACGAGACAAAAGATATTGCAATGGCTCAGGTGGAGAAGTATAAGAATCTTGGCTTCAACATCAAATATTTTCACAGGGATTCAAGAAAAGGATTCAAAGCGGGTGCTCTCCAGGAAGGTCTTTTAAAGGTAGAGGGTGATTTTGTAGCCATATTTGATGCAGACTTTATACCAAATCCTGATTTTCTGAAAAGAACCATTCACTATTTCACTGATGAATCCATTGCTCTCGTGCAGGCAAGATGGGGTCATATCAATCGAGAGTTCTCTTTCCTCACCATGGTTCAGTCCATACTCCTCGATGGGCATTTTATTGTAGAGCATGTGGCAAGGAACAGGTCGGGAAGATTCTTTAACTTTAATGGGACAGCTGGAATATGGAGAAAGGTTGCAATATTCCAGGCGGGGGGTTGGGATGGTTCAACTCTTGCAGAGGATTTAGACCTGAGTTACAGGGCTCAACTCCTTGGCTGGAAATTCGTTTATTTGCCCGATTTCTCGGTCCCGGCTGAATTGCCTGTTGATATAAATGGTTTTAAAAACCAACAGCACAGATGGGCAAAGGGCTCTGTGCAGGCGGCAATGAAGCTTCTTCCAAAAATAGTGAAGGCAAAAATCCCTTTAAAAATAAAAATAGAAGCTTTCTTCCATTTAACGGGAAACTTTACATTCCCCCTTATGATTCCACTTTCTCTTCTTGTTTTCCCAACAGTTATAATTAGAAAAGGACTTGGATTATACGATATGGTTATTGTTGACCTACCCCTTTTCTTATTCGCTACAGGTTCCTTTGCTTTATTCTATGCTCTTGCCCAGAAGGAACTTTATGCAGACTGGGACAGAAATATAAAATACATCCCTTTTGTCCTCTCTCTTGGGGTTGGACTTTCCATAAACAATACAATAGCTGTTCTTGAGGCTTTGAAGGGGAAAAAATCTGAATTTGTCAGAACTCCAAAATTTGGAATAGAAGGAAAGAATCAATCCTGGGTGGGGAAAAGATACAGAGGGAATCGAAGTTATATTCCTTATCTTGAACTTGCAATGACAATATACTTTGTGATGGTAATTATGGGCGCTTTTATTACTGAAATTTATATGACGATTCCTTTCCTCCTTATTTTCTTCTTTGGCTATGTTTATCTTACTTATCTCTCATTCTTCCAGCATAAAAAACCCCTTGAAATTTATCCTCTCGAACCTCATAAAGCGAAGAGTTTTATACCCAGAAAGTAGTTTTGAAACCCCAAACTTCTTAATGTGTAATCATAAGTATTCTTTTACCATCAGGTATTTCTTCCATTTTTCTGTAATCTCCTGAGACATAAAGTTTTATCTGGTCATCATAGTTTTTGCTTAAAAAATTGCCACTCTGTCCCGACGAATTTACCATAATTGACCTTGAGAAGTCAGAGAAATCGATGATCATCCTGAAAGCAGATGAGCCAGTTACTCTGAAGTCTTTCCCCCTGTAAAATCCTGCAAAATGCACACATCCCCTTCCTCCCTTCATAAAATATGGGCCACGATTGAAAATATATTTCAAAAATGGGATTGAGCCAAAAGGATGGTTGTAATAAATCAGATGTGTTTCTTCCCAATCAATTTTCTCCCTTCCTTTGTAATCCTCTTTATACTTCTCGTAAGTATCAACAAGACTTTTCTCCACAATCTCTTTAAAACTTTCTTTCTTTTCAGTTCTCAAATCATCAATCCAGCAATAAAAATTTTCATCTTCACTACCATCAGGATAATTCATTATTCTATATGTCCAGCTTGTAGATACAAGTCTTCTTCCATTTACGTCTTTGAAATTGTCCTCAAAAATATTCTTTGCAAGGAAATATTCGAAATTATAGAAAAGATAAGGAGCAAACCCACCGTCAATTTTAAAATCCCAATCCTTAAAATACTTCATAACAAAATTAGCCTTTTCAGATTTGAAATTAATTTTTTTAATTTTTTTTATTATAAATTCTGCTCCCTTATGTAAAGTGTCTGTCTGGATTCTTTTCATGTCTTCAAGGGTCAATTTCTTTTTGCTTTTTACAAGCTCTTCAATTCTGTCTGCTCTGAAAAATGGTCCCCAGCTTTTCGAAAAAATTGGTATCTCATTTTCGGGTAGAACAGGATTATTGGCAGTGACTATAAATCCTCTTTCCGGATTTATAAGATATAGTTTTTTATCTTCCTCCCAGAAACCTTTCCATAGATCTTCATCTCCTTGACTAGGAAGAGGCAAAGAGCCATCTCCTTTACTCCTTATCGGGATAAGACCTGCTGGAAAATAACCTATATTACCTTCTCTATCTGCAAAAACAATGTTCTGGGCTGGAGAGGAAAATTTTTTCAGAGCTGAAAGAAACTCCTCATAGTTTCTTGAGAGATTCATTTCAAAAAATGCCTCTATTGTTTTTGAAGGATAATCTGTAACAGTCTGAATTCCCAGATAAAGTTCTCCAAATTTTCTTACTCTTCCAAAATCTGTTAGTTTAACATCCTTTGTGACCTCTCCGATCCCCTTTACCTTTATAATTTTTTTCAAAACTTTAAACTCCTTCCACTTTCCGTTCCATAAATACTGATTTCCATTTTCAGGGTTAATTTTGAGAATATAATAATCAATAACATCAGACTCTATATTGGTAAAACCCCAACCGATATTTTTGTTTCTTCCAATTATAATAAATGGTGTTCCTGGCAAAGTGTTACCGCAAAGTTCAATTTCTCCACTCCTTGCATAAATCTGGTAAAAATAGGATGGGAATCTGAGGTCAAGATGGGGGTCGTTGGCAAGATATGGAAAACCTGTATCAGTAAGATTTCCTGAAATTACCCAGTTGTTACTTCCTATCCCTTCCATAGAAATCGAGGAGAGTTCTTCACCAAAGATTTTTTCTTTTAAATTATTATATTCCTCTTCCTTGACAATGCTTGTGCTGAAGTTTCCATAAATTAATTTTTTTGCTTTCTCAAAGCCAAGAGCATTTACAATTTGATAATTATAAAGCTCAGAACCATCCCTGCAGAGAATATTTTCCATTACCTTTAAAATGCATAGGGAGTCCTTTTCGCTCCATTTCTCAGGTTTATAATTCAAAATCTTAAACTCGATGGGAAGATTCTGAGTCTCAATAAAATAATTAATCCCCTCTGAATAATGCTCAATTAGCTCTTTTATTTTTGGGTTAATTATATCCATTTCCCTTTTAATGTATTCCTCCACAAGTATTTCTTTCTGACTGATGTCTGAGTCAAGAGTTATCTTACCAAATATCTCCGACAATCTTCCCTGAGCCATTCTTCTGATCAGCTCCATCTGATAGAGTCTGTCCTGGGCATGGACAAATCCAATGGCAAAGAAAAGGTCTTCAATGTTTTCTGCTCTTATAAAAGGGACTCCCCATCTGTTCCTTTCAATCTCAATCCTATTTTGAACTTTATCTGTCTTCAAAATCCCCTTAGTCTTTGGAAGAATGGAACGAAGCCAAAGGAAAAGGGAAAAGGAGAAAACTATAATAATTAAGAATAAAACCATTAAAGCTTTTTTCAATAATTTCATCTTTCACTCCTTTCCTTAGCTTTAAACTAAATTTTAATTTTGGAGAATCTTATTTGCAAACTCGTAATGAAAATTTGACATTGGTTTTTTAGGATAGTATAAAAAAATAGGTTATGATGTCTGTCAACAAAAATTCATTAACAGCCTTTTTCCCCTTAATGTAAGGAGCATATAAATAAAGGCTATGCAAGAGTTATGCGAGCGCATAGACGCATTACTTAGCAAGAGCGAGCAGGTCTTGTCTACACAAAAGCCTCCTCCGCCGAACGTGATCAGCGCCCCCACCGTTGACCATGGCGCTTTTGTTGAATGGCAGACTCAATCCCTTTCTTTTCTCACTTCGCTTCTTCCTAAATAACATCCATATATTGAGCAATTTCGCTCTAAAGCGAAAGCAAGATTTTCTCCTCATATAGAAGCCGGATTAGGAATACTCCACACTCTTCGAGAAGATATTGTTAGTGGGTGCTTAAGCAAGTTTACAACCCTTGTTCAGGCCGATGTATTCAATGACTTTTTGGAAATGGCTCAGCATTTATTGGAAAGTTAATACAAAGACGCTGCCACCCTGCTTATTGGTGCTGTTTTGGACAAGGTTTGAGACGGATCGCAATGGCTAGGGATATCACAGTCAAAAGTAAAGATGATATGGGTTCTTTGAATCAAAGGTACGCCGACGCGGGTATTTACAGTAAACTGATGCAAAAGAAGATACAGGTCTGGAATGACATACGTAATAATGTTGCCCATGGTTGTTTCGACCAGTATACCAGAGAAGACATAACTAAGATGCTGTCGGAAGTTTGTGACTTTCTCGCTTCATTTCTAAATGATTATTTCCCAGTATAATTTGAATATAAACAAAGGTTAAGCTACAAATTTTTTACAAAAAAAATGATAACGAGTAAGTTTTTTCCAAATAATTATTTATGCCTCCCTTAATTTTTAGCAATTCTTCGGTGGAGGATAAATTTAAATTTTGAAGAAAAGATTTTTTGAATGCTCAAGGAAGGAGTAAATGAGGGGTTTCCCAAATTTGAAAGTGTATTTTTTGATAGTATAATTTTTTTGTAATTTTGGAAAAACTAAACCAAAAGAGGGAATAAATTAAAAAAATGGCTGTTAGGTATTGGTAGCGTAAAATTTATGAAAGATGTAGCCTCCATATTTGAAAATAAATTTTTGAAAGGAGGACACGCCATGGATGGTTAAAAGCGATTAACTAAGTTCAAGTTGTCAGAGTTAAAGGAATTGGTCACAATAACCGAAGAGGAGATATGGGGTGCAGGTCATAAGTTGTTTTGAAACCATGCGGAGCTGTGAGAGGATAATATATACATTGGTTAGATACAATAACAAGAAATGGGAAGAGAAGCCTTTACATGAATCTATAAAAAGTATTGACGCTACCCTTTCCTGTCAACGTTTGACAAATTGAATCACTTCTTGGATAATATATTATAAAGTTTTTATTTTATTCTGGTGTTTGATGGGACTAATAAAGAAAAATAAAATAAAAAGCTCAAGTGCAAAATATTTTCCCCTTTATTTAATTCCCAAATCTAAGAGGAGGTATTATGGAATCAGATTACAGAGAGATAGTAGATAATATTATAAAAAAATACGATGGGAAGAAAGAGGCAATAATAGCTATTCTTCAGGATGTTCAAGCTCAATTGAGGTGGCTTCCAAATAATGTTTTATCATTAATTTCAGGGAAATTAAAAATTCCCATCAGCTCCCTTTACAGCATTGCAACTTTTTATAAGTCCTTTTATCTAAAACCAAGAGGAGAAAATGTTGTTACAGTATGTATGGGAACTGCCTGCCATGTTAGGGGAGCCCCTAAAATTCTTGAGGAATTTGAAAGAAGGCTAAATATAAAGGACGGAGAAACCACAAAAGATCATAAAGTTACCCTTGAATGTGTTAACTGTGTTGGAGCCTGTGCTCTTGGTCCTATTGTTATTGTAAATGAAGAATACCACGGTCAGATGACAAAAGTAAAGGTTGACAATGTCCTGGATAAGATATTAGAGAAAAAGGAGTGAATTATGAACAGGATAGAGAGTTTTGAAGCCCTGAAAAGAATAAAAAAAGAAATTCTTGAGAAAAGAGCTTCTGAAAAGACAATTATAACAATCTGTAATGGAACAGGTTGTCAGGCTTATGGCTGTAAAAGGCTGACTGATAGCTTTGTAGCTAAAATTAACTCCAATGGACTAAAGGATAAAGTGGCGGTAAGAAAAACAGGCTGTCATGGATTTTGTGAAAGAGGTCCTGTGGTTGTGATCCAGCCTTATGGAATTTTTTATCAGAGAGTTAAGGAAGAGGATATTGACGAGATTCTTAAAGAAACCATTGAAAACAAAAAAATTGTGGAGCGCCTTTTATACGAAGACCCCATTACAAAGGAGAAGATAGAAAAGGAGAAGGAAGTTCCCTTTTATAAAAGGCAGTTAAGAATTGTATTTGGCAAAAATGGATTGATAGACCCAACCAGTATAGAGGATTATATAGCCATAGGAGGATACGAAGCTCTTGCAAAAGTTTTGAAGGAAATGAAAGAGGAAGAAGTTATTGAAGAGATCAAGAAAGCAGGTCTAAGAGGGAGAGGAGGAGCAGGTTTTTTAACGGGTTTAAAATGGGAAATTACAAGAAAGGCTATTAATTCCCATCCTTTAAAAACTGGGTATATAATTTGTAACTGCGATGAGGGAGACCCTGGAGCTTACATGGACAGAAGCCTTCTTGAGGGGAACCCCAATCTTGTGATAGAAGGGATGACAATAGGTGCCTATGCAATAGGAGTAAAGGAAGGTTATATTTATGTTAGAAATGAATATCCCCTTGCAGTGAAAAATGCAACAATAACTATAGAGCAGGCAAAGGAGGCAGGACTTCTGGGGAAGAATATCATGGGAAGCGGGCTTGATTTTGACATAAAAATTGTGAGAGGTGCTGGTGCCTTTGTAAGTGGTGAAGAGACCGCATTAATCGCCTCCATAGAAGGAAGAAGAGCTAATCCAAGACCGAGACCCCCTTATCCAGCCCAGCAAGGGCTTTGGGAGAAACCTACCAATATAAACAATGTTGAGACATGGGCTAATGTGCCAATTATTATTTCCAATAGTTCCGAATGGTATCGAAGTATAGGAACAGAAACATCTAAGGGAACTAAGATTTTCTCCCTTGTTGGAAAAATAAACAATACCGGGCTTGTAGAAGTTCCCATGGGAATTACATTGAGAGAAATTATATTTGAGATAGGAGGCGGAATTCCAGGAGGGAAAGAGTTTAAAGCTGTTCAGACCGGAGGGCCTTCTGGAGGTTGTATACCAAAGGAATTTTTAGACCTTCCAGTAGATTTTGAAAAATTGACAGAAGTCGGCTCAATGATGGGTTCTGGAGGAATGATTGTAATGGATGAGGACACATGCATGGTTGATGTTGCAAAATATTTTCTAAATTTCACTCAGGAAGAATCTTGTGGAAAATGTGTCCCTTGCCGAGTAGGAACAAGGCAGATGAAGGAGATATTAACAAAAATAACTGAAGCTAAAGGAACAATGAAGGACATTGAGACTCTTGAAACTCTTGCCCGCACAGTTAAGAATGCATCCCTATGTGGTCTTGGTCAGACAGCACCGAATCCAGTTCTCACAACCCTTAAATATTTTCGCCACGAATACGAGGCTCATATACTTGAGAAAAGATGTCCTGCCCTTGTTTGTAAAGAACTTATAAGCTATTTCATCGATCCTGATAAATGCGTGGGATGTCTTCTCTGCCTCAAAAATTGTCCCTCTGAGGCAATCCTTGGTGGGAATAAAATGATACATGTCATTGTTCAGGAGAAGTGCATAAAATGTGGAGCATGTCTTGAGGTCTGTCCCAAGAAAATTTCTGCTGTTATAAAACTTTCAGGGAAGAGAATGGAGGGTCCAAAGAAACCTATTCCTGTTCAGGAATGGAAGAAGATGAGAGGAAAGGAGAGCTGAAATGGATAGGATAAAGATTAAAATAGATGGAAAAGAGGTAACAACAGTGAAAGGGAAAACAGTCCTTCAAGTTACGCAGGAAGCAGGAGTGTATATACCTACTCTATGTTATCATCCTTCTCTAGAATCCCATGGTGGTTGCAGGCTCTGTATAGTTCAGGTTAAAGGAATGAAAGGTTTCCCTCTATCCTGCACTACCCCAGCGGAAGAAGGGATGGAGGTTATAACAAATTCTGATGAGATAAAAAGTTTAAGGAAAGAGACTCTAAAATTACTTTTAACAGAGCATCCCAACGCCTGTCTAATATGTCCTGAAAGCAAGACATGCAAGCTATTTCAGAAATGCATTAGAAAAGCAGGGGTTACAACCGGTTGTAGATTCTGTCCAAAGGATGGACAGTGCGAATTCCAGAAGCTTGTTGAATACATAGGTATTGAAGAAGTTGAACTTCCTTTCCATTATAGATACCTTCCTCTTGAAGAAGATGACCCTTTCTTTGGAAGAGATTACAATTTATGTGTTTTATGCGAGAGATGTGTGAGAGTGTGTCATGATGTAAGGGGAGCAGGAGTTCTATCAGTTTATTTCAGAGGGAGTGAAGCAAGGGTGGGGACACCTTTCGGCATATCTCATCTTGAAACCAGTTGCCAGTTTTGCGGTGCGTGTGTTGATGTGTGCCCAACAGGAGCTATCTATGAAAAACAGAGCAAATGGTCTGGCATCCCTGATAGAATTGAGGAGTCTATATGTGTTCTATGCGGAATGGGTTGCGCTATGGAATACAGTGTAAAGGAGGGAAGATTTGTAAGTTCAAAACCTTCAGAGGAAGGCTTTAATGAAGGACAGGCTTGTGTTAAAGGAAGATTTGTAACCCCTTACATAGTTAATAACAGAAAAAGAGTTATAGAAGCATACATAAAAATTCATGGAAAACATGAAAAGGTATCAATGGATGAGGCTTTGAATTTTACTGCAGAAAAATTATCAAAAATGAAGGGAAAAGATTTTTCATTGATATTATCTCCATATCTTTCCAATGAAGATCTCTACGCAGGGCAGAAATTTGCAAGAAAAGTAATGGAATCAAATTCAGTGGATACAATTTCAAGCCTTTTTTACAATCCTTATGAGCTTTTAAAGGGCATAAGAACTGAGAATATATTTAACGGAAATTATAATTCATTTATAGTATTGGGTTTATCACCTCTCGAAATATCTCAAGTTTTAAGAGTATTTCTCAGGAAAAAGATAAAGGAAGGAAAGAAATTAGCAGTTGTCAGCCCAATAAACTCTCCTCTTTCCGATGAAGCGGACATTTTTTTAAAAATAAATCCGGGAGAAGAGAGAGATTTCCTTTCCAGTCTTGCTGGTAAATCCAGCTCCATTAAATACAGAGAGATTGAAGAACTTATAAATTCTAACAAGCCCGCCCTTTTGATTTACGGAAGCGAAGTTTTTCAGAATAACATAACCAAGAAGTTGTCAGAGTTGACGGGAGAAATTGATTTGCTTCCCGCATCCCTTGAAGGTAACACAATTGGAGCATTTCTCCTCGGATGCAATCCCGAGATTTATCCCGAAGTTCTAACATTAGAGGAAGGAGCGAAAAAATTTTCGAAGTTGTGGAATTCTAAGCTTCCCTCTTCAAGGGGTAAAGGGATTGTAGAAATTGCAAAAAACTCTGAAAAAGCTGGAATACTATATTTATGTGGAGAATTTCCCTGCTTAAATCAGCCGAAGGCTGAATTTTTAATCTATCAGGGGATAATTCATACTCCAATTTCAGAAATTGCAGATGTAATAATTCCTGCAACAACATTTGTGGAGGCAGAAGGAACATATATAAATTTTGATGGAAGTATCCGGAAAGGAAGAAAAGTTGCTGAATCAAGAGGAGTTGCAAAGCCTGACTGGTGGATTTTCTCAGAAATTGCAAAAAAAATGGGAGAGGAAGGATTCGATTACAAAGAGTCAATGGATATTTTAAAGGAAATTCAGAAGACAGGTCTTTTTGCTAATGTTGATTATAAAAATTTAGATTCGAAACCATACAAGGTTGAGATACCAGCAGTTGAAAGGATTTCTTTCGTAGAGAGGAAAACTCTGGATGTCAATGGGTATCCTTTTAAACTTGTTCTTAGACCATTCCATTGGAGTTACAGGGATTTCAGGTTGCTTGATGAGATAAGGGATTTGCATAGGATTGTAAAGCCGCACGAAATTTATATGAGTCCATCAGATGCCGAAAAACTTGGAATATCCAATGGAGAAAAACTCTCTATTTCAGGGCAAAATGGAGTTATAAAGGGGAAAGCTATAATAAATGAGAACATTCCAGAAGGATTTGTCTATGCAGTTCCTGATCTTTCCTTGCTTATTTCTGAATTTTCAAGTTCACCTGTTAATTTCATATTAAATGTAAAAATTGAAAGGAGCGCATAAAAAGTTAAATGAAAAAGAGAAAAATAAAAATTATTTTTGAAATTGAAAGATTTGGATTTTATCACCTTTTAAATTTAAAATCTCAAAAAAGGGGTAAAAATGTATAAGATTATTGAAAAACGAATGATTGTTCCAAACATTCATTTGATGAGGGTTTTAGCTCCAGCAGTGACTAAGAAATGCCTTCCAGGTCAATTTGTAATGGTTATGGTTGACGAAACAGGAGAAAGGATTCCCCTCTCCATATCCGATTGGGATAGAGAAGAAGGAATAATAACCATAATTTTTATGGAAGTTGGCACATCCACAAGAAAACTGGCAAAACTTAAAGAGGGGGATGGACTTTTCGCTCTTGCTGGTCCTCTTGGGACACCATCGGAAATTTCCAAATTTGGAACTGTTTTGTGCATCGGTGGTTGTTATGGAATAGGAACAATTTATCCAATATCAAAGGCATTAAAGAAAGAAGGGAATAAAGTTATAACTCTTCTTGAAGCGAGGAGTTCTTTTCTTCTTTACTGGGAGGAGAAATTGAGGTCAGCATGTGATGAGCTTTTATTACTTACAAGGGATGGAACAGCAAGATTGAGCGGACATGTTTCAACTGCTATAAAAGAGATTGTTGAAAGGGAAAAGATAGACAGAGTGATAATTAATGGATGTACGCTCCTTCTAATGGTTGCCTCTGAAGCTACAAAGCCCCTCGGAATAAAAACAATTGTTAGTTTGAATCCAATAATGATAGATGGAACAGGAATGTGCGGAGTTTGCCGGGTTTCAATTTCTGGAAAAACAAAATTTGCATGTGTTGACGGTCCGGACTTTGATGGACATGAAGTTGACTGGGAAACTTTGCTGATGAGAAGGTCAGCTTATTTAAAAGAGGAATTCGAATCCATTAGATATTTACAGTGTGAAGATATTTTTTGATGGAGGAGAATAATGGAAGAGAAAAATAAACCTGAACTTGAAAGGATAAAACTTGCGCAACAGGAAGAATGGAGGAAGGAGCTAAAGAAGAAGATCCCTGTGAAAGAGAGAATGAAGATAGAAAGAGTGAAAATGCCAGAAAGGGAACCGGAAGAAAGGAACAAAGATTTCTTTGAAGTTAATCTTGGTCTTTCAGAAGAACAGGCGATGGAGGAGGCAAGGAGGTGTCTCGATTGCCCTAATCCTCAATGTGTCATAGGATGTCCTGTATCAATTGATATACCATCTTTTATAAAACTCATTGAAATTGGGAAATTTAGAGAAGCAGCGATGAAAATGAAAGAGACAAACTCCTTACCCGCTGTATGTGGAAGGGTCTGTCCCCAGGAATTACAGTGCGAGGCTCAATGTACAGTTTTCAAATCAACGGGAGTTTCCGTAGCAATAGGTAATTTAGAAAGATTTGCATCTGATTGGGAGAGAAAGAGTGGGCTTGTAGAGCTTCCTGAGATCCCTCCATCAACTGGGAAAAAGATTGCTGTTATAGGAGCCGGTCCTGCAGGACTGACAATTGCGGGAGAGATGATAAAGTTAGGGCACAAAGTTACAATTTTTGAGGCTCTCCATTATCCAGGGGGAGTTCTTGTTTACGGGATTCCGGAGTTCAGGCTTCCAAAAAGAATTGTTTATGAAGAGGTTGATTATTTAAAAAGGATGGGAGTTGAGATAATAACAAATTTTATTGTTGGGAAAACCTCTACAATTGATGATTTGAGAAAGGAAGGGTATGATGCGTTCTTTATTGGCTCTGGAGCAGGATTGCCGATGTTTATGGAGATTGAGGGAGAGAATCTTAATGGTGTATATTCTGCCAACGAGTACCTTACAAGAATAAATTTAATGAGAGGTTTTGATTTTCCAAAATATGACACACCAGTTCCCAGAGCAAAAAGGGTTGCTGTTATCGGTGGTGGTAATGTTGCCATGGATTGTGTAAGGTCTGCAAAGAGACTTGGAGCTGAATGGTCATGTATAATATACAGAAGAAGCAAAAAGGAGATGCCAGCAAGAATAGAAGAGATAAAACATGCTGAAGAGGAAGGCATTGAATTTATGTTCCTGACTGCTCCAGTGAGAGCATTTGGTGATGAGAAGGGATGGGTTAAAGAGATTGAGTGTATCAGGATGGAGCTGGGTGAGCCAGATGCATCGGGAAGAAGAAGACCTGTTCCTATCAAAGGTTCTGAATTCAGAATACTTGTTGACCTTGTTGTAAATGCAATTGGGCAGAGACCCAATCCTTTGATTCCCATGACAACCCCTGGTCTTGAAATGGGGAAATGGGGGGAGATAAAAGTTGACTGGAATACAATGGCAACAAATATTCCGGGAGTTTATGCAGGTGGAGATATTGTTAGAGGTGGAGCAACTGTAATTCTTGCAATGGGAGATGCAAGAGTTGCTGCTCGAGCCATGAACGAATATCTAATGAATCACAGGAGATAAAAAATGAGATGGTTTGATGATTACAAGAAACGGTTATGCAGTGCAGAAGAGGCTGTGTCCTTGATAAAAAGTCATTCGAGAGTTTATCTTGGGGGAAATGCATCAGCTCCATTTTGTCTTATGAGAGCTCTTGCAAGAAGGAAAGACGAGATGAAAAATGTGGAGCTTCTCCATGTCCTTCTAATGGGTGAGGACCCATTTTCCGGTCCAGAAATGGAGGGGCATTTCAGACACAATTCTCTTTTTGTCGGACCAGCGGATAGAAAGGCAGTTAATGAAGGAAAATCTGAATACATTCCTATTCACCTCCACATGATACCAAGGCTTCTAAGATCTCCAATGGCAAAGCCAGATGTAGCAATTGTCCAGGTCTCTCCTCCTGATATTCATGGGTTTATGAGTTTGGGTGTTGAGGTTCTTGCTTCAAGAGCCGCTGTAGAATCAGCAGATATTGTTATAGCTCAGGTAAATGAATTGATGCCAAGAACTCTTGGAGACAGTTTTATTCATGTTTCCCGTTGCACTAAAATAGTTGAGCATAATGAGGAGCTTCCAATCCTTAATAAAGAACCATTTACTGAAGTTGAGGCAAAGATTGGAAAATATATAGCAGACCTTATAGAAGATGGTTCCACTTTGCAGTTGGGAATAGGAGGGATTCCAGATGCGGTTCTTTTCTTTTTAAAGAATAAAAAAGATCTTGGGGTTCATACAGAGATGGTTTCAGATGGTGTGGTGGAAGCGATTGAACAGGGAATTATAACCTGCAGAAATAAGACTCTCCATCCTGGGAAAGTAATAGCAACTTTTATCCTCGGAACAAAGAAACTATACACTTATGTTGACAATAACCCTCTTTTTGAGCTCCATCCCGTTGATTACACCAACCATCCCTTTGTGATTTCTGAGAATGAAAAAATGATTGCAATTAATTCAGCAATAGAAGTTGACCTTACCGGTCAGGTCTGTTCTGATTCAATGGGAACATATATTTACAGTGGATTTGGCGGACAGGTAGATTTCATAAGGGGTGCCGCCCACGCAAAAGACGGAAAACCAATCATTGCACTTCCTTCAACTGCAAAGGGAGGGACAATTTCAAGAATAGTTCCTGTTCTTAAGGCAGGTGCGGGAGTAGTTACTTCAAGAGCGGATGTCCATTATGTTGTAACTGAGTTCGGGGTAGCCTATCTCTTCGGAAAAAATTTAAAAGAAAGAGCTGAAGCTTTGATAAATATTGCTCATCCTGATTTTAGAGATGATTTAATAAGAGAGGCAAAGGCAAGAAAGCTTCTCAAGTGATGAAAAAAGTAACTTTTATCGTGTAAAATAATAAAATGGAAGAGAGATGGGAAGAATAGGGACAGACGAATCTGGAAAAGGGGATTATTTCGGCCCCCTAGTTGTTGCAGGAGTATACATAGATGAGACAGACGAGGGTTATATAAGAGACCTTGGTGTTAAAGATTCTAAAAGATTTTCTGATAATCGAGTGAAAGAACTTGCGAAGGCTATAAAAAAAGAATTTGTCTACTCGGTTGTAACAATATATCCCGCAAAATACAATGAACTCTATAGAAAATTTAAGAATCTTAATAAAATTCTTGCTTGGGGGCATGCAAGAGTTATAGAGAATATTCTTCATAAGGTTGTTTGTTCAAGAGCTATAGCTGACAAATTCGGAAATGAAAAATTCATAAAGGAAGCTCTCATGAAAAAGGGTAAAAAGATACATCTTGAGCAGAGAGAAAGGGGAGAGGAGGACCTTGCAGTTGCGTGTGCTTCAATCCTTGCAAGGGCAGGTTATCTTGAAGGGCTTGAGAAAATCTCAAAAACACACAATATAAATTTACTTAAAGGCTCATCGGAAGAAGTAGTTAAGCTGGCAAAGAAAATCATTACAGAGTATCCATCAATTCCACTGTCTGAGCTCGCAAAGGAACACTTTATTATCACAAAGAAAATCCGTTCATAATTTTCTTTAAGTCTTCTTTCTTTACAACAAATCAAGCAATTTTCAATCTTGACAATTACACAATTACTGGAGATAAAAGAATATATGGAACTTTTTCATGAGCTATCCCTTGAGCAGGATAAATTAATTTCTAAAAAATTAACGATATCCGGGCTTGCCAGAGCTTCAAAAGGAGCTTTTTTAGCAGATCTTGCTGAAAAAATTGATTCAGGGATTCTGGTTGTCACCCCGCTCAAATCCTCCATTGAAAATTTTGTAAGAAGCACTGAATTTTTCTTTAAATTCACAAAAAATGAAAGAAATATAATTCGGCTTCCAGAGCCATTTTATGACCCATTTGCTTCAGGTTCAATCTACAGAGAAAATGTAGTAAAAAGAATTGAATTTTATAAAAATTTCATTGAAAAAAGGAACCCTGTTGTAGTGGCAACACCAAAATCACTTTTGAAGCCATTCATCTCAAAAGAAAATGTTAAGGAACTTTTCGTAAATATAAGAGTTGAACTGGAGATGGAAAGGGACGAACTCATAAAAAAATTAATATTGTTTGGTTATAAAACTGTTGATTATGTGAGCTTTAAAGGAGAAATAGCTGTTAGGGGTGGGATTGTTGACTGTTATTCTCCGGTAGAAGATTATCCAGTAAGAGTAGAAATAATTGATAATAGTATAGAGTCTTTAAGATATTTTGACCCATCAACCCAGAGGTCAATTAAACAGACAGACGAGACTGAAATATTATCCATTATCGAGTATCCACCGACCCAGAAATTCATTGAAGATTGGTTGGAAGAAGCGAGGAAGCATCTGGATGACTCTCCTGATTTTAAAGAGATGGAGGAAACTCTAAAGAAAGGAATCCCCTTTGAGGAGCTGAACTTTCTATCTATTTTATCCGCTAACTATTTTGTCTCTTTTAATGATTTCTTCAAGGATTTCATAATGATATTTGATGAAGGGGAAAATCTAAAAAGAGAAGTTGAGGAGATAGAGGATGAATGGGAAGAGATTTACGAAAGGGAATTGAAGAAGAGAAAGGCTCTTCCACCTTTAAAAATGTTTTCTCTTGATGAATTAAAAAATGTTCTTAATACTGGCATACATTTAAGCGAGTTTTCAAGTGAAGAACCCTCGATTTTTATTAATGTTAGAAGAAATATCTCTTATGTTTCGAGGACTTTCCAGTTTTTTGAAGATATAAAAGATGAAATAAAAAGTGGGGGCACGATATTTTTAGTTTTGACTTCAGATTACTTAATTAAAAGAATTTCGGAAGAGCTGGAAGTTCAGAAAATTCCCTATTTTTTGATTTCTGAACCATCGCAAGCTAAGAAGAAAGCAGTGAACATTTTAAAAGGAAATTTGGATGAAGGATTCTATCTTCCATCCCAGAGTCTATTTTTTTATACTGAGAAAGAGATTGTAGGTGAAAGGGGGAGGATTGAAAGGCGCCGTTATTACCAGCCATTTACTTCCACCTTCAGAGACTTAAAAAATGGTGATTTCATAGTTCACGAAATTCACGGAATAGGGGTATTCAGAGGGTTAAAAAAATTGGAAGTTCAGAATCAGGTTTTAGAGTTTTTAGAGATTGAATACAGAGATGGAGACAGACTCTATATATCTCCCGAGAGGATGAATGAAATCCATAAATACTCAGGTGGCGGGAAACCTCCTCTTGATAAACTTGGTGGTATTACCTGGGAAAGAACAAAAAAGAAGATTAAGAAAACCCTCAGAGAGATGGCGATGGAACTATTGAACCTTTATGCTCTAAGAAAGAGTATAAAGGGTCATGCTTTCTCTCCCGATACAGAATGGCAGAAGGAGTTTGAGGAGTCTTTCCCCTTTGAGGAAACAGAGGATCAAAGAAGGGCAACAGAGGAGGTGAAGAGGGATATGGAGTCAGAATTTCCCATGGATAGACTCCTTTGTGGAGATGTTGGCTATGGAAAAACAGAGGTGGCAATGAGGGCAGCATTTAAAGCTGTAATGGACGGAAAGCAGGTAGCTGTTCTATGCCCGACAACTATCCTTGCAATCCAGCACCTTAACACATTTAGAAATAGATTTTCAGGATATCCTGTTCGAATTGAAGGATTAACAAGACTTACTCCAAAAAAAGAGGCAAATAAAATCGTTGATTATTTAAAAAGGGGATTGATTGAAATAATTATAGGGACCCACAGATTACTCTCTTCAGATATAGGGTTCAGAGATTTAGGACTTCTTATAATTGATGAGGAACAGAGGTTCGGGGTTGCCCAGAAAGAAAAATTGAAAAAGATGAAAGCATCTGTAGATGTCTTTACAATGACAGCTACTCCAATACCAAGAACCCTTTACATGTCTCTTTCAGGAATAAGAGACCTTAGCATAATAAAGACTCCTCCAAAAGATAGGCTGGCAGTTCAGTGTTTTGTTGCACAATTTTCAAAGGATTTGATTAGGGATGCGATAAGGATAGAACTGGAAAGAGAAGGACAGGTTTATTTTGTCCACGATAGAATTGAGAGTATTTACAAAGTTGCAGATTTTATAAAAGAGATTGTTCCCGAGGCAAGGATTGATATAATTCATGGAAGAATGAAAGGGGAAGAGATGGAAAAGAAGATGATAAAATTTATAAACAGGGAATTTGATATTCTTGTAACCACAACAATAATTGAGAATGGAATAGACATTCCCCTTGTAAACACATTGATAGTCAATAGAGCAGATACTTTTGGTCTTGCACAACTTTATCAATTAAAAGGTAGAGTTGGAAGGTCATATCGTCAGGCCTTTGCCTATTTTCTCACTCCTCCTGAAACTTCCCTTTCTGATGAAGCATTAAAGAGGTTGAAAGCACTGAGAGAGTTTGCGGATCTTGGCTCGTCCTTCAGACTCGCAGCCATGGATCTTGAAATAAGGGGTGCGGGAAATCTTCTCGGTCCTCAACAGCATGGACATATACAGGCTGTAGGTTTTGACTATTATATAAAGCTTCTCGAAGAGACTGTAAGGGAGTTGAAAGGAGAATATGTGGAGGAGAGACCAATAGAAATCCAGCTTGGTTTTGATATTATGATTCCTGAAAATTATATTCCTGATTTTAGTGAAAGGCTCTCCTTCTATAAAAGAATGTCATCAATAAATGATTTGAGGGAAATTGAAATGATAGAGTATGATGCAAAGGACAGATTCGGTCTTCCGCCAAAACAGTTTCAGAACTTACTCCAGTATGGAAAGATAAAATTCCTTGCAAAGAACAAGAGCATAATCACTTTGAAAAGGGAGGATTCAAATCTGACAATAACATTTGGTGAAAACCCACCTGTGGAGCCAGAGAAAGTAGTCTCTCTTTTCAGAAGATACAAAGGAAGCTTCAAAGGGAACTCCCTTGTGCTCTCTCTTACAAGTGGAGAGGAGAGCGCTATTCTTCAGGAGATTATGGATTTATTGAATGCTATCTAACATTCCTATATAATCTTTTTATGAAAAAAATTTTACTGACAATTTTAATTCTATTGATATTCCTGAATTGCTCAAAACCAGAGCCTCAAAAGAAGGAAGAGGATAAAATTATTTTTGAGATAGAAGGAAGGATTTTCATGCAGTCTGATTTTAAAGCCTATATTGATTCGATGGAATATGAGCTAAGCGAACAGAAACCCTTGATCTTTAGCAGGATTTTTGACAGATTTTTTGAAACATCCATAGTTTCTGAATATGCAAAATCTAAGGGGGTCGCTCTTTCAGAAGATAATTTAAGGGAAATCTTAGGAGAAAATGATGAAAGAGCAAGAAAAATAAAGGAGATCGATGCCATTTATGAAAATTATTTATTGCAAATGACAAAGAGTAAAATATCAATTTCAAAAGAAGATATTGAGGAGTATTATAAAACCCATGAGGAAGAGTTTAAAAGGGGAGAGAGTGTGAAGGTTTTCCAGATCCTTGTCCCTTCAGAATCAGAAGCTCTTGAAATCCTTTCTATTTTAAGAAAATCACCCCCTCTGCAATTTGAAAAAATTGCGAGGGAAAGATCTATAAGCCCTGAGGGCTCAAGGGGAGGGGACATGGGATATTTCCAGAGAGGTGAGTTACCGGTGGAGATAGAGGATGTGGTTTTTTCCCTTAAAGTGGGAGAACTCAGCCCTGTTGTTAAGTCTTCTTTCGGCTACCACATTTTCAAAGTAGTTGAAAAGAAAGGAGCAAGACTTCTACCTCTAAAGGAGGTAGAGAAGAGCATTGCTGAAAATCTTTTATATCAAAAAAGGGATTTGTTAGAAAAGGAATTGATAGATGAAGCAAAAAATAATTTAAAATGGAAGATTTATTTCGAGAATCTTCCCTTCGATTACATAAAAGGAGAGCAGAATGAATAAGAAAATTTTTATCCTTCTCTTTTTAATTGCCCTGAGTGTTTTTGGTTTGGAGGTTGTGGAAAGAATTGTTGCCATTGTAAATGAGGACATAATAACTCTATCAGATATAAAAAAAGTAGATTTGAATATAAGGATTGCCCTTTCAGCAAGATTTGAAGGGAAAGAATTAGAGGAGAAAGTTGAAGAGGCAAGGAAGACTCTTCTTGAGGACATTATCCAGAGAAAATTACTTCTTACAAAGGCAAAAGAAGATGGGATGGATGTTGAGAGCGAAACAAAAATGGTAATAGAAAATATATTAAAAGAGAATAACCTTTCATCCGAGAAGGAGCTGGAAGAGATAATGAAGAATGAGGGGATAAATTACAATGCGTGGAAAGAGGAACTGAAGAACAATCTTCTCCAGCAAAAGGTTATAAGGAAGTATGTTGACTCAAACATATCTGTTGACAATGCGGAGATGCTCGATTATTACAGAAAACATTCAGAGGAATTTACAGAGCCAGAAGAAGTGAAGATAAAAGGGATTTTCCTTGAAGATAAAGAGGGAGTTGAAGAAAAGATGAAGAAGGTAGAAGAAGAGCTAAAAAGCAAGACCTTTGAAGAAGTTGCAGAGATTTATTCTGAAGGTCCTGAAAGGGAGAGGAAAGGGGATTTAGGAAGTTTTAAGAAGGGGGAAATGGATAAAAATCTTGAAAATCATGTATTTTCAATGAAAGCAGGGGAGCTTACCCAATGGATAAAAACCTCAAAGGGTTATTACATTCTAAAATTGGAGGAAAAGAAGGAAGCAAAACTCAAAAGTTTTGATGAGGCAAGAGATGAGATTCTTGACAGAGTAATAGAAACAAAAAGGGAGCCTCTTTTAAAGAAATTCTTTGAAGACTTAAAAGCAAAAAGTTACATAAAAATTCTCATACCAGACCCCTTTTCCCTTCTAAAGGATTAACTTCTTTAAATCCTTTTGAAGAAAAACTCGGGGTCATTTTTATGAAATTTAAAACATTCTTTATTTAAAAGACAGCATAATTTCTCTTACAAACTCGAGAACCTCTTCCTTTTTTATCCATTCTTTCTCAGGATAAGTTGAAATTACATAGACCCTTTCCCCCTTTGGGGCCCAGACCTCTGGGTCTGTTTCTTTGAATATAACAATTGTTGGAATTCCCAGAAGAGCTGAGAGATGGGAGATTCCTGAATCATTCCCTATATAAAGAATCCCTTTTAAAAGTTCATTTATCACTTCTTTTAAAGAAAGAGCTCTCTTCACATCCACCCCTTTCAAATTAGAAAATACAAAAAATTCTTTTCTATCTTCGGATTCTCCGAGGATAACTTTAACTTTTTTATTTTCTGAGAGAAGTCTTTCTATAAGAAATAAAAAATTCTCAATTGGCCAGACCTTTTTAATACTACCAGAGCCCGGATGAATTATTATTTCTGATTTATTCCCGTGCTCCCAATGTGAAAGATTCGGAAGTCTTACAATCTCTGGAAATTTTATTTTTCTGTCTATTTCATGGAGGGCCGAGAAAAGAGTTAAAGAATAATGCATTCTTGCAGGTTTTATTTTTCCCACTATTACTTTTCTCGCAACCTTTGAAAGATTTCTAATAAAAACTCCTTCTTTATCCCAGTGCCATGTAAAAGCTATATCAAATCTTCCTAAAAAATCTATAAAATCACTACTCCCATCCCAGATGGAAGAAATTAGCCTCCCTTCGATGGGAATAACATCCGAAAATCCCTCGAAAAGAGAACCCCACTGAAATGGGACGGAAAGATAGAATTCGCTTGAAATTTTTTTCAAAGCAAGAAAGGAGGGTATTGTAAGAATTATGTCTCCGAGTCCTCCACCTCTTATAGCAATTATTCTCATATAATCTTGGATACCTTCTTAAAAATAAATTATAATAAAGATTGTTATGAAAGAAGAAATACTGAAATTGGTCGAGAAAAGTTCGGAAGAGGAAAAGATTATTGAGAGTATCGATTTTTCAAGGCTCCCTACGCATGTTGCAATAATAATGGACGGAAATGGAAGATGGGCTAAAATGAGGAAACTTCCAAGAATTGAGGGGCATAAAGCTGGTATTCAAAGTGTCCGAGTCGCTGTGGAAACTGCTTACAATGTTGGTATTAAATATTTAACCCTTTATGCTTTTTCGAAAGAGAACTGGAAAAGACCGAAATCCGAAGTGGATGCTCTCATGGCTCTCCTCGAGGAGTATCTTGGAAAGGAAGAAAAAAAATTTTTGGAGGAAAATATAAAATTTAGAGCAATAGGAAGGATCGATGAGCTACCGACCCACATAAACATAAATCTAAGGAGACTTGAAGAACTTACCAAAAACAAAGATAAAATGACATTGATAATTGCTCTAAACTATGGAGGAAGGACTGAAATAGTTGATGCTGTAAACAGAATTCTCAAAGAAAACCCCAGAATCAAAAAGATTGAGGAGAAAACCCTTGAGAATTTTCTCTATACCTCTGGTATACCTGATCCCGACCTATTAATTAGAACTTCTGGAGAACTAAGAATATCCAACTTCCTCCTCTGGCAGATAGCCTACGCTGAACTATGGATTACTTCTGTGCTATGGCCTGACTTTTCCAGAAAGGACTTTTTAATGGCAATAAAAGATTATCAGGGAAGGGAAAGGAGGTTTGGAGGAATTGGAAGGACTGATTCTTTCTGAAACTAATGAAAGGAAAAAACTTAGAATATGTCGGAAGAAATTGTTTTAAAATCTGAAGAAAAGACATTTAAAGATTTGGGGAAAAGGATACTGGTAGCATCCATAATAGTTCCTGTTGTCTTTTTGGCTATCTACTTTCTTCCTGATCCGCCATTCTTCCTCGCTCTGCAAGTCGTAATTATGTTTGCCCTTATAGAATTCTATCTTCTTGCCGAGAAAAAGAATTATTACCCGATAAAGCTTCTTGGAAGTCTTTTTTCAATCCTTTTGGGATTGAACTTTATCTTAGAATTTAGATATTTTAACGAATTTTTATTTGTCTCTCTTTTCATCCTTGGCTCATATTTTCTTTTTTCCACAAACTCAAAAAATCTTGATAATTTTATAACCTCCATATCCATTACATTTTTCGGCATTTTCTATCTTTCCTATACCCTCAATTACATATTTTATCTAAGAAAGCTTGGAAGCCCATATCTTTTCACCCTCCTCTTTTCAGTTTATATTGGCGATACAGGAGCCTATATTTTCGGAAAAACATTTGGAAGAAGAAAAATTTTCCCTGTAGCATCCCCAAAAAAGACTGTAGAAGGTTTTGTTGGAGCTATCCCCCTTTATATTGTAGGAGGACTTCTTGGAAATATGATTTTTCTGAAATATAGAAATTTTGGAAAACTTATTATAGCTTTCATCATATTAAGCGTTGTTTCTCAACTTTCAGACCCTGTAGAATCTTTGTTTAAAAGGAGTGCGGGAGTAAAGGATTCATCGAGAATTCTTGGCGAACATGGAGGAATTCTTGACAGGATTGACTCTTTGATATTTTCTGCTCCATTTTTTTATTTCATTTGTAAATATTATTTGAAATGAAAAAGAAAATCTCAATTCTTGGCTCAACTGGAACGATAGGAAGGATGGCTCTTGAAATTGTGGAACTTCACCCTGAAAAATTTGAGATTTTAGCCCTTTCTGCTGGGGAAAATATTTCTTTACTAATTGAACAAATAAAAAAATTCAAACCATTGCTTGTTTCTGTCAAAAGGAAAGAAGATTCAAACTCTTTAAAAGAATTTTCTGAAGAGTTTGGTTTTAAACTTTTAGATGGGATAGAAGGAGCATGTGAAATTGCCACTTTAAAGGAGGCAGATATTGTTGTCTCAGCAATTTCAGGGATAGAGGGCTTCCTTCCTACCTATTCAGCAGTTAAAGCGGGAAGATGGATTCTCCTTGCCAATAAAGAATCCCTTGTCATGGGAGGAGCTCTAATTAAAAAAGAAATGGAAAAATCTTCTTCCTTTATAATCCCAATTGATAGTGAACATAACGCTTTTTTTCAGCTTCTTTCAAACAGGAAAAGGGAAGATATAGAAAAATTTATTATCACTGCATCAGGAGGTCCTTTCTTTAAGAAAGAATTGGAGGAGATAGAACATGTCTCGAGGGAAGATGCTTTAAATCATCCTGTCTGGAAAATGGGGAAAAAGATCACTATTGATTCTGCAACCTTTATGAATAAAGGATTTGAGTTGATAGAGGCTCACTGGCTATTTTCAATCCCTCCAGAGGAGCTGGATGTCTTAATCCATCCCCAGAGCATAGTTCATGCAATTTTGCAGTTGAAGGATGGCTCCATGATTGCCTTCTTATGCACACCCGATATGAAGATACCAATTCAGCATGCTTTTTTCTATCCTGAAGCTCCAAAGTTTTCCATCAACCCCATCGACATCCAAGAGCTTAAAAATCTTGAGTTTTATCCTGTAGATTATAAAAAATTCCCTTGCCTTTCCCTTGCAATGTTTGCCCTCAAAGAGGGTGGTAGTTTTCCAACTGTTCTTGCTGTTGCCAATGAAGTTGCAGTGAATGAATTTCTCGTTGGAAGAATTGAATTTCACGAAATATACAAAGTAGTTGAAAAAGTTTTGAATGAACACAAAAAATCTGAGATTAATTCTATAGAAGATGTATTAACAATAAAGGAATGGGCAGAAAATAGAGCTCACAAAATTGTTAGGAGTAAAAAATGAATTGCTTTTGGAGGAGAAAATGATTCAATTAATTGAAAGAATTTTCTGGTTTCTTATCCTTCTCGGGATAATGGTCTTTGTCCATGAGTTTGGACATTTTATATCTGCAATTTTTTCAAGGGTAAGGGTTGAAACCTTCTCTTTTGGATTAGGTCCGAGACTTTTCGGGATAAGGAGAAAACATACAGACTACAGAGTATCTCTAATTCCTCTCGGTGGATATGTAAAACTTGCAGGGGAAACTTATGAAGAAGGATTTAAAGGGGAACCCTATGAGTTTCTTTCACAGCCAAGATGGAAAAGGTTCATTATCCTTTTTATGGGCTCTGTAATGAATATATCCCTTGCAATCCTTCTTGTTTTCCTTATAAATATTATCGGAGTTTCTGTTCCCGCATATCTTGAAAATCCTCCTGTAATTGGATGGGTAGAAGAGAATACTCCTGCTCATGAGGCGGGTCTTTTAATTGGTGATATTATAACTTCAATTGAAGGGAAAAAAGTTTCAAAAGCTCAGGAAGTAGAAAGCATAATATCTACAAACCCCGATAAAGTTCTAAGAATCAAAGTAATTAGAGAGAGGAAAATTCTCGAAAAAACTTTGAAAACCAAATCGAGAACGAGATATGGAATAGGAGACGCAGGAATATTTTTCATGATTCCTCCAAAAATCGGCTTTGTATCGACCGGTCTTCCCGCCTCAAAGGCTGGCTTAAAACCAATGGATAAGATACTACAGGTAAATGGAACAAAGGTTAGAAGTTATTTTGAAGTTAGGGATATAATCAGAAAGAGCCCAGAGAAGGAAGTTTTTCTTCTTATCGAAAGAGGAGGGGAGAAAAAGGAGGTAAAGATTGTACCCAAAAATGAAAAGGGAGTGGGAGTGATTGGAATTACATTCCACATTGATTCAATAAAAAAGAAGTATGGTGTTTTAAAAGCACTCTCCAATTCAGTTAAAGAAAACGTCAGACTTACCTTCTTAGTTGTGGAAGTTTTAAGAAAGATGGTTAGAGGAGAAATTTCAGTAAAAACTTTATCAGGACCTGTGGACATTGCCGATTTTTCCTATCAGGCAGCCAAGTCTGGTTTTATTGGTTTCCTCACTTTCCTTTCCCTTATATCCCTTCAACTGGGAATTATAAATCTACTTCCCATACCAGGTCTTGACGGTGGTCATATATTCATAATTTTTATAGAGGCTATTATCAGAAGAGACCTCAGTTTGAAATTAAAGGAAAGAATAATACAGATGGGATTTTTTATTCTTATCTTACTGATGATATTTGTCATTGCCAATGATATAGTAAAACGATTGCCTTCTGGATGGAAAAGTTTAATCCCTTAGGAGATTGAAATTAAAATCTCTTTAGCCTCATTGAAAGAGCGTTTGTAACCACTGAGACAGAGCTAAAGGACATTGCCATTCCTGCAATTACTGGATTTAAAAGGAAACCTGAAAAGGGGTAAAGAAGACCACCTGCGATTGGAATTCCTATCAAATTATATATAAATGCCCAGAATAAATTCTCTTTTATCTTTTTCATTGTATATTCTCCAAGCCTTATAGCCATTAATACATCCCTTAGATCATTTTTTAAAAGAATAATGTCACCGGATTCCATTGCAATATCTGTTCCTGAACCCATTGCAATTCCAACATCTGCCTGAGTTATTGCTGGAGCATCATTTATCCCATCTC
The DNA here is from genome assembly GCA_964531645.1 of uncultured Clostridia bacterium. Taxonomy (GTDB): domain Bacteria; phylum Acidobacteriota; class Aminicenantia; order JBFLYD01; family JBBIMS01; genus JBBIMS01. The sequence continues at coordinate 313,084 of CAZHEF010000001.1, forward strand.
CAACCATTGCAACTGTCCTACCTTCCTTCTGCAGCTTTCTTACTTCTTTAGCTTTATCCTGAGGTATAACCTCTGAAAGAATTTTTTTAACTCCCAATTTTTCTCCTATTGCTTTTGCAGTGGATTCTCTATCCCCTGTAATCATTACAATCTCTTTTCCCACTTTTCTAAGTTTTCTTATGACTTTTGGAGCTTCTGGTTTTATATCGTCAAAAATGCTTATCAATCCATAGACTTCATTCTCTTTCGCAATTATGACTACTGTTTTACCTTCCTTTTCAAGGTTTTTAATTCCCTTTTCAAAAATTTCGTTAGAAATCCCGTTCTCCTTTATAAAATTTAAATTTCCCAGAAGTATTCTTTCTCCTGACCACACTGCAATTACCCCCTTTCCTGGAATTACTTTGAACTCTTCTGGTTCTGGGATTTCGATTCCTCTTCTTTCTGCTTCTTTGAGAATAGACTCTGCAAGAGGATGTTCTGACCTTTTTTCAGCTATTGAGGCAATTTTAAGAACTTCCAACTCATCTTTTGAGTTCAAAGGTATAATATCTTTCACCTCAGGGTTGCCAGCTGTTAGAGTTCCTGTCTTATCAAATACTATTGTGTCAACTTTTTCCATCACTTGTATTGTCTTTACATCTTTTATCAGAATCCCTTTCCTCGCTCCTATCCCTATCCCGACAATTACAGCTGTGGGGGTAGCAAGTCCAAGAGCACATGGGCAGGCAATCATAAGAACAGAAATAAAAATTTTTAAAGAAAAAGAAAATTCTTTCCCTGCTAAGAGCCATATAAAAAGTGAAATTAAAGCAAGGGAAAATACAAATGGGACAAAATAGGAAGAAATCTTGTCTGCGAGTTCCTCAACAGGAGCTTTTGATCCCTGAGCTTCTTCAACGATCTTTATTATTTGAGCGAGGGCTGTTTCCTTTCCAACCCTTTTCGCTATTACTTTAAGGAAACCATTTTTATTAAGGGTTCCTCCAATTACTTCATCTCCCCTGACCTTTTCTTTTGGAATACTTTCTCCTGTAATCATTGATTCGTCCACAGAGGAATATCCTTCGATCACCTCTCCATCTGTTGCAATCCTTTCTCCCGGTCGGACAAAGAATACATCTCCAACCTTAAGTTCTTCAACATATATTTCCACTTCTTCCCCATTCTTCAAAACTTTAACTGTTTTAGGTGCAAGTTCCATTAATTCTCTTATTGCCTCTGAAGTTTTACCTTTTGCCATTGACTCAAGCCATCTACCAATGATAATAAATGTAATTAAAAGACTCGCTATTTCGTAGTAAATATTTTGGTCATGAGCTTTCCCCATCAGCTGAAGAATTGTAATTACCAAGCTGTATAAGTATGCTGAAAGGACGCCTATAGAGACAAGGGTGTCCATGTTAGCCCTTTTTGTCTTTGGAAGAGTTAATATTCCTCTATTAAAAAAAATAGAACCAACAAAAATAATGGGAGTTGTGAGGAGAAACTGGAAGATTGAGGAATTTTCCATTATAAATCCTGGAATTGGTAATCCAATATGAGCACCCATTGAAAGGTATAGAAGAGGCAATGAAAAAAGCCCTGAAATTATCAATCTTTTTCTCCAGCGCAATATTTCCTTCCGTCTTTTTTCCCTCTCTGAATTTTCTAACCTGACTACTTTATATCCTGCCTCTTCAATTATCCTTTCAATGTCCTCCCTCTTTACTTTTTTCTCATCAAATTCTAAATAAGTCTTTTCAGTGGATAGATTTACTTTAACCTCTATAACACCTTCTTTTCGCTTTAAAGCATTTTCTATGGTTGAAACACAGGATGCGCAATGCATCCCTTCTATATCGATTATTTCCTTTTTCATTTTTGCTCCTTTTAAATCACCAGGTATTTAGTATAGCTCTTAGTATAGCTCTTTGTTCTATTTTTCTCAAGAGCTGTTGACTTATAAAAAAAATAATGTTAACTTTTAGTCTCAATCGATTGTTGAACTTTTTCTTAATTCTTTCGTTTTAAAGAGTGGAATTTTATTTATCAACAAAAGGAGGAAAGAATGGGAAACGGTCAGGCAATTGACTGGGGTAAAGGTTTCACAATTCTATTTGAGGACAAGGAATGGGTAGGGAAAACTTTGATCGGTGGAATCTTTATTCTACTGAGTATTATTTTAATCGGAATTCCTTTTGTTCTTGGGTATATTCTTGAATTTGTCAAAAATGTAATTGAGAGGAAATCGCCTGTTCTTCCCGAATGGGACAACATGGGTGAGAAATTTACAAAGGGTCTTGTTTTCCTTGTAATTCTAATTATATTCTCACTGATTTTTGGTGTTGTAATTGGAATACTTTGTCTGATTCCTTGCCTTGGATGGATTGCAGCTGTCCTTGTTGGAATTCTTTTTTATTTTGTTTATCCTTTTATAGTCTGCGAATACGCAGTTACAAACAATTTCTCTTCTGTTTTCAACTTTGAAAGAATATTTAATTTCATTGGAAAACAGGTTGTAAACCTTATTGTAGCAATAATTCTTGCTCTGGTCATAGGCATAATTGGAGGTTTTGGAATAATCCTATTAATTATTGGAGTTATCTTCACATATTTCTGGTCAGTAATTGGTTTCCACTACTTTTTTGCAGAAGTTTACAGGGTCTGGTCAGGAAAGTAAAAACAACAGTTTAGTTACTCCAGATTTCTTCTTTTTTCGCTCTTCTTGCCCGTCTTGTAATTTAATCTACTGTTATTGTCTTGCTCAAATTTCTGGGAAAATCAGGATCAAGCCCTTTTTTAACTGCTAAATAGTAGGAAAGATATTGAAGAATTATAACAGAGAGAATTGGCACAAAGAACTGATTCTCAGTGGGTATCTCCATTAAAATGTCCGAGTTCTCTTTCAACAAAGTATCTTCAGGAGCAATTGTTATAACCTTTCCACCTCTGCATCTTATTTCATTTATATGGGAAATGACAATTTGAGCATCTTCTTTTGTGGAGATGACAATAATTTTATAGCCATCTTCTACAACTGCAAGAGGTCCATGTTTAAATTCTGAGGAAGGAAGAGCAGATGCGTGAATGTAGGAAGTTTCTTTTATTTTCAATGCCCCCTCAAGGGCTGATGGATAGGTTAGACCATGCCCAAGAAGGTGAATTTTCTCATCTTTATATAAAGTTTCAGCCAATTTTATGACCTCTTCTTCCTTCTGATTTAAAGTTGTCTTTATAATTTCAGGAAGTTTCAGAATCTCCTTCATGTTCTTTTTTGCCATTTTCATTGAAAGAAACAAGAAAATAATAAGTTGATTTAGAAAAGTTTTTGTAGCGGGAACAGAGACCTCAAGCTGGGTTAGAAGAGGGATATTGATTTTTGACTTTAGCTGGATTGTAGAACCTATTACATTGACCATAGAAAAGATATTTTCATAACCTCTTTCAATAAGATAATTCTGAACTCTAATAACATCCTTTGTCTCACCACTCTGGGATACAAGAATAAAGGAGTCTGAACCATTAAAAAAAGATGAATAGTCTTCAATAAAAGAACCAGCAACTGCAGGAATAGCGTGCCTTCCAGTTAACCTTGTTATGTATTTTGAACCTGTTAGGGAAGCATGATAGGAGGAGCCTGAGCCAATTATAAAAATATTCCTTGAGCTCCATAGCTTTGAAACTAATTCATTTATTAAAGGATACTGAAAAAGAAAATCAATTAGAATCTTTGACCTTTCTCCCTGTTCCTTTATCTCCTTTAACATAAAATGGGGGAACCCTTCTTTCTCTGCAATTCCAATCTCCTGTTCTATAGTAACAAATTCTCTATCTTTTACTTCCTCTCCTGATTTTATGTTAAAAATTGAGATTTTCTCGGGCTCAAGGATAGCAAATTCTCCATCCTTTATCAGGATGGTCTCTCTTGTAAACTCAAGAAGAGAGGGAAGGTCAGAAGAGCAGGCTGTAAATCCTTCCCCTTTTCCTATGTAAAGGGAGGAGCCTATTTTTACGCAGATAAGCCTATCTTCTTCAGATAACCCTCCAACCCATGCATAATCACCTTTTAAAAAATCTTGAGCCTTCATTACAGCCTTTTCAAGGCTCAATCCCTTTCTCAAACCTTCCTCTACAGCATGGACAACAACCTCTCCGTCATTTTCTCCTTTAAAATTATGACCTAATTTTTTAAACTCTTCTATCAAAGAAATTGTGTTAATAATGTTTCCGTTATGGGCACCGACAAGTTTTCCTGTGCAGTCAATGTGAGGTTGGGCATTCTCCTTTTTTGGCATTCCAAAAGTAGCCCATCTGAGCTGAACTATTCCTCTTTTCCCTTTCATTTCTGAGAAATTTAGACTTTTAGATACTTCATCGAGTTTTCCAACATCCTTCCTTAAATCTATCTTACCTTTGCTATCAATGGTGGAGACCCCTACAGAATCATATCCCCTGTAAACAAGTCTTCTCCCCGCCTTTATCAGAAGATTCCCCACATCCTCTTTTTCTTTATCAAATATAATTCCAAATATTCCACACATAAAGCCTCCAAAATTGTTATTTTATCAATAGATGGACAGAGGGTCAACAAGCCCATGTTTCTATTGTTTCTATTTGCTATTGGAGATTTCAGAGGTTAAAATTGAATCTTTGAAGAAATGGGAAAGTATCGTATAACTTTTGTTGTTCAGAGATACGGAAGAGAAATAGTTGGTGGTTCAGAAGCCCATGCAAGGGAAGTTGCAGAAAGGCTCACTCCATATGGGGATGTGCAAGTCCTTACCTCCTGTGCTTTTGATTATAACACATGGGAAAATTTTTACCCTGAAGGGGAAGAGGAAATAAATGGAGTTAGAGTCCGAAGATTCCTTGTGGATGGAACAAGAAGAAAGGACTTTAACCAGCTCTCAGAAAAACTTTTTGGAAAATCCGTCCCTCTAAAAGATGAAATTGAATGGATTTATGCCCAGGGTCCTGTTGTTCCTAAAATTCTTGAGGAAATATCAAAAATTAGAAATCAAAGGGATGTCTTTATATTCTTTACATATCTTTATTATCCGACTCTATTTGGGTTGAGAATTGTTCCTGATAAAGCAATTTTTGTCCCAACCGCTCACGACGAGTCACCCATATATTTCAATATTTTTAAGCCACTTTTCCACTCCCCAAGGGCAATCCTTTACAACACTGAAGAAGAGAGGATTTTTATAAACAAACTTTTTGGAAATCACTACATACCCAGTGAAATTGCAGGAGTTGGCGTTGAAATACCTGAAGATTTAGACCCTTCAAGATTCAAAAAAAAATTTGGCATTGAAGGGAAATATCTACTTTACATGGGAAGAATTGTAAGCTCAAAGGGGTGTGCTGAACTTATAGATTTTTACCGTTATTACAAAGAAAAATATAAGACGAATCTAAGCCTTGTTTTGTTGGGGAAATCGGAGATGGAAATTCCTAAGGAAGAGGGTATTATTTATGGTGGCTTTGTTGAGGAAAAGGAGAAGTTCGATGCAATTGTGGGATGCAGTGCGGTTGTAGTTCCGTCTCGATTTGAAAGTTTATCTATGATTGCCCTTGAAGGATGGGCTATGGAAAAACCCGTTATTACCACAGAATTTTCCCATGTGGTCAAAGGAATGTGTGAGAGAAGTAATGGAGGCCTTTACTATGCTAACAGAGAGGAGTTCGCAGAGGTTGTTAATCTGATTATCAAGAATGAAGAGATCTCAAAAAAATTGGGTGAGAACGGGAAAAGATTCGTAGAAAACTACTACACATGGGATAAGGTTATCGAAAAATACCTAAAAATGATAGAGTTTATAGTAAAGGAAAAATGGTTTTGAGAAGCAGGAAAATGAATTTTAAAAAATTAATTTATTAATTTCTCTTTTTGTTTCTGTGGGGGTCTTTCTTGCAATGCGATGGTAAAAAATTTGAAATTGAAATTTTTAGAAACATGAATCTTCCAATTTTAGAAGGAAATTACTTATACTCTTACTTTCCTCCCATTTCTCCAGGTGCATTTATCCCTATCTCTGATCTATCCGTCAATTATAGAGCGAAAAGTAAAAATGGATTTGGTGCAGGAATTAACTATTTTCCTATGGAAAATATTGGCATAAGACTAAACCGAATTATCTCAGAACATCTTTAGAAGGGGAAAGTTCAAAATAGAATATATAGCTTCAATATGTCTCGATACAACTCTCATCCTACATCCCTCACCTGTTTCTTCTTCAAACAAGCACCGATTGGAATCCAGCTGATGGAGATTTTACAAAATTCAATGCGAATATTGATTTCATCTATAGAGCAAAAATAGGAAATAAAATAAATGCTGACATTTTAATTGGTTTTCCCTTTGAAATTCCCAAATTGGATTTGAAAAACATAGGTTATACTGAATTCTTGTTAGGCAGTCATTTTTTTCCAGCGAAACTTATAAAATTGGTTTTTCTTCAGGTTCGATAAAAGATTTCGGGCTGGCAAGTGGTGGAACAATCAATTTTCCATTAGGCAATAACTTTGATTTGTCCCTGGGTTTTAGATATTTCTATTTTCCTGTGAGATTTGCATCCATTGAGCTTTCAGAGCAGACAAGTCGCGAAGAAACAAGCGGTTAATTAACAGAGGGTGAGCTTTAGCTAATAAAAGAGAAAATGAAGCTTCCTTTGATTGAATTCCCCTTTCTTATTACTCTTTAAGAGCATCTTTGAAATTTAAATTCCAAGGCTTGACTTTTCTTTATAAAAAATTCAAAATTCCTTATTGTTATGGGTAAAAATAAAGTCCAGAAGGAGGATCCCTTATGAAAAGAAGAGAATTTCTAATGGGAGGTTTGACAGTTTCTCTCTCATTTTTAGCACCAAATGAAATTTTTTCAAATAAACAGGAGGAGACTCAGGAACTTTACAGAGGAAAGATTACCCCGATTTCTGATGAGGAGAGAGAGGCAAGAATACAGAAGGCAAAGGAACTCATGGGAAAGAATAAAATTTCCTGTATTCTCATTCCACCAGGAACCTCCTTAAGATATTTTACCAATGTAAGCTGGGGGCTTTCAGAAAGATTTTTTGGATTTCTTCTCCCCCTTGATGGAGAGCCAGTATTTATATGCCCTTCCTTTGAAAGAGGTCGACTTGAAAATCAGCTGAAAAAAAACTATGAAATAAGAACATGGGAAGAGGATGAGAGTCCATTTAAACTTGTTCATCAATTTCTCAAGGAGAAAGGCATAATAACTTCAAATTTTGGAATTGAAGCAACAGTAAGGTTTTTTGAAGTTAACGGGATTTCGAAGGAAGCTCTTGCATTAAAGATTGTTTCTGCAGATAATGTAATAAATTTGTGTAGAGCAATAAAATCTAATGCTGAGATTGAGCTACTAAGGATTTCCAATGAAATAACTTTAAATGTTTTGAAGGAAGCTCTCAGGGATTTACATCCTGGAATGAGAGCTATGGAAATTGGAAGAAGAATCTCACAAACATTCAGCAAATATGGATTTTCTGGAGGAGCTCTTGTTTTGCTTGGTGAGAATAGTGCCTATCCCCATGGAGGAGCTGTAAAGGAAATATTCCTTGAAGAAGGATTTCCAATTTTAGTTGACGGAGGAACATCAGTGGAGGGTTATCGTTCAGACATTACAAGAACAATTGTCTTTGGAAAAGCAACTGAAAAGCAGAAAAAAGTCTGGGAGATTGTTAAAAGAGCTCAGACAGAAGCTCTTAAAAAAGCAAAGATAGGGGTTAGGGCAGGAGATGTGGATAAAGCAGCAAGAACAGCTATAGAGAATGTAGGTTTTGGACCAATTTATGCTTATTTTTCCCATCGACTTGGGCATGGAATAGGGCTTGATGGGCATGAATGGCCATATCTTGTTAAAAATAATCCTCTAAAACTTGAGTCTGGTATGACTTTTAGCAATGAGCCAGGAATATATTTAAACGGAGAATTCGGAATCAGGCTTGAAGATTGTATGGTTATAACGGAAGAAGGAGCACAGCTATTCACCCCTCAAGCAGAAAGTATTGAGTATCCATTTAATTAAAGGGCGAGACTGGCGAGACGCGCTAGAATAGAAGCTATTAGAATTTATAAAAGTTCAAAAAATATATTCCAAGAAAATTCCTCTTAAATTTACTAAAATCGAGATTAAAATTAGCAAAAGCTCATAATTCTTAAATCTTCCCTTTGTTGACTCAATCATTAATATTACCAAAAAAGGCAAAAAATCCATTATAAATCTGTATCCATACTGGGCTCCACCTGTTGTGTAGTAAAGTAAAATTGGTATGGATAGTAAAAAAATACTTATCCAGGAGAAAAGAGGGATAGATTTTTTTGAAAAGGAGCGATAAAGAATCAAAAAAATTGGAGAGCAGAAGATTATACCCATTCCCCATGGATCAGGGCTGAAAAAAGGAAATTCATTTTGAAATTTTGGTGGGGCTAAAAACATGTAATAGAGATTTTTTGGTAAAAATTTAAAATTGAATTGTCCATATTTAATGTATTCTGAATAAGGTTCATTAAGCCTCATCTTTAAATATCCCATATCTTTGAAGTCTCCAAACCTTAGATAATTGTAAACTCCCATGAGAAGAAGAACTGAAAAAACTGGAATGAAAAGAAGGAAAATTCTCTTTATATTCTTTCTGCTTAAAAGAGCTCCTTCAAAAAATCTTGAGATAAAATAAGGGAATGCAAGAATTAGATGAAATCTTGTCATTATTGAAAAAGACCAAAAAAGACCGACAAGAAAAGGTCTTCTTCTTTCAAGGCTTTCAATTACCGAGAGAAGAAGAAAGTTGACAGAAACAGTGTGAGCTACATACCATACGCCCTCAAAGTGGAGCATACTTAGATGAACTGTTCCGAAGCCAAAAATTAAAGGAATTAAAATTTTATAGAATTTTGATGTGGAAATTTTAATAACTTGGAGATATTTTTTAGATAACCTGTAGAAGAGAGCGATGTTAAGGCTTCCAAGTAAAATTTGAAAAATAAAATCATGGAACTCTGTTCTAAAAATTAAAGCAAAAGGAATCATAAAGAGAGCTGGGAATGGAGGAAATGCAACATAGATCTTTCCATTGTGTATAACAGGATCATCGATATAGCCGATAGGGAAAATATCCAATTTTAAATGGATTAAGGAATTGGCAAGATAGACAAAATGCTCAGCAAAGTAGGTAAGATTTAGAAGTTTTGGGATGGAGAAAATAGAATATAAAAAGAGGGCAATGAAAAATACATCGTAAAAATCAATCTCTTTCTTTTTTCTATTTCTGTAAATAAATACAAAGGCAAAAAAGAGATAGAATGTCCCCAGAAGAAAAAATGTATTTTGCTCTTTAATATGGGCAAAGGGTAGAATTCTTTCGATGGTACCCTTTCTTTCAAGAGCTAAAAAAAGGGAAAAAAAAGAAGGTGTTAAAAGAATTAAAAAAAGAACTATTTTAATTGGCTTCATTATTCAAATATGGTAGTGTATAATTAAACAATGGAACAGTCAATAGAGGAATGTTTCTCAAAAATTTTCAGGTTAATTGAAAATCTTGAGAAGGTAATAACAGGGAAAAAGGAGGTTATAAAATTAGCTCTAACCTCATTATTTGCGGGAGGGCATCTTTTGATTGAAGATGTCCCAGGAACAGGGAAAACAACTCTGGCTCTCGGGATCGCAAAATCGATCGGAGGAATTTTTAAGAGAATCCAGTTCACTTCCGACCTTCTTCCTTCAGACATAATAGGAGTTACAATTTATAGTCATAAGAACGAAGCTTTTGAGTTCAAACCAGGACCAATATTTGCAAATATTGTCCTTGCTGATGAGATAAATAGAACAACACCAAAAACCCAGAGTGCATTGCTTGAGTCAATGAATGAAAATCAGGTCACTGTCGACAACAAAACCCACTCCCTTCCCAAACCATTCATGGTAATTGCTACCCAGAATCCCCTTGAGATATACGGAACATATCCCCTTCCTGAGTCCCAGTTGGACAGATTTATGATGAGGATTAAGATGGGTTATCCTCCCCCTGAAAAGGAAAAAGAGATTATCATCTCCCATAAATTTTCAAGACCCCTTGACCAGATTTCATCTGTAATAACCCCTGAAGATGTTCTCGAAATTCAGAAAAGGATTAAGAATGTGAAAATTTCCAACGAACTCATGGACTACATTGTAGAAATTATTAAAAAAACAAGGAACTCAGAGGTAATAAAAATTGGTGCATCCCCTCGCGCATCAATTCTTTTCTCAAGAGCCTGTCAGGCTTATGCTTTTGTAAATGGGAGAGATTATGTCATACCCGATGATATAAAGACTCTTGCAATTCCAATTCTTGTTCACAGAATAGTTCCAAAGGGTAAAATAAGTGATGGAAGGAGAGAGGAGGTTGAAGACATTATAAAGGAGATAATTTACAAGATCAGTGTCCCGCTTTAGATCCTCAAAGAAATTCCGCCCCTTATGAGTAAGCCATTCCACATTCCACCATCGATATGGAAATGGATATTTTTTGTAATTTTTCCTTTAATTCCAAAGTTAAATTGAATTATAGGTATTATCTTTACAGGAATATTCTCTAAATCCTGAAAATTTTTTCCTTCTGAGTTAGTTTCTCTTTTCATCTCACCAGTGGTTGCATTGTAAAATGTTCCATCTGTATTGAAAAGGAATTCTCCTTTTAAAGGAGCAATTCCAAAGCCGAATCCAATATATGGATGAACAACCCATGAGGGTTTTATATCCCATCTAAAACTGAGATTGTAAGAAAAGGGCTCCATAATGAATTTTCCATTGGCAATAAAATCTACATAAGAGCCATCGGTAAAATTCATATCTACAGTTCCATCAAGAGTTAGCTCCATTTTTGTTTTCTCAATGGAGAATCCCATGCTGAAAGAACCATTTTCTCCACCTGGATAATATCTGATTTCAAATCCACCATTAAAACCTGAAGAACCAAAGCTAAAATCCCTCCTGTAGTTAAGCTCTACAAGGTCGGGATGATCCTGAAGGATACTATCCTTGATTTCAGTATCAACACTATCCTCAATTGCAGACTCAATAATACTCTTTGCAAAGTTCACATTCCAGCTTCCATAATGAAGATTAAACTCCCATTTTCCCTGGCAAAGACCGCTTGAGAAAAGAAAAGGAATTGAAAAAATCAAAAGAAAAATAAAGAATTTACCTTTCATCACAGAACCTCCGTAGGAGTTACGCAGTTGGCTACTAACCCCCTTTCACAGCTAATGATAACGTAAAAACAGAAGTTTGTCAAGAAGAGGCGATAGTGGTGATCCTTAAGCACCTTTTGCTCTCCTTGCTAGCTTTTTTGAGGTTGGAGGTTTATCGTTTGCGGACAGGGATAGTTGGTATGAAGCGAAGGCAGCGATTCTTCGGGACGCCATTCGAGCCTATCTAGCCCACCTGTGAATTCACCCCAACTGCGTAAGTCCTACTCCAATTGAATTATAAAAAAATTTAATTTTGCAAATGATTTTTTACCTCCCTGATCTCTAAAATCCTGTTAATTCTAAATGTCCTCTCTTCATTCCTCCTTTTACAGAATCCTATTAGCCCTAAATATTTTTTCCCCTGATATTCCATTTCTCCAATAAATTCAGGGATTACAATTCTTTTTGATTTTTCATCATTGGGTTTGAGATAGACTATTTCAAAGGCTTTTCTCGCTTCTATTGCATTTTTTATAGTCTCTACTTTCTTTTCAATTGATAAAGCTTCCTCAGCTTTTCTGTACTGATATTTGGTGAGAAAATCCATCACCTTCCAGTCCATCAAGATATATTTTTTGCTTATCGGTTTTTTAAAAACAATTCCCTCAAAGGTTGTGCATCTACTCAAAGCAGCATAAACCTGATCATGGGCAAAAGTGCCTCTTCCGATATCTATCACTACTCTGTCGAATGTTCTTCCCTGACTTTTATGGATTGTTACTGCCCATGCAAGGATTAGAGGATACTGGGTAAAAGTTCCAATAACCTCGGATTTTAGCTCTCCATTTTCTACATAAAAACGGAATGTTTCCCATGTATGGGGAAGAACTTCTACTTCAGAACTATCTGTAAGTTCAGCTATTATTAAAGTTTCCTCATTAGTTGGAACTATTTCAACAATTCTTCCTATGCTTCCATTTACCCATCTTCCCTCTGTGTTGTTATTAATCATCATAATCTAGCTCCAACTTTTAGCTTCAATTCGATGGAGGTTGGAAGACACTCCTTACCAAAATCTCCTTCAATATAATCTTGAAAGTATAGGTTCTACCCCTCAATTTTTCCATCTGCCTTCTGTTAACTCTTTCTGCATGTTCATTTATTGTTACAAGGTAGACATAAAAATCATCAGGCGATGGTTCAAAATCAGGGATACATCTTCTTTTGAGCAATTCAATTTGCTCTTCAGTTATTGATTTATTCCTTATTGCATTCAAAATTTCAATGAAAAATGGGTCACGCTGGCGGTAAACCTTTTCCAGTTCAATAAATTCCATGTCAAAAGACTCAAAAACTTTTGCACTGTAAAAGTAAGGTGTTTTGTAGAGGGAAAAAAATGCTTTCTTTTCACTCCCTGTTACCACAGGAGGAAGCTAGTAAAGGTTACCAATAAATATCATCTGAATTCCACCAAAGGGTTTTTTGAATTGGGTCCATTCAGACGCAAGAATCTATCGACGCAATTGAGAAGGTCAGCTCGAACCATAGAGATTTCATCAATGATTATCATATCAATGTTCTCATAAATATTTGCATCTTTTTTATGTTTTTATTTTCTTTACAAGGGAAGGGGTTATGTCAGGTTTGAACTTGAAGAATGAATGAATTGTCTGCCCCTTTACATTTAAGGCAGAAACTCCAGTTGGAGCAAGAACAACAACTCTCTTTTTTGTTTTATTGCGGAAATATTCAAGTAATGTGGATTTACCAGTTCCTGCTCTTCCTTTTATAAAAACATTTTTATCTGTATTCTCCATTAAATCAAGAACTCTTTTAAACTGCTCGTTTATCTCTATCTTTTTACCTTCCATTAAAATTTTATTGAACTATCTCAACTTTATATTTGTAAATCCATTTGTCATAGTATAAATTTCCTCCTTCCCACTCAAGCTCTCCCCTCTGGAAGTCGACAGTATCAGAACGGGGATAAATCTTTGCGGGATAAAGGTCTCTGGAATAATCGTCATTTACAATAAGACGAAAGGAATCTATCCCTCCAAGATAGAACCATCTGACATCCTCATCTTCAGATTCCATCAATCCATAACTCTGGTCAACAGGAAGCCATCCATATGGCTCAATATAGAACTCTCCCCAGTCATGCATATTTTCAAGTCCACCTGGGGTTGTTGTCCATCCTGATTCCCACCTTGCGGGTATACCATTCATTCTGCAGAGGGTTATAAATAGAAGAGTTTGAATCCCACAATCTCCATGCCTGTTTTCATAGGCATATGAACTTATGTTTTCTATTGTTGAATAGTCCCGTGCAGAAGCCCATGGAACATTTTTATCAATCCACTCAAAAATTTTTTTCGCTATAAGGTAAGGATTCTTCTCATCTCTCACAATCCTTTTTGAGAGAGCTTTTAATTCGTCAGTAAAAACTATATGGGGAGGTCTTTCCTCTAAGAAGGGCTTTAGCTCTGGAGTAATCTCAGGAATTCTGGCCTCTTCTGACTTTATCTTTTTCCAGAAGGCATAAGAGGTGAATTCAAAAACCACTGAAAATTCAGTTTTTTCATTCTTTTTAACGACCTTTTCAAAATAGATTGACCTGTGATGAGAGCCTTCATTTTTGCAAAGAATGTATTTTTCAGGCTCTGTGGAAATTAGTTTTATATCTTCCTGTCTTCCCTTCTTCTCCTTTGGAAATGGAAGCCAGCATCTCACGACTTTTCCTTCTGGCACAACATTTTCTTTCAAAGATACAGTGTATCTTATCCTCGCTCTCACTGGCTTAACAAATTCTTTTCCGGAAGATTTTGCGATTTTAATGGTCTCCTCAACATCTTTAACTCTGCTAAAGACTGGAGGTTTTAGCAGTCCCGCTTTTCTGTCTTTTTCTTCTTTTATCTTTTTTAATTCTTTATCAATAAGGAAAAGATTCCTTCCCGCATTTTCAAAATATCTTTTCTGACCATCAATAATCATAAACTCAAGCTTTTTTTCTTTCTCCCATTTTTCAATATCCGCATCTTTCACATCGGGTATATAATTTTTTATGTATTTGACTACATCATCTCTATTTTTATTGAATTCAGCCTTTATCCTCTCCAGCCTTTCTATCTCCCATGAAATCTCAAGTCTTTCAAGTTCAGGAAGATTTGGATTTTCTGCAAGTTCAAGTCTCATAAGTTTTTGAGCCTGCGTGAACTCACCTCTTTTAATTAACTTTGCAGATTTTTTGGGAATTGCCGAGAAAGTGATTGAATTAGCTAATAAAATCAAAATCAATATTCTATAAAGCATCTTAACCTCCTAATTTTATCAGAGTTATATTCAATATTAACTCATTTTATGAGTTTTAAAAAATCGACCCTATTGATTCTAGGGCTTTCCAGCCAGCGATTACCAAGAATATCCATGTCATAACTCCATAGACAAAAATCCATTCTGGATGTTTATAATCAGGGAAAAGCTCTTTCTTTCTGCTTAGAATAAGAATAACTCCAAGGGAAACTGGAGGAATTAATCCATTCAATGCTCCTGCAAGAATGAGAAGGGAAACCGGTCTTCCGACTAAGAGAAAAGAAATAGCTGAAATGAAAATAAAAATAAGAATCAAAATCGGATTATCCTTTTTTATAATCACTCCCCTGAGGAATGAGATAGAGGTATATGAACAACCGACAACAGATGTTATCGCCGCAGACCAGAGGATAAATCCAAATATTCTATAACCTACAATTCCAGCTCCATGGAAAAATGCAGAAGCAGGAGGATTTTGAGGGTTAAGAACATTCCCTCTTGAGACAACCCCAAAAACAGCAAGGAATAAAATTATTCTCATAAGACCTGTTATTAAAATTCCTGCTACTGAAGCCTTTGAGATTCTTTTAATATTTTCAATCCCTCTTGTCCCTGCGTCAAGGAGCCTATGGGCACCTGAAAAGGAAATATAACCACCAACAGTTCCACCAATAAGGGTTACAAGAGCAAGAAAGGAAATTTGTGATGGTAGAATCGCTCCTTTAACTGCTTCTCCAAAAGGAGGAGGAGATTTGAAAATTACATAAAAGGTCAAAAGAATCATTCCTGTTCCAAGAAGAGTGGCAAACATATCCATCCTCTTTCCATACCGTCGGGAAATGAAGAGAAATATGGCAATCAAAAATGATATGCCAACTCCAATCTTTACATCAATTCCGAATAGAGCATTTATTCCTAGTCCGCAACCTGCAAAATTTCCGATATTAAAAATAAGCCCCCCAAGAACAATCAAAATGGTAAGGAAGACTCCAAGTCCTTTTATAAGAGTATCTGCAAGTTCCTGAGCTCTCTTTCCAGAAACACATATTATTCTCCAGAGGTTCAACTGGATTCCAATGTCTATTATTACTGACGCAATAGTTATAAAAGCGAAATCCTTTTTAAATTTTTCCGTGAATACAGCTGTCTGGGTTAAAAATCCAGGTCCTATTGCAGAGGTAGCCATTAGAAACGCAGCACCGAGGAGGAGTCTTGTTGTCTCCTTTAAATCAACCTGAGCTTTAAACATAATATTTTAATTTCAATAAAAGAATATTACAACAATTTTCGCTACAATGAAACTTTTCGAATTGCATCATGAGAAATTCTATTCCAAATTTTTACTTTCTCCTGATAAATTATTTATCAAGGAGGCTTATGGATGGTTCTGGATATGAAGGAGTTAGCAAAAAGGTATCAAAAGGCAAGAAAGAGATATAAGATGAAGATCCTCGAAGATTTCATCAATCTCACAGGCTACAACCGCTGCTACGCCTCATGGCTTCTTAGAAACTACGGAAGAAAGGTTGTGATGTAGAGAAAGGGCAAAGGGGGGAGAGAGAATTTCATGTAGAATCTAAGATGATGCAATGAATATAATTTCATATAAATCTTTATATGATGCAGTTAGCAAAAGGGGAAAGGTAAATTATGGAAATGTTCTCTCACATTTGCTAAAATAGAAGATGCTGGCTAAAGAGAAAAGGTTCATTTTCATAGACCTTTTTAGAGGCTTTGCTATTATAAAAATGATCGAAGGGCATGTTGTAAGAGCCCTTATTTCTCCTAAAATTTCATTTTTCAACTTTAACCCTTTGATAACATTCATAGATGGATTAACTGGTCCAGCTTTTCTATTCATCTCAGGCGTTTCCTTTTCAATAGTCCTCAGAAGACACAAAGAAGATTTTCTCCAATTGAACAAGAAATTCTTTACAAGAATTCAAAGAGTCCTTTTTATAATTTTTATAGGCTACTGGCTTCATCTTCCTTTTTTTTCATTAAGGAAAACGCTTTCGTCCAGTGAATTAATTATGAAAGAATTTTTGAAAACGGATATTCTTCAATGCATTGGTGTTTCTCTTCTAATTTTGCAACTTCTTTTTTTGGTTGTAAGAAGAGAATCACTCTTTAACTGGGTTGTTCTGGGAGGAGGGATTACAATTCTCTTTCTAACACCATTTGTTCTTAAGTTTGATTTTCCATTTCTTCCCCTTGGGATTGAGAATTATTTTAAGCAGTATCCTATCTCTAACGGCTATCTTTCTCCATACCCCCTTTTTCACTGGTCTGCCTATCTTTTATTCGGTCATTTGACAGCGTCCGTCTTTTTCTTGTTAAATGAGAAAAATAAAGGGAAACATTTTCTTCTGGCTATATTGCTTTTGGGAGTTGCGCTGTTCTTTGTGGGTCAAAAGACAGGGAATTTTTTTGCTGGAATATATGGAAGTTCATTCGATTTCTGGTATGGTTCCCCAAATATATTTTTTATGAGATTAGGAGCATTGTTTGTTATTTTTGGACTTCTCTATTTCTTAGAAAAGATATTCGTCCCCATTTCATCACCAATAAAATCTCTTGGAATGGAATCTCTTCACGCTTATTGGCTTCATCTTGTCCTCCTTTTCGGTTCTGTTCTTCCAATTCCAACCCTTGTGAAAATTTTTCCTAACAAATTGGGACTTTTAGAAACAGCTTTGGTCTTTACTGGACTTACAATTTTTGTTTATTTCACTTCTTATCTGTGGAAAAGGTTAAAAGAAACTTCACCTTTTACAGCAAAAGTTGTTCTTAGAGGAAGCATTACTCTTTTCCTTCTAATTTTTATTCTTAGAAAATATTGAGCAATAATTTTAGATTCTTTGTCATAGTTAATTTTTTCAAAAATCAAGTTCATTTTATTCTTTACGTTTACTCCTTCCAAGGTAAAGGGTATCAAAAATTTTTAAGATTTATTATAGATAGCTTTAAGCTGTGAGTTGTTAGTTTTGTGTTTTCAGCTCTTAGGTTAAAGCTAATTTGACAGCCTTTTTCGCGATTATTTTTAAAGGCTCAAAAAGTGAGAAAGGGAAAGGATTGATCTCCATAACAATGGAAACTTCAGTGCAACCTGCTATTATTGCTTTTGCTCCCTTTTTAATTAAGGATTCACCAGCCTCTATAAGCAGCCTCTTAGCTTTTCTTTTTAATCCCGCCTTTATTCCTTCCTCTCCGTAAATTGCTTCCATAACAAGCTTTTCCTGTTCCTTCTTATCAGGATACATTATATTTATCCCCTTATCTAAAGCTTTCTGCCATAGTCCTGTTTTTAGAGTTCCTGTAGTTGCAAGAATTCCCACAGTTTCTATTCCGCTATTTTTTATCTCCCTCGCGGTCTCATTTATTAAATGCAAGAAATTTCCTTTGACAACCTTAGAAATCTCGTCATAAAAATAATGGGCAGTATTGCATGGCATAAGAATTATTTCGCATCCTGAGTTATCTAAAAATTTTGCTCCCTCAATCAAGTAAGGAAGAGGGGACTCTCCTTTTCCTAAAATAAATTCTGTTCTGTCGGGAACTTTTGGATTGTTATAGATTATAATTTTCAGATGTTCCTGGTCTTTTTTTGCAGGAGTTTCTTTTATTATTAATTTAAAAAGATAGAGGGTAGCCTCAGGACCCATTCCTCCAAGGATTCCAATGGTTTTCATTATAATAACTCAGAAAAACTAGCGCCCCCAACCGGATTCGAACCGGTGTTGCCGCCTTGAAAGAGCGGTGTCCTTGTCCCCTAGACGATGGGGGCAACTGACCCGCGCTGGACTCGAACCAGCGACTCCCTGCTTAAAAGGCAGGTGCTCTCCCTCTGAGCTAGCGGGCCTAAAAATTATTTTATACTCGATTGGGCTGAAAAAGTCAATCGTAGGAATTGAATTTACAGGCTTTTAATCTTTCTGCTTTTAGATTTTTCCCTCAAAACCAATCGAATTTTGAGAAGAAAAAATTATTTCTGCTTGATTGTTTTAAATCGTAAGTTAAATTTAAATTCAGGAGGAAGATTCCTCGGGATTTATTACATTGAAACCTTCAATTCTTGCAATATTATTAAGACGCTTATCAGTGCACACAAATTCAATCTCTTTCCCCATGAACTTTCTTAATAAAATAGCAGAAGCAAGATGAATTGCATCAAGGGTTCTTAAAGGATGAGCCTCTACAAGTTTCTTAATAATTTGTAGAACAGTCTCGCTTTACTCTACCTGAAGGTTACCCGCTCCATTCTTTCTCAAAGTTCTTAGAAATTGCCATAAGATATAAGGAAGAAATATGCCCTTCCCTCTTACCTCTTGAAAGAGCAGAATAAACCTTTGTATAAGAGATTTTTGAAGTAGATACAATTCTCTTTACTTTAATTAATTCGTCTACAATATCGCTTCATTTCTCGAGAATATAACGTTTTATTAAAGCACTTGTATCAATTTAAATCATTCTCTATCCTGTAAAATTGTTTGTGAAATTGGAATACCTTCTACCTTTATTTTATCAACTCCTCTAAGGAGCTTCTTTTTAGGAAGGGATATGATACCATTCCTTGATAGTTGAGCCAGGGCTTCCTCACCTTTTGAAAAATCCTTTATGTCATTTGCAGGCTCTATCAAAGCAACGGGAGTTCCTCTATCAGTAACGATGACCTTCGCATTCTTCTTTACAAGCCTAAGATAATAAGTTAATTTGTTTTTCAAATCTCTTATTCATACAATATTCATGTAGCTATTATAGCCTCAAAAAGAAAAAAAATGTCCAAGAACTTTAATTATTACTTTAAATACTCATTTAAAAAATTAAAGAATTAAGAAAGAAAAGGGGAGGGGCTTTTAAGCCCCTCCCCTTTTCTAATTCTGCTCGATTATCAGAAGGAGTATCTGATTCCGAATCTTATAGACCTTGCTTGGTTAATTCCTGTAATCTTCTCGAAGTTGACCCCTGTTCTTGCATATCTTCCCATGACTCCTGCATAGTTGAAAACATTGAATACATCGAGGAGGAGTCCTAACTTTCCTTTATAGAAGGGAACCTGTGTCTCAAGTCTTATGTCAAGGTTGTTGTAATAGTCTACCCTTCTTGAGCCTCTTGGCTCAGCAAATATCCATTTTCTACCCTGACTAATAGAAGGAGTTCTGACAAGTCTTGTATATGTGTTTCCTGATTGATACATATAGTAGGCATTCAGCTGGATGTCAAAAGGAAGAATTCCAAATCGAGGAAGTATCCATGAGCCCTGAATTTTTATTTGATGGGTTGGGTCAATTGTCGGTGTTCCCTCTGTGAAGATTTGAAAGTTCAGATCCTGATACATAGTGGTTGCTCCAGTGTTTACACCCCAGCTCGTATCTGCATTGGACTTTGTTTTTGAATAAATGTAAGCAAAAAGTAACTGCCACTTATCAGCAAATCTCTTATTAAACAGGAGTTCCACTGCTTGATACTTTCTGTATGGGTCTTTACCAAGAAGAGTTTGTAAATTGTAGGTTACTCCATCAACTGTAACTGTCCATTTTCCTGCTTTTGGGTTTGTAATTATATAAAGTTGTCTTCCATAATCTATCTGGTTGTAAGCAGTAAATGTTTCCCCTGTGAGCGGGTCTGTTCCTATCTTAGGAACAAATGTTCCTGTAGTTACAGGACCTATCATATTTTTGTAGTTTCTCTGGATATAGGTTATTCCAATAGAGGCATTCTTGAATACTTCTCTTTCAATACCTGCTGTTATCTCCTCCATGTATGGATGCTTTATATCTGGGTCAATTCTATATTTATTCTCTGAAAGAGGGTCTGTAGCATCCAGAACCCATTTTGATTTTGAACCATCCCAATAGTAAATGTGATAATCCTTATATCGCGGATCCATCTGCATAATTGTTGCTGAAAAGATTGACTCATAGTAGTGACCATAGTGCGCTTTGAAAACTGTCTTTCTATTTCCGAATATATCAAATGAAAAACCAATTCTAGGCGCAAGTCCTGTGGGTTTGTAAATTGCTCCCAGTTCCTTGGGTTTACCTGGAGCAGGTTCAAGCCAGTATTTCTCTGATTTTGGGAAAAGAGAAGACATTGGCTCCATTGTCTCAACTATTGCTCCTCTGAATATATCGTATCTAATACCCGCATTAACTGTTAGTCTCTTTGAAACACTCCAGCTATCCTGAGCGAATACTGAAAAGCGTGTAAGGGCAACACGCTGGTCATATCCTTCCCATTGATAGGCCAAATAAGGCTTTCCCAAGTATGTGTATATCCACGCAGATTTTGGAAGACCCGTTTTTGGGTCTCCTCCACCAGTGTATCCGTAAAGGGACTGGTTCCAGTCCTTCTCTATCTCGACTCCAAACTTGAAGTCATGGGAGCCTTTTATGAAATTTTCTGCATAGTGGGAGATATGGGCATTAACCTGTGTTCTGAATCTATTTGCCATATACCACCATGGAGAGTTCCCAGTATTATATCCATACTCATTGTAATAAGCAATTGCATTTCTTCCAGATTCAGGCTCAAGATAATAGTATCCCCAGTATCCTCCAATTTTTAAATCAAGGAATGTCTTTGGTCCAAAGATATGGGTATAGTTGACATTCCAGACCCATTCTGGAGATATCTGGGTAACTGTAGCTTCCTGGGCAACATTATAAGAAGCTCTTCTGTTAACACCACAATACTGGTCATGCTCAAGGAATCCAGTGAATCTGTTATTCTCATTCAGCTGATAGGTGAGTTTTAAGAATCCCCTTGGCTGATTGTATCTTCTACCTCGACCTGTTGGGTCGTTGAATCCTGAAGGATAATCCCTTGATTGATAGAACTGCGCACCTGCAAAGAACCATAGTTTATCCTTTATAAATGGACCACCGAGATGAAAGTTGACATCAGTTAGCCCGAATCTTGATTTGTAATGGCTTTTTATGTCCTTGATTAAAGCAGGATTTGGATTATAAAGTTCTCCTTCTTTAAACTTTCCAAGATTATCTCCAACCCAGTCTTCATCTTGGAAAAGGAATTCATTGTAGCTTTCGAATACATTTCCTCCTGATTTTGTAATTGTGTTTAAAATTCCTCCTGTGTATACTCCGTATTCAGCAGGGAGACCTACACCCAAAACTTGTGCTTCTTGAATAACATTATAATCCATAAATACCCATGGTGTTCCACCTTCAGGGTCTGAAACATCAACTCCGTCAACATGGTATGCATTTGCGCTTTCTCCAGCTCCTCCAAATGCCGCACCACCTGGTGTAACACCAGGAGCAAGCATAATAATATTTGTCATGAACTGAGTATTAGGTATATTTCTAAGAAGTTCTGTTGTCATCACAACATTTGCAGCAGGAGCAGATGTTTTTGGATCCACAACAGGTGGGCTTGCAACTATAACAATCTCCTCTGCAAGTTTTGCTATTTCAAGGGTAAAGTCAATAACTGCAGTCGCATTAGCGTGGACAGCAATCTGTTCCTTTTTAACAGTAACAAAGCCTTCAAGCTCTGCAGTAACTGAATAATAAGAACCTACAGGAACAGATGGAAATCTGTAAAATCCATTGGCATCAGTAGCAGTTGTTCTTGCTCCTCCAATAAGTTTTGGACCTGCCAGTGTTACAGTAACTCCAGGAAGTGGTGCACCAGAGGCATCATAAACATTGCCCTGAACAACCCCTGTCTCCCTTATCTGGGCAAAAGCAAGGGAGACAATCAAGATTGAAAGGAAAAGAAATAAAAACTTTTTCATTTTACCTCCTTTCTAAAATTTTTTAACCCAAAGCCCTTATCCAATACAATTAATTGTTTTTCAATCCTCTCTAACCATCACCTCCTTCAGAAAAATTTAAAAGGTAAAAGTAAAAAGGCAAAAGCGAAAAGTTAAAAATATTCTTTTTCTCAGTTCAAAAATATCTTTCATCTTTTTCACATTGAATTGAATTTTATCTCAAACTTCATGCCAGTTTTCAATGAGAATAAAATGGCTTCAGAATTGGAAGTTTATTTTCAGGGAACTTTAGGGTGTTCAAATTTATGAACATGTTCGAAATTTTGAACATTTTCCCAAATCAGAATAAAGTTAATAAA
This sequence comes from uncultured Clostridia bacterium, assembly GCA_964531645.1. GTDB lineage: Bacteria > Acidobacteriota > Aminicenantia > JBFLYD01 > JBBIMS01 > JBBIMS01. The sequence continues at coordinate 335,671 of CAZHEF010000001.1, forward strand.
TATTTCCTCCCGATTGAGTTGAGTTTAAAACTCCATTTTGAGCAGAGATATGGTAGGAAACCCCTCCACTTCCTGTCCAGGTGGAAAAATTGAATGTTCCATTACCAGTTATTTTATAAACTGGAATATCGAGAAAAGTTAATGGGGTTTGTGGTTGACATACCTCAGGAACCTTTGACGCTATTAGAAAATAGGCATATCCTTTCCCTTTTATGATTGCTACTCCGTTACCTTCCACACATGCCGCAGTTTCGTCATCCACACCGATTCCCTTAACAGTTGATGACCATCCATCTTTTGTTATTCTTGCCATAAAGGCAATAAGTCTACCCATCCTATCCCTTGTAACAAAGTGGCTGTCAGTAATCACTTTTTCCATATAGGGAAGAATAAGAAAGTATCTATCAAGGGTCATGTATCGGTTGTAGGGGTCTGCGAGCGCTTCACTTGAATAAACAGTCCCATTTTTTGCAGAAAAGAGAAATTCTCCAAGAATTGCAAGTCCTGCAGATGTCCCGCCAATTGGAACACCTCTGTCCTTTAGATAATGAATAGCATCTTCTACAGGCGTGTCTTTCCAGTAACGAACATAGTCATACTGGTCACCACCGGCAATGAAAAGAGCCTCAGCGTTTTTAATTTTGTTCACAACAAAACTTTTGCTTGCATCATTTCTGGTGGAAATTATTAATGTTTCAACGGAGTCCACAGTCCCAAGACTGTAGATATAAGAGTTATAAGCATTGGTTCCTGTGCAACGTATGACCACAAAATCGCCACCACCTGATTTAGAAATCATCCAGCGAAATGCATCATCCACATCAGGGCCTCCTCCCATCAGCATCAATCCAGGGGATGTGCTTCTCACCACATCATTTGAATTTCCTATGACATAATACTTATAACCGTGGAGACCAACAGGCTTAAAATGATGGAGCAAAGTGAAAGTGAAAAAAACCATACCCAATTGCCAATACTTATTATTTTTTCTTTGCCTCATCCGACACCTCCTAAATTTTTTACGATGAAATTATATTATCAATTTTTTATAATGTCAAGTTTTTTTCATTTAATTTTTATGGTAAAATATTTCCATGAAGACAGAATTAATATCAGAAATAGAAAAAAGGATTGATAAACTTTCAAAAAGGAAAAAGAAACTTGCGATTTTTCTTGCCCAACAATGGCATGAGGTTCCCCTGATTTCCATAGAAGAAATCGCAAAAAAAGCAGGGGTTAGCACAGCTACTGTCACAAGATTTGCAAGAGACCTTAATTTTAATGGTTTTCAGGATTTTAAGAACTATCTCAAAGAAGAGATCAGGGAAAAACTTTCTCCCGCTGAAAAATTCAAACTTGTCAAGGAAGATTTAAAAGGAAAGCGTTCTCTCGTTAAATTAGCAGAGCAAGATATTAAAAACATAAACAGACTCCTAACTTCCATTGACGAGAATACATTTACAGAGGTTATTAAAGAGATTGAAAATGCAAGAAAAATTTTTACTTTCGGAATGGGAATATCATCGATTTTTTCCCGTATGTTTGCATATCTACTTAATCAGATAGAAAAGGAGGCTCACTCCTTGGATGAAGGTGATGCCCCTGTTGAAGAAAAAATAACATCCATGGAAAAGAATGACCTTTTAATCATTTCATCTTTCCCACCCTATTCCCGTTATACCCTTGAAATTGCCGAGCTTGCCCATCATTTGGCAGTTAAGATAATAGGAATCACAGATAACAAGTTCGCACCTATTTCAAATTTTTCAAGCTTGGTTCTCGCTGTCCCAAGTGAAAATATTCTCTACACTAACTCTGTTTCAGCATTCTCCGTCTTAATCAATTCAATAGTGACTGAGATAGCATGGAAGAAAAGGGAAAAGCTTGCAGAGAATATTAAGGAAAAAGACAGAATTTTAAAAAAGTTCTATTATTGAGGGAAATTTCTTAGAAAGTATTGAACATTTTCCAGAAAACTTTTCCTTTTGGTGACTTCGGAGAGAAGGCGAAATGAAAATAAAGGGGAAAAGACTCTTACAAGCTTCAAACAACAAAATAAAATATCCAAGGAATTAATTTATCTGCTACTTTTCCGTTCATTGCCCATTGAGTTTGATTTGTAAATTGGAGAGAGAAGAAATGCGAATGTGCAAAATTTTGGAGAAACGGAAGTTTTTAAAACTTCACCTCTCCTGTGTTTCCGTTCTTTCTTAGCACAGCTCACTCCTTTCAAATTATTTTTTTAACTTTCCCAACTTGCATCTTATATCATTTCCTTTTTCTACTCTCTAAGGAAGAAAATACTTCCTAAGCTGTTAGCTGTAGGCTGTGAGCTATAACTTCTTAGTTAAAAACTATACCTGACCCCCAGTCTGAAGGACATTCCCTGATCGATGCTTGTTATTCTATCAAATTGTGAGCCAAGAAAAGCTGGGTCAACATTGGGATATGCTTTTGGATCCCTGTAAATTGTCCTAACATATCTACCTCTAACTCCTACATAATTGAAAACATTGAACATATCAAACATTAGACCTAATTTTCCTCTTAAAACATCGAACTGCGTCTCAAGACGAATGTCGAGATTATTGTAAGAGTCCAATCTTCTTGAACCCCTTGGTTCAGCAAAGGGTCTTATCCTGCTCCCTTTGTGGTAGTAAGGGGAAGTGAAGACCCTATTGTAAGTATTCCCTGTCTGATAGAAATAATAGGCATTTATTTGAAGGTCAAAGGGGAGGATTCCAAATCGAGGAAGAACATATGAGCCCTGAAATTTTATCTGGTGAGTAGGGTCAACTGTTGGAATTCCATCTGCATTAAGTTGATAATTCAGATTCTCAAAGAACACCGTATTTCCTGTATTTGTTGACCAATCGGTATCCACATTGGACTTTGTCTTTGAATAAACATAAGCGAAGAGAAGTTGCCACCTGTCAGAGAATCTCTTATTGAAAATTAATTCAATGGCAGAGTATTTCCTGTAAGGGTCTTTATCAAGAATAACATTATCCATTCCAGCTTTTGGATTTGTTATCAGGTAATGTTCTTTACCAGGGTTTAACTGCTCATAAACAGTGACTTTTTTGTCGTCTCCCGTTCCCTTCGCTCCATCCGGGCCAAGATCCAGAACCTCCCTTAGAACAAATTCAGCATCAGAAACAGCTCCTATCATATTAGTGTAATTCCTGTTTATAAATGTAAATCCAACAGATGTATTTTTAAAAATTTCTCTTTCAATTCCAACTGCAATTTCATCCATATGGGGATGCTTTATATTGGGGTCAACAGAATATTTTCCTTCAGACCATGGATAATGACCTTCTAAATCTTCAAGCCATTTTGTCCCTGTCCACCAGTATCTTTTTGAATCCTTATATCTTGGATCTACCATCATGAAGGAAGCAGCAAAAAGAGCTTCGTAATACCTTCCATAATGGGCTTTTAAAACCGTTTTTCCGTCTCCTAATATATCAAAGGCAAAACCTATTCTTGGTGAAATTCCTGAAGGTTTGTAAACTGTTCCGAGTTCTTTTAATTTTTCAGATGGAGGGGTTAACCAGTAGGCTTCCGATTTTGAAAAGAAAGAGGAGAAAGGAGTCATTTTATCGACTATTGCACCCCGGAATAGATCATATCTAACTCCTGCATTTATTGTTAATCTTTTTGAAACCATCCAGCTATCCTGAGCGAATACTGAAAAGCGTGTAAGGGCGACATGCTGGTCATATCCTTCCCACTGGTATGCAAGATATGGCATCCCTTGATAGGTTAAAATCCATGCAGATTTTGGAAGACCCGTTTTTGAATCTCCTCCACCAGTGTATCCGTAAAGGGACTGGTTCCAGTCCTTCTCTATCTCGACTCCAAACTTGAAGTCATGGGAGCCTTTTATGAAATTTTCTGCATAGTGGGAGATATGGGCATTAACCTGTGTTCTGAATCTATTTGCCATATACCACCACATGGAATTTTTAGTATTGTATCCATACTCATCCACATAAGCAATGGCATCACGCCCCGATGCAGGCTCAAGATAGTAGTAACCCCAGAAGCCCCCCAATTTTATATCAAGATAAGTTTTTGGGCTGAAAATATGGGTATAATTTATATTAAAAACCCATTCAGGTGCCATCTGGGTAACAGTTGCTTCCTTTGCAATATTGTATGAGGCTCTCACATTTAAACCATTGTATTGGTCATTTCCAATAAATCCTGAAATTCTGCTATTTTTGCTGGGCTGATAAGAAATTTTTAAGAAAATTCTTGGCTGTTTAAATACTACTCCCTGATCGGAGGGATCATCAAAGCCAGATGGAAAATTATTTGAATGATAGTACTGAGCACCTGCAAAGAAAAAGAGTTTATCCTTCAGGAATGGACCACCAAGATGAAAATTAATATCTGCGAGTCCTGATTTTGATTTATAGAACTCCTTTATATCGCTGACCTTGAAAGGACTCGGATTATAAAGTTCCTCGGGTTTGAATTTTTCTACATTATCCGAGACCCAATCATCATTCTGATAAAGAAATTCATTGTATCCTTCAAATCTATTTCCACCCGACTTCGTTATCACATTAAGAACACCTCCTGTAAATCCTCCAAATTCAGCAGGAAGTCCTGCGTTTAGAATCTGTGCTTCCTGGATTGCCTGATAATCCATGAATACCCATGGAGTTCCTCCTTCGGGATCTGAAGTCTCTAATCCATCGATTAAATAGGAATTGGCAGAGGAACTCGCCCCACCAAATACATCAGAAGAGGGGGTTACCCCTGGAGCAAGTCTGATTATGTTGGTTGTAAACTGAGTATTGGGAATGTTTCTGAGAAGTTCTGCTGTAAAAACAATATTTGAAGGTGCGGAAGAACTTTTTGTATCCAGAACAACAGGCGCTTTTACAACTTCTTCTTCAGAGATTTTTATTGTTTCAAGATTAAAATTTACAACTTCCTGGGCATCAGCGAGGACAGAAATTCCTTCTTTCTTTGCAGAAATAAAACCTTCAACCTGAGCGGTAACTGTATAACTGAAACCAGCAGGAATAAATGAAAAAGTAAAGAACCCGTTTGCATCTGTGTAAGTTGTTTTTGGTTTCTCGAAAATTCTTGGATTTTCAAGAGTAACAACAGCTTTCGGAAGAGGGGTTCCCGCAATATCATACACATTACCCTTAATGGTTCCTGTTTCTATAGAGAAATCTACAACAGTTGCTGCATTTGCAAAAACCGAAATCTGTTCCTTCTTTTGCAAAATGCGCTCTCCAAACTTCAAGGAAATGGTATAATCAGAACCAACGGGGACAAATGTGAATCTGAAAAATCCCGAATCGTCGGTCACACATCTTTTTTGCTCAGAAACTTTCGATCCTGTTAGAAAAATCGAAATTCCTGAAACTGAATTTCCTGCACTATCATTGACACTTCCCTGAATTACTCCTGTTCCATAAACACGAGCAGATGAAAGGGTGAAGTCAACAACCAAAGTTGAATTGGCATGGACAGAGATGTTCTCCTTTGTTAATGTTTCAAATCCCTCTGCTCTAACTGTTACAGCATAATTGTATCCTGCAGGAACACCATAAAATCTGTAAAACCCATTTTCATCTGTCAAAATTTCCCTTGCTCCTCCGGTAAGTTTAGGACCTGATAGTGTTACTGAAGCACCTGGAACTGGTTTTCCTTCGTTGTTGTAAACATTCCCCTGGATGACGCCTGATTCTTTAATCTGTCCAAGATTAAAGGAAATTAAAATTAAAAGAGAAATTCCCATTAGCCAAAGCTTCTTCATTCTAACTCCTTTCATATTCACTCCGCCTTGGAAGTTTCAAAATTATAGTTAATTTAAAATTCTAACAAAAAATTAATGCAATTTCAAATAAACCTAATTTTCGCTATTTTTATATAGTTTGATGGTCTTGACAAATCACATTGCATTTTTTAATTATAAGATATGCCAATTTATGAATATCGATGTCTTGATTGCGGTAAGAAGAACACACTTATAATTTTATCTATTAAGGCTGGTTCAGATGTAAAATGTAAATTCTGCGGTTCAAAGAACCTTCAGAAGCTTGTATCTCGAGTAGCAATAAGGCTCTCAGAAGAGAGCAGGCTGGAGAAACTTTCTGATCCATCAATCCTTAGTGGAATTGATGAAAATGACCCTCGTTCTGTCGCAAAGTTGATGAAAAAATTGGGGAAGGAATTCGGAGATGACCTTGAGCCTGATTTTAAAGATTCAATAGAGGAAGCCCTTGAAGAGGAGATGAAGAAGGAAAAGGAAAGGGAAGAAGAAGGCGAATAAAACATATTCTGAGAGACTAAATTGAAAATTCTCCAGGGAGCTTTGGAAATAGTTTTACCTCAAATACACTTTTGAGCCCTGTTAGAAATCGAACAAATCTTTCAACTCCTATCCCGAATCCAGCAGATGGTGCAAGCCCTGCTTTAGCAATCTGAAGGTAAAACTCAAAACTTTCAATCTTCAAACCTTTTCTTTTAATTTTTGAAACAATTTTTTCATGCTTCCATTCCCTTTCTCCACCTGAAAGAGCTTCTCCAAATCCTTCGGGATAAATCAAGTCCATATCAGCAAGATAACCTTCTCTCTCCTCCCATTCCCTGTCATAAAATTCCCGTTCATGAATAGGAAAATCAATAACCCAAACTGGCGAAGAACTTTCCTTAGAAAGGGGAACTTCAAAATCTTTACCGTAATTTTTCACAGCCTCATCCCATGAAATTCTGGGGAAAGGTTTTTCAGGAATAAGAAGCTCTCTTCCGAAGAACTCAAGTTCCTCTCTGCACTTTTCCTTAACACTTTTTATTACATGAATTAGAAGTTGCTCCCCAAGTTCCATAATTTCATCTCTTTTGGCATTAAGAACCTCAAGGTCAAGCTGTGTAAATTCCAGAAGATGTCTTCCTGAATCTTTCCTTTCTGGAGCTTCAATTCTAACATTGGGAGAGAAAGTGAAAATTCTGGGTATTGAAAGGACAGAAATCTGCTTGTGAAAAATCATACTCTTTGTCAGCTCAAAAGGGTATCCGTATATCTCGAGCCTTAATCCCTTTGAAGGATCGGCAAGTGGATCTGTAATTGGTGAAATTATTACAGGAAGGATCTCCACAAAACCTCTTCCTTTCAGAAATGTTGAAGAGGCACTTATGACCTCACTCATAACTCTGGATGCAAAAACTCTTTTTTTCAATAAAGAATCTTCAATAGCGAATGGATGTATTCTTTCGAGATCTAAAACTCGCATTTTTTCCTCCTTTGATGGATTAATTTTCAAAAAATTTTAAATGGAACGGAATAAAGCACAGTTGTCCCCCTTAAGACTGGGGGACATTATTGTTATTATTGAGGAGGGAGAGATTGAAATTAAGACAAAAAGATGGGAAGGAATTAATTCCCCAAAAAGTAAGTTTAATATCCTTACCCATCATTAAAAAAATATAATCTTTTAATTCAAATTTGTCAAGTCTAATTTATTGGTTGACATAAATTAAAATTGACTTTATTCTTTAAAGATGAGAAAGATCGAATATTATAAAGCTCTTTTTACAATATTTATTGACTACAAAAGAAAGAAGACATATCTTAGCTCTTTGCCAGTAAGATTGTGGGTTGAGCTTGCTTCCACCTGCAATCTTAGATGTGTTATGTGTCCCAATAAAGATCTACCTGAAAATGACAGGGGATTTATGGATTTTGAGGTTTTCAAAAAAATCATTGATGAGGCAAGCGAATTTGTTTCTGAGGTGAATCTGTATCATAGAGGGGAATCGCTCCTTCATCTCCAAATAGGAGAAATGATAAAATATGCCCGGGAAAATGGACTTTACACAAAAATACATACCAATGGAACTCTTCTTGACGAAAATCTCGTAAATAAACTTCTCGAAAGTGGACTTCACAAAATAACATTCTCCTATGATGCCTATGACAAAGAAACTTACGAGAAAATAAGGGTTGGAGCAAGCTATGAAAGTGTAATGAGAAATATTGCAAGATTACTCAAACTAAAAAAGGAAAAAAATTCCCCCATAAATGTCTCCATTGAATTGATTGTTTTCCCCAATATGAAATGGATAGAGATTAAAAATAAAAGAAAGGAGCTCGCTTCTAATTTCAAGGGTCTTCCTTTGAATGGAATTGTTACAAGGAAAATTCACAACTGGGCTGGTTATTTAAACATAAGAAAAGCCTCCAATAAATATTCCCTATGTCCATTTCCCTGGAATGCAATAGTCATCCTCTGGGATGGAACTGTTCTTCCCTGCACCCAGGACTTTTTTGGGGATTACAAAGTTGGGAATATAAAAAACTCTACAATCAAAGAGATCTGGAATTGCGAAGAGATGAAAAGATTGAGATATCTACTTTCCAGTGGAAAATATAATGAAGTAAAAATTTGCTCAGATTGTGATAGACCATGGAGGAAAAGATTTTTAGGAGTTCCTACAGAGTATCTATGGGAATTTTTAACAAAGAGAATGCCGTGATGGAATGGCAGAAAATTCTTTTTAGAAGAGGATTAAAGAAAAGGCAGAAATTAAATAAAATATTGAGTTTTATTGAGAGAATTCCTGAAAGGGGAATTATTGTTGGATGCGAGACAGGAGTAATTGGAAGTTATATTGAAGAGCTTGGTGGAACCTGGATTCATTGCGACAGAGATGACCAGACTATTTTAGCTTCAAAAAATATATTGAAGGGAAACCTTGTTAAAATTAACGAAAAATTCCTTCCTTTTAAAGATAAAATCTTTAATCTTGCTATCATTCCTGATTTTTTAGAGCACATAAAAAATGATTTATTATTTCTGAAGGAGGTTGAAAGGATTCTAAAAGATAAGGGATTTTCAATAATAACAGTCCCCCATTTCAAGAAAAATTCAATATTGAGAAAATTTAAAAATTTTATAGGAATGAAGGATTTAATTTACGGTCATGTTCGGCCAGGTTATAAAATAGATGAAATAAAGAAACTACTGGAAAACTCGGGTTTTGAGATTGAAAAAATTGAATTTTACTCAGGATCTTTTACAGAGTTGATGGAACTGATTTTAAATGCAGGATTTATTCTCAGTGGAGAAAAAAGGAAGGGGTATAAAGGGAATATTTCGCCTTTAAAAGAGGAAGAAATTAGCTCCAGAAAACTTCTATTTAAAATCCACGGATTTATTTATCCATTATTAAGGATTATTTCCTTTCTTGACAAATTAATGATTTTACAGAAAGGTTATGTAATGGCTCTAAAAGCGAGGAAAAAATGAGTAAAAAAACTGAAATTTTGAGATTTTTATTTGTTTTGTTTATCCTTCCATCACTGGTTTACTCTTCAATTCTAATACTTCCATTTGAAAACAAATCAAATCGGAATTATCTGTGGCTTTCAGAAAGCATTTCCTATTCGTTATATTCGATATTCTCAGAAGAGGGAATAGATGTTATATCTCCTGACAAAAGAAATTCAACATACGAAGAGCTTCAGATTCCCATCATAACACCTGTAACAAGAGCAACATCAATAAGACTTGCAAATATGGTGGGTGCAGACAGGATAATTACAGGAGATTTTGTTGTAATGGATGAGAAGGTAATAGTATCATCTCGAATAATTGATCTAAAGGACGGAAAATTGGGAGAAACAATCTCCGTGGAAGGGAATATTAATGAATTAATACCAATTCAGAACTTTCTATCATGGCGACTTCTTCAAAAGATAAAAAATATTGAAGAATCGAAGAAGGATGATTTTCTTAGACGATGGTCAAATGTCTCCCTTCCTGCCTGGGAAAATTTCATAAAAGGTTTACTCACAAAGGATACTGAAAAGAAAGAACTCTTTCTCTTGAAATCCCTCAATCTTTCCCCTGATTTTTCTTTTTGTAGATGGGAACTATCATACTATTATTTTAAAAAGGGAGATTATGAGAAATGTCTGAACTACATAAAACCTTTGATAGATTCAAAACCCATTTCTCTTTTTATTTCCTCTCTCTGCAATTTTTACAAGAAAGAATATGATAAAGGGATCGAAGGCTTCAAAAAATGTTTTGAAAAAGGGATTGAAAAATTAGCTTCTGCCAATAACATGGGTGTTTGCTACGCTAAGAAAGGAGAGCTTGAAAGAGCTCTGGAATATTTTAAAATTGCTTTATCAGAAGAGAAAAATCCAGATGTCTACTTCAATATAGCTCTAATAAGTAATGGAAAAAAGGAATTTTTTGATAATATAAAGAAGGCCATTCAATTGAGCCAGCCTAACTTTTCTTATTTTTATTATCTTTACCAGAAATTGCTATTATGGGAGGAAAGCGAAATCGCTGAAATTGTGAAAAATATCTCAAGTGAATATTTCTCCTCTGACATTGATTCTTCAATAACTGATTTTAAGGATTATTTAAAAGTAATTGAGGAAAGAAGGGAAAATCAGCCCAGAATAGAAGAGATAAATTTTTACAAGAAAGATGCAATTTCTTCCTTTAAATCAAACAATTTAGTATCTGCTGAAATATCTGCAAAAAAAGCTATTCACATCTCACCTTTTGACTGGGAATTCCACTTAATCCTGTCTAAAATTTACATCAAGAAAAAGGATTTTAAAAATGCTCTAAAGGAGTTAAAATTTTCCATGTGGTTAGAGGAAAGAGCAGAAAACAATCTTGAAATGGGAAAACTGCTGATTGAAATGGGAGATAAAGAAAAGGGGCTTGAGCATCTCAATAAGGCTCTTTCCCTTGATCCTTCCCTTGAAGAGGCAAAACAGATTATCAAAAAATTAGAGAAATGAAATACAGAAAAAGTGATTTCCTTGGAATCCCTGTTATTCTTCTTGAAGGTTTAAATTTAAACGTATTTGTCTACGGATTTACAACAAAAGATATGGGAAAGGAAGAAGTTATAAGGAAATTTGAGAAACATGGATTAAGACTTGTAACTGCCAATCAAATCCACTCCTCCAGAGTAATAAGTGTGGGGAAAAACATTTTAAGAGGGATTACTGGAGATGGACTTTTAACTCATGTAAAAGGTCTTTTTATAGGAGTTAAAACAGCTGATTGCCTTCCAATTTTAATCTTCGATCCTGAGAAAAGAGTTGCTGGAGCAATCCATGCAGGCTGGAGAGGGACTCAGAAGGAGGTTGTATCAGAAGGTATTAAAAAATTGAAAGAGGAATTCGGCTCAAAACTTCATAAAATAATCGCAATACTTGGACCTTCAATTTCAGGGTGTTGTTATGAGATTGGTCCTGAAGTAGAAGAAACTTTGAGTAAATCCTTCCCAGAATGCATTGAAAAGAGAGAGAAGAAATCTTACTTTGATCTCCGAAAGGCAAACAAAAACCTGCTCTTAAGGAGCGGATTAAAGGAGGAGAATATTTACGAAATACCTCTTTGCACAATGTGTGAGAAGGAGCTTTTCTTCTCCCACAGAAGGGGTGAAAAGGGAAGGAATATTGCTTTTGCTGGAATTTATGAACGGATTTGAAGGTGAAAAATAGGCTTCCAGTCATTTACTCTGAAAAATACCTTGTTGAGCTTGGAAATCATATTTTTAAAACAAATAAATACAGACTCATTAAAGAAAAAATCATGAAAGAGAGGCTTCACAAAAATGTAGATTTTATAGAACCTGAACCTGCTTCTGACGATGCTCTTTACCTTGCCCATCAAAAAGATTGGGTTGAAAAATTGAAGACAGGAACCCTTTCCCTTCATGAGCTCTACAGGCTCGAAATCCCTTATTCAGACGAACTCCTGAGGATGGCACTACTTTCTGTGGGAGGAACTATTCTCGCCTGCAAACTGGCAATAGAAAATAAAATATCCTTTCATATCGGTGGAGGATTTCATCATGCCTATCATGGCCATGGTGAAGGATTCTGCGCCCTCAATGATATTGCAGTGGGGATAAGGGTTGCACAAAGAGAAAATTTAATGGAAAGAGCAATGGTTGTAGACTGTGATCTCCATCAGGGAAATGGGACTGCAAAAATATTTGAGGCTGATTCAGCGGTTTTCACATTCTCAATTCATCAGGAGGACAATTATCCTGTGCCCAAAGAGAGGAGCTCCTTTGATATTGGACTTTATTCAGGAGATGGGGATATTGAGTATATAAATGCTCTGAAAGAGAATTTACCGAAAATTTACAGAGAATTCCAACCACAACTTATAGTCTATGTGGCTGGAGCTGATCCCTATGAGCTGGACCAGTTAGGTGGTTTGAAGCTTTCAAAGGAGGGATTGAAGGAGAGAGACAGGATAGTCATTGAGGAGGCATCAAATCTATCAATTCCAGTTGCAATTGTTCTGGGAGGAGGTTATTCTTACGATGTAAATGATACAGTTGAAATTCATTTTTCTACATTCCTTCAGGCAATGAAAATTTTTAAAGGCAAATTATGAAAGTTAAAAGAACATCTCATTTAAAATTGTCTAGAAAATTCATCATAAAGAAAAGAGCTCACAGCTGTCCGCTGACAGCTTACAGCTAAATAAAAAGGAGGAAATATGAGTATCTCAAGAAAGGATTTTTTGAAAATCTTGGGTCTTGGTTTTATAACCTCTGGAATTCTGAAGGGAGAAGAGAAAAAGGAAGTAAAGGAGGCAAAGGTTGAGGCGAAGAGACTGAAAATTAAAGATATAGAGATTTACTATTTTGACATCCCCATGGTCAAACCCTTCAGAATTGCCATAGGAACTATGGAAGGAGCAAAGGATGTCCTTATAAAGATTCACACTGATCAAGGGATAACTGGAATTGGAGAAGCCTGTCCATTTCCTCCAATAACAGGAGAGACCCAGGAGACCAACATTGTTGTAGCGAAGGTTCTAAGAGAGAATCTTATCGGAAAGGATCCCCTTGCAATTGAAGGTATTATGAAGGATTTTGGTCCATTTGTCCACACAAATCCATCAATAATTGCAGCCTTTGAAATGGCTCTCTACGACATTCTTGGCAAAGTTGCAGGGCTTCCCCTTTACAGACTCCTTGGTGGAGACAGGAACTCTTTTGAAACAGACCTCACCGTTGACCTTGACACACCAGCCAATATGGCTAAAATGGCTCAGGATGTAATAAAGAAGGGGTATAAAATTATAAAAATTAAAGTTGGTCAGGACCCCTCCCTTGACATTGAAAGACTTGAAGCTATAAGAAATGCTGTTGGTTATGATTATCCGATCAGGATTGATGCCAATCAGGGCTGGGATGTTCCCGAGGCAATAGAAGCTCTCAAAAAAATGGAGAAATTCCACATTCAGTTTTGCGAACAGCCGGTTGCAGCTTGGAACATAGACGGGATGAGGGTTGTAAAGAACGAAAGCCCGATTCCAATAATGGCTGATGAGGCTTTATTCTCTCCCAATGACGCAATAAAACTTATAAAAGCCGAGAGTTGCGACTATTTCAATATAAAGTTAATGAAATCGGGTGGAATAAGAAATGCTATAAAAATTTCAAATATTGGAGAATCTGCTGGAATAAAATGCATGGTTGGTTCTATGCTTGAAACAAAGGTTGCTCTCACCTCTGCCTCTCATTTTGTTGTCTCCAGCAGAAATGTAGTGTTTGCAGATCTTGATGCAGACTCATCCCATGCTGTCTATCCTGTTATTGATGGAATAAAAGTCGAGGGCGGAACAATTACTCTCCCCGAAAAACCAGGCCTTGGTCTCGATGTTGATCCCTTGTTTCTTAAAAAACTGAGAAAAGTCCAATCCTGAATTTTCCTTTTATCATAAGCCCCTGATGTTCGCGTCCTTTGGAAACTCAACTGTGAATTCTATGGTTATTTCTTTTTTCGCCTGGGGTTCAAGGGTCATCAGCCAGCTAAGAATACCTTTTTCATCCTTGCTCTTTGGCTGAGGATTAATATTTACATCCTTTACCTCAATCTGGGTGTTCTGGGAGACTGGAATCTGGTCAAGAACTTCAATCTCAATAGCTCTTTTTCTCAGATTCTGGATGGTTATTCTGTAGGAAAATTTTATTCTCTCCTTATTTCCAAAAAGTCCTGCTCCACCTTTTTCCCTCTTTAAAATTTCATGTTTAATTTTTACCTGCTCATCCCTTCCAAAGTATAACGGGAGTTCATCGTCCTTTGCAGTAAAAGGAAGATTTGTTGAGCCAACAAATTCCTGGGAAATGAAAATATCTGCAGGACCTGAAATTATAGGATAGGGAAGAGTATTCTTGAGTTTTCCCCTGAGGAAAGCAGACTCATTCAATCGCGGGATTGTTATGTAATCAAATTTTGCAGGAAGTTTCTCCATATCTATTGGAAATTTATGGGGTGAGCCGTCCGAAGGAATTGAAACAGTTCTTGGTATCTCGAAATTGAGATGTAAACCTGTTTCTACAATCTCTGCTTCAAGGGCTTCAACTTCTATTTCTTCTCTTATTGGTGCCATGGCTAATTTCTCTTGTCTTAATTCCTCTCGCATTTCTTTTGGAACAGGTCTCGGAACATAGATATCAAGAATCCAGGGATTTAAAGGAGGTGGAGATGCCTCAAGGGCAGGAGAGGTGGTAGAAAGAACAACCTTAACATTGTTCCAGTCTTCCCCACTTTTCTGACTGACCCTTGAGAAAAGAGAAAATTCAATCTCTCCAGTCTCAGGAAGGGCTCTCAGATTATAAAGAGGAGACCAGTTTGGTCCTCTTGTTGTGTAAGAGAGATTCAATTTTAAATCTCCTTCCTTTGCTACTTCTATCGTAGTCAAGACCTTTCTTGCTTCAAGGGGTCTTTGGGGAGTAATGGATTCAAGCTTCTTCTTCAAGGCTAAAAGCTCCTTTTGGTTATCATCAAGCTTTCTCTGGAGATTAAGTTTTGATTTCTTTATGTTCTGAAGTGTAGAGTCAAAAAATCCCATTGCTTTCTCCCAGCTCAATGTATCAGGCTTTCCGAGAGAAATCTCCTTTGAGGCTAACTCAGCTGTTTTTGTCTGAATTGATTTTATGAAGTTCTCCTGGGAATTTAAAATATCAATTTCTTCTTTTATTTTTGCAATTTCAAATTCAAGTTCCCTTATCTGACTTTCAAGCTTTTTAATCTCAGGAAGGGTAGGAGATTCAAGAAACTGATTTTCCACTTCTATTCCTAAGAGTTTAACTGATGCGGTTCCAGCTCCAGAAACTCTTACTGAATTTGGAATTAGAGTTGCTGGAAATCCTTCAAACACAAGTGTGTGGGTTCCGGTTCCTACTTTCAAACTTGCTTCCCTTATTACCTGAGCCCTGTCAGGATAAACTATTACAGAAGTAATTGAGCTCTTAAGGGGTATCTCATCGGTTAAGATACAAAAAGGGTTTAGCAAAATCACAAAAATAAATAATGAAACAAAATATCTCATTTTCAAACCTCCACAAAAAATATACAGGAAAATGACTGATGATTCAATGGGTTTTAGTACTTAAGTTTCCTGAATTTTAATTGGTCTATCTTAAGAAGATATAGAAATAATCGACAAACTGAGATCAGAAAGTCTTGAATAACCAATAACCAAATACCAATAACTAATGCTTCAAGCTACATGCTAAAAGCTCACAGCCAACAGCTATCAGCAAAAACTTTTTAACCTGTCTCGCTTTTCTCGCAGTTAATTCATTTTACATTTTAAAATTTTAAACCTTAACTTCGTAAAAATTAAGTAATAGGATATAAAACATAATGATTTTTCTCGTTATTAGACAAGCTTTTCCCTCTCACACTTGTATTTTTATGTTATTACTTATTAAGTAATATGAAAATTTGCTTATTTTACTTTTGATAAGGAAGGCATAGTTAAAAGAGAAGCATGATTAGAGCTCAATTTCCAAAACAATAAAATAAATAGATTTGGAAGAATAATTGTACATATTACTTAAAATGGACGGAGTTAGGGTTTAAATTTCCAATACTCTTCTTTTCCTCGCTGTCTCCTGTAAGCTGTTAGCTAATAGCAATATTTGGAGTTTGGGTATTGGAAAGTTGGTTATTGGAGCTTATTTGGAGCTTGGTTATTGGTGCTTGGTGATTTTTAACCTTTGAGGTGATAGAATTCATGTCTGTCACTCCTTTCATAACCTTCATAAACTCAGGAAAATCCGTGTTTTAGCAAGGAATTTCTACGACGCTATATTGCCTTTTTTCTTTTATAAATTTTGAATACCACTCCTCATACTCCTCAGGAGTAACAATATGAATCTCAAAGGAATTCACAAATCCAATTATTCTCCTAAATTCCACTATTAATTTAGACCTTTCATAGCTGAAAGGAGATGCATTTTTAGAGATAACAATTATGTCGACATCACTGTTAGGTCCAAAGTCCTCTCTTAAAATCGAGCCAAACAAATGTATTTCGACTCCTCTAACTTTTCTTGAAAGAACTTTTTAATGATTGAAAGATAATTGTCTAAATTGTCCAGATAATGCCTTCT
Source organism: uncultured Clostridia bacterium (assembly GCA_964531645.1). GTDB lineage: Bacteria > Acidobacteriota > Aminicenantia > JBFLYD01 > JBBIMS01 > JBBIMS01. The sequence continues at coordinate 352,108 of CAZHEF010000001.1, forward strand.
CTCCTCAGCTCTTTTCTTTAAAAGGTCAAAATACCTCATTCTTCCTCAACCGCATTTCTAAAAAATCCCTCTGCTTTGTCTTTAAGAAATTCGCCTTTTTTCATGGTTATATTATAACATTACTTTCCTATAACTTTTTTGAGTCAGCTCAAAAACCTATATTTAATCCTCCTAAAACCACAAACCCGTTCTGGGGATTATCTTCCAGTGAGATGAACAGGTATCTTGCATTAAGAAATAACCCAATAGAGTCGCTCATTCTGTATAGTATTCCAATTCCTCCGAATCCCGTTAAATTAGTTTTTCTTTCTAGTGGTAATATCTCAGTTTCATATCCAAATTTTGATTTGTATATTTTTGTCTCTTTTTCAAGAATGTAGTTTAAACCCGCTCCGCCATTTAAAAATAAATTAAAGGAACTTTGACCTAATATGTTTAGACGCAATGTCATGAACAAATTAGCATTTTTACTTGTATCTATTTCCACAGTATCATTATCTGATGGGTCCTGGAGAGCGGCTTTTCCACCAATATTGTAATTCCCCTCCAATCCAAAAAACAGATTTTTTGCTAAAGGGAAAGAAATTCCCAATCCAAAACAGGCATTCTGATGGGAGTTGGTAATTGGGAAATCATTCTCCCCTTCTTTGTAATCAGAAGCGGAGCCAGAGGAATTGACAAAATTCATAGCTCCAAAGATTAAAAGATCCCCTTTAGCGTAGGAGTTGACTGACAAAAGTAAAGATAAAATTCCGATTAAAATCAAAAATTTTATATTTTTCATATTGCACCTCGTCAAATTTTCCCTTTACTTCTCTTCACATTAATAACCGTAATTTTAACATCCCTGGAGTCTTCATAAAAACCATCTGAAGCAATAAATCTAACCGTGTATTCTCCAGCCTGGGTGTAAGAAGGAGTCCATTTAAAAGTTCCTTTATTCTCATCAAAGGTTGCTGTTGGGGGAAGTGGTTCTGCTTTGTAAGTAATTGTATCTCCGTCAGGGTCAGTTGCCTGGAGCTGAATTAAAAGTTGTTCACCTTCTTTTACTGTTTGAGGAGGTATTGGAGATAAAACAGGTGGTTTTCCAATAATATTTACACCCCATGCTTTTAAAACCCATTTTCCAGTTTCACATACACCCATTCTTATTTTAAAATATCCGTTCTCTCCCCAGTTCTGGCCCCATGAGTTTTTACATATCCAGTAATTTTCAGTGCTGTTGTAGCCAAGAAGAACCACTGCATGTCCACCTTCTTTTTTCGCTGTAGGAGTAGGCTCGTATACACCACCTGCATAGTAATAGAAGTCTGAGTAAACTTCCATATAAAATGATAGAGGTCCATTCTGGATTGCGTTTATTATGGCATTACTATCTGCAGTGCTTGTTGTCACCCATCCCCAATCTACTATCTTTGCAAGCTTAAATTGCCAGTCGTAACATCTTGTGCAGGAAACATCCTTTGCCTGATAAGGAAAACATTCTTCAGTTACTACACCTTGCCTCTTTATGAATTCAGCAGCTTGAGATGGATATCCGCCTTTACATCCTGTTTGAGGAAAGCATTCGTAACAGCACGAAACAAGGTCTTGCTCAGAGAGATTTGGTTGGAGGGAAGGGTTTTTTCTTTCAATTTTATATATTGACTCAACTGTTCCAATAACAGCAAAAGCCCAGCAACTTCCACAACTTCCTTGATTTTTTATTGATGTTAACCAGTTATAACCATTAAAATCTCTCCAGTCGAGCTGTGATGGGGCAGAAACTTTAGCCTGGATTTTGAGTAATTTTTCAGGTTCTGGATACTCCGGGACAAATGCTCCTAACCTCTGCCTTCTCTCCTCAGGAGTGAGAAGACTCATGGATGTAACACCCGCCTTCCATTTCAAGCCATTCTCTTCTATCTCTCTATTTATTCTCCTTATCTCATCTTCCACAAAAACATTCTGGAAGAAGCTGAGGAATAAAATAGAGATAAAAGGGATGATAATAAGGACGATTCTAAATTTTTTCCTTGACATTTTCATCTACTCCTTCCTATCTAAATTAATAAATTCTATTAAAAATGTCAAAAAATAGCTGGCGGAAGGACAAGGTTTTAAAGGGGATATTTTAAGAATTTATCAGTTTAGAACTTTTGCTCTTCAGTACTTCCGCTCTTCCGTGCTTTTAAGGTTCTTCTTTGCTTCAGATTTTCCATTGAATCCCTCCTCCAATCCATCTTCCTGGCATTGGAACTCCTTGTATGTCTTCATATTTTTTATTGGTGAGATTTGTGCCTTCAAAAAATATTTCAAGGGAGCCGACCTTTTTAACAATCTTAGCATCCAGTAGAATATAAGATTTTTCATAAATTCTCTTTTTGTAAAGGATTTGAAAACTTGCAAAAAATGATTGAGCGGGTTTGAAATTTAAAAGTATTGAACTCTGATTCTTAGGGATTCTGAAACCATATTTATAAATTTTCTCGCTCCCTTTCTCTTTCATATCATAAAAGGAGCTTTTGAAAGAAATTTTAAAATATTTGTTCTCTGTATTAGCTTCGATCTCCGCTCCAGTTAAGTCTCTCTTTCTTATATTTTCCGCATACCACTTTCCATCCCTTCTAATCCAGTCTATTAAATCCCTCTCGTTCCTCTGGAATAAAGATAGCTTTGTCTCCAAATTTTTGAAAAAAGTGTCTATTCCAAATTCATAACTCATTCCCTTTTCAGGTTTAAGGGATGGATTTCCGATATTCACAGGGTCTTTGTAATAAAGTTCTGTGTAAGAAGGAGCTCTAAAGGAAGAGCCTGCGCTTGCCCTGATTCTGACGGAAGAAAATGGGAAATAGGTTAAACTTATATCAGGAGAAAAAGACCATTTATATGTCTCATGGAAATCCTCACGAATTCCCAAATTAAGAAATATTTTTTTTAAAAAAATCCATTTCCTCTCCATGAAAATTGCTGAGCGAAAATTGGAGTGATTTCCCGCCTTTGAACTATCAAAAAATTCCTTTGTAAATTCTCCACCGATTACAAAATTGCCCTTTCTCAGCAAAAAGTTAGCCCCGAGGTTTTTGTTTATAGTCTCATTGGTGTAAAAATAAGGTCTATTTCTGTCAAGGACAAATCTGTCAAAATGATTGCGATAATAAACACTCTGGGAAAATATCCATTTTCCAATATCCTTTTCCAGCTGAATTGATACAATATCAGTTTTTGTTGATTCCCATGATGGAAAGTTCATTCCTGGTGTATAAAAATCAAAGGCTCCAAATTTCTTATCTCCATGGGAAACAAGAATTTCAATTTTATTTATTGAAAATTTATTGGAAACTGAAAAATTACTGAATTCCCTATCTTTCATAAATCCCCTTGAATTATCCTTCTGGATAGATAATAAATTAGAGAATTTTTCTCTTCTGATTTCAAATCCTGCGGAACCTGAGAAGGTCTGATAATCGTAATACCCAAACTTAGTTGTGAACCCAGTTTTTTCAGGCTTTTTCGTAACAATATTTATAACCCCTCCCATTGCATCAGCTCCATAGAGGGATGAGCCATTTCCGTGAAGAATCTCTATTCTTTCAATGCTCTCAAGGGAAACAGGAATGTCCATATTGTGATGGGCTGTCTGCAAATCATTGACTCTAACTCCATCAATCAGAATAAGAACCTGCTGGAATGTTGAGCCTCTCAATGATAGGTCAGCTTGAACTCCAAAATTACTCCTCTCCTGGAGGTCGAGACCGCAGGCATATTTTAGAAGTTCTGGGATTGTCTTAGCAGGGAAACTCAAAATTTCTTCCTTTGTTATTATTGTCACCTGCCTTCCAGCTTCCGTCTCTTTGGAAGGAATTTTTGATACTACAAAAACTTTTTCTTCCTTCACTCTAACTGGTTTCTCATCAGGATAAAGTAAAACAAAGAGATTAAGGATGAGGAAAAAATGGGAAAGTTTTTTTGCAAAATTTTCTATTTTTTTTCGGGATAAAATTTCTTTCCTTATCATGGCCTCAGGATAGAATAAATATTTCAAACTGAAAAATGTTCTGTTCTTGCTATTATTTCGTCCTGAACTCCTTTTGAGAGGTTGCAGAAGTATTCGCTGAAGCCCGCAACCCTGACAATTAAATCCCTGTATTTTTCGGGGTTCTTCTGGGCATCTCTCAGAGTCCCTGCAGTAATCACATTGAACTGGACATGGTGAGCACCAAGTTTGAAATGAGCTCTTATGAGTTGAGCCAATTTTTCAATCCCATCTCCTTCTAAGATCGATGGAGTAAATTTTAAATTCAAGAGAGTTCCTCCTGTAAGAACATGATCCATCTTAGAAACAGATTTAATTACTGCTGTTGGACCAAGTCTGTCAACACCCTGAGCGGGAGATATTCCATCGGATACAGGAGTTCCAGCCTTCCTTCCATCAGGAGTTGCACCTGTAACTGAACCAAAATAGACATGGCAGGTTGTAGAAAGATAGTTGACATGATATTCGCCACCTCTTGTGTTTTTCCTTCCATCAACAGTTTCAAAAATTGTTTTGAAGAGTGCACTCATAATTCCATCAGCATAATCGTCGTCATTCCCAAATTTTGGAGTTTTATTCCAGAGTCTCTGTCTCAGAGGCTCGTAACCTTCAAAATTTTTGTTAAGGGTTTCCAGAAGTTCTTCAAAACTTGTTTTTTTCTGGTCAAAAACATGGAACTTTACTGCAGACATGCAATCGCTCAAAGTTCCAAGTCCAACAGGCATTATGTAGCTTGTGTTGTATCTCGCTCCACCATCGTTGTAGTCTTTACCTTTTTTAATGCAATCATCTATTAAAATTGAAAGGAACGGGACAGGTAAATGACGAGCATAAATTCTCTCAATTACATTACTCCCTTTTATTTTTATGTTTACAAAATGCTCTAACTGCTTTTTGTAGGCATTGAAAAATTCGTCAAAGGTTTTAAAATTTGAAGGATTTCCTGTCTCTACTCCAACTCTTTTTTTAGTTCTCGGGTCAAAGCCATTGTTGAGGGTGATTTCAAGAATCTTCACAAGATTCAAGTAGCCGACAAGGATATAACTCTCCTTTCCAAAACAACCAGTCTCAACACATCCACTTGTCCCTCCCTGTCTTGCGTCTTCAACAGATTTCCCCTGTCTTATAAGTTCTTGAATTACCATGTCCGAATTGAACACAGATGGTTGTCCGAAGCCTTTACTTATAACCTCGCATGCTCTCTTTAAAAAAGAGTCAGGATTCTTAACGCTGACCTGAATACTTGGATTTGGCTGAATAAGCCTCATTTCTTCAACAACATCAAGGATTAAATAAGAAAGTTCATTGACTGCATCAGAGCCATCAGGCTTTACACCGCCAAGATTTATCTGGGAAAAATCGTTATATGTTGCGCTCTCAGCGGATGTTATACCAACCTTGGGAGGCGCAGGTTGATTGTCAAACTTTATCCAGAAACATTCGAGTAATTCTTTTGCTTCATCTTTGCTCGATTTTCCTTCTTCTAAGTCCTTTTTATAGAAAGGATAGAGATGCTGATCGAGCTTTCCCGGACAGAAAGAATCCCATGGATTAGTCTCAGTTATAACTCCAAGATGAACAAACCAGTACGCCTGAAGAGCTTCCCAGAAAGTTCTTGGTGGATTTGCGGGAACATGCTCGCATATCTCTGCTATTTTCTCAAGTTCCTTTTTCCTCCTTGGATTTTGTTCCTTCTCTGCTATTTTTCTTGCAAGCTCAGAGTGTCTTCGAGCAAAATTTATAATAGCATCTGCACAAATTAACATAGCTTTAAGTTCTTGCTCTTTGGAGTAAGCTTCAGGGTCATTGTAATAATCAAGATTTTTAAGGCTTTCTTGAATTTCTCTTTTGAAATCCAAAAACCCTTTCCTGTAGATTTTATCATCAAGGACTGTATGTCCTGGAGCTCTCTGTTCCATGAACTCTGTATAAATCCCTGCATTGTAAGCATCTTTCCACTCTTCTGTCATTTCGCTGAAAATTTTTTCTCTTACAGTCTTTCCTTTCCAGAATGGGATTATTTTCTCTCTGTAAATTTTCTTTACCTCTTCTGAAACAATGTATGAGATTTTCTCCCTTGAATTCAGAATTTCAAGGTCTTCTATTGAATGGCAACAAATTTCAGGATAGGTTGAGACTCCTTTTGGAAGAGGACCCCTTTCGCCTACTATAAGCTCGTCTTCCTCAATAAATATTGACTTATTTTCCAGAATATATTTGAAAGCAAGGGCTCTTAAAACAGGAGTTGATTGAGTTATCAAATTATAATTTGAATAAAATTCAGTTATTAATTCTGCTCTTTCCGATGTTATAAAAGGTTTTGTGTTGACACTTTTTTCTCTTAATTTTGCTACTCTTTCTGTCATATCTATCCTCCAATTTTAACAGTTATCTTCTTTTCTTTTAAAACTTTGGTAAAGATAATTATTCCATCTTTCTCCTGGAAATTCTTGGCTAAAAATCTGTAATCTCTTCTCAATCTTCTGTATTTCTCAACCCCTCCTTTATGGAAGGGCAAAAGATGTGCATATTTTATTCCAAGAGAAGCTATAAAATCAGCAGTTTTATCAATGTTTTCCAAATTGTCATTCACACCTGGAACAACTGGAATTCTCACTACAATATTTTTGTAGTTTGAAGAAAGTTTTTTTAGATTTTCAAGAATTTTTTTGTTTGACACTCCTGTAAATTTTCTGTGGGATTCATCATCCATAACTTTTATATCATAGAGAAAAAGGTCTGTGTATTTGCTAACAGAAAGAAGGATATCCCATTCTGAATACCCACAGGTCTCAATGGCTGTGTGAATACCTTTATCCTTGCATTTTTTTAAAAGAGTTATCAGAAAATCATATTGAGAAAGAGGCTCTCCTCCTGAAAATGTCACTCCTCCACCAGATTGTTCATAAAAAACCCTATCCTTTTCGATTTTCATTATGATTTCCTCAATCGTCATTTCCTTCCCCGTGATCTCCCTTGCCCCCGAAGGGCATTCCTTAACACATTCTCCGCACAGGACGCATTTTGAAGGGTCTTCCACAGCAGAATTGGGACAGGTTTTAACACATGTCTTACACTCAATACAACGGTCATCCCATATAACCATCTCTTTTCTCATTATTTGTCCCTCAGGATTATGACACCAGAGACATCTTAGAGGGCATCCTTTGAAAAAAACAACTGTTCTTATTCCTGGTCCATCGTGAATAGAAAATCTCTGTATGTTGAAAATCAACCCCCTATAACTATTGGAATCAACTTCTTCTTTCTTGATTCTCATTTTGGACTCATAATTTACTAA
>CAZHEF010000001.1:359523-370089 GCA_964531645.1 uncultured Clostridia bacterium
AAAACTTTCATGTAAAGTTATTTATTACTGTTAGAATTTATCAAGTCATAATATTTTAATATAAATTGATAATTGTCTTGAAAATTCCAATGTTTACCTCTTATTAATGCTCTAATAGCTTTTTTGTCCTTTTTTTTGAAAAGTTCTATCAACTTTTTATGTTCTTTCATACATTTTTCCTCCCATTCCGGGATAGTCAATATTATTCTTGGAAAATCATACAATCTGCTCCTCAATCTTGAAACAATTTCTTGTAAGACATTATTGCCACAAAGTTTTAAGTGAATGTTATGTAATTCACGATTATACTCCATATAAGTTATAAAGTTGTTTTTTCTAAGAGCTTTTTCCATTTTTTGAAATAATTCTTCCATTCTTTCAATATCTTCTTTAGATATTATTTCGCAGGCTTTTTCCGCTGCATCAGCTTCTAAGACTCCTATTGTATTGTAAAGGTCTTCAATTTCTTTCAAAGTAAGTTTTTTAATTCTTATACTTTTTCGAGGAAGAATCTCTACAAATCCTTCTCTTTCAAGTTGAAGTAAAGCCTCCCTTATCGGAGTCCGACTCACACCTAAGAATTTACATAGTTCCTTTTCGTTTATTCGAGAGCCAGGTTTTAAATTTCCTTTTTCCATCTCCTGTCTTAAATACTCCATTACACATTCTGTTAGTGATTTGTATTGTATTAGACTATTTGTTAATTTCATCTCTTGTGAAGTATTATAATATGATATATTATATATCTTGTCAACAAAATAAGATATTTTTAAGGAGATTATGAGATGAACTGGAAATTTTTTATTTTAAATTTTCTTTTTCTTATGGTCTTTCTACCTTTACTTCTCTCAGCTCAAGAAGGGAGAGGAAATGGCAGGGTTATTGGGTATGTTTTCGATGAAGAGGGCAATCCTATCTCTGGAGTGAAGGTCATTATGGAGTCGACTTCTTATAATTTTAAGCTTGAAACTGTAACTGATAGAAAGGGAAGATGGGTTTTTATGGGATTTGCAAAGGATACTTATAAATTTACTTTTTTAAAAGAAGGACATGTTCCAGTGTTTTCGCAGGTTTTTCTTTCAGGACTTAATCAAAATCCAGAGCAGAAAATTATAATGAATAGAGAGGAAGCAGAGGCTTCTCTTTCTATTTCACCAGAGTTAAGAGAAAAATTGGAGAAGGCAATGAAATCAATAAAAAATGAGCAATATAAAGAAGCTATTCCTCTGCTTGAGCAATTTTTAGATTCGTATCCATCAATGTATTTAGTGCGTTACCAACTTGGGAATGCCTATTTAAAAACACAAAATTTCGATTCTGCAATAACTCAGTTCAAACAAGTTATGGAAGATATGCAAAAAGAAAGCCCGAATTTAAAGGAAAAAATGGTAGAGGTCTGTATTTCAATGGCTGAAGCATTTATAGGGAAAGGATTTTTTGAAGAAGCATCAATTTATTACAAAATGGCTATTGAAAATAGCAAATCTCCTGACCCTGCCCTTGCCTATAATACTGCTGAAATCATGTTTAACATGGGAAATGTTGATGAAGCCACAAAATATTACGAGCTTGCCGTTGCACTTAACCCAAAATGCGGACTTTACTACTTAAAACTTGGATACGCCTATCTTAACAAAGGAAGTATTTCTGACTCTATCAAACGCTTCGAGAAGTTTATTGAATTATCTCCAGACGATCCTCAAGTAGATACAATCAAAAATTTGATAAATACCCTTAAAAAGTAAAAAAAAAGCAGAAATTTTATAAATAAGGAAGGAGGGGAAGCTTATTTAGAGCATCCCCTCCCTGAAAAACTATATTCCGGAGGGTATACTAAAAGTTAAAGTCTACCTTGGCTCCTAATCTAATAACTCGGGGATCCTGAATACTTGTCATTTCTCCAAATTTTAGTTTCGGAGAGCTTGACCTTGTAACAACTCCTGTAGCTTTATTCCCGTTAAGGACATTGAATACATCTCCGAAAACTTTGAAGCCAATACCTTCTCCTGCTTTAAGTTCCTTCTCCAATCTGAGGTCTAAAATGGCAAGAGAAGGCAATCTTCTTGAGCCACGAGGTTCAGCAAAAACTGTTTCGCTAAATGGAAGACCAAGGTCTTTAGAGTTTACTGTTCTGGTATATGGAACTCCTGAAAGATAGCGGAAGTATCCACTTAGATTTATGCCAAATGGTCCTTTGACAACACCTGATAATTTAAATTGATGTTTCCTCTCTAAGTCTACATGTCCATAAGCATTAACATGAGCATTTGGATTATCGTATAGACTTGTCCTGCCCTCAGTCTGCCAGAAAGATGTTCCAAGCATACCCTTTGTAGAATGAAAAACATAGGAGAGATCAAGGCTCCATCCTTTAGAGAATCTCTTCTTGAGGCTAACTTCAAATCCCTTATGGTCTCGTTTCAAGTCGGGAGGATTAACCATGTATTCTTCACGGGGAACATACCTTACCAGTTGATAAAAAGTAACACTCCTGCCATCAAAAGGATCCACCACTTCAACTTTTTTCCAGTTATTTGAAAATATGAGCTCTCCTTTTTCCATTAGGGCATCCATATCAACAGTTGTAGCATCAACAGTCTCTATTAAGTCTCTCTCCCGTCTTATAACAAATCTTAGGCTTGAGACCCAATCTTCAAAGAGCTCTCTCTCCAATCCCAAAGTGTATTCATATGTCTGAGGAGCTTTAAGTTTATTGTCTTTGTATCCTACCTTAATATCCACTCCAGGAACATAAGTGTAAGTAATCCATGTGGGGTTACCATGCTCGTCCGTGTATGCCTCATACCAGAGCCAGTTTATGGGGTGAATTTCGAAACTTATGGTGGTGTAGTTGTCCTGAAGATATCGTCCAAAACTTGTCTTAATTAATGTTTTACCATCTCCAGTTAAATCATAAACGAGTCCCAATCGCGGAGAGATGTTTTTCCATTCAAATGCTTTTATGGTTTTTTCTATTTCAAGATTGTAAGCCAACTCTGGATATCCAATGTGAGCATAACTTCCTTTAATGGGAACATCCCCGATGCCGCCTTTTCCAGCAGGGAAAAAGTTGCGATTATAATCAAATCTTAAGCCTATGTTAACCGTTAATCTTTTTGTAGGATTCCAAGAATCATTGAAGAAAATTCCAGCATTCAAGCCTCTGTCAATTCTATCATGGCCTGCTCCCCAGCAAGCATAATAAGGAACGCCTTCCCATATGTAAGTGAAAAGTCTCGACATTCCCAAACTATCCCTAGGACCATAAGGTATTACTTTTCTTCTACCCTCAAGGAAATTTCCCTGAATTCCAAACTTCATTTCGTGATTTCCTGCAAAATCATCCAGAAACAGGGTAGCATCAACATTCATCTGAAGACGAGTCCTTGGATTTAGGTCATCCCACCCATAACTTCCAGATTGAAGCCAGTTTGAGCTCTCCTCGATGTATCCTACTTTCTTTTTGTCATAAAGATTAAGCTCAGTCCTAGAGGCTCCTAGCTTTAAATTTGCGTAAAGGTTTTTACTAAAAATGTGTGTCCAGATGACACTTACTACATAGACTGGGTATTTCTGTTCCCATGTTGTGTCTTCTGTGGCATATTTAGAAGCCCCACGATTATCAAGGTAGTTAAAGCTGTAGTCGAATCCCAAAACAAACTTGTTGTCTTGATTTGGCTGGAAGGTAAGTTTGAGGTATGGAAATAGTATATTGTTCTCAATTGGAGTTTCAGAGGGCTTATCATAAGGAAAACCAGCAACATAACTCTTACTTCTATAAGTACTTGCATTTAGAAAGAACCACAATTTGTCCTTAATTATAGGGCCTCCGAAATTTATTCCAGGCTCCATTTCGAACTTGGGGCCGCTCGTCTTACCTTCTAAGGGCGTTCCTTTTGTGTTGTCCGCTCTCCATTTTTCATGATTGTAATAAGCATTGGCACTTCCGCTAAACCTATTTCCACCAGATTTAGTTACGATGTTTAGGACACCGCCTTTTACTGAGCCAAACTCAGCACTTACCCCAGATGTTTGAACTGATACTTCTTCCATGATATCTAAGCTGAAAATATTGCCGGGACTTGTTCCAACCACGGGGTCGTTAATTTGAATTCCATCAAGATTAAAGGAATTATCTCTCACTCCAGCCCCCTGAGCAGAACCTTCGCTGACTCCAGGAGTCATATTGAAAAATGTCATGAAGCTTCTGACAACAGGTAGAGACTCTATAAGTTCCTTGTCCATAGTGGTGGTCTTAGATACAGATTGTCGATCTAAAGTAGGTGCTTGACCAGTTACTACAATGCTCTCTTCTATTTTTGTTGGTTTTAACTGAACATCAACTGTCACGGTTACATTTGCGCTGACCACAATATCTTTTCTAACAACTGATATCATTCCTTCCATCTCAAAAGTAAGTTCATATTTTCCAGGGGGTAAATTCAAAAAGCGATATTGACCGACTTCATTTGTTGATGTAATCATTTTCCCAATAACTAAGGCTGGAGAACTAAGAACTACAGAAACTCCAGGGAGAGGCCCTCCGTCCTCAAAAGTGACAGTTCCCTTTATTGCACCAGTCTGACCAAGTTGAGAAAAAGATATTGTAGGGAAAAGGCCTACAATTAAGCATAAATAAATAAGTTTTTTACTCATAAAACCTCCTTTTAAATTTTTTTTAGACCCAAGCCCAATGCCTATACAAAAAAAAATAAATCACCTTTCCTTCATTTTTCACCCCCCTTTCTCTCGTGGAATAAATTATTTGCTTTTGCTACTATATATATTCCTTTATAAGTTCTCATAGATTCTTTCCAAAAAAAGAAATAAAGTGACAACTTTGCATTTCATATATAATATATGATATATCATATACAATGTCAAGCGTTCAAAAGGAAATTTCTTGAAATTGTTGAGATATTGGTTAAAATTGGGTAAAATCATCCCTTAATTTAAGGAGGTGGCTTTATGGCAAGAAGAGCTTTTATTATATCAGCTGTCAGGAGTCCAATAGGGAGTTTTTTGGGGAGTCTCTCTTCTCTATCTGCAGTTGAGCTTGGAGCCATTGCCCTGAAAGAAGCTGTGAACAGAGCGGGTATTGACCCTAAATTGATTGAAGAAATTATAATGGGGAATGTTGTTTCAGCTGGTATAGGTCAGGCTCCTGCCCGCCAGGCACAGATAAAGGCAGGACTTCCCCCTGAAATTCCAGCTATAACCATTAACAAAGTTTGCGGTTCAGGTTTGAAAGCGGTAATGCTTGGAGCACAGGCAATTAAGGCTGGTGATGCAGATATTGTCCTTGCAGGAGGAATGGAATCAATGAGTAACTGTCCCTATACCCTTCAGAGAGCAAGAACTGGTTACAGAATGGGGCATGGACAATTAATTGATTTGATGATTTTTGATGGTTTATGGGATTCCTTTGAAAACAAGCATATGGGAGAGCTCGGAGAATTCACTGCAGAAAGGTCAGGGATAACAAGGGAAATGCAGGATGAGTTTGCCTTTAATTCTCATCAGAAAGCTATAAAGGCAATTGACAATGGATGGTTTAAGGATGAAATTGTTCCAGTTCCTGTTCCCCAGAAAAAAGGTGAGCCAGTAATTGTAGATACTGACGAGGGTCCGAGGAGGGATACATCCCTTGAAAAACTTTCACAACTTAAACCTGCCTTTAAACCCAATGGAACGATAACTGCAGGGAATGCACCCTCAGTTAATGATGGAGCATCGGCAGTTCTTGTTGTTTCAGAGGAAAGGGTGAAAGAGTTAGGATTAAACCCAATGGCATTGATCACTGGCTATGCAGTTTCTGCTGTTGAGCCAAAAATGCTCTTTTATGCTCCTGTGGAAGCAGTGAAAAAATTGCTTAAACAGCTTGGAAAGAACATAGATTATTTTGACCTTATTGAGATAAACGAAGCTTTTTCTGCACAGGTTCTTGCTGATGGAAAAGAGCTTGGATGGGACTGGGGAAAAGTAAATGTCCATGGAGGAGCGGTTGCCCTTGGACATCCAATCGGAGCATCTGGAGCAAGAGTTTTAACAACTCTCCTTTATGCAATGAAAAGAAGAAATGCAAAAACAGGACTTGCGACCCTCTGTCTTGGAGGAGGCTCTGCAGTTGCTCTTTCAGTAGAGTTAGTTTAACTATAAAAACTCAATTTCTTTCTCAATTGTCTTAGATCCTTTTTCATTAAACCAGAAACAGAGTTCTTTCACGAGGTCAAAATGAAAGAGAGCCTTACCCTGCAATTTTAATGGGGGGATCTCTACTTCAACAATTCCTTCCTCTCCCGGCATTACATCTTGTGGAAGATTGAAATGCAATTCTTCCTGCACATTTTCCTTGTATATTTTTATCCCCAGCCTAACCATATGACTCCTGCTTCCATTTATAAACCATGGGACATCTCCCATGTTTTTTATTTTTAAAATTATTTTAATTCTTTCTCCCCTCCTCACCCTTTCAGGACATTGAATTAATTCAATTTTTGCTCGATACTCATAAGGAACTGAGGATATTCCCTCTTCGTCACCCTTTAGAGCGATATTTTCTGGAGAAAAAGCCCTTTTCAATAGGAAAAGGGAAAAAGATGTATAAATTGTGTTGAAATTTCTCAGGATTACATGAGGTGTTCTATTAAATTCCATCGGAAGTGCAAGAGGGGGGAAGGCAAATTCTTTTTCAACAGATGTATCAATATCTTCGATTATTTCAAATCCAGCATCCTTGCAAAGTTCAAGTAGTTCGCTTAGTTTAAAATATCCCCGGCCAAATCCCAATTTATTCAAAATTAATTCAGTAGTCATTGCAAAGACACCATCTGGTTTTAAAACTCTGAAAACTTCCTCGAGAACTTTAAGCTTATTTTTTCTATTTCCCATATGTTCAATAGCTGAGAGGGAGAAGCAGAAATCAAAGGTGTTATTTTCAAATCTTAATTCCCTTGCATCCATCCTCTCGATAACCAGACATTCCTTTCGGAATTTAAAAGGGGCATACTTTTCAGGTCTGAACATTACATCCTCATCCGCTTCACCACCAAGATACTTATCTTTGTATATGTCTATTGCATAAACTTTCCTAGCTTTATTGGCAAGAAAATACATTAGCTCTTCATGACCGCATCCAATTCCCAGGGCAACTGCTTGAGGATGAAACCTTTTCAGCTTTCTTAGCCCATATATAATCTGGCAGAATTCCCAAATCTTTCTGTGGAAAAAAGAAGGTGCTTTCGGAAATAGAAGGTCCTCATAACTTTTGAACCATAAATTATTTTTTGTATCAGAAAATCTGCATACCTTGTTGAGAACTATATCATCAGTTTTAAAAGATGAAGAAGGTCTCACTTCATAAATATATCCATCAAATCTCTTTAAGAAAAGATGATAAGAACGATTCCCCCAAATGCATCTAATTAAAAAGTCTTTTACCTTTCTCTTAAAACTCATTCAAGCTTTGGATGTTTTAGATGAAAATCTGTTGAATCCTGATATTTTTTAGCAACCAAAAGAGCTTCTGCTTCTTTAAAGAGATTTCCGATAAAAGTAATACTCGTTGGATTTCCATCTTTGTCAAAACCATTGGGAACAACAACCGCGGGATGCCCTGTTAGATTGGTTAAAAGTAAATTTATTCCGAAAGAGGGCGAAACATAAACATCTATGTTTTTCAGTCTTTCTGCCATTTCATTTATTAAAAGTGTTCTTATTCTGTTTGCCTGAATGTATTCAACTGCGGGAACGAAACGAGCCCATCTGAAAACATTGGGCCATGCTCTTCTTTCCTGTCTTACCATCATGTCAACACTTCTTGTCCTTGTCAGTTCATCAAATGCAGATGCACCCTCAACATTCAAAATTAGGGAAAGGGGCTCTATCGGCAAATCGGGAAGTTCAATCGGTATAAGATTTATTCCGAGGGAACGGAGGGTTTCAAGGGTTTTAAGGTCATTCTCTTTGTTCCTGTAATCTTTTTCAAATTCCTTTTTAAGATAGCCAATTCGCAATTTTTTAATATCAAGCTCTGAGTCCCAGCTAAAGGGAAAATCAAAAACTGTTGTATCTTTTCCATCAGGACCATAAATGTAATTGAAAACAATGGCACAATCCTCAATAGTTCTGCATATTGGTCCGACTTTATCCATACTCCAGCTTAGAGTCATTGCTCCGTATCTACTTACTCTTCCATATGTTGGTCTGAGACCTGTTACTCCACATCTTGTTGATGGAGAAACAATTGAACCCCATGTCTCTGTTCCTATTGCAAAGGCGACAAGACCCGCAGAGGTTGCAGAGGCAGAACCTGCTGATGAGCCACTTGAACCCTGCTGAAGATTCCATGGATTTTTTGTCTTTCCTCCAAACCAGACATCTCCCCAGGCAAGCTCTCCGAGAGTAAGTTTTGCCACAAGAACAGCACCCGCTTCTCTAAGTTTTCTCACAATAGTGGCATCCTCATCAATAACCTGCTCTTTGTATGGTGGTGTTCCCCATGTTGTTTTGTATCCTTTTGTCGAAAAAAGGTCCTTTACACCCCATGGAATTCCATGGAGAGGACCCCTCCATATTCCTTTTGCTATTTCTTCATCAGCCTTTTTTGCCTGTTCAAGGGCAAGCTCTTCGGTCAAAGTAATTATGCATTCAAGTTTTGGTCCATATTTTTTTAGTCTTTCAAGATAGAGTTTTGTCAACTGGAGAGATGTAATTTTTCTTTCCTTTATCAGAGCGGATAAATGAGTTAAAGAAAGAAAGGCAAGTTCATCAGGGTCTTTTGGAAGTTCCGGGTTTTTAACTTTTGTAAATTTAAATTGCTTTTTTGTTTTTTCAATTCTATATCCTAATGGAATGGGATTGAAATAAAAAGATGGTGGAACACTGTTTTCAAGTTTGACGCTCCTTATCTTTTCATAGTTTAAAAGATTCTCGTTAACATCGTCGAGCATCAGCTCCCTGTCCTTCTGATTGAACTGGAGACCTATAATTTTTTCTGCTACTGAAATGTCCTCAACGCTTACTTTCTTTTCTGAGTTTAATAGATAAAGGTTAAAACCAAGGCTTATTAAAAAAAGAAAAAAAAGGATTGGTAAAAGGCTACTTTTCTTTAAAGAAATTTTCATGATACCCTCCAGATTATCATTTTAATTTTTACTCCTTTTTCATGTTTACTTCAAGAGCATTTGAAATTGAAGATTTTAAAATGCAAAATTAAATAAATGCGAGAAAGGCTGGGCGAGCGAGACTTGCGAGACAAGTATTTTGCTCTTTGAAGGATTCTTAAGCTGTAGGCTGTGAGTTTGATGCCTGCAGCATGAAGCTTTGGTTATCTGAATTTGATCATTGGGATTTGGTTATTTGGTTATTGGTTATTCACAACGCTGGTCTCGGGCTCGTCGATTATTTCCATAATCTTTTTAAGAAAAACTTATTAAAATTCAGGTAACTTTTTATATTTTCTTCCTGTTCAAAACATACTCTTCGTTCTCATTGAAATCAAGCCAGTAATAATAATTGCTATCAATTGTCCAGATTTCTGCATCGGGAAGGAATAATTTTTTAACTTCGTCTCCTTTGAGGTTTAAAACTATAAATTCAAATTCATTTCCTTTTTTCTTAAAAGTTTTTAAATAAATCTTACCATCTTTTATAATCATTGATTGGACAGGAGGGAAATGCTCGGGGTCGGGGAAAACAAGTCTTTCCTCTATCTCTTTTGTAGACACAGGCCCTCTCCTTAAATCTTGCAAGAATTTTTCCTTAAACCAGTTTTCAAATTTAACTTTTGGGTAATTTTTTTTAATCTTGTAGAGCTTGTCGCCTTTCTAATTTAATACTTCAAAGAAGAAACCTTTCTATCCCTCATGAATAAATATTTTTCCTTCTGCTACATCAAATTGAGAAAGAGGAGCGAAAAGGGGATTGAGTTTCATTTTTATTAACTCTGGATCTTTAAATTGATAAAGAGTTTTGAGTTTTTTGAAATTATTATCGGAAAGCTCAACAAAATAATCGGGTATTTGCAATTTACCTGCCACATAGTTTTTGTTTACCGGAGCAGTTCTTACTAAAACAGGAATCCGAATTTCCTTTATCAATTTACCATTTTTCTTGAACCATAAAATTTTGCTTGTGGTTGAAGCGAATAATTTATCATCTAATACTCTTACACGGGGATCAACATTGAACTCCCCAGGTCCTTCTCCCGCTTTCCAATCTCTCTTATTAATTTCAAATCTTTTAAAGAAATAACCTTTATCTTTTTGTCATCAGAAATGTAAACTTCTTGACCTGAAACTGTTATTCGAGAAGGTTTCATTACTTCTTTTAGAACACCTAAACTTTCCCCATATATAAAATTTATGGTAATTACTAGTAATAAAAGAAAAGACCTCATTAAGCCCTCCTTTGAAAACCTTATCTTATAACAAAGAAATTTTCCAGAGAGATTGTTTCTTCGATAGCGTAAAGATTTTTGTGTAAATTCATGCAAAGGTTTATCCTCCCATTTTCTTGTTATTGTATATAACCAATGCATATATTATCCTCTCACAGCTTCGCTTA
>CAZHEF010000002.1:0-93183 GCA_964531645.1 uncultured Clostridia bacterium
GGGAAGGAGGGAGGACAATAGGAGCAGGTTCAGTTACTGATATTCTGGAGTGATTGAATGAGAGAAATAATTAATTTACAGTGCACCCAGTGTAAGAGAAGAAACTATACCACAACAAAGAATAAGAAAAAACATACTGATAAGCTTGAATTAAAGAAGTTCTGCCCATTTTGCAGGGCTCATACCCTGCACAGGGAGACAAAGTGATGCAGGCCAGTAGCTCAATTGGTAGAGCGCCGGTCTCCAAAACCGGGGGTTGGGGGTTCGAGTCCTCTCTGGCCTGCCAGAAAAATTCTCCTTAAGGAAAGAGAGAGAAAAAAATGCAAAATGAAAAGGTTGGAATATTGAGGAAGTTCTTAAATTTTCTTGGTGATGTCAGAGGCGAACTGAAAAAGGCAACATGGCCTACAAGGAAAGAGACTGTAGGAACTACAATTGTGGTTATCATTCTTGTTATATTCTTTGGTTTCTTTCTTTTTTTCTTCGATGCAATATTTTCTTATATTATAGCAAAGATAAAAATTTTCATAGGATAGGATTATGAATAACAAAGACTGGTATGTAGTTCATACATATACTGGATTTGAAAAGTTTGTTGCGGAATCGATCAAAGAAAGAGCAAAGAAATACGAACTTGAAGACAAGATAGGCGAAATTATAATTCCTACTGAAAATGTTGTTGAAATAAAGAGTGGAAAGAAAGTTATCACCACAAAAAAATCTTATCCTGGATATATTTTAATCCACATGGAGTTGGATGATAGAACATGGCATCTCGTAAGAAGGACTCCAAGAGTGACAGGTTTCGTAGGTTCTGGGCAGAAGCCAACCCCTCTTGAAGAGAACGAGGTAAAAAGAATCCTTCAGCAGATGGAAGCCACTGTTGAAAAACCAAAACCTCGCCATACACTCGAAAAAGGGGAGGCTGTCCGAATAATTGATGGTCCATTCTCAAATTTTAACGGAATTATTGAATCTGTCAACAATGAAAGAGGAACTGTAAAAGTTATTGTGACAATTTTTGGAAGACAAACTCCAGTGGAATTAGATTTTTTACAGGTTGAAAAGATTTAGGAGGTCTTTATGGCAAAGACAGTAAAAGCAGTTGTCAGGCTTCAACTCCCTGCAGGGGAAGCTACACCGCAGCCTCCGGTAGGACCTGCCCTTGGTCCCCATCAGGTTAACACCTCGGAATTTGTTAAAAAATTTAATGAAGCAACTGCAAAGATGGAAAAAGGGACAATAGTTCCTGTTCTTGTCACCATATACACTGATAAGACATTCTCTTTTGTGGTGAAAACACCTCCCGCTTCTTTCCTATTAAAGAAAGCAGCAAATATTGCAAAGGGTTCTTCTGACCAGAAAAAAGTTAAGGTTGGGAAGGTAACTGAGAAACAAATTCTTGAAATCGCTAAAATTAAGTTTCCTGACCTCAATACGACATCCCTTGAAAAGGCAGTTGAGATAATAAAAGGAACAGCAAGGAGTATGGGTCTGGAGGTTGTAAATGAGTAAGAAAAGAGGGAAAAAATACCATAATGCTTTGAAAGAGGTTGAGCCTCGAGAATACTCTATCGAGGAAGCAATTGAGCTTATCAAAAAGATAAAATATTCAAAATTTGATGAGTCGATTGACATTGCTTTGAAATTAGGAGTTGATCCGAAAAGATCTGACCAGATGGTGAGAGGAACTGTTGTTCTTCCCAATGGAACAGGTAAGACAAAGAGAGTTGTGGTAATTGCTTCGGGAGAAAAAGTGAAAGAGGCAGAGAGTGCGGGAGCAGATTTTATAGGAGGAGAGGAGCTAATAGAAAAAATATTAAAGGGATGGCTTGAGTTTGAAGCTGTTGTTACAACTCCTGATATGATGAAGATTGTAAGTAAATTGGGAAAGATTCTTGGAGCAAGAGGGCTAATGCCAAGTCCCAAAACAGGAACTGTTACCTTTGAAATTGCAAAGGCTGTAAAGGAAATAAAATCAGGAAGGGTTGAATTCAGAATAGACAAAGCAGCAAATCTTCATGTATCTGTTGCTAAAATTTCTTTTCCAACTGAAAAAATAGTTGAGAATGTGAAAGCATTCATAGAAGCAGTCATGAAGGCTAAGCCGTCCGCTTCAAAAGGGAAGTATATCCAGTCTCTCTATCTTTCTTCAACAATGAGCCCATCTCTGAAGGTTTCGCTTCCATCTGTAGGTATAAAATAAGGAGGAAAGATGAACAGAGAAGAAAAGGCAAAACAGGTAGAAAATTTGGTGGAGAAAATTAAGAAAACAAGCGCAATATATTTTCTCGACTACAAAGGTTTAAGTGTAGCTCAATCAAACACTGTTAGAAGGAAAGTAAAGGAGGTCTCTGCAGAATTCCATGTTATTAAAAACAGGCTAACAAAGATAGCTTTTCAATCCTTTCGCTATAAGTTAGATGATAGTGTTTTAAAAAATACAACCGCATTACTCTTTGGATACAGTGACCCTGTCAAGCCCATTTCCATAATTTTTGATTTATCCAAGGAGTTCAAACCTTTAAGAGTAAAAGGAGGATTGATTGGTGGGAAATTCCTCAGTCCTGAAGAGGTTAAAGAAATTTCAAATCTTCCCCCTGTTGAGGTTTTGAAAGCTCAACTTGCCTCTCAAATTGCGTCTCCTTTAAGAACATTTGCTTATTTAATGAGCAATAGATTGATACAATTTTTGAATCTATTAAATCAATTAAAGAATATAAAGAATGGAGGAGAATAAATGACAAAAATCACAAAAGAACAATTTTTTGAGCATCTCGATAATCTAACAGTCCTTGAACTTGCTGATTATATCAAGGAATTTGAAAAAAGGTATGGGATTTCTGCTTCGGCTGCTGTTCCTATGGCTGCTGTTCCTATGGCTGGTGCTCCAGCAGGAGAAGCGAAGAAGGAAGAGGAAAAAACAGAGTTCTCAGTTATTCTTAAGAGTGCTGGAACAAACAAACTTAATGTTATAAAGGTTTTAAGGGAGGTAACAAATCTCGGTTTGAAAGAGGCTAAGGAGCTTGTAGAATCTGCTCCAAAGCCAATAAAGGAGGGCATTTCAAAAGAAGAAGCTGAAGCGATAAAAGCAAAATTTGAGTCAGCAGGCGCCGCTATAGAGATTAAATAAAGAAGAGTGTTATTAAAAATTTGCATAGAAAAGGTATCAGCAAAAGAGGAAAAGATTATTTTATGATTTTTATAAAAAGAAAAGGGAGGGAGTTAAAAATAACCTCAGGGAAGGTTTATAAATGCATAATTTCTGAGAAAAATCAAGGCTTTGTTTTAAAGCTTCAAAAAATAAATTTATGAGGTAAAAATATGTATCAAGAAGAAAAAAGATATACAGAAAGAATCGATTATTCAAGGATTAAAAAGATTCTTCCAATTCCCGATCTGATAAAAGTTCAAAAAGAATCCTATAGAAGATTTTTGCAACTTGACCTTCTCCCTGAAGAAAGGGAGGATATCGGGCTTCAAGCTGCTTTCAAAAGCATATTTCCCATAACAGATTTCAAAGAAACAGCCTCCTTAGAGTTTGTGAGCTATACCCTCGGAACATGGGAATGTAAGTGTGGAAAATTGACAGGACTGGAAAATGCAAAAGGAAGATGTAGAGAATGTGGTTCATTGACACCTATCTACAGCGAATCGGAACATCCTTACTGTCACAATTGTGGAAATATTGAAAATATCACTTTTCCTTTGTGTGATCAATGTGGAGATAGAGTCCAGCTCAAGATTCGTTACACTCCTGAAGAGTGTATTGACAAAGGTTATACATACTCGATTCCTCTGAAAGTTAAACTCAGATTAATTCCATGGAGTAAAGACCCTTCATCTCTTTACAAAACTTTTAAAGACATAAAGGAACAGGAAGTCTACTTTGGCGAAATACCCCTTATGACTTCCAATGGAACATTCATAATTAACGGAACAGAGAGAGTAATAGTTAATCAACTCCACCGATCTCCTGGTGTTTTCTTCCTTCCCGGCGAGCAAAGAGGGTTATATATTGCAAAGGTTATACCAATAAAAGGACCATGGATAGTATTTGAATATGATAATAAAGATGTCCTATATTTCAGGATGGATAAGAGGAAGAAGCTTCTTGGCTCAATTTTCCTGAGAGCAATAGGTTATGGAACCGATGAAGAGATTTTAAAGGCTTTTTACAGAATATACAAAATAACCTACAAAAACAACTGCTTTTTCTGGCAAATGGATGAGAATCTAACGGGACTTATAGTGGAATCAAATGTTACGAATCCTTCAACAGGTGAAGTAATAGTCCAAAGGGGTAAGAAATTGACTAGATCAATCATCGGTCTTTTGATTAAGGCAGGAATTAAAGAGGTTCCAATAATAGAGGATGAATTTGAGGGTGCTTATTTTGCCTTATCCATTGAAAAGCTTTCAGAGCCCAACACGCCTGTTGAAAAAGAGCATATACAGAAGATCAAGGAGAAGGGTCTTTCCTTTGAGATTTTCTTCCCTGAAAGGGATCAGATTGGGAATGTTATTTCCGAGACATTAAAAAGAGATAAAAAGAAGAGCAGAGATGAAGCTTTAATTGAGATTTTTAAGAAGCTCCGTCCATCCGAACCTCCTAATGCAGAGAATGCAAGAATTCTTTTTGAAGAGACTTTCTTCAATCCACAAAGATATGATATTTCAAAGATAGGCAAGATTAAATTCAATATTAAATTTTCACAGGATGCATCTCTTGAGGAAAGATATCTCACACCTTCCCAGTGGGTTGAAATTGTCAAGTATCTTTTAAGAGCAAAGAACGGTCTTGAACCCATAGATGACATAGACCATCTCGGAAATAGAAGGGTTCGTTCTGTTGGTGAACTTGCAGAGAACAGTTTCAGGATAGGACTGTTAAGAATGGAAAGAACAATAAAAGAAAGGATGACTGTGAGTGCGGATTTAGCTTCCTTGATGCCTGCAGATTTGATAAATCCAAAGCCTGTAATCGCAGCTTTAAAAGAATTCTTTGCCACCGGTGAACTTTCTCAGTTTATGGATAAAACAAATGTCCTTGCAGAACTTACTCACAAAAGAAGACTTTCTGCAATGGGTCCTCAAGGTTTGAGCAGAGAGAGAGCTGGTTTTGAAGTAAGGGATGTTCATCCAACTCATTACGGAAGAATCTGTCCAATTGAGACTCCAGAAGGACCAAGTATCGGTCTAATTTCCTCCCTCAGTATTTACGCAAGAATAAATGAATTCGGTTTTATAGAAACTCCTTACAGAAAGGTGGTGAATGGGAAAATAGTTGATTACTTTAAGATCGTTCATCCGAAAGACTCTAATTTTAAATTGGGCGAAATTGTTGACAAAGAGACACTTCAGAAGGAAATAAATAGATTGCATAAGGAGAAAAAACAAATTCCCATCTTTGAATCTCATGTTTTCTATCTGAACGCATGGGAGGAAGAAAAATTTGTAATCTCTCAGGCTAATGTTGAAGTTGACAACGAAGGGAAAATCCTCAATGAATTTGTAATTGCAAGACAAGGCGGAACATTTAAGGTAGTTCCAAGAGAAAAGGTAGACTTTATTGATCTCTCTCCTAAACAGGTGGTATCAGTTTCAGCATCTCTAATACCATTTCTTGAACATGATGACGCTAACAGAGCATTGATGGGTTCCAACATGCAGAGACAGGCTGTCCCACTTTTGAGGCCTGAGGCACCAATTGTTGGAACAGGCATGGAATATGAGGTTGCTAAAAAGAGTGGTAGTGTAATTGTATGTAAAAGATCCGGAATAGTCGAAAGTGTTGACTCTCAAAGAATTCTTGTAAGAGTAGGCGAAAATGAGCAATCATACGGATTGAGCACTGACCTATACATTTTAACAAAATTCAGGAGAACAAATCAGAACACTCTTTTGCACCACAGACCACTTGTTAAAAAGGGAGACAGGGTTACAGCAGGACAGATTCTTGCAGATTCTTCTTGCACCGATAAAGGAGAGCTTGCTCTTGGAAGGAATGTTCTTGTTGCTTTTATTCCATGGAGAGGCTACAATTTCGAGGATGCAATAATTGTCAGTGAAAAACTTGTTAAGGAAGATGCTTACACATCATTACATATAATTGAAGAGAGTATTGAGGTAAGGGATACAAAGCTCGGACCTGAGGAGGTCACAAGGGATATACCCCATGTAAAAGAGACACTTCTGAGAAGCCTTGACGAGAACGGAATTGTAAGAATTGGCGCCTATGTTAAACCAGGAAACATTCTTGTTGGTAAACTTGCTCCAAAGGGAGAAACTCAGCTTACCCCTGAGGAGAAACTCCTTAGGGCAATATTCGGAGAAAAGGCTCTCGATGTAAAGGATGTTTCTCTTTACTGCAAACCAGGGGTTGAGGGAACTGTTATAGATGTAAAAATTTTCACTCGAAAAGGAGCAGACAAAGATGGAAGAACCACACAGATAGAAGAGGAAGAGGTTGAAAAAATAAAAAGGAACTTCAATGATGAAAAGAAAATTCTTCAGATGGAGAAGGAGACAAGAATTAAAAGATTACTCAAGGGTGAGAGGCTAGCAAAAGATATTCAGATAGAAAAGAAAGTTTATAAGAAAGGAACTGTTTTAACTGATGAAATCCTAGATTCTATCCCTCCACAGCTTTACAAAAAATTGAAGATAGAGGGTAATCCAGAAAAGGAGGAAACAATAGCAAGCATAGAAAATAAAATAGAGAAGCAGATAGAAGCTCTCAAAGCAATTATGAAGGAGAAGATAGAAAGTATCAAAAGAGGAGATGAATTGCCTCCCGGCGTGATAAAAATAATAAAGATTTATATTGCATCGAAGAGGAGATTGATGGAAGGAGATAAGATGGCTGGAAGACACGGTAATAAAGGAGTCATAGCTGCTATAGTTCCTGAAGAGGATATGCCTTTTCTTCCTGACGGAACTCCAATTGATATAGTTTTAAACCCCCTCGGAGTTCCTTCTCGTATGAATGTCGGGCAAATCCTTGAAACACACCTCGGTTGGGCAGCAAAAGCCTTAGGATTGAAATTCGCCTCGCCCGTCTTCGAAGGAGTTAAAGAAGAAGAAATAAAAGAATTTCTAAAACAGGCAGGATTGCCACCAAACGGCAAAATAAGACTAAGGGATGGATTTGCCGGTGAATTCTTTGACCAGGAGGTAACTGTCGGATATCTCTATATGATGAAGTTACATCATCTTGTTGAAGACAAGATTCACGCAAGGGCTACAGGTCCTTACTCCTTGATTACCCAGCAACCCGTTGGAGGTAAAGCTCAATTCGGAGGGCAGAGATTTGGAGAAATGGAAGTATGGGCGCTTGAAGCATACGGAGCTGCATATACTCTTCAGGAAATGCTAACTGTCAAATCAGACGATATAACAGGAAGATGGAATATCTATGATTCGATTGTCAAGGGTGATCATAGCTTTAAATCAACATTCCCTGAATCTGTAAATGTTCTTGTAAAGGAACTGCAGAGCCTTGGTATAAACATGGAGTTCATACCCAAAAAGAAAAAGGAACTTCCCTGGGGCTTTGTTATTAACAAATCAAATTAAAAATGAATATAGATTTTAGACCTTTAATTAAGGAGGACTAAATTGGAAAACCCTAAGAAAAGTGATTCAAGGTCAATGTCAATTATGGATTTTGACCAGGTTAGAATATCTCTGGCTTCTCCAGAACAGATCAGGGGCTGGTCTTATGGCGAAGTAACAAAACCTGAAACAATAAATTACAGGACTTTTAAACCTGAAAGGGATGGACTGTTTTGTGCCAAGATATTTGGTCCTGTTAATGATTATGAGTGCCTTTGTGGTAAATATAAAAGACCTAAATTTAAAGGCATTGTATGTGAAAAGTGCGGGGTGGAAGTTACCCTTTCAAAAGTTAGAAGAGAGAGAATGGGTCACATCGAGCTTGCCGCTCCAGTGGCTCATATATGGTTCTTCAGAAACATCCCCAGCAGAATTGGTCTCATTCTAAATATTCCTGCGAAAGATGTTGAAAAAATTGTTTACTATGAGGCATTTGTAATTCTTGAGCCCGGTGAGCTGGAGAAGGGGAAGGAACTTCCCTACAGGAAAGGCGAAGTGATTTCTGAAAACGAGTGGATTGTAATGGATGACATCAAACTAAAGGACAAAGATTATGAATGGGCCGAGAAGAAATTTGCGATTCTAACAGAAAGTGACTATCACAAAATAGTTAAAGAGGATAGAGACAAAGTCTGGAGAGTAGATAGCGCTCTGAAATATTTTGAAAAGGAGTATGGGCTTAAGTATGGAATGGGAGCAGAAGCATTAAAAGAACTTCTCAAGAGGGTTAATGTTGAAGCAGAGGCGCAAAAGCTTAGAAAAGCAATGATGAAAGAAGGTTCCCTTCAGAAAAAGCTAAAATTTGCAAAGAGACTTGAGATAGTGGAAGCATTTAAAAACTCAGGGAATAGCCCTGAGTGGATGATTCTGGATGTTCTACCCGTTCTACCACCTGATCTTCGCCCTCTTGTTCGATTAGATGGTGGAAGGTTTGCAACATCAGATCTCAATGACCTCTACAGAAGAGTTATAAATAGAAACAACAGACTGAAAAAACTTATTGCAATTGGGGCTCCTGAACTAATTATAAGAAATGAAAAAAGGATGCTTCAAGAGGCAGTGGATGCTCTTTTTGATAATGGAAGAAGGGGTAAAGTTCAGGTTGGTGCGGGAAGGAAGCCCCTAAAATCTCTCAGCGAGTCTCTGAGAGGTAAGCAAGGGAGGTTCAGACATAATCTTCTCGGTAAAAGAGTAGATTATTCAGGGAGGTCAGTCATAGTTGTAGGTCCTGAACTTAGACTCCATCAGTGTGGGCTTCCGAAGAAAATGGCTCTTGAGCTATTCAAACCGTTTCTCTATCACAAACTTATAAAAGAAGGGGTTGCTAACTCACCAAAGGAGGCAAAGATTCTCGTTGATCAAGAAAGCCCTGAAATCTGGCGTTACCTTGAAGAGGTTGTCAAAGACCATCCTGTCCTTTTAAACAGAGCTCCAACATTACATCGTCTCGGCATCCAAGCCTTCGAACCTATTCTTGTGGATGGAAAAGCAATAAAAATCCATCCCCTCGTCTGTCCCGCGTTCAACGCTGATTTCGACGGAGACCAGATGGCGGTTCACATACCTCTTTCAACAGAAGCTCAGGCTGAGGCTTCCCTTTTGATACTATCTTCATACAATATTCTTTCTCCCGCTCACGGAAAACCTCTTGCTGTCCCTACTCAGGACATGATTCTCGGTTGTTACTATCTCACCCTTGAGAAGCCTGGAGCCAAAGGGACTGGAAAAATATTCTCTTCAAAACGTGAAACTTTCTATGCCTATGAGGTCGGAGAGTGCTCTCTTCATGCTCCTATAAAGGTGCCTATAAATAAGCCATTTATGGATCTTTCAATATTCTATGATAATCAGGATGTTCTCAACTGCCCTGTTTCTGAAGCAAAGGGCGGATTGGTTACAACAACTGTTGGAAGGCTAATATTCAATGAGATTGTTCCTGAGGAAATACCTTACATAAATGGACTTCTCAAGAAAAAAGGAATTCAAAACTTTATTTACTATGTTTATCTTAAGAAGGGTTTAAAAGACACCATAGAACTTTTAGATAAGCTAAAAGATCTTGGATTTTACTACGCAACAAAGGCAGGCTTCTCAATCGGAATTGATGATATGACAATTCCGCAAGAAAAGAATGAATTGATCAAAAAAGCAGAGGAGGAGGTCAAAGAAGTTGAGAAACAGTATCTCGATGGAATTCTCTCAGCTGGAGAAAGATACAATAAGGTTGTTGGAATCTGGGACAATATTACCAATAAGATCGGAAACATGATGTTTACACGAATGGAATATGAGAGTAAGAAATCTGATTATTTGAACCCTCTCTTTGTTATGGCTGATTCAGGTGCAAGAGGCTCAAAGACCCAGATCCAGCAGCTTGCAGGGATGAGAGGACTTATGGCAAAACCTTCAGGTGAGATTATAGAAACACCTATAACATCCAATTTAAGAGAGGGTCTTTCAGTGCTCCAGTACTTTATCTCTACCCACGGAGCAAGAAAAGGCCTTGCAGATACCGCATTGAAGACAGCTAATGCGGGTTATTTGACAAGAAAGCTTATCGATGTCTCTCATGATGTAATTGTAACCGAAGAAGACTGCGGAACAATCGATGGTATTTATGTATCAGCAATTGTTGAAAATGGTGAAATTCTTGAAACCTTTGAAGAAAGGATTATAGGAAGAGTTTCCCTTGAAACAATTTATGACCCTGATACTGGAGAACCGATAGTCAATTCGAATGAAGAAATAACAGAGGAAATTGCAAACAAACTTACAAATGCTGGTATTGAAAGAATAAAAATAAGATCAGTCCTAACCTGTGAAGCAAGAAGAGGTGTTTGCAGGCTCTGTTACGGAAGGGATCTTTCATCGGGAAAACTTGTTGAACTGGGTGAGGCTGTTGGAATTATAGCTGCCCAGTCGATAGGAGAACCTGGTACTCAGCTAACAATGAGGACATTCCATGTTGGAGGCGTTGCATCAAAAATAGGTGAAGCGTCAAAATTGGCTTCACGCCATGAGGGAAAAGTAAAATTTATAAATCTCCAGACTGTAAGAGACCGTGAAGGAAATCTTGTTGTAACAAACAGGACTGGTTACATAGCCATCATTGATGACAAAGGGAGAGAAAGAGAGCATTTCCAGATAGCTTACGGAGCTACATTAAAAGTAAATGATGGAAATCCAATAAAAGCAAATCAGGTCTTTGTAGAATGGGATCCATATACATCATCAATAATAACAGAAGCAACTGGATTTGTCGAATTCAGAGATATAGAGAGAGGAGTTACAATGGAAGAGGAGCAGGATGAGATAACAGGACTTATAACTCAGATAATTGTTGAGTGGAAGGAAGAGAAAAAACAACCTCAAATATGGGTGAAAAGTGAAAATGAAGGAAAAGTATTGAAAAGATATCATATCCCTGTAGGGGCTCGTCTTATGGTAAAAGAGGGAGCAGAAGTTCATGCAGGAGATGTTCTTGCAAAAATTCCAAGGATGACAGCCAAGACAAAGGATATTACTGGAGGACTTCCGAGAGCTGTTGACCTCTTTGAAGCAAGGGTTCCTGATCCAAAGAAAACTCCAGTTGCTGTTGTCTCAGAAATAGATGGAAAGGTCAAAATCTTGGGTATTTCAAAGGGTTCAAGGAAGATAAAAGTTATTAATGAGACAGGAATGGAGAAGGAGTACGCAATTCCGAAAGGAGCTCACTTAAGGGTTCAGGATGATGAAAAAATAAAGGCTGGGGAGCCTCTAAATGAAGGCGCTGTCAACCCTCATGAAATCCTAAGAGTTCTTGGTGAAAAAGCTCTTGCAGACTATCTTCTAAAGGAAATTCAGGAGGTTTATAGATCCCAGGGTGTTCAGATAAATGACAAACATATAGAAATAATAGTCAAACAGATGATGAGATGGGTTGTAATTGAAGATGTTGGTTCCACAAGATTTATAGTTGGTGAGAAAGTTGAAAAGGCTCTCTTCTTAGAGGAAAACCAGAGAGTTATTAATGAGGGTGGAAAACCTGCAAAGGCAAGACCTATTTTACTTGGAATTTCAAAAGCAACTCTTAACAATAAAAGCTTTATTTCCTCTGCCTCATTCCAGGAAACAACAAAAATACTTACAGATGCAGCAATCGCAGGAAAAATCGACAACCTTGTTGGTCTAAAAGAAAATGTGATAATGGGTAGACTTATTCCAGCAGGAACTGGCTACCACTATTACAACATGCCCGATTTCGAACTGAAAGAAGAGATGCTTCTCGAGCCTGTTGAAGAGGGGAAAAGGATGTAAAAAAAGAGAAACTCAAGGCTGGCAAGAAAAGAGGTGTAATCTTAGAAATTGAGATTTCAAGTAAAGATTAAAAGAGAAAAATATTTATCTTAAAATCTGAAAGCAAAGTCTTTCTATTTTTCAATAGAGTTTTTTGTAAAATTAAACCTTAACTTCGTAAAAATTAAGTAATAGGATATAAAACATAATGATTTTTCTCGTTATTAGACAAGCTTTTCCCTCTCACACTTGTATTTTTATGTTATTACTTATTAAGTAATATGAAAATTTGCTTATTTTACTTTTGATAAGGAAGGCATAGTTAAAAGAGAAGCATGATTAGAGCTCAATTTCCAAAACAATAAAATAAATAGATTTGGAAGAATAATTGTACATATTACTTAAAATGGACGGAGTTAGGGATTAAAACTCTAATCTATCCTTTAC
Source organism: uncultured Clostridia bacterium (assembly GCA_964531645.1). Classification (GTDB taxonomy): domain Bacteria; phylum Acidobacteriota; class Aminicenantia; order JBFLYD01; family JBBIMS01; genus JBBIMS01. Next base: position 12,340 of record CAZHEF010000002.1, read on the forward strand.
CTCCCATTTCGAGAGGTCTTTTGAGAGTTTGACCATTTCAAATATTCCTTTATTTTCTGATACTGTAACTCTGCAATAATGATAAGTAGGACCATCTTCTTTGTAAAAATCATCTTCACTCCTATTTACCATATAGGGAGGAGCTCCTCCACCTGCTGTGACAATGTAATTAATTCCATTTATTAAATATCTTTCATAGTTATGTTTGTGGGCAGTAAAGGCAATGTGGGTTTTTAGTCCTTTCTGATTTAAATCTTCAATTAATTCAGCAATAACCTTCTCTGCTTTCCTTGCCTTTCCATACTTGGTCTTTGTATAAGGAGGATGATGCATGCATACAAAAACAAATTTTCCTCTGCTATTTTCAATTTCTTCCTTCAGAAATTCATATTGAGGGCTTCCAGGAGAGTGGTCAGTCGTTGTATCAATAACTATGAACTTGCAATTCCCGTAAATGAATGTATACCATCTTCTTCCTTCAAGGAAAGGAAATCTTTTGAAATATCCTTTTAAAAGAATTTCTGGGTCCCCCTTCTTTGGAAAAATCTCTGTTCGAGCCACTCTATACTCATGATTACCAAGGACAGGAAAAAATTGAATTCCATTTTTTATAATCTCACCGTCAAAAGCGTCAAATATCTCCCATTGGTGCTCATCGTGAAATGTAACCATATCTCCAAGATTTATTACAAAATCAGGTCTCTCTTCTATAATTTTCTTAACAATCATTGCCCTGTGAATTGTTGAATTTTCCCTTGAGTCTCCATATACAATGAATTTGAAAGGATAACTTACATCTTCTCTCTCAAAAATTAAAGGGTTAGAATTTTGTTCGTAGTCATAAGAAACATCACGGATAAAAAGAGAAACAAATGAGTCAGGAAGGCTTGTAAAAATATCAAATTTGTAGCTCAGCTGACCGAGAAAGAAGGAGAGGAGAAATACAAAAATAGTGGTCAATACTTTTTTGATTTTCATTAAAACCTCCACATATATAAAAACTTATTTTCATTTAAACTAATTCAATGAATAGCACAAGCTACAGGCTTCAAGCTTCAGGTAATTTCCTCTAAGAGATACATTTTAACTTTTAAATTTTGAATTTTAACTTTTTCCAAGGACTTCTTTAACCTTCAGACCAATTTCAGCTGGTGACTTTACAACATGAACTCCAGCTGAGCTTAGAGCTTTCATCTTTTCCTCAGCAGTCCCCTTTCCACCTGAAATTATAGCTCCGGCATGACCCATCCTTCTTCCAGGAGGAGCTGTCTGTCCAGCGATGAAGCTGAAAACAGGCCTCTTGAATTCTTTCTTTATATATTCTGCTGCCTCTTCTTCAGTGGAACCACCAATTTCTCCTATAAGGACAACCGCTTCGGTTTCAGGGTCATCTTTGAAAAGTTTTAATATATCAACAAAGGTTGAGCCAACAATAGGGTCTCCACCAATCCCTACAGCTGTTGATTGTCCAAAACCAAGTTTTGTGAGTTGGTCAACTGCTTCATAGGTCAAGGTTCCAGAACGGGAGACAATGCCAATGGTTCCCGGCTTATGAATATGTCCTGGCATAATCCCCATTTTGCATTTTCCTGGAGAAATAACTCCAGGGCAATTGGGACCTATAAGCCTTGCCCTATTTAAAGTGACATATTTCTTTACATTTACCATATCCAGGGCAGGGACCCCTTCTGTAATACAAACAATAACTTTAATTCCCGCATCAACTGCCTCACATATTGCATCAGGAGCAAAAGGTGCGGGAACAAAAATTATTGATGCATTTGCTCCCTCTTTGTTTACTGCTTCCTCAACTGTATTGTAAACAGGGATTCCAAGATGAGTTGTTCCACCCTTTCCAGGGGTTACTCCTGCAACAATTTTTGTTCCATATTCCAGCATCTGCTGGGAGTGGAATGTCCCTTCTCTTCCGGTAAATCCCTGAACAACCACTCTTGTATTTTTATCAATTAATATTGCCATTTCATCTCTCCTTTCAATTTTTTCTGGCAAGTTCAACTGCCTTTTCAGCAGCTTCCTTCATTGTTTTTGCCGCATATAGATTTAAATTTGAGTTCATCAAGATTTCTCTCGCTACTTCAACATTTGTTCCTTCCAGTCTAACAACTATTGGTAAAGAACCCCCAACTTCCTTTGCAGCATTTACAACTCCCTGAGCAACAATGTCGCATCTCACAATTCCTCCAAAAATATTGATGAGAACCGCTTTTACTGATTTATCTGCGATGAGAATTTTGAAGGCATTTCTAACCCTTTCCTCGTTTGCTCCTCCACCCACATCAAGGAAGTTGGCAGGCATTCCTCCCGAATGCTTTATTATATCCATTGTTGCCATTGCAAGCCCCGCTCCATTTACCATGCATCCAACATTTCCATCAAGCTTTATATAATTAAGGTCATATTTTGATGCTTCAACTTCAAGGGGCTCCTCCTCATAAATATCCCTCATCTCCTTTATTTCAGGGTGACGGAAAAGAGCATTATCGTCAAAATTTATTTTGGCATCAAGGGCAAGAACTTGCTGATCTTTTGTAAGGACAAGAGGATTAATCTCTGCAAGAGATGCATCAGTCGAGTGGAAAGCTTTCCATAAACCAAGAATAAATGAAACACACTCTTGAAAAGCTCTTTCTTTAAGCCCAAGAGAGAAAGCAAGCTTCCTTGCCTGATACGGAAGGAATCGAACAGTTGGGTCTACCCATTCTTTAAAAATTAGCTCAGGATGTTCTTCTGCTACTTTTTCAATTTCAACACCTCCTTCTGGTGAAGCCATTATCACGGGACACTCTTTTATTCTGTCCAGAACAATTCCAAGATAGAGTTCCTTTTCAACTTCAAGGGCTTCCTCCACAAGAACTTTCCTTACAACCTTACCTTCAGGACCTGTCTGATAGGTTATAAGAGTCACACCAATCATTTCTTTTCCAATTTTCTCTGCTTCTTCTGGAGTTTTAGCAACCTTTATACCCCCTGCTTTCCCTCTTCCTCCTGCATGGATCTGTGCTTTTATAACAACTGGTTTCCCAATCTCCTCAGCAATTTTTCTGACCTCCTGAGGGGTCTCAGTCACTCCTCCCTTCGGTATTTTTACATTGAATTTTGCAAGAATGTTTTTTGCCTGATATTCATGAATCTTCATAATAAATCCTCCATAAAATTTAAATTAATATTATACCCTCTGAAAGGAAATTATCAAAAGATTAGCTCACCTTATTTCGAACTCTTGAATGAGAGATTTAAATTTGATCTTTAGTTTCTTTGCTCAGCTATGAGCTGTTAGCTGTCAGCTATTTTATCTGATATTTTTCTTTTCCCATCTCGTAGAGGTCGTTACCGTATATGTCATTTATGACTATGCACGGGAAATCTTCAACTTCCAATCTGTAAATTGCTTCTGGACCAAGTTCGGGATAGGCAACAACTTCGGATGATTTTATGAATTTAGAAATTAAAGCACCCGCACCCCCTACAGCAGCAAGATAAACGCCTTTATATTTTTTCATTGCTTCTTTTACTTCCTTTGACCTCTCACCTTTTCCAATTGTCACTCTGAGACCGAGGGAATGCAATAGAGGAGTATATTTATCCATTCTGCCTGATGTTGTTGGACCAGCTGAACCAATAACTTTTCTAGGACGAGCAGGGGTTGGACCTACATAGTAAATCACCTGATCCTTCAAATCAATAGGAAGAGGTTTACCTTCTGATGCAATTTCAAAAATTTTCTTGTGGGCAGTGTCTCTCCCTGTTAGAATATAACCAGATATTAAGACTTTATCTCCTGCTTTAAGTTTTTCAACATCCTTTTCAGTTATGGGTGTTCTAAGTTTATGAACAGCCATATCTACCTCACAATTTCATAAGATTTATAACACTTTTTACTGCATTTGCTGATTTTTCAAGAGCAGCCTTCTCCTCTGATGTCAGTTTGACTTCAATTATCTCTTCTATTCCTTTGGCACCAAGTTTAACAGGGACACCAAGGAATGTTCCAGATATTCCATATTCACCTTCAACATAAGCAGAGCAAGGGAGTATCTTTTTCTTGTCCTTTATAATTGCATCAACCATTAGATGCACAGCTGCAGATGGTGTGTAATAGGCACTGGATGGAGCGCCTGGAAGACCTGCTTTTCCAAAAAGAGCAACAAGTTCTCCTCCACCTTTTCTTGTCCTTTCAATAAGGGCGTCCACTCTCTCCTTTGAGAGGAACTCAGTGAGTGGAACTCCTGCTATTGTTGTGTAGGAAGGAAGAGGAACCATCTCGTCTCCATGACCTCCGAGAACCAATGCCTGGATATTTTCTACTGAAACATTCAACTCCATTGCGATAAAAGTGGAGAATCTTGCAGAATCAAGAATTCCAGCCATTCCCATAACCCTGTGTTTCGGAAACCCGCTCACTTTGTAGGCAACATATGTCATTGCATCGAGGGGGTTTGTAACAACAATTATTATGCAGTTGGGAGAATACTTGCAAACATTTTCTGTTACAGGTTTTACTATTTCAAGGTTTTTAAATACAAGATCATCTCTGCTCATACCAGGTTTTCTCGGGAAACCTGCTGTTATGACTACAATGTCAGAATTCTCTGTGTCCTTGTAGTCCTGAGTCCCAGCAATTCGAGTGTCAAAACCGTATACCGGACCTGATTGAAGCATATCAAGCCCTTTCCCCTGAGGAATACCTTCAAGAACATCAAGTAGAACCACATCCCCAAGCTCAGCTTCAACAAGCCTCTGGGCTGTTGTGGCTCCGACATAGCCCGCACCAATTACTGAAATCTTAGGTCTCATAAAGCCTCCTTTTTTATTTTAAATTAATTTTTTAGTCCTTCTTACTCGCAAAACTTTCCCATTTCTTTTGAAGATTTTGATCCTCTATTGTTTCCAATATATAATCACAAAATTCTCTTCCGGTTGCTCCTGTATAACGACCTGTCATTACAAGTTTCCTTTCGTATTGACCGCATATATCAAGAGCCATCTCAAGTTTATTCCCCAACTCAGAATACCCTATGTGATTTAGGAGCATTGCTCCTGCTTTTATGACAGAGGATGGATCCGCATACTGGGTTCTTCCCTCCTGAACCATTCTCGGTGCACTTCCATGAATTGCTTCAAACATTGCATATCTTTTCCCAATATTGGCACTTCCAGCAGTTCCAACGCCTCCCTGAAATTCTGCTGCCTCGTCAGTTATTATATCACCATAGAGATTGGGAAGAACAAAAACCTGAAAATCAGTCCTTCTCTTTGTGTCTATAAGCTTTGCTGTCATTATGTCTATGAACCAGTCGTCAGCTGTGATTTCAGGATACTCCTTTGCAATTCTGAAAAATGTTTTGAGGAAAAGTCCATCTGTTGTCTTTACAACATTAGCTTTTGTAACTGCTGTGACTCTTTTCTTTCCTGTTTTTCTTGCATATTCAAATCCAAGTCTTATTATCCTTTCACTTCCTGGTTCTGTTATCAATTTAAAATCTATTGCCAGCCCATCAACAACTTCAACACCGTAGGGGCCTAAAGCATAAACATCTTCAGTGTTTTCTCGGAAGAAAATCCAGTCAATTCCTTCTGAAGGGACTCTAACAGGACGGACATTTGCAAACAAATCAAGTTCCTTCCTTATTGCCACATTAGCGCTTTCAACATTGGGCCATGGATCTCCTGCCTTGGGAGTTGTGGTAGGTCCTTTAAGAAGGATATGGCATTTTTTGAGCTCCTCAAGGGTGTCATCAGGAATTGCCTTATTTAACTGGGCTCTCCTCTCGATTGTCAGTCCCTCAATCACACGGAATTCTATTTTGCCCTTTTTAACCTCATCCTTAAGAAGATGTTCTAAAACTCTTTGAGCTTCAGAAGTTATGTAAGGACCAATTCCGTCTCCTCCAACCACACCTACTATTATTGGTTTTAATTTGGAGTAATCGACCCACTCCTCTTCCTTTTTAAGCCTTTCAAATCTTTTTAGTTGAGCCTCGAGAATTTTACCAAAATGCTCTTTCGCCCTATTGATTTTTTCTTCAAAATTTATCTGTCCCATAATTCCTCCCTTATCATTATTTTAAGAAAAAAGTATAATCTATGGGAAGGAAAGAAGTCAAATGGAACAAAAGGCTGAAAAATCGCAGGAATAGGAAGAACACTGGAAATTGAAGGTTGGAGTTTTTAAAATGCAAAATGAAAGAATAAATTCTAATCAAATTGAAATCTTCAATTTAAAATTTGCATTTTGCAATGAAGACTTTTCCAATAATTTCTTGAGTAACAAAATCAATCATCGATACTCATTAGGAGACTCTTCACCTTTCAAAACCCTCAACGCACCTTCCACAAGGGCGAGGAGTTCATCTTCTCCAGGATATAGATAAACTCTTGAAAGGAATTCAATTCTTCTCTTCAAATTTTCCACAAGATATTCCTCGTGAGCCATACCTCCTGTTATTATAATTCCATCTATTTTTCCTTCAAGGACAGTAGCCATCCCTCCAGCATCCTTTGCTATTTGATATATCATTGCATCCACAACCTCTTTCGCTTTTTCATCTCCAGCTCTGACTCTTTCCATAACTTCTCTGAAATCTTTAAGTCCAATGTAAGCATAAATTCCACCCTCTCCGAATAGCATCTTCTGAACCTGTTCAAAACTATATTTTCCTGAAAAACACAGTTTTGCAAGTTTCATACATGGAACTGTTCCAGTTCTTTCTACAGAGAAAGGTCCTTCTTCCATTGAGTTCGTTATATCAACCATTTTCCCTTTTTTGTGGGCTGAAACTGTTATTCCACTTCCGAGGTGTATCACAACCAAATTCACTTCATTATAATTTTTTATATTCTCCTTTGCCCATCTTTTTGCAGTTGCCTTTGTGTTGAGGGCATGGGAAAGACTTTCCCTTTCAAGGATTGGATGACCTGAATACCTTGCAAGTTTGTCCATCTCGTCAACACTAACAGGATCTACAATGTAAGATGGAATTCCGAGCTTTTCAGCAATATCATAAGCTATTAGTCCTCCAAGATTTGAGGCATGGAATCCCCTTTTACCCTCCTCAAGATCCTTCAACATTGCTTTATTTATAAAGTAGGTTCCACTTTTTAAAGGTTTTAAAAGACCTCCAATTGCTGAGATGGCAGAAAGTTCGTTAAGATTTATATTTGCCTCTTCCAGTGCCTTTAGAATCTTTTCTATTCTGAAATTCTTCTGCTCGTTAATATCCCTTAGATTTTTCAACTCATCGTAGGAATGCCTTAATGTTGTGCTCCATATTTGCTCATTGTTTTTAAAAAGACCCAATTTTGTTGAGGAAGCCCCTGGGTTTATTACTAAAATCAGGAAATCCATTCTTACCTCCTATTAAGAAAGCGAGAAAGGCAAGACGAGCAAGAAAATAGGAAAAGTTAATTGCTTTGTGCCAACTCTTGAAATTTTCATTTTACAATTTGCAATGCAAAAATGCAAAGAGCATTTTTGTTTTATTCCTCGCTGAATATTACACCAAGAGCGATGGAGTTGAGTTTATCACTATCAGATTCATTTCTTGAGGGAATCAGAATAGGAGCTCTTGCTCCAACAATGACATGACCTACCTGAACTTTTACATAGTATGTAAAGGATTTTCCAAGAAGGTTTCCCGCTTCAATGTTTGGAACAATTAATATGTCTGCTTCTCCTGTAACTTCTGATCTCACACCTTTTTTCATGGCAGCTTCCTTTGAAACTGCAAGATCAAGGGCAAGAGGTCCGTCAACAATACATCCTTTTATCTCTCCCCTCTCGTTCATCTTCTTAAGCTCATCTGCGTCGACAGTAGCTGGCATAGCTGGGTTTACGACCTCAATGGCTGCAAGAATTGCAACCTTTGGATTTTCAAACCCAAGTTTGTGAAAAGCCCAGACAGCATTTTCAACAATCTCTTTCTTCTCTTTAAGACCTGGAAGAATATTTATTCCACCATCAGACATTCCAACAATCCTTTCATCCTCAGAGGCTGGATTCTGCGCAAATAGAATGTCTGAAAGGAGTTTTTCTGTCCTCAGTCCCCTTTCTGAATCGAGAACAGCTTTTAAAAGAATGTGGGTGTGGAGATAACCTTTCAAAATAAAATGGGCTTTCCCTTCTCTGACAAGGTCAACCGCCATTCTTGCAGATTCCCCAGGAGTGCCTGCCTTTATAATTTCAAAATTCTCTTTTATATCAACCTCATCAATAATTTTTTTTATTTTTTCAGGGTCTCCGATGAGGATTCCATTGACAAAACCTTCTTCAATCCCCTTTTTCACTGCAAGGATTGTAACTTTATCCTCAGCTAAAGGAACAACCAGAGTTTTTTTTCCTTTTTTCTTTGCAAGGTTGTGAATATCTTTAAATGATCTTACCATTATTTTCCTCCTGTGATGGAAAACCCCATTTCAAAAGCCCTTAGATTGACATCAATATGTTTCTTAGGAACATTCTCTTTTATAACATCCAGCCATATCTCTTTACTGATTTTTGTAATTGGTGTAAAGGCTCCGAGCATTACAATGTTCATGACCCTTGCATTTCCAAGGGATAGGGCAATACTTAATGCATCAACAGCATAAGTTTTAACCTGAGAATTTAAGGTTTCAAGTATATTTTCAGGATAAGATGCAAGACCAGCTGAAATAGGAAGCGGATTAAATCTGTAAGTGTTTATTATAATTTCACCATCTGGCTTTAAAAGAGGGAGAGCTCTTAGTCCTTCAAGCATTTCAAGGGCTAATATGTAATCTGCTGAATTTGCTCCAATTATTGGAGAGTAAACTTTCTCCCCCCATCTTATTGTTGATATTACATCTCCTCCCCTCTGGGACATTCCATGAACCTCACTTTTTTTAACATCATACCCTGCTCTGAGGCATACCTCTGTAAGTATGTCAGAAGCAAGAAGAACTCCCATCCCACCAACACCTGATATTACTACTGTTTTTACCATTTTATTACTCCCCATAAAAAGTTAAAAGGAAAATAGAGAATTGTAAAGTCTCTCTTATTAAACTTTGACTTACGCTTTTGCCTTTTGCTTTTTGCTATGTGCTTTTTCATTTCCCTTTCTCAGCTTTTGGGTTCCTTACCGACGGAGCCTGTGGATCAACCCATAATATAGCCTTTGGTGGGCAAAGTTCAAGACATACTCCACAACCAGTGCATGTAATTTCATCAATTACAGCTTTACCATCTTTCATTGAAATTGAGGGACAACCAAGCCTTATACATATCTGGCAGGATGTGCAGAGCTCAGAATCAACTCTAACTGGAGAAAATTGAATTCCTTTGAAATCTTTGTGAAGAACACATTGTCTGTTGGTAATTATAACTGAGGGCTCTTTTCTGTAAATTTCCCTATTTATAATCTCCTTTAAATTTTTCACATCGTATGGGTCTACAACAAAAACATTCTTTATTCCTATTCCTTTTACAAGGGACTCAATGGAAATTTTAACCCCTTCATCTCCCTTTGCTGTCTTCCCTGTTCCTGGATGGTCCTGATGACCTGTCATTGCAGTGGTAGAATTGTCAAGAATAATTACTGTCCCTGCTCCTTTATTGTAGACCATGTCAATTAGGGGAGTTATTCCCGAGTGAAAAAATGTTGAATCTCCTATAACAGCTACAATTTTGGGGGGTTCCTTTCTTCTTCTGTAGGCAAGTTCTATTCCAAAGGCATTCCCTATACTTGCACCCATGTCAACACAACTATCGGTGGTTGAAAGGGGTGGTAGAGCTGCAAGGGTATAGCAACCAATGTCTCCGGTAACTATTGATTTTAACATTTTTAGAACATAGTAAACAGAAGTATGGGGGCAACCGGGGCATAGAGAAGGAGGTCTTGGAGGAATCTCCTGCAGATGAAAAATCTTTTTTTCATATGGAATTCCAAAAGCATCCATCAGTATCTGAGGATTCAACTCTCCAATTAAAGGAACCTTTTCTTTGCCTGTTACCTTTATTCCGAGAGCTCTAACATGCTCCTCAAGAAAAGGCTCCAGCTCTTCGATCACAATTATTTCATCAACTGTTTCAGCAAATTTCTTAACAAGTCTCTCAGGAAAAGGAAAACTCATTGAGAGTTTTAGATAACTTGCATCTTCAAAGACTTCCTTAGCATATTGATATGCAACTCCGGATGTAATTATTCCTAATTTTTTATTCCCTTTCTCAATCCTGTTATACTCAAAATTTTCAGAAAATTCCTTTAATTCTATAAGCCTCTTCTCCACCTCCACATGTCTTTTCCTGGCAACTGCTGGAAGAAGGACTCTCTTTTCGAACATTTTTTTATAAGGTTTCTCCTCAATTTCAATCCTTTCTCCTAATTCCACAATGCTTTTTGAATGGGATATTCGAGTGGTAAGCCTTAAAAGAACAGGTGTGTCGAAACTTTCAGAAATCTCGAATGCAATTCGAGCAAGCACCTTTGCCTCATGACTATCAGATGGTTCCAGTAGAGGAACTTTAGCCATCTTGGCATAGTATCTGTTGTCCTGCTCATTCTGAGAGCTGTGCATACCTGGGTCATCACAACTTACTATTACAAGACCACCATAAGCTCCGATATATCCTGCCGAGAAAAATGGGTCGGCTGCAACATTCAATCCTACATGTTTCATGGATGTGATAGCCCTTGAACCAGCAAAGCTTGCTCCCAAAGCAACTTCAAGAGCAACCTTCTCATTTATTGACCAGACCGCTTCAACCTCCTCGTATCCTGAAAGTGCTTCAAGAATTTCTGTGCTTGGTGTCCCAGGATAAGCTGTCGCAACTCTGACTCCCGCCTCCCATGCTCCCCTTGCTACCCCCTCATTTCCTGATAATAAAACCTTCATGATTCCATCCTCAATAATTAATAATTTAGGATTTATTATCGAGAGAAAAAGTAAAAAAGTCAAATCCTTCTATTTGTCATTTCTTCAAAGGGCAAGTATTAGAGCTCATTTTAAAGCCTTCCATCCTTTCTCCTTCAACAATTTCTTATAAAGGGAGATTGTGTTTTCAACCATACTCTCAACAGAAAATAGTTTTTTCGCTCTTTCATACCCATTTTCTCCCATTTTGATTAGTAAATCCCTGTTACGATATAAGTGGTAAATTGCATCAGCTAAAGCAGAAGGATTTCTTGGAGGAACAAGGATTCCATTGACCCCCTCTTCAACAGCCTCAGGTATTCCACCTGTTCTTGTTGCAACAATCGGGAGCCTTGATGCCATGGCATCGAGGAGAGATGTGCACAGACCTTCCAGATAGGATGAGAGAACAAAAAGGTCGATTGCCTTGAGGAGATGGGGAATGTCATTTCTAAATCCTAAAAACTTTACAATATCTTCAACCCCAAGCTCTTTCGTCCTTGAAACAAGAAAATCTTTCAGCTCCCCATCACCAATAATGAGAATCTCTAAATCTGCGCTCTTTTCTTTTAAAATCTTTGCTGATTCAATTAAATAAATATGACCTTTATGATCAGTAAGATGGGCAACAATTCCTGCAAGGAATTTATCTTTTCTAAACCCAAGTTTCTGCTTCCACTCCTCTTTTGTGCTTTCTATCTCAAATTTCTTAAGGTCGGTTCCCTCATAAATTGTGTGAATCTTGGATTCTGGAATTCCATCTTTTATAAGAACTTCCTTTACTCCATTAGAAACAGCTATGACAGCAGAAACAAGTTTGTCATATTTCAATTTTCTGAAGGGATTACCTTTGACTGAAAAATCAACCTTTCGGGCTGAAATTTTTATTGGAACTGGATGGACAAGTGATGAGAGAATCCCTAAAGTTGCAGAGTGAGAATCATGAGAATGGAGAATTAGAGCCTTTTTCTTCTCTAAAATTTTTGAAATTTTTATTATTGAAAGGGGATCGAACTCAAATCGCATCTTAAGAGGATAGGTCTCAATTCCAGCATCAGTTGCTTTTTGCGATAAAGGAGACCCATCCTGACAAATTAAAGAAACATCAAAACCCCTTTCTTTTAATCCTTTTGTAAGATAGAGAGCCTGGGATTGCCCGCCTCTCCATCCTTTTCCACAATCAATATGAACTATCATTTTCTCCTCTGAAACTCAAAAAGTTTTGCAAACTTTAAAAAGACATAGTATGAAGAAAAAAGAGAAATTATTAATCCATGAATTCCATCAAGAAATCCTGCACGGAATATGAAGTCCCTGAGGAAGGTAAATAAAGGAAGGAAGAAAATCTTTAAATAAGAGCTCCTCCTGCCATCTTTGAACATTTTTTCTGCAGAAAGAGTTGAATATCTTTCTATTCTCAAGGTGTGGTCTGAGAGATTCCTGTAAGAATAGTGTAATAAATCCCCATCCATCTCCTTTACCTTACCTTTAAATACAAGTCTTTCATGAACATAATCCCCTTCCCAGCAGGCAGAATCCTTTCTGAACAATCTTATTTTTTTATCAGGATACCAGCCGGAGTGTTTTATCCATTTTCCAAGATAAAATGTTTTTCTTTTAAAGGAGAATCCTTCAAAAACAGGCTTACTCTCTTTTAATTTAATTATTTCCTCCCTTAATTTCTGGGATAATCTCTCATCTGCATCAATGCTAAGAATCCATGGGTACTTTGCCTGTGATATTGCAAAATTTTTTTGAGAAGAATACCCATCCCATTCTCTCTGGAAAAACCTTAGACCGTAAGATTTAACAATTTCAGGGGTTCTATCAGTGCTGAATGCATCTACAACAATTATTTCATCAGCAACAACTTCAAGGCTTTTTAAAGTCTCTTCTAACCTGTCTTCTTCGTTAAAAGTAATAATGCAGGCACTTATTTTCATCTGTTCATATTATCACACCAAGTAAATCACAATCAAGTCAGCGAATCGCGTCACTAATTTTCTATATGAAATCTATTCCTTGCATCATGAGAAATTCTATTCCAAATTTTTACTTTCTCCTGATAAATTATTTATCAAGGAGGCTTATGGATGGTTCTGGATATGAAGGAGTTAGCAAAAGAGAAAGGGCAAAGGGGGGAGGAGAGAGAATTTCATGTAGAATCTGATGATGCAATGAATATAATTTCATATAGATCTTTATATGATGCAGTTAGTAAAATTTCCACCTGAAGTTTCCTGAATTTTAATAGGTCTATCTTAGGAAGATATAGAAATAATCGACAAACTGAGACCAGAAGATCTTGAATAACCAATACCAAAATTCCAATAACCAATATTCAAACAATCTCTTTGAGTTGAGAGTATGTAACTTCCATTAGTGAGAAGTGAAGTTCTTTCTTTAAATTTGGATATTGGGGAATTGAAGCTTATTTGGAGCTTGGTTATTGGTGCTTGGTGATTTTTAACCTTTGAGGTGACAGAGCTCATGTCTGTCATTCCTTTCATATCCTTCAGAAACTCAGGAAACTCCAGAATTTCCATGGGATCAATAATTATAAATCACCATTAAAAGAAACCCTTTCCCTGCAAAGAAATTTTCATCATTTTTTTTGTAAATTCTGAATTCTTCAGGGTTTGCAAAAACCATTAGATTTATTGACCATCTATCATATGCCCTCTGCCAGCGGGCGAAACTATAAATATCTTTATTCTTTTTGTCATAAAAAATCATTCCTGATAGATTGTCAAGAAGAAAGAGAGGATAGGAAAGGAAAAGAGCAAAAAATCTTGCTGAATATGGAGATAAAATTCGGGAAAAAGGCTTTTTAGAAGACTCAGTAAAAAAATACTCTGTAAGAAAATGAATTCCGTTCCCGATGGAGAAGGTATAGTCCATCCCAGCAGTAAAACTTCTCTGCCAGGGATAGAGGAAATTTGAGGTTCTTTGATTAGTAAAGACTGCTTCAAACCAGAGACCGATACCTATGTCCCATTTGCCATCTATAGCATATCTTTCTTCCGGGAAAGTGAAATTTTCGCTGGAAAGCGAAGAGTTTAAGAAAAGATTTTCAGGTAGAGTGTTTTTAAGAAAAACAGCTTTACGGTGATGGAATGAAAAGGCAAATTCTCCTTTTCGCGCTGGAATTTGGGCTCTGAATCCTAACTCAGGCTTATCTTTCTCTGATGGAAAAATCTCCCACCCTTTTGGACCCTTATTTTTATAGAGAATCCAGAACCACAAATTTGTTTCTTTTGAGATAAATGTTTTAAGAAGCAGGGAGCGGACTCCATCCGTAAGTTGAATCGGGTCTCTGGGGTCAATTCTATAAAACCACATGAGAGGACGGAGCAGTGAGGCAGACCCAAAGCTTATTTTCTGTAACCCTAACTTTGCCTCAAAGCGGGATGATGAATATTTTAAACTCAATCGGTATGGTTTAATTTTACTTGTAAAACTTTTTTCAGATGATTGAAAGGTGAAAGTTCCAAAGGTATTGATAAAAAATTCTCCTTCAATGAATTTTGAACCGGAAAAATTATGAGAAAATGAAAAATCTGGAAGGAACCTGATTCCAAGCTGGGTGTAAGAGTCTTCTGATTTCGAATGAGTAAGCCAGAGCGCAACTAATCCGCGATTTTCGAGTTTAATTGATGGAAAAAGGGAATGAGATAATAGAAAAAAAGATTAAAAAACATGAATAAAGAACTTTTCCAATAAAAGAAATAGAATAACTCATAAGTTATTTTATTGTGAAAGCTTTGTTTTTTCAAAAAATAAAATCCATTTCAAAGCCAAAGTTCAAAATGGAATGAAATGTTCGCACACTAAAATCTGTGGATTTTCTTCTCTTTTTTTATTCAACTCTTAGCTGTCAGCGAAAAACTAAGATTACAAAAGAAAATTTACTTTTTCAGAAGATAGTCTATACTTTTGAGAAGAATTGATGGAGTAAATGGCTTTTGCAAAAAATTAACATTCTCTCTTTCAAAAATATGATTGATTTTATTGGAAGGATAGCCTGAAATAAAAATTATCTTTATTTTAGGTAAAATCTTTAGAACTTCTTTTGCAGTTTCAAAACCATTCTTTTTAGGAAGAACAATGTCCGATATTAGAAGGACAAATTCTTTAATCTCTTTTGCTTTTTTTATTCCCTCCTCACCATCAGAAGCTGTTAAAACTTCGTACCCTGAGGATTCAAGGACATCCTTTATGAACTCAAGAACTTCAGGTTCATCCTCGATTACCAGTATTTTCTCTCTCCCTTTTCTAAATACTTTCTCTTCTTTCTCTCTTTTTAAGAGATGGTTTATCTTTCCTTCAGATGCAGGTATAAAAAGAGTGAAACTTGTCCCCTTCCCTGGTTTGCTCTCAACATTTATATGACCTCCAGATTGCTTTACTATTCCGTAGACAATTGAGAGCCCAATACCTGAGCCCTTCTCTTTTGTGGAGAAAAAAGGCTCAAATATTCTACCAATTATCTCTTCTGGTATTCCTGTCCCGGTATCAGAAACCTTTATTACTGCATATTTTCCAGGCTTTGCCTCAGGATTTAATTTGCAGTCAGATTCCTTAAGCTCATCATTGTTTGTGGTTATTGTGAGGAGTCCTCCCTCAGGCATTGCATCCCTTGCATTGAGAGCAAGATTCAAAATTACCTGTTCCATCTGACTTGGGTCAGCTCTTACGCAGGCCACTTCAGGATTAAGAAAAAGGTCAACTTTAATTTTTTCTCCGAGTGTTCTTGATAAAAATTTACCGACCTTATGAATTAGTGTGTTGGGATTAAAACTCGTCTCTGAAATACTTCTACTCCTGCTGAAAGTAAGAAGCTGATTTGTTAGACCCGCAGCCTTTTCTGCACTTTCAAATATAAGTCTCAATTTTTCATGGTTTGGGTCCTCAGGTTTTAACTTTCTCAGAAGGATTTCAGCATTCCCCAGAATTATTGTAAGGAGATTGTTGAAATCGTGGGCTATACCTCCTGCGAGTCTTCCAAGGGCTTCCATTTTTTGAAATTCTCTTAATTTTTCATCAATTTTCTTATGTTCTGTCATATTCCTGATTGTTCCTCTGTAAGCGGCTGTTTTCCCCTCCGCATCCTTTAAAACATTGGCAGTTATCGAAACATCCAGCAGCCTTCCATCTTTAGTTTTAAGGGCTAACTCGTAATCTCTTACCGAGCCATCCTCTTCAATGGCTCTTTGGAAATTCTTCCTGTCCTCCAGATTTAAATAATGATTTTTAACATTGGATTCGAGAAAATTCTCTCTTGACTTATATCCGAAAAGTTCAACTCCAGCAGGGTTTATATAAAGAACTTTACCTTCAGGAGTGGTTATATACATGGGCTCAGCTGATTCTTCAAAAAAGGAATAGAACTTGCCAAAAAGAGAGAATATCTCATCAATGGCATTATCTATTAGATCCGTTTCCTGAATAGTTCCAATATATATTTTTTCCCCTTTATACCTTGCAAGATTTTTGGATATTTTTACATTTACCCTTCTTTTACCATTTTTATGCAAAAGGGAAATCTCTGACTCAAATTTCTCTTTTTTCTCTTCAATCAGGGACTTACAAATTTCTTTGAATTTTTCGCTATCTTCAGGTGGGATAAGTTTCTTTATTTTCAGTCCCTTAATTTCTTCCATTCTATATCCAATAAGATTACAAAAATCCCGACTTGCATAAACAATCCTATCTTCCTTAATTATAAACATCCCAATAGGAACTTCCTTTAATTTCATTTTAAACTCCTTTTTAAACCTCTCCTTCGATGGAAATGGAAAAAATGGAAACTTTATATTAATAATGAACTCCTTTTTCATTATAACACAGAAATCAAAAACAATCTCTTTTCCTGAGGTGATTGTAAATTAGGTAATGTCCAGATCTTTGTGTCTTGGCAGAAAAAAATTGGGGAAGGAAGAGGAGATTTTCGAGACTTTTGCACAGGTGTAAGCTAAAGAGTTCGTTCTGATATACCCTTTTTATCTTCTTATCTTTTGAGGATATGTTCTTTCGTCTATAAGGTCTTTGATTTTACCCTTTGCAATTTCGAGATCCTGAGTATGGGTTACACCAAACCAGAGGGAGGAGGTAGGGATAACCTTTACTTTGATTTGATTCTTTTTAACGATTTTCCCAATTAACTCAGGAAGCAGGAACTCGGCATCGCTATCTTTCCCTTTTTCTCTCAAAAAGTCTTCAAAGCCAGATTCGATAAAATCAAATAATGATGGAGAGAATCCAAAAAGGTTCATTGACACCTCTTCTTCACCACTAAGCTTAATTATCTCAGAACCTCTGTAGGCAAGTATTTTATTTCCCTTTTTCTCTATTTTTTGTAGCTCAGTAAGATTTAAAAGATAAGAATTTTCATCGATTTCACACACTGCTCTTGAGACATGTCCGTGGGGCGAAAGGGTTTCCTTGAGTTTATAGGAAATTAAAATATTTTCATTTTCTGGATTGGAGAGCTTTTTAAAAACAAGATTTATAGCCTCAAAACCATAAAAATCATCGGCATTTATAACAGCAAAGGGAGAATTCACAATATTTTTGCAAACGAGGAGAGCATGGGCTGTTCCCCATGGTTTTTCCCTTGGTGAGTAAGATATATCTGGTGGCAAAAATGAATCAATTTCCTGGAAGGCATATTTAACCTCTATTCTCTTCTCCCAGTAATTGCCAACAATTTTTCTGAAATCCTCTTCAATTTCCTTTCTGATGACAAAAACGACCCTTGAAAACCCTGCTCTTATTGCATCGTATATTGAATAGTCAAGAATTACCTCTCCAGAAGGTCCAACGGGTTTTATTTGTTTTAACCCTCCAAATCTTCTCCCTACACCAGCTGAAAGAATTACAAGAGATAATTTATTTTCTCGCATAAAAGTTAGTTTAAATTTTAACTTAATTTCAAAATGAAGTGCAACAAAGTTTTTTATTTTATCTTCACACTGAAATTTTTAAATTTTCTCTTTTATGTGTTATTATTGTTATTGGAGGTAAAATGAAAAGAATAATTTCAGTATTTTTTATCCCCTTCCTTTTTCTCTTTATACTCGCTTGCAGTAAAACAGAGACAACGACATCTCTTTTAATTAGTGTTGAAGACTCTTTGCTTGCAAGAACCGGACCCGATGGTAATCTGGTCCGAGTAGATAATGATGTTTTCAAAAGAGGCGAGAGAGTTAATCTTGTATTATTGAATGTTGGTAAGTTCAAAAAAGGCGATGACGGAAAACACTGGTTCGATATTGATTTGGAAGTAACAGGTCCGAAGGGCGAGGTTGTTCTCTCCGAAAAAGGATTACTTGGTGAAAAGGGACATGTTTTTCTGCCCAATGATACTGCTGGATCTCCCTATGGAATTTTCTCAACAACAGAAGGACTTGAGCCAGGAATCTATAAAATGAAACTTACAATCTACGACCGGATTGGAAAAGGGAAAGCAAGCGTAGTCAAATCCTTCACCCTTGAATAATTAAAATTAGTCTATAACTCCGCTCCAGAAATGCTATAAAAAAGGAGTCAAAAATGAGAAAAAATTTAAAGAAATGTTTTTGTCCCTTGTTTCTAATTTTAATATTTTCCATTCTTTCAATACCTGCCTTTTCAGGGGAATTTAAGATTTATCCAGGTTCAAAACTGGATGAGAATATAACTAAAGAAGCAAATGATTTAGCTTCTCAGATAGGAATGAAAGTGAAAGCTTCCATTTACATAACATCTGATTCCTTTGAAAAGGTATATGCTTTCTACAAGGGTATTTCCACAGAATACAAAATGCCTGAGAATAAGGAGAAATTGATCATGACAGTGGATGGGAAGAAATATTCTGTGAAAGAAGCATATTTTATTTTTGATGATGCAAAGGAGCTCATTAGTTCAAAACTTTGGATTAAAATTCAGAGACCTTTCATAGGTAGCATGGAAGACATGGAAATAAATAGAAACACAGGAGAAATTACCTTTAAAAATGTTCGCGATTTAACAGTAATTTCAGTTTCGGATAGCAGATAATTTACTGACTCTTCTTCTTCATACGAGAGTCTTTTTCAATTAGACTTATTGGTGCATGACACTCTCAACATGGGAAAGAGCTCGGGAGACTATCTCTTCCCCTGCTTCCTTTAATTTTCTGACATCTTCAATTGCCACCGGTAAAGTCTTCTCAAATTCAATCAGTTCAATCTTTGTATTTTGAGGGTTTATTTCAATCCTGTTCCCAGTTTGAAACGCTTCAATAAGAGAATCGGGAGACCATTCCTTTGGCCAGATGGTATTTAAAAGGAACATTCCCCTTTTCAGACGGTTTATCTTTCCAGGAAATCCATTCATAATATTAATAAAATCTTTATTATCTTTTTGGAGCTCTATTTCTATTTCAATCTTTTCCCTAACACTGAACTTTGGAAGGGCTATTGTTAACATTAATTTGTTCCCATCGTATCTCCATGTCATATCCTTCTCTTCATTGCTGTAAATTACTTCTTTTCCATTGCATAGAATTTTCTCAGGAGGTAAAATCAGTGGAACTCTTATCTCATAGCCTCTTCTCTCAAGCATTCCCGGAAATTCTCCCACTGCTGGAGATATCTCTATTTTTATTTTATCCGGGTCTTCCCAATAATTTCTTGCTCTTTGCCATGTGAACTTATTTTTCTTGTATCCGAGAGTATTTCCCTCATCCTCATATATTTCCATTTCACCGGATTCATAGGGGAAAACCATGAAGATCAAAAGATCAACAGGCTTTTCTCCTGTATACCTAATTTTTGGTTGCATTGGAATTATTGAACCCGCCCTCACATAAACAGGGATCTCGTCAATGGAGAAATTCCTTTCAAAAACTCCAGGACCTTCAAGGATTGAGCCTGTAAACCATTCAACCCACTTACCTTCTGGAAGCCATATTTTCTTTTTTGAAAGCATTGATTTAGAATCCTCAGGGGATGTGATGGGTGCAACCAGGATTTTATCTCCGAACATATACTGATCCTTGAAAGAATATGCTTCTTCCTTTTCTGGATAATCATAATACATCGGTCTGCAAAGGGAAATTCCTGTATCATAGGCTTTTCGGGCGTAAGTATAAATATAGGGGATGAGGGCATATCTGAGTAAAAAGGCATCCCTCATGACAAGGAAGTAATCTACAGGGTACGCCCAAATCCTTCTCTCAGCCTCTGGGTTCTTTGTTGTATGGGTTCTTAAAATTGGGCTGAAAACCCCAAATTGTATCCATCTTGTGTAAAGCTCAGGAGAAACTTTACCCGGCATATGTCCTCCAATATCGTGACTCCAGTATCCGTAAAGAACATTGGAGGCAGTAGCTGTAAAATATGGCTGGAAAGCTAAAGAAGCCCAGACAGAAATTGTGTCCCCAGAAAATCCTATCTGATAGCGATGATTACCGAGTCCGCCCCATCTATGGAATAGAATAGGTCTTTTCCCTCTCCTTTCCATATCAGTAAAATGAACATAGTTCAGCCACCATGTGGGATTCAAGTTGGGAATCTTTGTGATATGTTGCTGTTGCCAATCAAGCCACCAGAAATCAACCCCCTGCTCTTCAAGGGGATAATGGAGAATCTTTAAATAATTGATTGCAAAGTTTTTGTTAGCTATATCAAAGGGAACATATTTTTTCGTTGATGGGTCAATTCCCATTGCCCTTGCCATCTCAGTATACTTCTCCTCATGAGGCTGAACCCCTGATGCAGGATGAAGATTCAGTGGGGTCTTGAGCCCTTTCTTCTCACACCATGATAGAAACTCTTCTGGCTCAGGAAAAAGAATCCTGTTCCATGTATATCCTGTCCATCCTAACATATGTCCCGCCTGATCAAGAATTTTTTTGTCCCATCTCAGTCCAAAAGTCAGATGCCAGTCCATATCAATGACAAGAACATCAAGGGGAACATCATGGATTTCGAACTCTTTCACCAATTGCTTGAATTCTTGATCTGAGTATGCCCAGTATCTTGACCACCATGCTCCAAAGGCGAATCTCGGAGGAAGGGGGATTTTTCCAGCAACAAGGGTGAAATCATGAAGAGCTTTTTTGTAATCATGTCCATATCCAAAGAAATACCAGTCCTGATATTCTCCTTTTTGTCTCGGAACCACCCAGTGCCATTCTGAACTGTCAAAAAGAGGGCGAGCAGTATCATCAACTAAAACCCAACCATCCCTTGAAATAAGTCCGGGTTCAAGCTCTGTTTCGCCTTCAACTCCGTCAAGGGTTCTTATTGTTCCTTTAAGATTTCCTTTGTCCTCCATTTCAGGATGCCATACCACTTTCTTTTCATTTAAGAAAAATTCAATTGTAAGATTATCCTTCCTAAATTTTCCATTCCCGAGCTTATACCTGAGAAAGAGCTTTTCGGTGTTAATGTATAACCAGCCATCCTTTTTAAAAACTTTGAATTCAGGAACAGGCAAATTTCTTCTGATAAAGACAAGGGATGCGGAATCCTCAAATTTTTTGTTTTTTGACCATTCCATCCTTATAAGCTGAGGAGTAAGAACAGTAAATCTGACTTCTCCCTCCCTCACAACTGCTCTGGGATTTGCAACTGGGTCATGTTCATCGGGAGAAAAAGGAAATGAATTAAAAACAAAAACAAAAAAAACAATCAAAAATGAAATAAATCTTTTCATTTTCTATCCCTCCCAATTTTTGAATAATCAAAATAAATTCTTTTAAGATTCGGGACATTTACCATCTTCTTTCCATCAACATAAAGAGTAAACCCTTCATCTCCATCTTTGTAATGATCCTTACCATCAGGTTTATCCCATACAATTGTTAAATTATGGTTATGATAGGGTAGGTTATCCAGACAGAAGTATCCCCATTTGTTCTCTGGAATAAGAGGATCAATCTCAATAATTGTGTCATTTCTCGGAACAAGCCCCACTAAATACTGAATAACCATATCATTGTAAGTGGAATGATTGTAATCCCTGTGTCCATACCATTCTCCTGTCTCACCATTGTAAAACTCAGCAGTGTATGGAAAATCATAATTAAAATCTTTAAACTGGACTTTTGTAAAAGACTCGAGGAGATTGAAAAGAGTATTTTTAGTGACATAGTTTTGATTGTAATTTCTGAGGGTGTTTGCAAGAGCTGAAATTACTATGCTATTGGCGTGGGGCCAGGTTGGTCCATTCCAGTAGCAAACAGTTACCCTTTCCACATCAGTTCCTGAATTATTCTGAACACCCCATACATTTGTCTGGGAATAGGCAGGGCAAGATTTTGCAGTTGAAGCGGGAGGAAAGGGTGTCCAGAACTCCTTGTCAAACTGAAGATATTCCCATGCTTTTACATGCTTTTTTGAATCCATTGGTGGAAGATTAAAATAAAAGGGATAAAAACCTATAATCTCTTTAACAAATGCTTTTTCATTATCCTTTGCCCTTAAACTATAGAAGAAATGGGTCCTATTATCCCACATATTTGAAAGGAGAGATTTCTTAATTTTTTCTGCAATTTCAAGATATATTTTTGATTTTTCAATATCTCCAATCTCTTTAAAGACAAGGGAAGTTGCTAAAGCATTTCCGTAATTGTAGCTTGTTAGGTCAACTCTCTCAAGAACCTCAGGCTTGTTAATATCATAACCAGAAAAGAAAAAGAAGGAAGGTTGCCACTCCATACCAGTTGCAAAGTGGTCATATACCTCAAGGAGATAATCTTTGTCTCTATCGCATTCTTTCAACCATCCTTCAACATTCTTTCCCATTTTCTCCACGACTTTCTTTAAAAAATCTTTATCCTTTCTGACTAAATAAGAATCCCATATTGCGGAAGTTATCCATTCTGTATAGTATCCATCTCCAAGAAGGAATGGAGCAACAAAATTTCTATAAATTCCATTTTCGTTTATATTTTCAACAAAATTTAAAATGTAACCCTGATAATATTTTTGAGAATGGAGCCATCGTGCTTCCCTTATAACATGGGGAGCTCCATAACTTATTGTGTTTGCATACCAGGAAGACCGCCACCTGCCTTCAGAAAATGTTGGATATTTTAAGAATCCAATGTTTGTTTCTGATAGATTTTTTTTAAGGAGATAGTATCTATGATACCACATTTTTCTGAACCATTTGTCGTGGCAATCAAAATAAGGAACCTCTGACTTGAACCAACCAATAAAATCTTTGATATGGTCATTCAAAGGTTCTTCTTTTGCAAGAAAATCTTCAAGTTTCTTCTCGCAATTAGAAGGGTCGAGAGCAAATGCCATTCCAATCCTGAATTCTTTCTCCTCTCCGCTATTTATAATTCCTTCAAAATATATTCCATTGGGATAAAACTTGTTGTAACCGGCCATCTTTGCTCTTACATAGACATGGATGCCGTGGTAAAACTGCTCAAATCCAAATATTTCATCCATTATTTTTATAAATCCTGTCTCTGAAGTAGCAACAACACGAATATTTTTATCTTCGGGTGATTTATTTTTTATTTTCAAAATGGAGACAAGAATATCTTCTCCAGTTATAAATTTCACCCCTTCAACAAATATTCCTGAAAAATCTCCCTCCATCTTTACATGGCTCGGATAGGAAGTTGCATTCTTTATTTTTACTCTCTCATTACCTACTGCTACATATAGATCATAGGCTTTGATATTTGTTAAAAGATAAAAATGGACGCTATCAGGAAACCCCCATCCCTGAGGAGATGTAGCCCAGAGATATTTTCCCGTTGAGCCAAAGGGAACCTCGCTGTTGTATGGTCTTTTCAACATTTCATCAATATCAAAATCATCAGGTTTAAGAATTACAGGCTGGGAAAAGAGACTCAATGATAGAACTAATAATAAAAATAGAATTAGCATCTTTACCTCCCTACTTTATTCAACAAAAAGATAAGCTTTTTCAAAATCAGAAGAAACAAGCTTTTTTCCAGCCTTTAATATCCATTCCTTTGAGCCCTTTAAAATGTAAATTTTTATTCGAAAAGCCTCCTCCTTTTGAGGAGGAAGGTAAAGGGAAGGCGAGTGACATTCAAGTTCGCCGAAGGCAAGGGGTGGCTCTTCAAGATGGCTATAAATCTGGATGGCATCACCATTGGTATCCTGCTCACTTTTAGGTCTATCGGGATATTTTGCTTCTGACGTAACATGGAAACTCATCATAACAATGTAAAATTCATTCTTTAAATTTTTTGAAACATAGGCAATCACACCCTTTGCGTATTCAGGACTTATTCCAATTTTATATCTTTTGCTTCCATGGACAAAAAAGGAAATGGAGTCACTGTTTAGCTTAACATACTCTGGAGGTAGAGGCTCAAAATAGTTTCCTCTGTAGGCTTTTTGCGAGGGTTCTTTAACAGGGACAACCATTGTTCCCTGCGGGATTATCTGAATGAGACACCACAACCCAATTATTCTATCAAGGATTTTCTCTCCATTATTCTTCAACTTATGGGTGAAATCAATGGATAGGAACTTCAAATCCGAGTTCTTGAATTCAGGATCCTTTTCAAGGGGGGTATCAGTAAAGCCTATTTCCCTTGTTAATTCTAAGTTGTAATTCTCTTTTCCGTCATTGGAGATAGTGGTGAAGGAATTTTTCAGACTTATGAATTTGTTCTTTTCGTAAGAGATAACCTTATAATTTCCGGGGTCAAGCATTGGGAAATCTCTGTTTCCACTCCAGTCAGGTTTGAATATAAAACCCTTATCTCCACCTTCGGGAGATATCCATGTTCTCTGCCCTCCCTGACCTTTTTTAATTTCAGGGCGTGTCCAGAAAAGGTTTTCTTCGTCAATGAAAGCACCGATTATCCTTGCTCCAAAGGATGGAACAACAATAAATCCAGTCCCCTTTTCCTTCTCAAAAATATAAAATTCAATATTCTCTTTTTTCAGGCATTCAATCATTTTATCCATTTTCCACCATCCTTCCTTTAAATTCTCTGCCAATGAATAAAAATTAAAAATAAATGATAAAAAAAGGGGGAATAGAATTTTCCTCAAAGCGACCTCCTTATTCTCATTTTTCCTAAATTAATATATTCCCTCCTCCTGAGGTTGTCAATGGAGTCAATTTTGAATTCAGTCCCTTACAAAAACATTCCAGCCAGTGAAACTGTTTCTCTGAAGAAGGAATCAGGCTTGACCTCAGGAATTTCCTGATCTCAATGATTGTGAACTTTTTTCTTCTTGATTTTCGTCTATCTTAAAGAAGTGTTTGAAGAAGGAAAGCGATGACCGGAAGAAAGCTTTCAACTCTCTTATTTTCCTTTTTGTCTTCTATAGCATGATTCCTCCTTCGATATTTTTCTGGAGCCTTGTTGGTCTCGATAAAGTATGGGAAAAATTGTTATCTCCAACCGACAGGATGGCCATAAGCCATCTCTTATTGACTGCTATCACTTTCAGTTTGATATCATTACTGCCGAGTGGGCCGAAAAACTGGGGGGTTAATCTGCAGAATTGGCGAAGGAGCCTTATCCTTGGCATCGTTTTTGGAGTTGGCTTTGGAATTATTTTTTCTATATTCAGTTTTGGTTTCAGACTCAGCGAATGGGAATTTAGTCATATGCTTGAGAAATTACATGTTCGCGAAAATCTCGTCCAATTGTTTTCTCAGTTGTTCCTCGTGGGATTGAGCGAAGAGTTTTATTTTCGGGGCATATTGCTGATTTCTTTATACAGGTTTTTCTCAAAAAAAAACGATGGGAATTCATTCAGCGGTTATGATTGTTTCTCTTGGCTTTGCCTCTGTCCAATTCTACAAGCTGATTTTCGGGGGATCTTTTACTAACATTTTCCCCTTATTTGCTGGAGCTTTTCTATACGGGCTTGTTTTGGGTGAAGTGTATCTTAGAACGGGAAGCCTTCTCGTTTCTGTTTTGATTCATAGCCTCGGGAATACCCTGATGTTTCTTTCCAGCCTGGGGATATAAGCATTTTGGCCGAAATTAAGCGCAAAGAATATCAGCAGGTTTTTATTTTTCCGATATAACTCTTTCATCAGCGCAGGGAGTCGATGTGACTTATCACGATTTATAATCTCCACGGAAAGCTGATTGAGGTTTATAAAATAAATGAGACAGTAAAAAGGAGAACAAGAAATCAGCAGTGTTAATTAAGCATTCTTCTCAGCTATTTTTGCTCTTCTTTGCTCAAATAGGGAATAAATTACAGGAATTACAACAAGGGTGATGAAAGTTGAGCTTGTGAGACCTCCAATAACTGCTCTTGCAAGAGGTGTTCTAACCTCACTTCCTTCTCCCAAACCAAGGGCTAAAGGAATCATTGCAATTATTGTTGTCAGAGCAGTCATAAGAATTGGTCTAAGCCTTCTTCTTCCAGCCTCCTTTATTGCTTCCATTAACTCCATTCCATCCCTTCTTCTAAGTAAATTGGTATAATCCACAAGAAGAATTGCATTGTTGACGACTATTCCCCCGAGCATTATCAGCCCGATGTATGTTTGCATGTTGAGAGTTGTATCAGTAAGAATGAGAATTAAAACCACTCCAATTATCGCCAGAGGCACAGAGAACATTACTATCAGAGGATCTCTAAGAGATTCGTAAAGCATAGCCATAACCATGTAAACAAGGAAAAGAGCAAGGAGAATGCTTATTATTAATTCACGATTCGCCTTCTGTTGTTCTTCGTAATCTCCCGTAAAGTTAATTGTAAAATCTCTTGGAACAGGAATTGACTTTAGTGCACGGCGTGCATCAACAATGACTGAGCCAAGGTCTCGGTCTGCAATTTCAGCAGAAACATTTATTATCCTTTCCCTGTCCCTTCTTTCAATCTGCTGGGGACCTCTCTGGGGCTCCATCCCAACTACATTTCTCAGGCTGATCTGCTGTCCATCTGAGTTTGTTACAGTAAGGTCAAGAAGATTGTTGACATCAAGTTTTTCAGACTCCTTCACCTTTACAAGGATTCTGTATTCCCTTCCTCCTTCTCTGAACTGGCTTGCCTGGGAACCCATAAGTATTGTCTGGATGAAACTGGCAATCTGATTTACCGAAAGTTTCATGTCTGAAGCCTTTTCCCTATCTATTACCAGATGTTGTTCCGGTGCTCCTTCAATTCTGCTAATTTGAACATCTGTAACACCTTTAATGTTTTCAACAACCCTTCTTATCTGTTCAGCAAGACTCTGGGCTACTTCCATATCATATCCGCGAATCTCTATCTGCAACCTTTCCTCTCCACCTCCACCTCTCATTCCAAACATCATCTGTCCACCAGAAGCTCTTGTTCTTATAATTGCTCCGGGTATACTTGACAGCTTTCTGCTGAGGTCAGATGCAATCTCCATGCTTGACCTTGTCCTCTTAGACTTTGGAACAAGCTTTAATCTAACGTTTCCCTGATTTGCCCCTCCTCTCCATCCTCCACTTCCAGCACTTTCCTCAATCGTTTCAATCTCAGGGACCATTTGTCTAACAAGAGCTGAAACTTCTTTTAGTTTCTGATCCATCACAGAAAGCCTTGTTCCAACCTCCATCTCAACAGTTATTGAAACTTCGCCCTCGTCAGTCTGAGGCAAATACTCACGCCCTACAAATCGGAGAAGGAAAATACTTATTGCAAGAAGCAATACTGTTATAAGGATAACTTGAAATCTGTGTCGGAGCGAATAGTCAAGAAGTTTTTTATAAGAATCCTCTATACTGGCAAATATTTGTTTTGCCTTAACAGCCAATCGAGAGCCAGGATTTGTTCCCGATTTCTCATCTTTAATAATTTTTGTGGCAAGCATGGGAACAAGAGTCAGGGCAACTATTAAGGAGCAGGCAAGAGAAAATGCTACCACATAAGCCAGTTGCTTGAACATTATCCCAGCAGCTCCTCTCATGAATAGCATTGGCATAAAAACAATCATTGTGGTTATTGTGCTTGCAATAATAGCTGATGTGACCTCCCTGGCACCTTCAACACCTGCCTTCACTATTGGCATTCCCCTTTCCCTTAATCGGTAAATATTTTCCAGGACAACTATTGAGCTATCTACCATCATTCCTATTCCCAGGGCAAGCCCACCAAGACTCATTACATTTAGGGTAAATCCATTGAAATAAATCAAAATAAAGGTTGCTATTATGGAGATGGGAATTGAAAAGGCGATTACAAGAGTGCTTCTTATATTGACAAGGAAGAAGAGAAGGACAAATATGGCGAGAAGACCTCCGTAGAGAGCAGATGAACCAACATTGTTTATTGCATCCCTTATATATTTTGCACTGTCCCTTATAGAGACAAATTTAAACTGGGGGTAATCTTCCCCAAGTCTCTTAAGCTCCTTATAAATGCCTTCAACAACCTTAACAGTATTCTGGCCCGATTGTTTGAAAATAAGCATTCGGACTCCAGGAAGATTATTAACCCTTGCTATTCTTGTTATTCTTCTGTGAGTATCTTCAACGCTGGCAATATCTTTTATTCTGACAACAGCTCCTTCCCTTATGGCAACAATCGTCTCCTTTATCTGGTCAATATTTGTGTAAACTCCAGGGATACGAATAACAATCTCATAGTTCCCTTTCTCTATCGTTCCTGCTGGAAGATCAATATTTTCCTGTCTTATTTTGTTAATTATTAAATCGAGGGGTAGTCCGAGAGCTTTAACTTTGTCAGGGAAAAGGTTTACCTGAATTTCCCTTTCAAAACCTCCCCAAACATCCACAGAGGCAACTCCTGGAACACGCGCAATGCGATAAGAAATCTGCTCATCGATAATTTTTCTCACCTGAATGGGGTCAAGTTCGCTCAGTATCCCTATCATAAGGATTGGCATCTGAGCTGGATCAAACTTCCTTAAAGTCGGTCTTTGAACCTCCTCAGGAAAACGGGATATTATTCTGTCAATTCTTTCTCTTATATCATTTGAGGCTTCGTCAAGGTTTGTTCCCCAGGAGAACATCACCCTGACCACGCTGGAACCCTGAGATGAGATGGAAAATATCTCCTCCACTCCAGGAACCGAACTTAGAGCTTCCTCAATGGGACGGGTTATAATCTGTTCCATTTCTGCAGGAGAGGTATTGGGGTAGGAAGTGAAAACATTAAGGGTGGGATAAGTTATATCAGGCATCAGGTCTATTGGCAATCTACTCAGGGAGATGAAACCAAGAACTATTATCACAAGGATTAACATTGTTACAAAAATCGGGTGTTTTATAGAAAATTCAGAGAGACTCATTGTCTTCTCCCTCTTTGACCCGGAAATTTCCCGGTCTTTTGAGGCATTTCTTCTCTTTTTTCAGGCAGGATAATACCCATTCCATCCTGAAGTAAATGCTGACCGAGGGTAACTACAAAGCCAGAAATATCAGATGGTTCAAGGATCTCTGCTCTTTCTCCTTCTATTATTCCTACTTTAACAGGTTTAAAAATTGCCTTTTTATTCTCTATATCAGCAACAAATACCCCCTGTAAATTTCCTCGAGAGACAATAGAACTAAAAGAAACAATTTTTACATTGTTTCTCTTTTCAAACTCTATCTCTGCGCCAACAAACATCCCTGGCTTTAATTGTCCATTTTCATTATCAATATCAATTTCTACTCTTGCCTGCCTCGAAGTTTCCTTTAGTAAAGGAGCTAATCGAACAACCTTTCCATGGAACTTCTTTTTAGGGAAAACAGTTGAACTGACTGAAACATCCTGCCCAACTTTTATTCTGAAATATTCTTTATCAGTTGCATAAATTACACATGTTATTGGCTGAATATCGATGATGGAAATAATGGGCGTATTTACTGAAAGAAGAGCTCCTTCATCAACGAACCTTTCTCCCACATAGCGAACATCGCTTCCTTTCTCCCATGTTGCTATTATTCTTGTGTAGGAAAGGCGCACTTTTGCAGTTTCGAGGGCAGCTTCCCTATTTGCTACCTGAGCTTCAGCAACCTTGAATTTTGCTTCCTGAGCTTGAAATTGAGCACGGACAGAGTCAAATTGAGCATCGGATAAAATGCCTTTTTTGTGAAGGGTTTCTGCCCTTTCAAGCTCTTTCCTTGAAAGCTCCAGAGCACTTCTTGCTTCTTCAAAGTTTGCCCTTGCAACTTTAAGGTCAGCCTCTGCCTGAGCAACCTGTTGAAGGTATTCCTCATCGTCAAGCTGAGCTACTATCTGGCCACGATATACTCTGTCTCCAATATCCACATAAAGCTTCTTTAATTTACCTGAAACTTTTGGAGCAACTACGAACTGGGACTTTGGAATAAGAGTTCCAGAGAATTGCCCAACATCGCGGATTAAACCTATTTCTAATGGAGCTATTTCCACTGCAACAGCGGGCTGACGGAATCCACTGAAGTTTGACTTTTTAAATATCGCCTTTCCCACTCTCCATAAAACCAGACCTGCAATAATTATGGAAAGAACAAGAATAACTTTCTGAACAGTACCTGTTTTCTTAATTTTTTCAGTCATTCTCATCTTCTATCTGTCTCCTCATTTAATTTATCAAAATTAATCATTGCCAAGAACGGATATACCACGGCGCTCCCTGCCAATTCCCATAACTCTATCAAGATTTGCAAGGGAAATATTGTAATCTATCAATGCTTTAAGTTCCATTGTCTGAGCATTCGCTAAATCCCTCTGATACTGAAGAACAAGGTAATTGGTGCTCATTCCAACTTTAAATTTCTCCAGCTCAGCTTCAAGTTTTTTCTCCGCAAGCTCTCTTGCTGCCTTATAAGCTTTTGCTCTCTGGTAATTTGTCTCAACCGCTCTCACTGTATTACTAATCTCAAGATCAACTTGCTGTTGCTGGCTCTTTAGCTTTAATCTTGCCTGTTCAAGACTGAGCCAAGCCTGTGCATAATTGGCTTTTGAGATAACATTGCTTATTGGCAAGGCAAGTGTCAAGCCCATAGCCCAGTTTCTGAATTTAAAATTCATCGCATCTTTTAAGGCATCGGACTTTTTCCCTGGTATTGTACCTAATCTCACACCTGTTAGGGGATTGTCATCCTTATAGATAATCTGATCTCCTGAAATTCCAGGGCTCCAGTAAGAGAGTGTAAAGCGAAGATCTGGAAGGAGCTGGTTTCTTGAGTAACTTAAATTAAATTCTTTGTTCTTCAGGTCAATTTGCAGAGCTTTAAGATCTGGTCTTTTCTGAAGAGCTATATTTAGAGCTTCTTCATAACTTATTTCCCTTTTCTCAAGAGATGGAGAATCTACAGGAACGATCTTAATATTTTTTATATTCCCTATTTCAGCCAGTAGATTAACTAATGTTTTAAGCTGGTCTTCATAATTTTTTACCAGAGCCTCTGCTTCAAGAATGTCAGCTTCACGAGTGCTAACCTCACTTTGTGCTGTAAGGAGTTCTATTGGTGGTAGTGTCCCCGCCTCTATTTCAGCTTTGTTCTTTTCAAGAAGCTCCTGTGCTAATTTTAATGATTGCTGGCGAACTTTCAAGTTTTCTCTGCTATAAACGAGATTCCAGTAAGCAACTTCCACATTGTATATAATATCTTCAAGAATTTTGTTGAAATTCTCTTCAGAAATCTCACTGTTATATCTGGCAATTATTATCTCTCTTCTTCCCAATTTAAAACCGAATCCAAAGTCCTTCAATAAGGGTTGGCTAAAATTCATACGGATTGTGGAACCAAAGCGAGGATTAATGGTCTGAAAACTTCTATTGCTGTCATTTATATAATTATAGAGACTTACTAAAAAAGAACCACCAGTTGGGATGTTCTGATTGAGCTGAATAGTGTAATCGTTCTGCTTTGTTACAACCACATCGGATGCTTCAAGGAATGAATAGGATGCTGTTCGGGTGTTCTGGTCATTATAATTTACACTTATTGAGGGGAAGAATTTCTCTACAGCCATTCTTACATTCCAATTTGCTATTTCAGGTGTGAGCGTCTCAGCTTTAAGGCTCAGGTTATTCTTTATTGCCTTTAAAATGCAATCATCAAGGGAAAGTTCAATAACCTTTTCTCCTTCTAAATTTGTAGGTTGGTCTTGCTCATTCGCCGGGGTAAAACTTAAAAGATTCTGAATAGACCATAGAAAAATAAACAAGAAAGAAAATATGGATATATATAAAACGCTTTTCTTAATCTCCATATAGACCTCCTATTTTTCATTGGTGTTATATTTATTAATCCTCGAGCAACTCAAAAAGTTTCAAAAATCTTAAATATTTTTATTTCAAAATTAAATGTTCCTTGTTCCAAACTTCGAAGTCACAACAATACCTATACCAGCAATGTCAACAAATAATCTCATAAGAAATGAGAGAAAAGGAATAAATGAGATAATGAAAAATAAGACAAAACCTGAAATAACTGCAATTGTGTTGGTGAATTCGCTCCTTTTGAATGCCTTAAGAAGAGCGGAACCAATCCAGTGGAATACAACAGTTCTACCAAAAAGCAGGGAAAGAAATAAACCTATTAAAACAAAGACTAAAAATGGAATCCCTATTAAAAAAAGACTCAGAAAGCCAAAAAACCCTAAAAAGACGATAATTATTAGAAGGGATAATAGACCTACCAGAAGCCCTTTCCCGATATTTTTATTTAATAGGATGGAGGTTTCTAAAACATTTTTAGGAAAGATAAAATTAACAATCAATACCAGTAAAAACCAGCTCAGGAGAGCAATTACCTTCAAGAGAATCTCATAAGGTTTTGATGGAAAAGAAATCGCTCCCTTTAATACTGATTTTAAAAAAGCAGGAAGGTTCCTGCCAGGTTTAAAATAAAACATATCCCCTTCAATGCAAGTTTCTCTCTCTTTTTTAAGTCTCCCGCCTATTACAAGAAGGTCTCCATTTATCTTTGCCCCTGAAAGAACTGAAACCTTTGAGCCAATCCCTACAACATCTTCATTGACCGTTCCATAAACATTTATTGAACCTCCTATTACAATTACAGATTTTTTTGCTGTCCCATGAATAGTGACTTCCGTTCCAAAGGAGATTATATCCTTTCCGTAAACCTCGTCTTTCTCAATTATTATATCCCTTCTCCCTTCTCCATCTTCTGAGGGAAAGAAAAGAGGTTTTGGAATAAGAAGTAAAAGGGATAGAAAAATGCTAACTATTTTCATCTCTAACACCTCTCAAAGGAAAATAATTCAATAAAATTAAAAATAATATGGTTGAAAATATGAGAAGAAGAAAAATAGCAAAAATAGGAATTGCAAGGCTTGAAGAAATGGCAGAAATTTTTTTGAATATTTCAAAGAAACTTGAAATAAGTTTGTTAATTCCAATGGCAACTTTTATCAATAATTTGTATTGATTGGCAAGAAGAAAAAGCTCTTCCTCTGGAAAACCAGAAATTGAAATTAAGACTACCAAAAGGGACAAAATAAAAACTGGAAAAGAAGTGAGGGCTATGGATAGCTTTTTTAAGAAACTTCTTCTCTTCTCAATTTCAAAAATGATATGAGAATGGAAATCGGAAGGAATTGAAATCTTTTCAATGTTTCTCATTGAGTGAATAACCCTTTTTCTTATTTCAAAGGATTCCCTGCATCTTGAACAATTCTTAATGTGTTCCATTAAAAATTCTTTTCTTTCTGATGCTCCATTTAAAAGTTCATATATATCTTCTATTTTAAGGTGCATCTTACTCCTCCAGTAATTTTCTCAAAATCTCTCTCCCCCTGAATATTTTGTTTTTGACTGTTCCGAGGGGGAGATTCTTTATATCTGCAATTTCGTTATATGTAAGCTCATTAATATCTCTAAGAATTATAAATTCTCTTAAAGATTCGGGAAGCATTTTAAGAGCATTTTCAAATTTATTATAAAATATTTCTCTATCAAGATTCTTAACAGGACTCATGCTTTGGTCAGGAATATCAGTTTCTTTACTTCTATTACTCAAACTCTCTGTATTATAGTTTTTCCTTTTCTTTTTTCTCAGATAGTCAATTGTCAGGTTGGAGGCAATCTTGTAAATCCATGTACTGAAGGAATAGTGGAAGTTATATGTGCTAAGGGAAAAATATGCCTTAATGAAAGTCTCCTGTGCAAGATCCATTGCCTCGTCCATGTCAAGAATCATCCTGTATATATAGTTAATAATTCCATTCTGGTATCTGAGAATGAGAGCCTCAAAGGCTTCCTTTTCTCCCTTGAGAGCAATCTCAACAAGCTCTCTATCTGATTTTTCAGCCATATCCCTATCATCATGTGCCCTTTCAACTCATTATACGAGACGAAAGGGAAATAGTTTTATATATCCTCCAGGGTGAAAATTTTATCAGAAATTTTTACATTTTTTAAAAATTTCTTTAAAATTATTTTGTTCTCAGAGTAATCAAATTTAATGATTATTTCTTTTATTTCCTCCTTTAAATACTTAATTTCTACAGAGTTAAAGTCTCTTTTTTCTTTTGGAAAAAGAACTACACACTGGGCTGACGAACAATCCTTCTCCTTCATACTAAAAAAATCTGAGAGCTTTCCTTCTGTTAAAATTGAGAATATGTCCATCATATCCCCTGTTATTCTCTCCCTTTGAATCAATCCTTCATCGGGTATATAGGTTAGGACTTCCACACCATTTAATATAAATATTTTCCTTTCAGGCTCAATGTATTCCCATCGGAAAAGAGATGGTTTTTTGAAGTAAACAATACCTTTCTCCTTCATTTCTTCCTTGCTTCCGGAATAAGAGTAAATCTGCTCAAATTCAGCTTTAAAAGACTGAATCGAAGCAAAATCTCTTTCTATTGACTGGAATTGTAAAAAAATAAAAAAAAGAAACCCAAGCATAGGTTATTATTATACATTTCATTAAAATTAAAAAATAGTTCTTCTAAGATTAAGATAAGGAAAGAAAAATGAGTTCATGAGTTGGTTGGTTAGTCCCATTGTTGCCAAAATCTGGGTCGGCCCATAGAGTTTTGCTAAATAGACTGAAATAGCGATGTGTGTTCCGAGGTAAAAGAACCTTCAATTATTTCCGTCCTGAATATTACGAAACAACAAATCCTTCAAAAGCTTCTTGCAGGAGTCCTGGCCTATTACGCTCCTTGCTTTATTTATCATCATAGAGATTTATTTTATTTTCCTAAAACATATCTTACCACTTTCGGATAATCATCTTCTTCTACAAAATATAACCTTCCTTTGAAATCCATTACTTTTAAATAGCCTTTTACATTTAAGTATCCAATATATTTGTAATTTTTAAATATCTCCATTATAAATTTTCCATTCTGAAGACTGAGAGGAAGAACAACGAACAATAGATTATCTCTTTCAAATATTGGAAATAATGAGCGAATTTTAAGCTTTTTCCCAAACCGTTCCACATAATCAAATGATTTGAAAAATCAGATTTTCTATGCAATAAAATTTCTGAAGAATCCTTTGTAAATGCCCATATTTCATAAGAAAAAGGATGGCATGCATATATTTTTAGTTCTATCTGAAAAATAAGCAAAAATTGGTATTCGCCATCCTTTATACCTTTCATACTCAGGTGGCACTTTAAAGGAGTTCCAAAAGAATAAGCTAATATGCCCCTTTCTTATATACATGAAAAATTTTATCGTTCTTTACACCTACTATTATGATATTATCCTTAGAATCTATTAGAATATCCATAGCAATATCCAATTTTAATCGCCACGAGCTAAAAATTCTCCATTCTCTTTGAACTCGTGCACCATTTTTTTTTGATTCTATCTAAACTTTTATTCTTCCTCTCGAATCCACTGCCACTGAGAATATTGAACTCTCTGGAAATTATCCAGGTCCTTCCCCCTTTCCTCCTATTACTCTTAAAAAAAACCCCCCTTTCATTAAAAATCTTTATAACATTCTTTGGATAATCAAAAATGTAAATATTTCCATTTTTACCAACTGAAATATCAGCAATCTCACTAAAGAAGTATAATTCATCACTTTCTTTACCTATTTCTAAGTCTTTTTTAAATCAAATTTTTCTAAACTGCTTGCATAAGATACATTTTGCAGGTTTAATAAAAAAAGCAAAATAGAAAAAATAAAAACAAGTTTTATCTTCATTCTTTCCTCCCTTTATCAATTTTATCTGAGCCAAGGGGTTGAATCTCTCCATAATCAAGAAATTTGAGAAGGGAATTCTGGAAATTCTCTGATGATGATTGTATCTCATCTGAGAAAATTGTCCCTCCATCCGCTGATTTCAGTATCCCAGATCTTTTCTCAATCGCTCCTGTGTATGCTCCCTTCTCATGTCCAAATAGCTCAGAGTAAAGAACTCCCTTGTCAGACTCGGATGAGCAGTTCAATGGATAAAAGGGTTTATCTTTTCTTTTGCTTAAAAAATGAATGTCATGCTATAGGAAAAAATCATAGGAGAATTATCTTGCTTCCATTGACATTAACTATTCTCATCTTTATATCATAAACTTTTTCGAGAATTTCTTCGCTAAGAATCTCGGCAGTCTTTCCATTTCCAACAATTCCTCCATTTTTCATAAAGATCAAATAATCAGAATATTTTACTGCCATATCAAGATTGTGAAGGGTCAAAATTACAGTTTTTCCTATATTGTTGGAGAGTTCCTTTACAAGCTCCATTATCTCAACTTCATGTTTTGGATCAAGGAAGGAAGTAGGTTCATCCATTAAGAGAATCTCGGGCTCCTGAACAATTGTTCTTGCTATAAAAGCCAGCCTCCTTTCCCCGCTACTTATCTCAAGGATTCCTCTTCCTTTGTAATCTTTTATTCCAACGAATTTTAGAGCCTCCTTCGCCATTTCAATATCTTTTTTGGAAGGTTTTGAAAAAAAAGTTAAATGGGGAGTTCTTCCCATAAGGACAAAATCGAGAATAGAAAAGTTGAAAATTGATATTTGCTCCTGAGGAACATATCCGATAATTTTTGCTCTCTTACTCCCTTTCATTTCAGAGAGATCCTCACCATTTATGAAAATGGAGCCCTTTGGGACAGGATTTATCATACCCATACATTTTAAAAGAGTTGATTTCCCTGCACCATTGGGACCAACTATTGATGTTATTTTCGAACTCCCAAAATTTAAATCCTTTACCATCAATTTGAAATTTGGATAGGAGAAAGTCAGTTCTTTGATCTTCACTTTCATGACCAGAGCTTGCCTGATTTTTTAAGAAAATAAATAAAGAATGGAATTCCGATTATACTTGTGAATATCCCCACAGGAATCTCAAAACTTGCAATTCCCCTTGAAAAATTATCGGCTATAAGTAGAAAGCTTGCTCCAATTAATGCTGAAGCTGGAATCACTATTCTGTTGTCAACACCAAAAATCATCCTTGAGATATGAGGTATTATAAGCCCAACCCATCCAATTATTCCTGCAGAAGATATGGCAGAGGAGGTGGTCAATGTTGTAGCAAGCATTATAAGGAGCTTTTCAAACTTAACATTTATGCCAAGAGCTTTTGCTTCCTCATCGCCAAAAGAGAGAACATTCATTCTCCATCTGTAAGCAAAAAGAATTGTTATTCCGATCAAGATTAAAGGGAGAGAGTAAGTAACTTCCTTCCATCCTGCAAGGGAGAAAGAGCCCATAAGCCAGAAGAAGAGGGATTGAAGGGAGTAAGGATTTGCTAAAAACTCAACAAGGGTAAGGAGCGCAGTAAAAAAAGCTGATACAATGACTCCGGTCAATAGAAGGGAGATAATGTGTGAACCAGTTCCCTTTGCAATGAGAAGAACTATGGAGAATGCAATAAAAGCAAAAATGAAAGAAGATATTTCAACCGGGAAGTCTTTTCCAAAAAATACAATGGAAAGAGATGCGCCGAACGCTGCTCCTGAGGATATCCCGAGAATATATTCATTTACAAGGGGATTCCTGAAAAGCGTCTGAAGGGATGCTCCTGAAATAGAAAGGGAAGCACCAACTGTTAAGGCAAGAATTATTCTGGGTAGTCTTATTTCCAAAATTATGTCTCTGTAAACTTCTGGAACATCGCGATAATTAAATGGAGAGAATATTGACAGAAAAGTCCGGATAATATCTTTAAAACCAATGGGATAGGAGCCAATAAAAATAGAAATAGCAGAAATCAGAAAAGGTAATAGAATTATAAACATAAACAATATTCTTC
The DNA here is from genome assembly GCA_964531645.1 of uncultured Clostridia bacterium. Taxonomy (GTDB): domain Bacteria; phylum Acidobacteriota; class Aminicenantia; order JBFLYD01; family JBBIMS01; genus JBBIMS01. The sequence goes on from CAZHEF010000002.1 coordinate 50,330, forward strand.
TTTTCTTATTCAATTTTCCATTCATTGCATTTCAGCCTTTCAAACAAAATTTCAAAGGCTATCTCAGAGTTGTAGAACTTTGTGAAAATCTCTTTCCCTTCTTCCGTCAGGTCAATGTCTGAAAATTTCAAAGGATGGAAAATTTTCGATAGGTATATAGTTTCAAAAAGAACCTGTGCGGGATCCCACCAGAACCAGAAGCCAAAAGTATAATATACCTTCCTTCTTTTAATTGCTTCCACAGAGCTCAGCCTTCCATCAGAAAGAATACTTTCAACAGTCACCACTCGTTCTTCAGGAAGATAATTTCCATGAATCAAAATTATATCGGGATTCCATTTAATGATATTTTCAAGATTGACTACAGTTCCAACAGTTCCTTTATATGGAGGTAAAAGTTCTTCCGCAACATTAATTCCTCCTGCAACATTTACAGGCTCATAATGGACAGGTGTTCGTGTAAAGGATGACCAGAAGGATAAATATACCCTCGGTCTCTCGTCTTTTTCTAAAATTTTATTTTTTAAGAAATTAATTTTTGAATCAAAATAATCAATAAGTTCAGAAGCTCTTTCTTCCTTATCGGTAATAACTGATAGAAGCTTAATCTCTTCTTTTAGTTTTTCAAAACTTCCCATTGATGAAAGGGCTAACACAGGAGTTTTTGTATATTTTTCTATTCTATCTATAATCCAAGAATCTGTTGGCGATACGAAAATTATGTCGGGTTTAAGCTTTATAATGAACTCAAGATTTATGTCTGAACCTGAACGGGAAACAAGAGGAAGGTTTTTGCCTTCTGGAAAGACTGTAGAAAATATAAGGTCGTGATTATGGACAAAGTAATCTTTGCCAACAATTTTCATGCCACATCCAAGAGAAATAATAATTCGTGTTATCTCTGGCTGTAATGAGATTATTCTTTCTACTTTGTATGGAACTTTCACAACCCTTTCAAGGTCATCTTTTACTTCAAATTCAGTTGCAAATGTTACGGATAAGAAGATATTGAGAAGAACAAAAAATTTCAAAATTCTCATTTATTATTATAAGTCATATGTTGCATGGAAGCACTCCTTGTATGAACAAGTTTATAAATTTCTTCAAGAGCTTCAACAATCCTTGGACCGTGTCTTTCAACTATGTCAACATTCAAGCTAAAAATAGTGTTGTTTTTTACAGCATTTACCACTGTAATTCCTGGTAGGGAAAGAAGAAAATTTTTTGTTGCCAGAAAATCTTTTACATTTCTTGAAAGAACTATAATTAAATCAGGATTCTTGCTTATCAGCGTTTCAATGTTAATTTCAAACCATCCCTCTTTAAAATCCGCAATATTTTCACCACCTGCCTTTAAAATTAAATCGTTTATGTAAGTTTTCCCTCCGCATGTCCATAGACCATCTCCTCCAAGTTTAAGGAAAATCTTTTTTTTAATTTTTCCCCTCTTTGCTTTCTTTTCAATCTCTCCTACTTTCTTTTCAAGTTCAAAAATCTTTTCCCTTGCAGTGTTAAAATTTCCTGTTACAATTGATATTTTTTCCATTACATAGAATATATCTTCCAATTTATCTCCAGTATCAATCGCAAAGACTCTTATTCCAAGAGTCTTTAATTTTTCTATTACATGAAGGGGATTTCCCCTTGTTGCAATTACTATGTCAGGTTTAATTCTTATTATTTTTTCAATATCAATATCAATTATTCCTCCAATCCTTTCTTTATTCTTTGCTTCCTCAGGATAATTACAGTATCTTGTCACTCCGATAACTCTATCTCCCGCACTCACAAAAAATAGAATCTCGGTTATTGCAGGAGAAAGAGAGACAATCTTTTTTGGAGGGATTCTGAATTCAAAGGGCTCTCCAAGGGAATCTTTTACTAATATTTTCTCCTGGGATAGAAGAACCAGATTTAAAAGGGCAATAAATAAAACTTTTAAAAAATTGAGGGAAGAGAGGCTTTTCCTTATCATCTCACTTCAAGATTGACAAGAACACTTCTATCAGGAGAGGGATACCCGTAGATTTCTTGTATTTTCCTGTTAAAGAGATTATGAACTGAAAGGGAGAGGGAAAAATGATTGTTAAATTTAAATCTCAAATTCAAATTTGTCCTATCAAAAGATGGATTTTCTACATATTGGTAGGAAAGTTCATCAATATCTCTTCTCTCCCCCCTTATTTCGTGGAAGATGTAAACACTCAGTCTATCAATTGGTGTCCAGTTTATACGGGCTGAGAATGAATTTTTTGGTCTCCGGAGGAGGGATTGCCCATTTTGGTCCTCAGTTTTTAGATAGGTATAGGAAGATTCAAAGGAAAAGTTCCTAAACGGAATGAGAGATATTGTAAATTCTGCACCTCTTGATTTTGCTGATTTCAAATTTGTCGTCTTAAAAGTGTTATAGTCAAAAGAGATAAGTTCAGAATATTTATTATCAAAATAGACAATGTTCCAGAGAAATTTTCCGTCAAATAAAGACTGGTCAAAGCCAGCTTCCCATCCTTTGCTTTTTTCAGGCTTTAAATCTTTGTTCCCGAAAGGTCCTGCAAACTCAAGGGGTGTTGGTGCTCTGAATCCTTCTCCCCAGGACAATCTAAACTTCAAATTCTTCGGCAAAAGGAAAGAGCCAGCAATTCTTGGACTGATATGTCTTCCATACTGGCTGTTCCATCCAGCTCTTATCCCACCATTGATAACAATATTTTTTGTCGGTTTCCATATATCACTGAGGAAAAGAGCCCTTTCATTTACCCTTTCCCAGTTTAAGTTAACACCCCATGAGTCTTCATCAAAGACCTTTGAAATCATTCCTTCGAAACCCCAGAAAAGAGTATTAGTTTCAAAAAGAGGTGTTTTCCCTGAAATATTCAATCTTCCAACCTTTGACTGTGTTGAGGATTTTGTATAGCCCCACGGGTCTTCAGGGTCGCTGAAATTATACTTTCTGTCAAGGAATGAAAAATCTATTGCCAGCTCCGTCGATTTAATTTTCAATTTAAAAGGGATGTGGAAAATATCCTGGAAGCTCTTATCTCTTCTTTTTAGAGACGGCAATCCCATATTAAAGGGTATTCCTACTTCAGAATTGTTTCTTCTCCAGAAAAGGGAAAGCTCTCCACTCCCGAAATTCCTTCCCCATCTGATGGAAATCTCCCTTGATTTAAAATCATCATTTTCAAAATTTCCATTTGTTGAGAAATAATTGAAGGAAGAGCCAAGAATGAATTTATAGATTTCAGAAGTTCCATAAATAGATGAATTTACTGTTCTATCCGAGCCATAACCTAACTCTCCACTAAAACCTTTGCTTTTCTTTGTGATTATATTTATCACCCCTCCAATAGCATTTGTTCCCCATATCGCACTCTGAGGTCCTTTCAAAATCTCAATCCTTTCCACCGATTGAAGGGGAATTTTTGATAAATCAAAGGAATAGGAGGAAGGCTCATTTAAAGGAACTCCATCCAGTAAGATAAGGGTATGATTTGTGTTGGAACCTCTTAAAAAAACAGATGAGAGATGACCCTTTGAACCTGTCCGAGCAATTTCTAAGCCTGAAACACTCCTTAAAACTTCGTCGAGAGATTTGAATCCACCAGATAGAATCTCTTTCTCATCGATAATTTTTACTGTAAATGGAACATCAGCTATAAGTTCCTCGAAACGATGGGCAGTTACAAAGACATACTCATGAATTCTCTCTTCTTCCACCTGTGCGAGGGCTGAAGTAAAGAGAGAAAAGATTGAAAGAAAAAGGATTAAATAGAAACGCATCTCAAAACCTCCTTAAAATTGTAATTTCTGCCACCAAGCCCTCGCTTTCTCTTTTAATTTTTTTTCTCATCATCACCATCCTTATATAACAAAAAAACCTGACCCTCTTCGGTCAGGCTTAAGCCCCTCTTCCCTCCGAAGACGGCTTCTTATGAGGTGTAAGTAGGTCTCCTGACTCTCGGATCATCCCCTACCACGCCTTCCCATCCATCACCATTTATGGCTCAGGACAGTGGCATTTTGTGGGAGAGTCCCCGATTACAGTAGCGGGGGCTGTGGTGGCTTTGACCACGCTTCCCTTAACTTACACCTCGATCGTTTTCACTATCTCATTTCCTTTGCCTCCAAAATTCAATTTTAAAAAAATTGTGAAAAATTGTCAAGAAATCGAATTGCATCATTAATTTTCTATATGAAATCCATTCGTTGCATCTTGAGAAATTCTATTCCAAATTTTTACTGCCTAAGGTATCAAAAGGCAGAGAAGATAAAGGTCATCGAAGAGTTCATCAATCTCACAGGCTACAACCGTTTCTATGCCTCGTGGCTTCTTAGAAACTACGGAAGAAAGGTTGTGATGCATAGAAAGAGCAAAGAGAACATAATTTTTGTTGGAGAGATTGTGAAGATAAAGAGGAAGCGTAAGAGGATCTATGATGAAGAGGTGAAAAAGGCATTGGAGGCGATAGGGAAGATGAAGGCGGAGGAAAGAGAATTTCATGTAGAATCTAAGGTGATGCAATGAATATAATTTCATATAGATCTTTATATGATGCAATTAGCTTGTTTCTCCTTTCAGAAGGGAATCACTTCTTTAAAATAAATTCTGAATATTTAAGAATCTCAAGATATTTATTTGCACCTGAGAGCTCCTTTTGGGAACATTGATTGAGGCATCTGGAAAAACCTTTGTCGAGGAAGCCCCAGAAAACATTTTCTTTCTTTACAAGAACAATAGGATTCCTGTGAATGAGAGCAAAACCTTCTTCCTTTCCAGAGAGTAGATTCCTTCCAAGAAGAATTGCATCAGATTTAAGTCCAAGAATTGATAAAATTGTAGGAGTTATGTCCACATGACTTGCTGGTTCATCTACTATACCCCCATCTGAATCAGGAATGAAAATTATAAGGGGAACTTTGTTTTTTATTGCTCGATTTATTACTCCAATTTCCCCTTCCTTACTTTCCTGGATTGTCATTGTGTGATCGCCAAAAAGAATAAAAATTGTATTTTTAATAAATGAGTTTTTTGATAGCTCTTCGAGGAAGGCTTTAAAAGCTCTATCCACATAATTGAAGATTTGACAATATTTTTGAGTAGTTTCGTCAATAGATGGATTCTCTATTTTTAGATCAGGTTTCTCACCTTTTGGAAAGTCAAAGGGAGTGTGGGAGGAGAGGTTTACAATGTAGGCGAAAAATGGTTGTGAGGAATTTTTTATAACCTCTGCACATTCCATGAAGAATGGATAATCATCAGTTCCTCTATGTTTTCTTTCATAGGAGTTGAAATAATCTGCAAAATAAAGTCTGTCGAATCCGAATATTCTCATTACCGTGCTTCTTCTATAAAAGTCTCCCCTGTTGGCATGGAAAAACATTGTTCTATATCCATGATTTTTTAAAAATCGGGGAAGGGTAAAGGGAATTTTGTTGGCATATTTTATTGCATAAGGAGAATTAGAACCTGGGTAAAGGGAGGAAAGGGTAGAAAGTTCAACATCAAGAGTTCCACTACATGCGAGAGCCTGAGAATAAAAGTTTTTAAAATAAATTCCCTTTTCAGAAAGTCTGTTGAGGGTTGGGGTTATTTCTTGCCCATCTATCTTTTTCCCAATTATTTCAGATCCCAATGATTCAAATTCGACAATTATAATGTTCCATAGCTTCTTACCAATTTTAAATTTAGCATCCAATTCTTGGTTTGAAATTAACTCAGAAGGAAAAGGGGATTGAGTAAAATCTATCTTTTCCTTTTTAATTGCCTCCTGAAAGATATTTAAAATGTAGAAATTGTGGATACTCATTGAGTTGAATAACATTGAGGAACCATATCTGAAAGTTATAACATAGGGAAGGGTTTTGTGAAGAAGGAGAAGGTTTATTGCGGAGAGAGATATTCCAATTAAAAGAGAAAGAACAGCCAATATCCAGCACCTTTTTAAAAAAAGTTTTATTTTTTTAACAAGAAATATTGAAATAGGAATTAAAAAAGGTAGGTCAATAAAGACTAAAATGTCTTTAAATTTTACTATATTTACAATGTTTTTCCACGTAAAGGGAATGTTTTGTGCAAGAGAGAAAACATCAAAAGTTATGTAGTCTCTAAAATATCTATAATAAATGCGATTTGAGAATAGCATCAATGAGTCAAATATATTTATAAGAAGAAAGAAAGAGAGAGCTAAAATCAGGGATTTTGAAAGGAGGAGAAGAGAAATGAGAATAAAAAATAATCCCGCATAGTCAATCCAGAGGGTTCCAATTCCGTCCTTAATTCTTACTGAAAGAAAAAAGTTTTTGAGAAATAGAATCGATGTAAGAATTAAAACAAAAAATACAGAATAAAGATAGTCCCTTTGCGATTTCATTTTTTCAATGAGAAGTCGCTCTTTCCTCCTTTCTTTTCAAGGAGTTTTATGGAGCTTATAACCATGGATGTGTCGATTGGTTTTAGCATATCGTATACTGTAAGAGCTGAGATTGCTACAGAAAGGAGGGCTTCCATCTCAACCCCTGTTTTCCAGAAAGCCTTAATTTCTGACCTTATGTGAATTTCATTTTCTTTAAGCTCAATTTCTATATTTACCCAGTCAACGGGAACAGGGTGGCAGTATGGGATAATTTCAGATGTTTTCTTTGCTGAAAGGATACCAGCAATTTTTGCTACCTCAACAGGATTTCCTTTTGGGCTCCTTCCTTCTTTTATTGCTTTTATTGTTTCTTCTTTTACCTTTACAATCGCTTCCGCAATGGCACTCCTTTTTGTGCTATTTTTTTCGCTTACATCTCGCATGACTAAATTTTACACTATTTTAATATCTGCTCCAATCTTTTTAAAACCTCGTTCCAGTTAACAATGTTCCAGAATGCTTCAAGGAATTTAGCCCTGTCGTTTTTGTAGTCAATGTAGTAGGCGTGTTCAAAAACATCCACAATCATTAAAATTCTGAACATGGGATATACATTTACATTATGTTTTTCAATTTGCATAATAATCGGTCTCTGGGTAAGTTTGCAATAACTCAAAGCTGACCAACCAGAGCCCTCGACACTCAATGCAGACTGGGTGAATTCCTTTTTGAATCTTTCAAAGCTTCCAAACTCCTTTTCAAGGGTCTGGAGGAGCACTCCATCAGGTGAACCTCCTTTTCCTGCGGGAGCAAGATTTCCCCAGAATAAAGAATGAAAGACATGTCCGCCAATGTTAAAGGAAAGATCTTTTAATGTTCCTTTCATATCAATTTCCAATCCTTCTTTTCTTGCTTTTTCAAGTTTTTGGAGAATTGAATTGGCTCCATTAACATATGCCTGATGATGCTTCTGATGATGTATTTTTACCTGCTCTTCCGAAAGGTATGGTTCAAGCTCTTTGTAGTCAAAATGAATTTTCGGTAGCTCATAATATTTTTTCTCCTCCATTTCATAACCTCCTTAAAATTTTTAAAAATCTATTCCAATTATATTTCTCAATCCAAGACCTATCAAGAAGGAAATAAGTGCAACTCCGAAACTGATTGCAATCATTTCAAGAAATCTCTTCTTAAAATTGAGCTCTTTTGTTACTGAGACGAAAAATGTAAAAATTAATATTATGATTACAACATTTATTAAAGAAAAAAGTAATGCAATTAAATATTTCTTTAAGATAAAGAAAGGTAGGACAAGAAGAAAAACTGCAATAATATAAGCAATACCAGTATAAATGGATGCTTTAAAAGGATTATTATCCCCTTCTGATTTCTTAGATAAATATTCCGATGACATCATGGAAAGGGATGCGGATATTCCTGTTATTAGACCAGCTATTCCCACTACCTGAGTTTTCTGGAGAGCAAAAGAAAGACCTGCAAGAGCCCCTGTTAACTCAACAAGAGCATCGTTCACTCCAAGAACCATTGCGCCTATATAATGGAGCCTTTCTTCATTTATCATGGATATAAGTTCCTTTTCGTGCTCCTCTTCCTCCTCCAGAATTGTTTTAACTTCCGGAAGTCTTTCAAGAAGTAAGAAGTAATTTTTCTGTGCTTTTTCTTCGTTCCTCTCCATAATTTTAATTGTGAAGGTCAAGCCAAAGACTCTAAAAATTAAAGAGTAGAAAGATATTATAAAGTTGTTAGGTCTTAAATCTTTATTTGAATATCCTTTCCATTTCTGATAATGATTGAGCTCGTCATCTGCGATCCTCTCAAGGATTTTCTTGTTTTCATCGTTCGCAAATTTTGAGAGTTTTTTATATAAATAGTGCTCGGTTAATTCTCTCTTTTGAAAACTGAATATTAAATCTTCTATTTTCTTCATTTCTTTGCTCCAATATTATAATTTTAGAAAAAATATACTATAGTTTGAGGAACAAATCCATTTTTCCCCGCATGCCTTAAAATCTGATATAATAAATATTTGAACTTTTTTGAAGGAGGAATAATTGATAGAGAAAATTTTAAAATTAATTGAGAAAGAAAATATTAAAGCTGTTGATTTAAAATTTTGCGACCTTCCTGGAAGATGGCATCATGTAACAATTCCATCAGAGCTCCTTACCGAAGAGCTTTTTGAAAAGGGGGTTGGATTTGACAGTTCCAATTTTCCTGGATTCAGAGGAGTTGAGGAAGGTGATATGAACCTTATTCCAGACCCTGAAACAGCTTTTCTCGATCCATTCTGTGGAGAAAAAACCCTCAGTCTTATATGTTACATCTCTGATTCTGGCAGTAAAAAACCTTTCAGAAAAGACCCGCGCTTCATTGCGAAAAAGGCGGAGGAGTATCTTTTAAGTACTGGAATAGCAGAAAAAAGTATCTGGGGACCGGAATACGAATTTTACATATTTGATAATCTTGATTTTTCAAACTCTCCAATGAACACATTTGTTAAAATAAGTTCTTTTGAGGCAAGGACAGATGGGAATCCGGAAATATCGTGGTCAATAAAGCTCAAAGGTGGTTACCATGCTATCCAGCCGTATGACAGATATTATGAGATTAGAGAAGAGATTGTTAGATTGCTTTCGGAAAGTGGTATTTCCATAAAGTATCATCACCATGAGGTGGGAGCCCCTGGGCAGGAGGAGATTGAAGTGGGGCACCATGAAATGGTAAAGTCTGGTGACTGGGGGATGATGGTTAAATACTTTGTGAGAAATGTTTCAAAGAAATTTGGCAAATTCGTTTCTTTCCTTCCAAAACCTCTATATAATGAAGCGGGAAATGGACTCCATTTTCACCAGTATCTGGTGAAAGAGGGAAAGTCTATTTTTTATGACCCTGATGGTTTTATGGGATTAAGTGAAACAGGTCTTTACTACATTGGCGGTCTCCTTTATCACTCATTTGCTCTCTCCGCCTTCACAAATCCATCCACAAACTCTTATAAAAGATTAGTTCCAGGCTTTGAAGCCCCGACGAGGGCATTTTTTGATGTTGCCAATAGAACAGCTGCAATTAGAATTCCAAAAAATACATCCCCGATTACCATGAGAATTGAATACAGACCACCGGATGCAACATGCAATATTTACCTTGCAATGACAGCACAGCTTCTTGCAGGATTGGATGGTATTTTGAATAAAATAGATCCAATTTCTTCAGGGTTTGGTCCTGAAAAAGGAGAGTATAAGTCACTTCCATTCTCACTTTCAGAGGCTATAAATTCTCTCAGGAATGATTACAAATTCCTTTTTCAGGGAGATGTTTTTACTGAGGATCTAATACATTTCTGGATTGAATTTAAAGAAAAAGAGATTGCAGAAATTTCAAGAAGGCCACTTCCCATTGAGTTTGAGATTTACAACGATATTTAATGATTGACTTTACTTCAAAACTCTTGCAAAGTATAAAATGTTTTTTTGCTGAAGGATTTCATGAAAAAAACATTTCTGCTTTCATTGATTCTCGTCCTGACAATAGGAATATTTTATCTTTCAACTATTAATGATGGTAGAGATTTTTCAGGAGATACTGCAAAATTCCAGTTTGCAGGTAAAATTTTAGGAATCATTCATCCTCCTGGTTACCCTAACTATTTAATTTTAAACCATATCTTTGGGAAAATCTTCCCTTTTGGAAGTCTTGCCTTTAAAGCGAATCTGCTATCTTCAATTTTTTCAATATTAGCTTCTTTCTTTCTTTTTAGGATTCTTTTACTGCTTGGAATAGGAAAATTATCATCCTTTATAACAACCATTACATTCTCTTTAACTTTTACCCTTTGGTCCCAATCAATCTATGCTGAAGTTTACACTTTGAATATTTTATTTTTTGCTTTAACAATCTATTTCTTTTTAAAATGGCATCTTAAAAAGAAGGATAAATTTCTAATTTATGGATGCTTAATATATTCCCTCTCCTTTGGAAATCATCTTTCAATGATAACTCTCCTACCAGCCATTTTTTACTTAACATTGATTACAGATAGGAAGCTCTTTTTTGATTGGAAGAAGATTTTGATTGTTGCCTCTTTTATAATATTAGGGGCTCTACAATATTCTTATATATTTTTAAGGAACAAATCCTCAATATATGCTGAAATGCCAATTGAAAATTTTAAATCTTTTTTCTGGTTTGTTACAGGCGGTTGGTTTAAGTCAAAATTTTTCAGTTTTTCCATTGAGGAGATTCTCATCTATTCTTTGCCGAGGTTTATCTACTATCTTTTCAGAGAATTTCTTTTCCTCATTCCCATTCCATTTCTTGGTTTCTTTAGATTTAAAAAGGAGATAAAAATTTTCTTCTTTCTTTCTATCTTAGGAAATATAATTTTAGGACTCAATTACGAGATTGGGGATGTTTATATTTATTATTTACCTTCATATTTTGTCCTTTGGGTTTTAATGGGTAAAGGAATTGAATGGATTTCAAAAAAATTCTTTGAAAAAAAATTGGTTTTTAAAACCTTTTGTGGAGCAATAATTCCCATGTTATTTTTTTCAATTAATTACCCTTTTATAAAAAAGTGCAGGGATTTTGAGAGAGATAGAAGGGCAAAAGAAATTCTTACAAAGATTGATAATGATTCAATCATATTAACCACGGATTACAGGACATACGAATTTCTTTTATACTTTCTTATTGGAGAAGGAAAATACAGAGAGAAGAATGCCAATGTCGAGTTCTGCAATTCCATTGAAGAGATCAGAATTTATCTTTGTGACAATTATCCCCTTTATTCTTTACATTTTAGAAGGAACATTCCTGCAGGAAGAAATGTATATTTTGTGAAATCAAAATATCTATCTACTTTTAAAAAAAGCGGATTGAAAATTTCAAATTTTTATGGTGAGCTTTACAAGATTGAGTGCAAAAAAAGAAATGTGCCAAAAAGGCCTTTTTTTCTTGTTGAGTATCCACTAAAAGATACTCTCTCCTTTACATTTCATGCCAGCAAAAGAATTGATTATAAAATTGATTTGAAAGAAGATGCTCAAACAATTGAGATAAAAGGAATGGCAAAAATCTCCGGGCATGAGGAAAGGGAGAGTAAAATATTTGTGGTTTTTAAATCAGACAAAAAAAGTTATGTTTTTGATAATCTCAATGAAAATTCCCATGATTCATTTTTTGTGAAAGTTCCAAAGAATGAAATTGAAAGGGATTTTTACAGAATTGGAATTTTTATTAAGGGAAGAAAGCTGGAGTCTTTATGGTTTACAGATAAGTCTTATGGAGTTCCTGTTTTTCATGATTATAAAAAAGAGAGACTCAGAATTATAAAATCAAAATATAGAAAGAAGATGGAAACCGTGAAAGAATATTTATTAAAGAAATTTTTATGAGGGAAAGAGAATATAAAACACTCAGACTTTCGATTCTTATTCTTATAATTATTTTTGGTTCATTTCTCAGGTTTTATAAAATCGAAAAGGAATCCCTCTGGAATGATGAGCTTGCAAGCTGGGAGAGGAGCAATCAGGATAGTCTTAATAAAGTTCTATCTTTAGCTCGTTCTGATGTCCATCCTCCTGGTTATCAAATTTTGCTTTATTTTGTTATTGGATTTCTCGGAGATTCGGAGTTCTGGCTGAGATTTCCATCCGCAATTGCGGGAATAGTTTCAATACTTTTTATTTATTTAATTGGAAGGAAAATTTATTCAGAATGGGAAGGACTAATTTCAGCAGCTCTGATGGCAATTTTGTGGTTTCCAATTTACTACAGTCAGGAAGCAAGAGCTTACTCTTTTCTTCTTCTGTTCTCTATGCTCTCCTTCTATTTCTGGATTATTGTTCTTGAAGAGTTCAGGAAAGGGGAAATCGACCTTATCAATTCTTTTTTCTTTGTTTTATTCTCAACCATAACATGCTATCTTCACTACTTCGGTCTTCTTTTTGTTGTTCTCCAAAGTATCGGAACATTTTTAATGTTTTTCAGAAGAAAAAAGATTCTGACTTTCCTTTTTTTGTACACAATAATTCTTATTCTTTATATTCCATGGATCCCTTCAATGCTTGAGCAATTCGGCAGGGAAGATATCTGGATAAAGAAAGAATGGGTGCTCCGAACAATTTCTTTTATCTATCATTTCTTTAACAAATCAAAAATCCTTTTCCCTTTAGTTTTGATTCTTTATTTTTTCTATCCCTTAATAAATTTTATTAAAAATCTTAAAGAAAAAAGAGAATTAAAAATTGGATTTTCTTTTTATACTTTCCTTTTAATTCTCTGGCTAATTTTGCCTTTTCTAATAACATTTATAAAATCTTTAGTTTCAACACCAGTCATAACCATAAGGAATATTATAATCTCTCTTCCGCCTGCTTATCTTCTCCTTTCCCGTTCCATCACCCAGCTAAAAATAAAAGCAATTTTTAAAACTTTTATAATTTTTTTTCTATTTGCATTTTCTATTTTTCATCTTTTTTTTGTAATGAATTATTATTCAAAACCTTACAAGGAACAGTTCCGAGAAGCTGTCTACTTTATTGTTGACAACTACAATCTTCTTGATAATTCTTTGATACTCGGATATGCGTGGAGCAAAGAACATCTGAATTATTATTTCAGAAAAAGAGGTTTTGACAAAGGTGTTGAATATATTTTGGGTGAGAAAGAAGATATTCAAAAATTTGAAAGAATTATTTCGGATAGACAACAAGAGTATCTATGGTTTATTAGAGCTCACAGAGTTCCAAGCCCTGAATTTACAAACTACCTGAAAGACAATTTCAATTTACTACTTCACAAAAGTTTTATTGAATGTGATGTCTGGCTTTTTAAGATAGATTAGCTTTTACTCTTTTGGAAGTGGTAACTCCTTTACTTCGCCAAGATTAAGAGTTTTGAGCTGGTTTTCAATTTCTACTTTTTTCCCAACCACAAGAATCACAAGATCCTCTGGATGGATTGTTCTCTTTGCCATTTCAAGAACTTTATTTTCATTGACTTTCATAATTCTTGGAATATAAGTTTCAAGATAATTGTCAGGAAAACCTTGAAGTTTTAGGGAGATAAATTCGTTAAGAACAGCAATTGCAGAGCCAAACCTGTGAACAAAGGAGTTCTGCTCGTATTTCTTTGCTAGTTCAATCTCTTCAGAACTAACAGGATTTTTAATTATATCCACCATTATCTCTTTCATAGTGGAAATAGCTTCTCCAACAGATTGATTTTTTGTCATGCAGAAGTTGAAAAATGTGCCGAGGTCCCTTCCTGCTCCAACCATACCATATGTTGAGTAAGCAAGTCCCTTGTGGGAACGAACCTCTCTCATCAATCTTGAATTAAATCCTCCTGTCCCATATATAAAATTCAGAACATTTATTTCAACATTTTCAGGGTCAAGTCTGTTAATTCCAAGATGCCCCATGCATATTACTGCTTGGGTCATGTCTTCCTTATTTATTATGTAAACACCAGGTTTTGAAGCAAGAGAAGCTTTTGGCAGAGCAAGTTTCTTTGAAGGGTTCCCTTTCCAGTTTTTAAAACTATCTTTCAGAATGGGAAGAATTTTTTTCAGCTCAAAATCTCCTGCAAGAGCAATTGTAAGCTCAAGATTCTTAATGTTATCTTCGTAAAACTTTTTCACATCATCAAGGGTTATTTGATTGATACTTTCTGTTGTCGTTCTTCTTACATCAGGAAAATCCTTTCCATAAGCAAGCTCCGAAAATAGAAGCCTTCCAGTAATCATTGGATTGTCCCATCTTCTTCTAATTGATTCGAGCTCTCTTTTCTTTTCAACATCAAATCTCTCTTTATCAAAAGAAGGGTTATAAATAATATCCGTAAGAATTTTCCAGGTTTCTTCAAAGTTCTTTTTCAATGCCCATAATCTTATTGATGAGAATTCTGTTCCTGGAGACATTACAATTGATGAGCCAAGATAGTCAAGCTTTTCTTCAAGTTTCTCGGGTGGGAAGTTCTTAGTCGTTCCACTCTTCATCAATCGGAATGTTATGGATGCAAGACCTTCTTTCCCTTTCGGGTCCTGTAAACTTCCTGTTTTTAAAATCAACAATACACTGATTGTCGGATTCTCATTGTCCACTTTGTGATAGAGGTCAATTCCCTTTTTGATTTTTATAAAATCTGGTTTAACAGGTTTGAATACAAGGTCTTTGAATTTTAATTGCTTTGGGTCTTTCTGAGAATAAGAAGGAACAGAAAACAAAATTGAGAATATCAGAAACAAAACAAAAAATTTTAATTCTCTTTTCATTTTTTCCTCTCCATAAAATTATTTAACCTTTTCTTTCCTTAACAAAATACCAACAGTCCTGTTATTCTCACTGAAATATTTTTTAGCAACATCCATAATATCTTGAGGAGTTATCTTCCTCATCTCAGCAACTCTCTTGAAATCAGCATCTATATCGTTAAAGAGCAAGATATTTCTCAAAAGTCTCATGGCAAGAAAGACATTCTCAGCAAATCCGATGGATCTGTAAAGAGAAGCCTCAGCCTGATTAACAACTTTTTCAATTTCTTCTTTCGGAACAGGTTCAGTTTTAAGCTTTTCGAGATGTTCATAGATTGCTTTTTCAAGTTCCTCTGGTGTATGGGGGTGTCTTGGAAGGCAGTAAATTGAAAATAGAGATGGGTATCTAACCCCAGGGTCATTTAGATATGTTACAATATTAAGTGCCATTTTCCTATTTACAATAAGGTCTCTCCTGAGTCGTGATGAATCTCCTCTGCTGAGAATATAGCTTATCACTTCGAGAACAATGTTGTCCTTTTCAAACCATGATGGAGCATGGAAACCAATTTTAATTCTCGGCTCTGCTTCAAACTTAACAGTTACTCTCCTTTCTCCTTTCTGAGGAGGTTCAATAAACTCAGGTCTCGGAGGTTCTGGTCCTGAAGGGATGTCTCCAAAATATTCTTCCGCAAGCCTTTTCACTTCTTCAAATTTTACATCTCCTACAATTCCTGCAACCATGTTGTTAGGGATATAAAATCTTTTGTAAAAGTTCAAAGCTTTGTCTTTTGTTAATGTTAGAAGATCTTCCATGTGTCCAACAACTGAATGACGATAGGGATGAAGGATAAAAGCAACATTGTAAAATTCTTCATCAAGGAAGCCATCAGGATTATTATCTTCATACATTCTCCTTTCCTCACAAACAACATCTCGTTCTGAATAGAATTCTCTGAAGGAAGGGTATTTGAATCTTTCTGATTCGATAAGGAACCATAGTTCGAGTCTGTTGGAAGGTAGCATTACAAAGTATTGGGTAGTGTCATTGCTTGTGCTTGCATTTAAAAATTCACCACCATTTTCAGAGTAAATCTTGTCAATCTCATCTTTAAACACAAATTTTCTGTGTTCATTTTGTAATTTAGACAGTTCAGCTATCAGATCCGCAATTTTCTTGCTGTCTGCTAATTTGCCTTTAGAGTATTCCTTCGCAAGCTCATCGCCTATTTTATCCATTTCATCAAGGATAACCTTTTCTTTCTCCCAATCTTTTGAACCAATCACCGGTGTTCCCTTGAAAGCCATGTGTTCGAAGAAATGGGCAATCCCTGTCTCACCTTTTCCCTCATCCACACTTCCTACTTTAACCATTATCATTCCTGCAAATGTCGAAACCTGATGTCTTTCAAGGATAAAGAACCTCATCCCGTTTGAAAGGGTGAAACTTTTGACTTTACCTGAAAATCCTTCCCCGAGAATGAACGGGGAAAGAATAAGAAAGAAAATTAGCGGGAAAATAAGCCTTTTCATAAAACCTCCTTAAAACAATTTAGTTTTTCCAGACTAAATTTCAATGCAAAATGCAAAATGAAAAATATAAAAATGATTCAAAAACCTGCATAAATGTGAAACTTTGAATTTTACATTTTGAAATTTGCAATTTTCTTTTTTAATTTTCTTACCTGACAATTGAGCCATTGGGAACATTTCTGTCAAAGAAGGGAATAACCGCCTTTCCTCCGACATCTGCAGCAAGGATCATCCCGTTTGATTCAATTCCTCTTATAACTGCGGGTTGGAGATTTTTTACTATTATTAATTTTTTGCCAATCAAAGTCTCAGGTAGATATTCCTTTGCAATTCCAGCAACGAGATTTCTCTTCTCATTCCCAATATCCACAACAAGTCTGAGAAGTTTTTCAGCTCCAGGAACTCTTTCAGCCTGAATTACCTCTCCAACAACCAATTCAACCTTTTTAAATTCCTCAAGAGTAATCATAAATCCTCCTCATCAATCAAAATTATTTTATTTTTTATTTCAAACATTATTAAATATTGCTAAGACAGAGGAAGTGATGGTATTCTCATTATTACAGTTGTCCCTTTCCCCTTTTCAGAGATTATATCAAGTTCTCCTTTATGAAATTTTATTATCTTGTAGGTATTGTAAAGTCCGAAAAATTCCTTCTTCTGCTTTTTTGTTGAGAAAAAAGGCTGGAAGATTCTCTTCTTGGTATCCTCTCCCATGCCTACTCCAGTATCTCTTATTCTGACTTCTACAAAATTGTCAAAATCCTTTGTTTCAATTTTAAGAATCCCTTCTCCCTTCATGGCTTCAAAGGAATTTAGAATAACATTGAAGAAAGCCTGGGTCAGAAGTTCTCTATTTCCATAAATCAATTTATTATGGTTGAAAATCTTTTCTATTTTAACATCAGAAATGAAAGACCTGCTTTTCAAGTAATTATCGCATGACCGTAGAGCTTCCTCTATAATTTCAGAGCCATCGACGTTCTTGAAGACTTCCTTGCTTTCCTCAATAATTCTACAAAAGTTCTCTACAATTTTAATACCAGAATCCACAGCCTTTTTTATTTCATCTATATCCTTTTTAATTTCAGGAGGGGGGTCTTTAAGAAAAATCAGCTCCATCCTCCCTTTTATAACTGAAAAAATATTGTGGAAATTGTGGGCAACTTCCTCGGAAATTTCATCAATAAGCTGAAGTTTCTCTGTCAGAACTATTTTTTCCTGGGCTTCTGTAAGTTCATCGCATGTATTCTTTAACTCTCTGTATAAATAGGCATTCTCGATTATTATTTTGAGGATATCCCCGAGAGTTTCCAGAAGAATGACATCCTCCTGATCAAATTCATTTATTCTATTACTTTGAATATTAAGAACTCCGAGAATCTCTGTTTCTGTCTTTATTGGCACATTTAGTTCTGATTTCGTATGACTCAGATAGGGAGCAATGTAATCAGGGTCTTTTGAAACATCATTTACAAGAATTGTCCTTCCCTCCCTGAAGCATTTCCCGATAAGTCCTTCCGAAATCTTCTGAACAAAACCTGGTGGAGTTAGACCACTCCATTCTCCAGAACCTTTTTTGAAAACAAGCCCGTTCTTTTCTTCGTCAAAAATCATTACAGAAACATACGGATATCCGAGAGATTTGTGGACAAGTTCTGTTATATTTTCGAATAATTTCTCAGTCTCTTCAATTGGCATTATTTGAGAAACAACATCCCAGAGGAGTTTGAGACGAGTAGAAAAACTCTTTTCCCTTTCAATTGTTTTCTCCTTTACCTTTATCCTCTCCTTTTCAAAAGCAGAATACACAAAACATGCACTCGCAATTATAAAAAAGAAGATAAGTCTTGTTGCGAATGCATTCCATGATGATGGAGATAGCAGATCTTTGAAACAGGCAATAGAGTATAAAGATATTATACCAACAAGGGTTGGAAAAATTTGGCGGGAGTAGAGCAGTATAAAAGAATCGAGAAACGAAAGGTAATAAAGATGATATAAGGGGCTCTCAATCCCTCCTGTAGAATATATGCCGATGCTCATAACTAACATGTCCATAAAAACAAGAAAAGAATTCATCCACTCTCTAAATTTGTTTTTTCTGAGTGCCATGAAAATATAAGTGTTGTAAAAAATCAAAATAATAACGCCTGCGATTATTCCTATATGATTTATCTTCTTGAATAAGGGTATGGAAACAAGCATAACCGCTACTACAAAAAATCTGAAATAGACACTATCCTTCTGCCATTTCTTTATTAATTCAAAATCCTTATTCATTTTCTGCCTCCTTGGATTCCTCCCACAACCTGTCCATTTCTTCAAGATTTGATTCCTTCAAGCTTTTCCCTTCCTCCTTCAATCTTCTTTCAATATATTCAAATCTTCTTTTGAATTTTTCATTGGTTTTTTTCAAAGCAATTTCAGGGTTTATACCCGAAAGACGGGAAAAATTTACAATGGAAAAGAGAATATCTCCTATCTCATCCTCAATTTTTTCTTTATCTTTCCTTTCTACAGCCTTCCTAAGCTCTGAAAGCTCCTCTTCAATTTTTGACAGGGCTGATGATGCTGATTCAAAATCAAAACCAACCCTTGATACAATTGTTGTTATTTTATAGGCTGAGAGAAGGGAGGGTAGATTTTCCGAGAGATTGGAAAGAAGTCCTTCTCTTTCGTTTTTTTTAAAGTTTTCCCAGTTTTCAAGAACCTCGTTTGAGGAACCCATTTTCTTTTCTCCGAAAACATGGGGGTGCCTCTCAATTAATTTTTTGACTGTGGATTCAATAACATCGTAAAAATCAAACTCTCCTTTTTCTTTTTTTATCTGGCAGATGAATATAACCTGGAGAAGAAAATCTCCAAGCTCCTTTTTAATCTCATCCTGGTCCCCCCTCTTTATAGCATCAACAAGCTCCCATGCCTCTTCTATTATAAATTCTGTTAAGCTCTCCTCTGTTTGTTCCCTGTCCCACTGGCAACCTTCAGGGCTCCTCAATATTTCCATTATTTTTAAAAGTTTTTCTACGGTGGGTAGGCTTTCTATGGCTTCCATATTAGTTTTCATTTCAATAGAAAATTATAAAACATTTTTAAATTAAAATAAATCAACATATTGACTAAAAGGAAAAAATCTTGAAAAATTAAAATTATGTTAAAGTATTTGAAAATAAAAAATCTTGCAATTATTGAGGACCTTGAGGTTGAGCTTGAAAAGGGATTTAACATATTCACAGGGGAGACAGGAGCGGGAAAGTCAATAATAATGGATGGAATCAGGCTTATATTTGGAGAAAGGGCAGACCCTGATATGGTTAGAACAGGGGAGAAGAAAGCAGAAATCAGTACAGTTATTGAAATTGAGGATGAATCCTTAAAAAATGAATTTCCATCTTTTCCCTGGGAAAACAATGAAATAATTCTGAGAAGGGAAATCCCTGTTTCAGGCAAGGGTAGAATTTATTTCAATGGTTCCCCTGTCCCTCTTTCGGTTTTAAAAAGTCTTGGGGAAAAGCTTTTCGATATATTTGGTCAGAATGACCATATTTTTCTCCTTGATACAGGATATCAGCTCGATTATCTTGACTCTTTCGGGAATCTTACTCCCTTAAGAGATGCGGTAGGGAAAATATGGAATAAACTTCAGGAACTTAAGAAGGAAAAGGAAGAAATTGAAAAAAAGGAAAGGGAAAGAGCCCAGAGACTCGATTTTCTTGATTATCAAATAAAAGAGATAGAGAGTGCAAATCTTAGAATTGGAGAGGATGAAGAGCTTGAAAAGGAGCGTTTCAAACTTGTTAATGCTGAAAAAATATTCTCTGATGCAGAATCTGCCCTTGAAATATGTTATTCGGGAGAGCGTTCAATAAGCTCTCTTCTCAAAATTTTAAGTAAGAAATTGGGAGACCTTTCAAAATTTGAACCCCAATTTTCCAATTATCTAAAAAATATTGAAGAATTCTCTCTTACAACGGATGACCTGGGAAGAGCTCTTTCTGAGTTCAGAGATGGAATTGAAGTCAATCCTGCGAAACTCGAAAAAATAGAAGAGAGAATCCATACAATTGAAAAACTTAAGAAGAAATGGGGTTCGAGCATAAAAGATATTCTTGATTCCCTTGAGTCTGCAAAGAGAGAGAAGGAAACTCTTTTGTCATCTGAGGAGAGGCTTGAGACACTGAACAGAGAAATTGAGAATCTTGAGAAAGAATATGAGAGACTCGCTGATGAGCTTTCAAGAAAAAGGGAGGAGAAGGGGAAGATCCTTCAGAAAGAGATAGAAAAGGAGCTTTCATTTCTTGGAATGGAAAAATCTCGATTTTTCGTGAAACTTGATAGAGTGAGTTCTGAAAAAAGAGGAGCAAATGGGATGGACTCTTGCGAATTTTATATCTCTCCTAACCCTGGAGAGGAACCCAGACCCATGAGGAAAATTGCATCAGGAGGAGAACTTTCAAGAATCATGCTTGCAATAAAATCTGTGGGAAGGGGGAAGGAGAATCCTAAGATTCTGATTTTTGATGAGATCGATTCAGGAATAGGAGGAGCTGTTGCAGAATCTGTTGGTGAAAGACTGAAAAAAATTGCAGTCAAGCACCAGGTGATATGTATAACCCACCTCCCCCAGATAGCAAGTTTTGCTGAAAATCATTATAAAATTTATAAAGTTGTGGAAAAGGGAAGGACCTTTACAAAGCTTGAAGAGCTTGAATGGGAAAACAGGGTCAATGAAATTGCAAGGATGATGGTAGGTGCAAATATAACTGAGACATCTCTCAAAAATGCAGAGGAGATATTGAAAAGAAAGCTGGGGAAAAATAAAAAGCAAAGCTCGGACATCCAATAGCTCACAGCTATCAGTAAAGCTCTATTTATCCGTCTTGCAAGTCTTGCATGTCTTGCAAATTTAAATTTAAATAAAGTAGCTCCAAGATCTAGCCTAAATTTTGCACAATTTTTGGAAACTCGCACAAAATTAAAGGGCTCAATGGAAATTTAAAATTGAAAATTTAAAAATGCAAAGCGGGAGAGAAACCCGTTCATATTATCGTATAATCTTTGAAAACTACAGTTAATCAATTTGAAATCTGCAATTTAAAATTTGCATTTTAATTCTGTACTTTATGGCTATGGGCTTAGATAGACAATTTCTGGACAAAACTCGTAGGCATTATGCGGAACATGGGCTAGGGCTAATGGGGAGAGGGGTTTGGAAATACTTACAATTGTTTTGAAATCCCATTCTTTTGCTTAGCTGTTTGCTGTGAGCTGTCAGCGGAAAGCTATTAGCTTGTCTCGCTTTTATCGCCCATTTATTAAATTATTCTAAAATATCTGAAAGCTGACATTCCAATCCCGCTTATTAGTCCAACGCCGAAATTATCATCAATTCCAAGAGAGACAAGTTCTGTAAGGGATGCAAGGATTGCACCCAATACAAGAATTTTAATATCAATTTTCATTAATAGAGAAATAATGTATCCAGACCCAAGAGAGCCGCTTAAATAGGAGAGAGTTCCTTCAAGGGTCCTCTCTCCCACCAGTTTTTTCCTACCAAATCTCATTCCATATATTTTTGAAAGCATATCTCCAAAAACAAGAAATGTAAAAGCTAAATAAGATATGTTTCGAGGGAAGATTAGAAAAATTGCAAAGGATGCAAGAAGGAAAAGGGTCATAGAGGAGAATTTACCTTCCTCGCTCTTTTTAAAAATATATTTTAAATCTGAAAACATGAATTTCTCAACCTTTCTGTGAGAAAGTCTTGAAATATCAGTGAAAAGGAAAAACATTGTCACTACACCAAATGAGTATAAGGGAGGTTTTTCCTCCACAATAAAAATCTATTAAGACAAAGAGCATCGCAAGAGGTCTTAAGAAAACTCTCCACCATATAACATCCTTTTTCTCTTGAAGTTTGTAAAATTTGTATCTTAATATATTGTGGAGCTGAACCCCTATGAGATAAATAGTAACAAGGGAAATGTAAAAAAATTTAATTGAGTCTCTTCCAAAATAAATATTCAAGAAAAGGAAAATTGGTAAAATAAAGATTCCCACAAACTCACCCTTTCTTGCAACATAAGCAGAGACAAGAACCAGGACTAAAAGAATCGGGAGAGAATCAAGAGGAAAGACGCCATTTTTTATCTGAAATGACAGGAAGCAAAGAAGAATTCCTGTTGATGTTCCAGCTCTCTGTCCTCCTCGAAAATTAAGATAAAAGGGAAAGACATGACCGAGAACAGAAAATATAATTGGAATTGAGAGGATAAAACCATCTAATTTTAAAAATTTTGATGAAATAAAAAAAGCAATTAAGCCTTTTGAGAGATCAAAAATTGCAGTAAATACAGCAGGAACGAGCCACAGGACCCTATAGGTGTTCACTGTCCCTGCATTTCCATCTCCATGTTTCCTTTATATCTATGCCTTTAAGTAATTTCCCAAGTATATAAGAAGGAGAAATACTTCCAATTAGATAAGAAATTAAAGAGGAAATAATTATTTGAAGCATTTATTTTGAAAGAATATATTAACATTTTTGTTTTTTTTCTTTTCAATACAAATTGAAAATTACAATTCAAATTTTCGAATGCTGTTCAATTTTTTGAACAAAGATTCAAAATTTTGAACAATGTCTAAATGCATGGAAAAGTAAATTCTTTTTCTAAAGCCAATTTCCATTTTGAGCAATTCTGGCACGCTTCTTGAATATATTTTTTTATTCTATTATGAAAGGTTTTGAGAAGGCGTCAAACCTTAATAAAAAGATTACGTATATAATTTATAAAGCGAAGTGATAGGAGGTGATAGATAGAGGACGATAAAAAATAAAAATGGTAATGGCAATTGTGTTTTAGGTAAGTTAAATTTTATAAGGAGGTTTTATGAAGAGAGTATTTTTAATCTCAATTATGGTTCTTTTTCTTCTGGGTGTATCTTTCTCCCAGATAACCCAGACAGGAACCCTCAACGGTAGAGTTACCGATACTGAGGGGAATGCTATTCCTGGCGTTTCAATAACAATCAAATCACCTGCTTTGATTCTTCCTCAGATGACAGCCGCTACAAGTGAGGATGGGCATTTCAGATTCCCCGCTCTCCCACCAGGAGTTTATACTGTAACCTTTGAAATGCCAGGATTTAAGACCCTTGTCAGAGAAGGGATAAGGGTGAGTGTTGGAGTAACAACAACCCTTGATGTCTCTCTTGAGCTTTCTCCAATTCAGGAGAGCATAGTTGTTACAGGACAATCTCCCACAGTTGACAGGCAGAGGACAACCCTTGTCCGAAACCTTACAACAGAATTCCTACAGAGCATTCCAGCTACCAGAACTCTCGGAACATTTTTCAATATGGTTCCTGGTGTAACAGGTGATACTGCGCATGGAAGCTCGGTTAGAGATAATGTTTATGCCCTTGATGGAGTTAATATCACTGACCCTGTTACTGGAACTCAGGCAGGAAGTTTCAGCCTTGACATAATGGAAGAACTTTCTGTCCAGACAGCGGGTCTTCCTCCAGAGTATGGAAGTGTCAGGGGAGCGATGATAAATGTTGTTACAAAGTCAGGAGGTAATCAGTTTAAGGGAACTCTTAGCACCTATTACAGAGATGATGAGATTAAAGCTTTAAAACTGAAAATGCAGGCAGACAATACAAAGGGGACTATCTTTGAAGGACAAAAAGGCGGGTTTGACTATGAGATAGAGCCTGGAATCACTCTTGGTGGTCCCATAATAAAAGACAAAATCTGGTTCTTCACGAACCTTTCAATGCTTAAGTTTCAAGAGTATGTTAGAGGATATCCCTATGACAAACAGCCTGCAAACACACCTGTTGACCGTTTTGATGTTTATCCATACATTAAGTTTACATATCAGGCAACTTCCAACGATAGAATTGTTATTTCCTATAACTTCTTTGATCTTAGAAGAAATCACAGGGCAGCATCTGCTTATAGGACTGAAGATGTAACATGGAAACAGACAACCCCAATCCACACAGGTAATTTCCAGTGGACAAAACTTTTTGGACCCAATCTCTTCATGAATTTCAAAGTTGCCTTCTTAGATTATGAGCTGAATCTTATGGCGAAAAATGCTTCTCCATGGTATATTGACCAAAATACCAGCAGAGAATGGGGAAGCTACGGATACGATGATATCTACACAAGGAACAGAGCACAGGCTCTAACAGATGCGACGTTGTTTGCTGACAACTGGCTTGGAAGACATGAGTTCAAGGCCGGACTTGAAGGAGAGTTCTCATGGGATTCAAGAAGATGGAGAAGTAACTACGATCCTAAAACTGGTCTTGGTCCATTCTTCTACATGAGAGGAACTACTCCTGACTATGTTATCCACTATGATAATTTCAAGAGAGAGGACCAGAAACTTTATATTGGCGCATTCCTCCAGGATACATGGAATCCAACTGAAAGACTCACCCTCAATCTTGGATTAAGATTTGAGCATCAGGAAGGAATAATTCCAGAACAGGGACAGAACAGAAGCCCGATTACAATTCTTGGAATAGTTTGTGACCCGAGAGTTACAAAGGCATTCAAACCTATTATATGGAACACCATTTCTCCAAGGATTGGATTGAACTATGACATTTTTGGAGATGGAAAGACAGTATTTAAGGCAAGTTTTGGAAGATACTATATAGCAAACATCCTCCAGTGGTTTGTAACAGTTAATCCCAATAGTTTTATCGTTTATAGATATAGGCTGAATCCTGATTTTACTCCCAGAGGCACTCTCTATTCACCTTCTTCTACTGCCAATGACAAAATGGACCCAGATGTAAAATCTCCTTATCTTGATGAATTAACTGTAGGAGTTGAAAGGGAGATAATCAGAGACCTTAGTCTTGGTGTCAGATACATAAGGAAGTGGGATAGGAACCTCATGGAAAGCGTGGACCTAACAGCTCTTGATTTTGACAAACTAAAGGCAGGAGCTGACATTTTCACAGTCTGGACAAACTATGAGCCTGTCAATGTTGTTGACCCATTTGATGGAAAGACCGTAACCTTCTGGAGAATGAAGAATACCGCAGTCCTTGCAAGAAATTATTATACAAATCCTCCCGGAGCTAATAGAGATTATGACGGCGTTGAGGTAACTCTGAACAAGAGATTTTCCAACAGATGGATGATGATGGCTTCTTATGTCTATGCCCATTCACGAGGTCTTATCGGAACAGATTTTGACGATAGCTGGACAGGAACAGGATACTACAATAACCCCAATGTCCACATCAATGCCTACGGAGAATTTCCACTGGAAAGAAAACATCAGTTCAAACTTCAAGGGCTCTGGCAGGGTCCATGGGGAATCAACATTAGTGGTTATTACAGATACCTTGATGGGACAAGGTGGACAAGACAGATTAGAAGCCTTGATCTTGGTCTCTCCCTTCCTCAGGGAGTAGTCACAATCTTTGCTGAGAAGAGAGGTTCAAGGAAGCTTCCTCCTTTGAAGATTTTTGACCTCAGAGTTGAAAAATCTTTCAACATCCTTGGTGGAAGAAAGCTCGGGCTCTTTGTGGATATCTTCAATGTCCTCAATGCAAATACCGCTACTGGAGTTTGGGCTCAATCCAGCAGGTCAACTACAGTTGCTGGGAAGACTGTTTACTTTGGTCAGCACACATCCATTATGGATCCCAGGATTGCAAGGCTCGGAATCAGGTTCGAATTCTAAGGAGAGATATAGAGAAATAAAAAAGGGGGGCTCGAAAGAGCCCCCCTTTTTTATTTTAAAACCCAAAATAAAATTTATTTCTTCTGCTTCTTTAATTGCTCAATCAGACTTTTAATTGATTCTGCTTGTGGGTCCTGAGGGCTTAGTTCTAAGAATTTCTCAAAGTATTTTATTGTCTCTTCATAATTATTTTTGTTTAAATATGCAAATCCAAGCTTCAAAAAAGCAAGTGCCCAATCTGGTTTTATTTTTGCCGCAAGGGTATAATATTCTATTGCCTGGTCAACCTGACCTGCCTGAAAGAAAATCTCTGCAACATTGTAAGCGAGAGCGTGGTCAGTGGGAAATATATCAATTGCATTCTTTAAATATTCTTGCGCCTTTTCATAGTTATTCTGCATCATGTATATCTCACCAATACTTGCAAGAGCCTTGGCCGCATTCTCATCACCTTTTAAATCCGCTTTTTCACTTTTAATGTTTTCAAAAACAGCATTATATTCAGCAATTGCCTTTTCATACTCCTTCATCTCCCTGTAGCAATTACCTATATTCAGTCTCACAGGATAAAGGGAAGGATTCTTTTCAATAAACTCCTGAAATAATGCTAAGGCTCCCGTATAATTTCCCTGGTCATAGAGTGAGTTTGCCTCCATAAATAGAGCTCTTGATTTTTCGTCCAAACCTGTTGGTTCTCCCGTTTCTTTTACAGCTTGTAAAACAATCTTGATAGGAGGATTTTTAAACTGGCTGACCATATTTTCTATTACTGTGTTATGATAACCTTCTTTAGATACAGTTATCCTGAAAACACCCGTTCCAAGACCTGCAATAGCCCAGCTTCCTTTTTTGTCTGATTTTGTGCTGGTTTTAAAGTTGAAGTCCCTTGCCTCAATAAGAATTTCAGCTCCAACTACAGGTTTCCCATTCTCATCTTCCACTGTTCCAAATATCCTTCCTATTCCTCTTCCTTCCTGAGCAAAAACAAGAAAACTTGAAATTAAGAAAACAGTTATTGTCAAAAAACAAAATATAAATTTTTTCACTCTTACCTCCTCGACTTAAAACTTCAGACCCTTAAAAACTATTTTATTTCAAATTCAACATATTCAACAAGTTCTTTCCCTGAGATCCTATCTTTTGCCTTTATTTCAAGTCTGTATTTTCCCTGTTCAAGGTCCTTTTCCCCTTCCTTTTTGAGAGGAATTTGATGACTTATAAAGGGTAGGTCAAAAACATAAGGGTTAAACTTTATAGCGTCTTCCTCTCCTTTTTTAACATTGTAGGTAATCTCAATGTCAAATTTGTTAGGGTCATCGGGTTTAACGGAGCAACCATAAATGAAATAAAATATGTCAGGACTTTCTCCCACTGAGAAAACATTTTCAAGTTTTGGCTCAAGCTGAAGAGTTGAATAAATGAAATAGTCCTTATGGACAACTGGAGGAATCTCTGGAGTGGGAAGCTCCTTGAGAGACTTAATAAAGAAAACTGGTGAAAGAGAAAGTTTTTCTTTCAACTCTGTTGAAGCAGGAAGGGATAAATTGTAGTTGACAATTCCAATCAATTTTAAATCAATAGATGTAATAGCCATGGATAGAAGATATTTTCCCTCTGGAATTATTGTGCAAACCGTAAAGGTTGAAACAGCCTCAGGATTTGTTCCTGATTCCCAGTTAAGGTCAACGGGAACATACTGCTCCTTGAAGGGCATGGGAGAATCACCCTCAATTTTGTAAAACCAGAAAAAGATGTTGAACTTTGAATTTGATACTTTACTGAAATCAATTCCCTTCTTCCTTTCTTTTTCTGAAAAGGAAAGGGACATAAGGTCTCTGTTCTTGGCACTGAAAATAAGGATTAAAAAGCTCTGGTTCTGTGCTGGGAGATAAAGATTTTTAATGATGGAGAAGGGGAGATCAGTCCTAACCTTTCCTTTCATAACCGATTCTTCCATAACTTTCTTCACCTGAGGTGGGATATAGACTTTCTCTTTTTGTTTATCCTTTCCTTCAAGAAAAAAGGGAAACAGAATAAAAACCGTAAAAAGCGAAACCAGTAAAGTTTTTAATGATTTCATGAATCCTCCTTTGAACTTAGATGAATTTTATTTAATTTCATTTAATTTATTTTTTATATCACTTTGTTCCGGATTTATTTCAAGAGATTTACTCCAGTAAAATTTAGCATTTTTAAAATCCTTTATCTGCGAGTAGCATTCACCGATAGCATTTAAAAGATCGACATTTTGACCGTAATGGGATAGAGCAGATGTGTAAGCTTTTATTGCCTCTTCGAATTTTCCATTTTTCATGTTTGCTTTGCCTATAAGAAAGTACGTCTCATATTTGACATTTTGACTATTATAGAAAGGATATAATATAGAAGTTATTTCGTCATATTTCTCGAGTTTATCGAGTACTTTAGAAAGGGTTAATGCAATATCCTCATTATTTCTGTTCTGTTCGTAAGCCTTCTTTAATCTCCTGAGCGCATCCTCATATTTACTTTTGTTGAATAACTGATTCCCGAGTAAATAATCTATGTAAGAATTATCTTCAGGTATTCCTTTGTAATAAAAAACAGGTCTTGGAATAGCAGGCATATGAGTTATCTGTAAATTCGTAAATTCTGAAAGAATCTCATTATCCGATTGATCCAACAGGCTCACTTTCAATTTATACAGAGAAGGGGGAAGCTCAGAAAGAGGAAGTTCCTGGTATAGATAATCCTCTCCATTTATTCCTTTAAAATTCATTGTTAATTTTTTAATGCTTTTTTCGTTGTCAATAATAGTAATTACAACTGTGTAATTCTTGCTATTTTCAAGACCTGAAAATTGAAGAAATATACCTAAGCTCTCTGAACGAGAGAAAATCCCTTCCACCTCTGGAAGTAAAATAATATCGCTCAACTGGAAAGGTCTTAATATTCTATCCCCTGAGCTTAGGGTTTTTTTTGCATAGGACAGGATAAAAGAATCTATTCTTGGAAAATTGGAGGTCTCAGGTATGTAAATGTCTGTCTCAAAAGAACTGAATTCTTTAGATACGGTATTTTTCATGATTATGCTGAATTTATAATTGCCTGAGACAATAGGGAAAATGTCCGAGATTATCAAAGGCTTATGTTCAATCTCCTTTATTTTTTGCTCATCCAGATTGAAGGAGTATTCTTTCTCAAATTGGTAAATTGTATTGTTTCTTGTGTCAGATACCCTTCCGTTGAGGACTACCCTTGCAAAAATCTTATCTTCATACCTATTAAAAGTAAATCTCTTCGGTTCAATAAGATAATGGACAAAGTAAACATTGTTCTTTTTAATTGTTTTTACAAGAAAAATAGAATCAACATAGTTTGCTGTATAATCAACTTCAACTATATCTTTGTATTTTAAAAATTCCCTTGCATATTTGTCGCTTATCAGTTTTTGAGGAAATGATTGAACATTGGCAAGAAGAATTTCAGATGCCATGGAGGGAGTCCCTGTAGGAGTGGATGACTCACCAGGTATGAGGGAGCGTGCTGCGATTGCAACTGTTGGATTTATTTCTGCAAGTTGCTGAAGAGCCTCCTCATAGCCCGTGTAGTAGTCCTTATAACCTTCCAAAAGTAGAGCCTGCGGTCCATCATTTACTGGACTATATAGCTTAAAATCGTTACTCACACTTTCCTTATAAAAAACTATATTAAACGCTGGCGGTAACCCTGGAAAATTTTCATTCTGATAGAACCATATCTCCACATCCCTAAAATCCTTATTATTGACAAAACTCTCAATGCTTTTTGGTTCTCCAAGGATTATATAAATTTTGCCCCTATCAGTCATCCATCCTGGTTTCCCGAAATGGAATCTTCTATTAGCATATTCAATTCTTCTGTAATGTTCTATCCTGAATTCATTTTCGGGAGTTTCAGGGATTGGGTCTCTCTGTTTCCAGAAAGCCTCTATAAAAATATCCCTTTCTCTATCAGTTTGTAGCAAAAGAAAAATTTCCTTCTCCGCCTTTGTAATAATGTATACAACCTCTTCCTCCAGCCATTTCCTGTATTTTGGAGGAAGGTTATTTACTGTGCCAGGAAAAGCAGGGAGAAGGAAAAACAAAAAAAATAAAGAAATAAAAAATTTTCTCATATAATATTATACGAAATTTGGTAAAAAGTGGGAATTCTTACTTTATAAATCATCTAAAATCTAAATAGTTGAAGCAATTCCCAAAACCTTTTACCTTCTAGCTTATTTAATTCCTGAAAGAGTTTTGATAAGTTCTTTTGCAGTTATGGAATCAGGGTCATCTGGAGGTGCAATTTCAACAACTTTTTTAAAAAGTTCTACAGCCTTCTTTGTATCTCCTTTGTTTAACCATGCATACCCCAACTTGAGATATGCCTTAGCCCAGTCAGGTTTTATCTGTGTTGCTTTTTCATAGTATTTGATTGCATCGTCAGTTTTTCCAGCATTCATCATTATTTCTGCTACATTATATAGGCAAGGGCTGGGTCTGATGGGTCGATTTCAATTGATTTTATAAAATTCTCCTGTGCCTCTTCAAACTTGTCCTGTCTGAGATAAGCGTCTCCAATTGCTGCATGGACTTGAGCAATCATCTTTTTATCTCTTTTCTCAGGAGGAACTGCATTCACATCATCAAGAAGTTTTTGATATTCTGCGATAGCTTTATCATATTCCTGGAGCTCCATAAGACAATTACCTATATTGAGCCTTACCATAAAGAGTTCAGGCTCACTCCGAACAACCTCCTGATAAATAACAAGTGCCTCTTTAAACTTTCTCTGGTCGAAAAGCTCATTCCCTTTTAGAACTGCATCCTTAGACGCATCACTAACACCGGGCTGAGAACTTTCGGAACCAGTTTTTTTCAGGACAACTTTGACCTCTGGATTTTTCTTTATGCCACTAACCGGTAACTGCACATTTGCAGTGATAAAACCTTCCTTTTCGATACGAATTACAACCTGTCCTCTCCCCAGTCCAATAAATCCCCATTGTCCTTTCTTGTTTGAAATTGTGCTCATCTTGTTAGTAAATTCAAGGTATTCAAGAGTAATTGTAGCTCCTTCTATCGGGTTTCCGGATTCATCAAGAACCATTCCTGCCAATCTTCCCTGTCCTCTTTCCTCCTGAGAGAGAAGAGCGGTCTGGATAATAAATATTATTCCCAAAAAGAATACTATAAAAATAATTCCTCTTTTCATTTTTTTTCTCCATCTTTAATTTTACTAAAAATTTTAACTGTAAAAATAAAAAAGGGGGGAGCAATTGCTCCCCCCTTTTTCTGTACCAACAGAAATTAGAACTCGAACTTAGCTCCTACTCTGAAGATTCTCGGGTCATTAATTCCTGTCTGGCGTAGATAAGGAGTATTGGGGTTGTTTGAAGTCATATTATAACTTGTGATAATCATATCGTTAGAAACATTGAAGCAATCAGCAAACACACCGAGATTGATCCCCTTTATCCTGAAGTTTTTCTCAAGCCTCAGGTCAAGTTGCCAAACATCAGGAAGACCAGAGGAGCCTCTGGTTTCAGGATATATTGAAACATCGCCCTGCTTTGGTCTGAATGGAGTTCCAGTATCCTTCCTGAGCACATTGTTATACTGTGTGTCTATTAATCGGGTAGCTCTTGTTCCAGAAAGAACCCTGAAGTAACCACTGAAATTGATTCCAAGAGGTAATCTCACGACTCCTTGAACTTTTAACTGGTGCCTTCTTTCGAGGGGAAATCTTCCCCAGGCATTAGTATGATAGTTGGGATTGCAGAAGAAGAGATTAGGTGCTCCTCCGAGGGACTCATCAGCTCTTGAAGTTGTAATCAAACCTCTTGAGTATGCCCAGACATAAGAGAGATTCAAAGAATAATTGTTGGAAAATCTCTTGCTTAGAGTGACTTCAACTCCATCATAGTCTCTATTTGCACCAGGAGGATTGACGATGTGCAACTTTGAAGCCATAAGATCTTTCTTTTCCCAGATGACAATTTCTTTTTTGCTGTAAGGGTCAATGCAGACAACAGGAGTCCAGTTCTTTGACCAATCAAGTTCGCCAGTTTCGAGAAGTTTGTCTATGTCAAGCTGAGCTGCATCTACAAGGTTTGGCTGGTTTCTATCCCATTTCTTAATATATCTAACACTAAGGGACCAGTCAGTGGCAATTTCTCTTTCAAATCCAAACAGGAACTCATCAGTATAACCCGCTTTCAACTTATACTCTTTACCTGATGGACTGGTATAACCTATAACAGCTCCACCATTCTGAAAGCCGCCAGGGAGTGCCCATGGAGTTGTATAAGGAGAACCATCAGGTAGATACCTGATACTGCCATCGGAATTCAGGAATTGGTAGTATCCGAACCAACCATTGGGATGGGCAAGGTTAATCCATCCAATCTGGTTTGGAAGTATGTATCGGGAAAAACTGGTCTTTAAAAGAGTCTTTCCATCTGCAAACAAATCATATATTATTCCAATTCTTGGAGCCAGGTTTATCCATTCATACATCTTCTTTTTTTCAGGAATACTTCTATTATAAGTTTTTCCCTGGAATACAATTGGACTCTCAGATTCATTCTGTTTAGGATACCAGATGCTATTGTATTCAGCACGAAGACCAAAGCTCAGATTTAGATGAGGATTTATAGTCCAGGTATCATGAATGAAACCATGAAGATCATACATATGGTCTTTTCTGTCGAACCCATTGTTTACAAGAACCAGGGCACGCTGGTATGCACTTCCTGACATTATATAGTAACAGCCAACTTTCTTTCCATCTGTGCTCTTCCAGTCACCAACGCCATAAATATACCATGTTGTAAGTCCAAACTGACCCTCTAATCCTCCTTTAATTTCATGGGAACCAAGAAAGTCGGTTACAAAATATGTTCCGTCTGCATTGAACTGGATTCTGTTTCGAGTATAGTGGTCTTTATTTCTCCAGTAATTACCATAATAACGAATCACAGGTTTTGCAAGAGCATCGTAATACTGAGGCTGGTCACCTTTAGCATCAAGATTCATCTTGAAGAGAACTGCTCCCGCTCTGAAGTTTGTAAAGAAATTGGGGCTGAAAAATCTTGTCCACTGGGCACTTATAACATGAGTAGGAGTAACCTGTTTTATTATTGCTGATTCATCATAGTATAAACTGGCTCCTCTGTCATTGGTGAGACGGTCAGAGTAATTGTAGGTAAGGGAGAATTTGTTGTCAGCGTTAGGCTGATAGCTCAGCTTAACAAATGGGTAAGGAACTATAACTTTTTGAGGTTTTTCCTGGCCAGGAGCACTTCCCCATGGATATCCAGCGACAAAAGTTTCTGATTGGTTAAAGCTCAAATTTGTAAAGAACCATAGCTTATCTTTTATTATAGGTCCACCAAGATTGAGAACAGGCTCTATTTCATACTTTGCACCGCTCTTAGTTCCTTCAAAGGGTGTTCCCTTAGTATTGTCGTTCTTTAGCTTTTCATGATTGTAGAAGAACTGTGCAAGACCACTGTATTTATTTCCTCCTGCTTTTGTTACGACATTAACAACAGCACCCCTCACACTCCCGTATTCTGCAGGGAGTCCTCCAGTCTGAACAGAAATTTCTTCCATTATATCCACTCCAAAATTAACATTGGGAACACCTGTGGCAGGGTCAACCATGTTTATTCCATCGAGATTGTATGTATTGTCCATGGTTGAACTTCCGTGGGCAGTGTCACCAGTAACTCCAGGAACCATGTTGAAGTAAGTAGCAAGGTTTCTCGCAGCTGGAATTGAAGCAAGAAAGACCTTGTCAAGGGAATAATTAAATATTTCGGGTGTATAATATTATAGAAATGGAAGTATTATCGGAGAATGAGTTTGTTTTGAGGGTTAAAAGTGGTGATAAATCAGCTTTTGAAGCTATTATTATGAAATACCAGAAGAAGATTTATTTTTTGTGCTACAGGATGACCAATGACCATGATACTGCTGACGACCTCGCCCAGGAGACATTTGTTAAGGCTTATTTTAATCTTGGAAGCTTTCGCGAGGGAGAACCCTTTTATCCCTGGCTGAGGAGGATTGCAATAAACCTTACACTTAACTATATGAGGGATAGAAAGAGGGAAATCCCTCTAACCTATCATTCAAGCAAACTCTCAAATTCAAGTCCCATGGAAGATATCAACAATCCAGCCCCTGATTTAATCGAGGAGAAAATTCAGTCTGCAGTAAAATCCCTTCCCGCTGATTTAAAGAGTGTGTTTGTGCTTCGATATCAAGAAAAATTGAGTTATAAAGAAATATCTAAAACATTGAGAGTTCCTATTGGGACTGTGATGTCCCGATTGAATAGAGCAAGGGAAAGGCTCAAAATTGCTCTAAAACCTCATTTTAAAGGAGTTCTCTATGAGACATAAAAAAATTAAGTCCCTGCTTGGGGCCTATTATGATGGAGAACTCAATGAAAGAGAAAGAATTATTATAGAGAAACATCTTGAAGAATGTTTCGAATGTCGTTCTGAGCTAAATCTTTTAGAGAAAATTGAAGAAATTGTTATTGATAAGATCTGTGAACCTGAAGAGAATTACTGGACTTCATTTCCTGAAAGGGTAAAAGAAAGGATTTCAATGAGGGAAAGGGGAGTTCTAAAAAAAGCAAAATCATCTTTTTTAAAAAATGTTTTTCTAAGACCTGTTTCCATGAAGTTAGCAGGAGCTATTGCTTTAATTACCATAATATTCATACTCAGTATTTTTTATTATGAGAATTTTAAATCGCCTATAGGATTATCTTATCCTGAAAGGAAGCAAGTTCCGTCTCATTTTAAAGAGCAATCAGAAAAGGTCAAAGAGGACACTTACGGAGAAGAAGCTCAACCTCTTACAAGCCCCCAGAAAATGGATAAGAAAAAAGAAATTGCAATCTCTGCAATGGATAAGAAATTATCTGAAACAAAAATAGAGAGGGAACAAAAGGAAATGTTAGGAGTAGAGAAAGAGGAAATGGCACGAGAGGAAAAGAGAATGGCAGAGGAAGAAATAATTTTAGAGAAGAAAGAGGAAGAAAAAATGCAAAGGGTATCAGCTCCTAAGAGTTTGTCAGAGGAAATTCCAGAAGAGGAAAAAATGTATCAGGAGGGATTGAAACTTCAGCAAGAGGGGAAATATGAGGAAGCTTTGCAAAGTTATCAGTTCATTCTTTACAATTACCCTAAAGGAAGAAGAGCACCTAACGCACAATTTCAAATAAATACACTCTCTTATTCCAAGCTGAAAAAAGTTAATGAAGATTATCTCAGAGAAATTATAAATTCCTGGAAAAAATTTATTGAAAAATATCCAGATAGCGAATTCATTCCTTCTGCAAAAAGAAATCTGGGGGAGGCTTGTTATCAACTCGCATTTCTCACAAGGAATAAAGAAGATATTGAAGAAGCTATAAAGGTCCTGGAGGATTTGTTGAAATTATCAACGGACGAAAAAGAGAAATTTGAACGAATGGTGGAGGAGTTGAAAAAAATCGAGTAGGAAACTATAAAGTTCTTAAGTTTCTACTTCTAATTTCTAACCTTTTTACTCGCCTTACCTTATCGCTTTTCTCGCCCGTCTCGCTCATTTCCATTCTCGGTTTTCTAAGTATTTTAGCAATTGTATTTGAATTCCATCTCTTCTCAGGAATATTTTTAATGTTTCTGTGTATTAAAATATGAGAGAAAAAAAGGAGGTCAAAAATGAGAAGATTTTTAAGGGTATTAGTGACATTTTTCTTTCTGACTCTTTCTTTCTCCTTTTCAGTGCCTCCTTTCCCGAAAAAAGTAAGCGAAAATGTGATGAAAGATTTTGTTAAATTAATCAAAGTAAAAGAACCTATTTCTTTCAAGAATCTTACAATTTTTCCTTTGACCCTGGGAAAGGTCATAGGAGAGGGGAGCATTTTAACCCAGGAAGAAGCTATAAAATCAGGTTATCTGAGAATTTACGAAAAAGAAAGAGCTGAGGTCAATACTGTGATAGTTGAAAATCTTTCAAGGTATTACATATTTCTTATGTCAGGAGAACTTCTTTCAGGCTGTAAACAGGACAGAATGGTTGCCTATGACACTCTTATTCCGCCAAGAAGTGGAAGATTGTCTTTAAGAGTTTTTTGCACAGAGAGAGGAAGGTGGACTCATAAAAGTGAGGTTTTTAAAAGTCTTCCTTTCACTGCCAATCCAAGGATGAGGCAGGTAGCTATTGAAACAGAAAGTCAGGAGAGGGTGTGGTCAGAGGTTTCCAGAAAAAGAGCAGAATTGAAGTCAGTTCCTTCGGAGACAGATGCTTTTCAGGACATTGTTAAGGACAAAAAAGTGGAAAGAGAGATTGAGGAGTATGTTGAAAACATTGAGAAAAAATTTCCTTTTTCTGAGAATGTGGCGGGAGTTGTAGTAACAAATGGAAATGATATTATTTGCATGGACATATTTTATCATCCAAGAACTTTCAAGAAACTATGGCGTAAACTTTTGCATGGCTATGTGCTTGACTCTATTGGAAAAGAGAAAAATTTGAAAGAATTATCAGTTAAAAGAATAGAAGAATTCGTATCAGGAATTCTTGAAGCACCTGTCTATTCTATTGAGACTGATGGAGAAGGAGATGCTTTGAAGATTGAGTCGAAAAGGGTTAGTGGAACTTCTCTCACCTTCGAGAATTTTGTGATTCACCTTCAAGCTTTTCCTAAGATTTCTTTATAATAAATTGTCGAGAGCTTTTCTTACTTCTTCTGAGAGGGTCTTCATCAACATAAACTGCAATATCCATGTCAGCGAAAGGAAGACCCTCTGCAAATGAGCCGTGGATATAGGCAAAAATTATTTCCTTTCTTTTTTAGAAAAGTCCTCAATTTTGAGATTATAATAGCCCTTTTTATACCTTCTTTTCTCTGACTCATAAAAGTATTATTCATCAAATAATTTGGAACTTCAAAAAAACTGGATTTAGTGAGGGCATTTAGTGAGCCAATTGACGGAGAGCTCAAAAATCTGATATTATAAAATTGATGGTGAGCGTAGCTCAACTGGTTAGAGCACTGGACTGTGGATCCAGATGTTGGGGGTTCGAGTCCCCTCGCTCACCCCATTGATATTTCCTCAAAGGTGAATAAGAAGAAATTTATAGTATTAGTTTACTTTTTAAGTGTCTGTGTTCATTTTCTTGTTACATAAATAGATGTAGCTTATCCAGTTTTTACTTTTACGCATATCTTCTCTTATATCTACAATTTTTGCATTGTTTTCTGTGAGAAATTTTACTACTTCGCCCTTATCCATACCGTGCATCTCCATTAAAGATTGTTTCCCATAACGCATCTTACGGTATAGATCTAAAAGTTGCCTTGGAACAAAATGCTTGATCATTTTCCTTAATTCGCTTCGCTCAGTAGGAAGTTGAAAAATCAACAGACCATGGGGAGCAAGTACTCTTAAGAATTCTTTTATATAATTTTTAAAAAAGTATGGAGTCATATGTTGAAGGGTAAGAATTGAACAGATAAAATCGAAATAATTATCAGGGAATAAATCTAAGTTATTAGTTTCATTTAAATAGAAATTACACTTATTTCCATAACGATTATACTTCCTCGCCAATTCGATCATAGAGGGGGCTATATCAACGCCATATACCTCGTCGAAATAATGTGTAAGGGCCTGTGTCAATCTTCCTACACCACAACCAAAATCCAATGCCCTTTTTCTCTGAGGAATTTTTATACCCAAAGAGGAAATATAGTTCATAATCTCGTCAATTTCTTTCTGTCCATATTTGAAAAATTCGTCTAAATCCCATTTTTCCCCTTTTTTATCATCCCGAGTAAGAATTGCCCAGCAAGGATCGGTTTTGCCTAATTCATCCCAGCTTTTCTGAAGTCTTTTAAGGTTCATAATTCAACTATATTTAATTATTTAGATTTGTCAATATTTTAGGGGATAATTTTAATTTTATTAAAGGAGAAGACAAATTAAATCAATTTTAGTGAGGGCATATTACTGCAATAGAGAATTTGCTCAAAAAAGATTTATGGTTCTTGAAATCAGCTCTTTGGTGTGAAATAATTATTGGAAGGATGAGACATATAGAAGTAAAAAATGCCTGAAAAGCTAAAATAATGGAAAGGAGAAATCCTTATGATTAGAAGCTTTCCCAAAATTTTAACTTTCTTTCTGCTCTCCTTTTTTCTTCTTTTCCCACTTAAAGCGAAAGAATACAGGATTGAAAAAGTTCAAATCTTTGCTCAGGTGAATAGAGATGGGAGTATGTATATAAGGGAGGAAAGGACATACAATTTTCAGGGATCATTCTCATGGGCGAATTATATATTGCCAAAGAACAAAATCTCTGATGTTGTAGAATTCAAAGTGTCAGAAAACGGAAAGTTTTACGAAAGAAATGCGAGCGAAAATCCTGGAACTTATACTTTCGCTAACTTTGAAGACCGCATTGAAGCAAAATGGCATTTCAGCGCTCAAAATGAAACAAGAACCTTTGTTCTGAGTTTCAAAGTTCTTGATGCTGTTAAAGTATATAATGATGTTGCTGAATTATACTATAAATTCATAGGTTCGGGCTGGGAACGAAAAACAGGTGAGGTAAAAGTTGAAGTAATATTGCCCGAGTCCATTTCAAAAGAAAATATCCGTGCATGGGCTCACGGTCCTCTCTGGGGAACTGTCAGAATTGGAGATGATGGCAGGGTGTTCTTAGATGTAAATGACCTTCCTGCAGGAAAGTTCTGGGAAGGAAGAATTCTTTTCCCTCCCCAAATTGTTCCTGAGTGTTTAAATCGAGTTGATAAAGAATCGCTCTCTGAAATTTTATCTCAAGAAAAAAATTGGGCAGAAGATGCCAATCGGCAAAGAAAACTTGCGATGAGACGCTCAAAATTCGGATTAGCTTTTTCAGTCCTTTTACTACTTCTTGCTTTTGGAATATGGGCGATAATGTATTTTAGATATGGTAAGCCTTACAATGTTCCGTTCGAAGGCAGATTTTATTCTGATATTCCTTCCGATAAACCTCCTGCTTTACTTTCATATGTCCTGAATAAAGGACAGATTAGTGCTCCCACCCTTGTCTCTACTCTTTTTGATTTGGCTCAGAGAGGGTTCCTGAACATTGAAGAAAAATTAGAAACAAAAACAGGACTTTTCGGCTCAAGGGAGAAACTTGAATATTATCTCAAGTTAAACCAAGATTTTTATGAGAATAGTAAAAATAATCTGAAGAGTTTTGAAAAATCACTAATTTCTTTTGTTTTTGAAGACCTTGCACAAGGGAATGACTCTATCAGCTTTAAACAGATTGAAAAGAGCAGAAACAAATTTATAAAGTGGTTCCAAATTTGGCAGAAAGAAATAAATGAGATTGCAGAGTCAGAAGGTTTTTTTGAGCCGGAGAGTGTCAAGATGAAGAATTTCTCTGTTGCAATGGGTATTGCACTATTTATTATTCCTTTTTTAGGATTTTATTTTTTAAAGGAACAAGGGGCAAGCTTTTTAGTTTTATTTTTTGCAGGTCTAATCCTTTTGGTTCTTTCTTCTTCCCTCAGTCTTCGTTATCCTCCTGAAATTGCCCTGGAAGTAAAAAAATGGAAAGCACTGAAAAGGTATCTTTCAGAATACGAGTTTCGTGATGAGCCGACAAAAAACTTCTTTGAAAACATATCAAAATACCTGACTTACGCGATTGTTTTAGGAACTTCTCCAAAGAAAATAAAAAAGATCTTAGAGTTTGTCCCTGAAGAATATTATGAAGAATCAATTCCTTGGTATGCTTTTTCCCGCTCAGGGTGGAGACTCATTTAGTAGTTTTAGCGATGCAATCTCCTCAATGATTTCATCTGTATCTTCAGCAATGAGCTCTGCCTCTGGAACAGGAGGTGGAGCAAGCGAAGGTGGCGGTGGAGGCGGTGGAGGCTCTGGCGGAGGAGCGGGATAGGTTAGAAAAATAAAATTAGCTAAATATAAAAATATTTCTTTTCACTACTTTGCTTTTCTTGTCCTATTGAGTTTCTAAATTATCTATGTTATAAAAATACGAGAGGATGAAAATGTTCAAAAAACTGTCGCCTGAGTTAATTTTATTATTTACATTCATAATTATTATTGGAATGTTATATGTTTTAAACTTTTAGTTCTTCCACCTGAATTTTACTCTGCTTTTTTTGGTTCTCTTGCAGCAATCTTATTCTCAGGTTTATTAACAATTTATTTTTTGAGAAAAAACTTAAAAATTAGTGAAGATACTAAAGCCCAAATTGTGCAAGTTCTTTTAAATGAAATCGAATTAAATCTTAATAATATTTCTACATTTATAAGCGGGTGCAAATATGGAACTAATTTTTCCCCTTTTAAATCTACTGCATTTCAAAAAATGAATTTTTGGCCTAAGTTCTTATTAGAGCTTTCCCACCCTTCATTTGAACTTACGCTTATGGATTTATTTACCTTGTTGAAGATTCTTCTAATCAGATCTTACAATCCTTGGTTTCAGAATATAAATCTTTTTATAATTTTCAACCCGTTGGTGAGGAGCTGAAGAAGAAAATAATAGAAGTTTCCACGCCTCACCTTCTGACTCTAAAATTTAGAATTAAACTTATCATTGAAAAATATAACAATTTACTTAATTTTATTCAAAAAGAATTTAGAGAATATAAATTTAAAAAAGATCCCTTTTTCGATGAGAATGAAACATATGAGAAATTGAAATCATTTTCTATTGGGATATGATTATTTGTTTTAATTATCTTACTTGCACAATTTATTAAACTTCCCTTTTACCCTCCAAAATGTTATAAAAACATATGAGCTTGAGAGAAGCTCAATAAAAGTTTTTAATTTAAAATGCTAATTGATTTTTTACTCAAAAAAAGAGTTAAAAGAGCGGTTGAAAATAAGAATCTTCAAAAAGCCCTTGAAAATGCATTGAATCATTATAATAAAAATTTTAAAAATGCAGTTGAAGGTCTTGATTGGGAGGAATTGAAAAAAAGAGTAAGGGAGATTAAAGAGAGGTCAATTTTAAGACTTCCTGAGCTTTTGGAGAGATTCGTCAAAGAAGCAGAAAAGGCGGGAGCAAAAGTTTATATGGCTGAAAACAAAGACTCTGCACTAAAATATATTGGAGAATTGATTTTAAATAAAGGAGAGAAACTTGTTGTAAAAGCAAAATCCATGCTCTCAGAGGAGATTGAGCTTAATTCCTATCTTGAATCTCTTGAAATAAAGGTTGTAGAGACAGACCTTGGGGAATGGATTGTTCAGATAGCGGGGGAAAAACCGTCTCACATAACTGCTCCTGCCCTTCACAAGACAAAGGAGGATGTTGCTGAGCTTTTCTCAAAATATTTTGGAAGAGAAATTAAGCCAGACATTAAAGAGCTTGTAAAAATTGCAAGGAAGGAGTTAAGAAAATATTTTCTTGAAGCTGGAATTGGAATTTCTGGAGCAAACATTGCAATTGCTGAAACTGGAACAGTAGTTGTTGTCTCCAATGAAGGGAATGCAAGACTTGCTACATCCCTTCCTCCAGTTCACATATGCATTCTTACTCCTGAAAAAATTGTTGAAACAATTGAAGAAGCATCAGTAATTTTAAAAGTTTTGCCAAGAATCTCCACAGGTCAGAAGATAACCTCTTATGTTTCATTCATAACAGGACCGAGTAGAACAGCAGATATTGAAAAGGAAATTGTTCTTGGTGCCCATGGACCAGAGGAACTTCACATTGTAATTCTTGCAGATAAAAGGCTCAATGTTATAGAAGACCCTCTCTGGAAGAATGTTCTTTACTGCATAAAGTGCGGTGGATGCATGACAATATGTCCTGTCTACGGAATAGTGGGAGGGCATGTGTTTGGTTCACCTCCATATCCTGGAGGAATTGGACTTGCCATAGCTTCAGTCATAAAAAAACAAAAAGAAGTTAAATCAATTTTAGACCTATGCTCTGATTGCAAAAAATGTGATTCCCACTGTCCCTCAGGAATTCCAATTTCAGAGCTTCTTATAGATTTAAAAAGGAAGAGAGGGATTGACTTCATTGACAGGATTGCAATTTCTTATTTTGGAAATAATAAAGTAAAAAGCACTCTTAATAGATTTCTTTCCATCATTCAATTGCCATTCATTAAGGATGGTTTCCTGAATTTGCCATTTTCATCGAGCAAACTTTTCCCAGCAATATCTTTGGAAAAATACGAAAGAAGTGAGAACGGAAATATCCTCTTATTTCCTGGATGTCTTATAAGGGATTTCTATCCTCAGATTTTAAATTCTGCCATTTTCATTTTAAAAAATGCAGGATTCGAGCCATTTACAAATGACGAGCTTGTTTGTTGCGGTGCACCCGCTTTTCATCTCGGTGATATTAAATCTTTAAAGAAGTTTGCAGATAAGAACCTTTCTATATTCGAGAGATTAAATCCAGAATTTGTTATAACATTCTGCCCAA
Organism: uncultured Clostridia bacterium; assembly: GCA_964531645.1. Taxonomy (GTDB): domain Bacteria; phylum Acidobacteriota; class Aminicenantia; order JBFLYD01; family JBBIMS01; genus JBBIMS01. The sequence continues at coordinate 92,700 of CAZHEF010000002.1, forward strand.
CAGGAAACGGAATTATGAGGAAAGAGTATCCAGAGACTGATGAGAGAGGGAAGAGATGGGAAGGAAAGATTTTTGATTTTTCAAAATTTCTGACGATGAAAAACGTTCATTTGAAAAATGAGAGAAAGGTTGGAAAGATTTATTTTCACCATCCTTGCCACTCTCTGAATTTTGCGAGAATAAAAGATGAACCCATTGAGCTTTTAAAAGAAGCTGGATTTGAAGTTTACGAGGAGGAGTTTCCAACCTGTTGTGGATTTGCTGGCACCTTCTCTTTCCAGTTCTCTGAAATCTCCTCTGTTATGCTTCACAAAAAAATTGATTCAATAATAAGTGAATCCCCTGATTTTGTTGTCACCTCATGTCCCGGATGTATTTTAAATATCAAGGGAGGACTTGCAAAATTACAGACAAAAATTCCTATATTTCATATAGCAGAGATTCTCGAAAAATGAAAATTCAGTTTGCTTTTTATCAGAAATTC
>CAZHEF010000003.1:0-81675 GCA_964531645.1 uncultured Clostridia bacterium
TAGAATGGTTAAAACTATCGTTGTATTTAAAACTATCATTACCAGTATTATACGGCGGGTCAATGTAAATGAGCTTTACTTTTCCGGCAAATCGTTTTTTGAGGGAGTGGAGGGCTAAAAGATTGTTGCCTTTGATAATCAAATTGTCTTTTATATTTCCTTTTTCATCGGTTCTAAATCCTTCAAATTTATGTTCGCCATTTTTATCAATTCTTTTTGCGTTAGTAAAAACTTTTGGGTCAAGCAGGCGACTGATTTCATCTGGCGCTAAAGTTTCGTTCCAAAAAATCTCATCGCGCTTTTGGTCCTCTTTGGTCATTCCGCCTTCAAGCACGCAATCTTTATACGGCCAGGAAAGTACCACTTCTTTTTTCTCGCTTATAAATTCGTCATCTTCAATTAAACCTATTTTATTCTTAAAAGCGGTATAAGAATCCGGCAAAAACTGCTTGTTAGAAACAAACTTAATAAACTTATCCTTATCAAAAATTGTCGCCTTGCCTACTTGCGTAAAAAATACCTCTTTCATCTGCTTATCACCCAAAAGAAGTTCAATAAGCTCTTTATCCAGCTTTATCGCCAACTCAATAACCTTATTTTTTAAAATTTCGCCTTCACTCACAAGGCGCTCGTCTTTTTTAAGTAAATTTTTCAAATTGTCTAATATGTTTTCCATAGTCTTACCTCATTAAATCATCAATACTAACGCCCAAAGAGGCAGCGATTTTTTTGACGGTTTCAATTCTTGGGTTTGGCGTAGCCCCTGACTCAATTTTAGTGATTGTGTGCAAAGTAATACCGGCAAGTTTTGATAACTTGTCTTGAGATATGCCTAGTTTTGCTCGGTATTTCTTAATGTTTTTCGCAATAGTTGACATTTCTTTTGACATTGTAATATAATTTTACTATAATAACTTTACACATACTATTACCATTTGCTATTATTAGTATATGAAATTTCCCATCAAATGTCAAACAAAATTAGGGAGTTCATTTTTGTCGCCCACGCATGGGAAGGGCGGGGCATACCTTGTCCAAAATTCTTGCCAAAATCCAAAAAGTGATAACTGGCGGAGAGGGCGGGATTCGAACCCGCGCTCCGACTCTTCATCGGAGAATCGCTTAGCAGGCGACCCTGTTCAACCACTCCAGCACCTCTCCTTAATTTTAAAAATACCACAGTGTTGATTTTTCTTCAACAATTACAGAGATTCAAAATTTTTAAGGACTTTTGTGGTAAAATATGCAGAGAAAGAGTATTGAAGATATAAGCGAAACTATATATGTAGAGGCACTGAAAGAGGTTGCCAAGAAGAGACTGAAGGAAATAAAAAAGAAAATTACGAATTTCGAAAAGAAATACGGAAAGTCATATCAAGAATTTTCAACAAGTTTTTCTGATACAATAAAAGAACACGATGATCGGGTTGAGTAGTCCTATATGGCTATATAGCTGAAGAAATGGAGAGCAAAATTGAAAAGCTCAAAATTCTTCTCAATAAATGTTAGAAGAGAGTTTTTGACATTAGAATTTGCATTTCTACTTTTTAGTATTAAAATTTATCAATGAAAAATAAGAGCAAAAAATGGAGGTAAAAAATGAAAGGTTTTATTCATTTGTCAGGGGGTTTTATTTTAAGGCATTATAAACCATTTATTTTATTTGCACTGTTCTTTTCTTTAATCTTTTACTCTTCTGTTCTTGACTGTCACGAAATAGGAAATTCAGGGAAAAAAGTTCTAATTCTATTCTGCGGTGGGACAATTGTCATGGAAGAAAAGGAGGATGGTTCCCTTAATGTTCCAGATGATAAAAATAAAGCAATAGAAATTTTGAAGAGCATTGAACCGAAACTTTCCTCAATAGCGGATTATGGAATTGAATACATTGCCAATATAGACAGCACAAACATAACTCCTGAAGAGTGGGACAAAATCCTTTATGCAATCAAGAAAAATTATAAGAATTACGATGGATTTGTAATAACCCATGGGACAGATACAATGGCTTACACAGCATCAGCATTAAGTATTGCGATAAAGGGTCTTGGGAAACCAGTTGTTCTTACAGGGGCACAGATACCAGGTTCAAAGATGGAGAGTGATGCGAGGAGGAATCTTGTAAATACCTTTCAATCGGTGAATGGGGAAGATGCTGGGGAGATAAAGATTGGGATAAAGGTAAAAGATTGGGTGAAAAAGAGAATCAGAGAGGAGCATGATATAGAGATAGAGCCAGGGTTTGAGCCTGACATATTTGTTTACACCTTGAGTCCTGGTTGTGACCCATCAGACCTTGAATTTCTTCTTCAGAATCAGAAGATAAAGGGGATAATAATAAGGGGGTATGAGACAGGGAATATTCCTTATAGATTTGAAGGGTTTTTCAAGAAGGCGAAGGAGAGAGGATTACCAGTGATTGTAACATCTCAATGTCTTCACGGAAGGACGATGATGAGCATTTATGATGTAGGAAGGAAGATTCTTGAGCTTGGAGGGATAGAGGGACATGACCAGAGTCTTGAGACATTATGCGTAAAACTCATGTGGGCACTAAAGCATTATCCTAATAAGATAAAAGAGATTATTAATAAAAATTTTAACGGTGAAATAGGGATTTGAAAGGAGAGATTTTTTCCCCTTAAGCTGACTAATCGGAGGTGAGAAAAACCCCTCACCCTAATCCTCTCGATCTTTAAGAGGGTAAGTGAGGTAAAGCTTAAAAAGCCTTTTTAATTTAAATTAAAAAAGTTGTTATACACATTCCCTTCAGGTTAAAATCTTTTTATGAGAAGGAATTGGATTGTATTGACTATTTTGGTAATATTATTTTTTCAGATAGCTCCTCTTAAAGCCGATGAAGACAAAAAAATTAGCTCCCTTGAAAAATCCCTTGTATTTCCTGGATGGGGACAGATATCTGAAAAGAGATATTTAGAAGGGATAGTTTTTGCAACATCTGAGATTATTTGTTTGGCGGGAGTTTTTAAAAATCTAAGGGAAGGAAATAAATATTACAAACTTTATAAAAGTTCGGATAACACTCAGGATGCGATAAAATTCAGAGAGCTAACCATAAAATTTGACAAAAGAAGGAACAGGTTCATTGCTGGAGCAATCACTGTATGGGTTTTAAATCTCCTTGATATGTCCTTGATTCCAAAGAAAAAGAATAGTTTAATTTTAAAATTTGGAGGAGATTTCTTTGAATTTGGATTTAAGAAAGAATTTTAGATTTTTTAAAGAATTAAAAAAGGCTTTTCCCTTTTCAATGATGCGTTTTCTTTCTTACCTTCCTCTATTAATTTTTCTTTTATCTGGATGCAGTGAAAGGGTCTTTGACAACCCCTTTGACCCCTTTGTATCAAAGGGAGAATTTTTTATTGTAAACTACATAAATCTTCCTTCCCTTGACATGGGCGATATAACATGGGATGGTTCAACCCTTCTCTGTATTAGCAGAGGTGGAACAATATACAGTATAAACAAGGTTAATGGCTCAGTAATCAGGACGATTCAATCACCCCTACCGTTACCTTCTGGTCTTGTTTATGATGGAACCGGGTTGTGGATTTCAAGTCCAGCACAAGCAGAGATTTTAAAAATAAATATTGTCAGTGGAGAGCTTATTAAAAGGACAGGTGTTCAAAGACTTCAAGTATCATCCCTTGCATGGGATGGAGAGAATCTCTTAGGATATGACCAGATTACAAAGAGAATATATAAGATAAATGAGGAAACGGGAGAGATTATTTCTTCAATAAAAATTCCTGGGTTTGATACGGGTGGAATAGCTTTTGTAAATGGAGAGATATGGGTTTCAGATCCCCTTTCTGCGCTAATATACAAATTAAATTCGGAGGGGAAAGTTTTATCAACTTATTCATCCCCTGGACAGAGCCCAAGAGGGCTTACTTACGATGGAGCCTATCTCTGGAATTCTGATGCATCAGCGAAAGCTTTTCAGTTGAGGTTTTGATAGAGGGAAGATTTTGAGAAAGTTTCTTTTTCTTCTCCTGATTTTCTCTCTTCTCAGTCAAGCATATTCAAAACTAAAAATAATCGGGACCGGAAAAGGGAATTTTCTTTCTTACAGTTACGATAAAAATATCTTTTATGGAGAAAAGGTTGAGATGAAACTATGGGAGTGGAGCTTTAAAGGGGAAAGGGTCATGATTGATTTTGACACAAATGTTATAGATATAATGGGAGAAGCTCAGGTGGAGAAGGGAGGCAAGAAAATATCAGGAGATGAGTTAAAATTTTCATTTATTTTAAAGAAATTTATTCTATGTAGTTATGGAGAAAAAATAGAATGCAAATACTTTGATGAGAATTTGAATGAGGAAGAGAAATCGAACATTTTTTTGGAGATTAGAGAGATTGATGCAGAAATTGTTTCAAGCTCTTTTTTATATTATACATTTACAAGAATGGAAATATTGGAGAATCTCAGGGTTATTGGTTATGATGTCATAAGCCATCTTGAGGGGATTCGTTCAATTCCTCTCGGAAAGTTTGTTGTCAAAAAAGGAACTATTAACATTGGCTCAGGGGTCAGGGTAGGGAAAGTATGGTATTCCAATTCTCAGGGAGTTGTAATGGATGCCGCTGCAGTAATTAAAAGAAAGGGAGAAGACTTGAGCAATACATATGTTTCTTATGAGGAGAAATCTTTCCTTAAAGATTCTCAGGAGAAAAGAATAATAAGATTGAGAAACAATAACAGACTCCTCCTTGGAAAGAATTGGGAAAGCTCCCTTTCAGCAAATTTTGACTCCGTCTCTTCCTGGAACACAAATCTTTCCTTCTCAAAAATTACCCCATCCTTCAGCACAAATTTTTCCCTTTATCACTTTAATTCCTTCGTGAATATTCCTTCTGAAACATGGCTTAAGATGGACTCAACTGTCAACAGCTCGAAAATAGCAAATATAAGCTTTTCCCTTGGTTATGAAAGGAAGGGACAGTTTCTATCCTCCCTTTCCATTTCAAGGGGAATTTTTAAAAATATTTTCCTTTCATCATCCTCCTCCTATAACTTCATTAAAAAAAGAGGTGAATTTGACGGAAGTAATATCTTTTCTGGCTCTCTTTCAGTGAGATTTTCACCAAGATTTTTTTCTATTTCCAGCAGTTATTCCCTCAACAATGATTTGATAAGAGGAAACAGGCTGACAACACCATCTCTTAATTTCGAAATTTCTCCCTTTTATTTTTATTCAAGATTAATCCAGTTGAACCTTTCCAATTCTCTTTTCTATAATATCTGGAATGAGCCTGGGGCAAGAAGAACAGATTTTACAGACAATTTTGTTTTGAATCTTTCAACTTCATTAAATACAATTCCTATTTTGAAGAATTTTTCCTTTAATTACAGACTCGAGCATTTGTGGAGAGGTAAGGGTGAGGAGTTCCTCACTTCAGGGGCATCCTTTAATCTGAGGAGGTCATTTTTTAAAGAGGTTTTAAATCTCTCTTTCCTTTACAATTTCAATACCAGGAGAAGGACAAAGGGGTGGTTTATTGAAGGAAACAGTTTCGAGAATCTTTCTCTGTATCTTAATATAAAGCCATACGAGTCTCTTAATATGAATTTTTCTATGAATGGCGAGCCAGAGAGGGGACTTGTAAACTCCTTCGGAACATTCAATTATTCCCTTGGTAGAAGCTGGATTGCTGAGCTTGATTTCAATTACGATTTTTTAATTAAGAAAATTGCAAATCTTGAGGCATATTTAATCAGGGATACAGAAAAATTCAGTATAAGAATAGGATGGAGAATGTTGGGTAAACAAATCTTTGTTGATTTCCTTCCTAAATAATTTGTAGCATGCAATAAGTTTTTCTTAGGTCGAATTGCATCACTAATTTTCTATACGAAATCGATTCGTTGCATCTTGAGAAATTCTATTCGAAATTTTTTCTGCCTCTTGATAAATTATTTATCAAGGAGGCTTATGCATGGCTCTGGATATGAGAACTAAAAAATATAACAAAAGAAATAGCAAAAAGTATCGTGGAAATAAATCTATGGGCAAAGACATTGAAGAGATGGAGACCATACATTCTGAATCATTTTTTAAGCAGGACAACTAATGGATACACGGAAGACGAAGATAAAGCTTTTAAAGAGGATAAGCTATGGATTCAGGAATGTTGATGTATATGTCAAAAAGATGCTTCTCCGCTTCCTACCACCATTTTTCCTATATTACCTGCACACTTTTTGACAAAGAGCCTTTACATACTTGAAAAAATATAAAAAGAACAATATATTATAAATGGCTAAATTGGAGGAGAAGATGAGAGGGAGTTTAAAATTATTTTTATTGCTTAGTATTTTTATCCTCCTATCAAGTGGGGGGGGTCATCTTTAAGGGTTCTTCAAGTTCACCTACATACAGGCAGTTGGCAGAGCACTGGTCACCATTTATCTATCAGGCAACAACAGGAAGATATGATTACATTACAAGATTTGATTTTGATGGAAACTGGCTCGGTCATGACAACTGGGAAAATTATGAGTGCTATCCTTTACCTGCTTATGTTTATTATTCAGTTGTCGAGTCAACGAATTACTATTTTTTGACTTATCTTTTCTTCCATCCTCGAGATGAGGGGAATCCCATATGTAATTGCAGTCATCATGAGAATGATTCAGAAGGGTGTAGAGTAATAGTCAGAAAAGATGGCTCATACTGGTGAAGCTTTTACCAGTTAGGAACAATTGCTCATCACTCTATATATCCTTATACTCAGGTAGAATTTGTAAACGGAAGTCATCCTGCCGTGTATGTAAAACAAAGAAAGCATGCAGTTTATGGAAAAAATGAGGCAGAAGAGAGACAAGATTGTTATTGGAATCCTTATAATCTTACCTGCGTTATTTTCCCAAGCGATGAAGATGGCACCGGTATCGGATACTGGTATGCAGGAAGAGGAGCGGAGATTCCTGAGAGCGTAAATGATAGAGATGTAAGTTATGAACTAATCAGTCTGGATGAGTTATGGATAAGAAGATTTGGAGACCCTTTCAGGATTTGCAAACTCTATACAACAGGCGGAGAGAATCCAACATACGCTCAATTTGGAGCAAGGTTTTCAGGGGATAATTATCGGGACTGTTATTGTGGACCCTATGTAATCATTGTTGGTCAATGTGCCGCTACCCCTCCGTGGGAGTACGGTGTTGAGGATATAAATATGAATCTTTTTGGAAAATGGTTTACAGACCCTCTTAGACATTATGATGAAGGAGGTATATCATTCTGGGACAGAGGAGAAAGATATATTTACAATCCTTATCTTTACTCCTCATCTGGATGCCCTCCAGATTGCGGTTATTTTCCAAGTCCTCTAAATATCTATTTTGACAAGTATGCCAACTCTTATAAAATTCAAAGGGGTGAATCTGTAACTTATTACTACTATTTTGAAAATAGAGGTGTTGTTTCTATAAGAAATGTTCAAGTCTACGATGACAATTTTGGAACTGTTTGTTCAATTTCTTACTTAGGACCTGGTCAATCCCACACATGCCAGAGAACAGAGATCCTTTATGAGACAACAACCAATGAAGCAAAATTGATATACACTTACTGGTATTGTCATGACCATGTAAATGTTCAGCATGATGCTGTAACAGTAGAAGTGGAACAACCCCCTGAGCAGGACTCTGATGGAGATGGAATACCCGATAGCAGAGATAATTGCATCTATACTTACAATCCTGACCAAGCTGACTCTGATGGGGATGGAGTTGGAGATGCCTGCGATAACTGCCCGTGGGTTTCAAACCCTTCCCAGGATGATATGGATGGAGATGGGGTAGGAGATTGGTGCGACAATTGTCCTGGAGTATACAATCCAGGTCAAGAGGATTCTGATTGGGACGGAATTGGGGATGAATGCGATTATAAAGAGGACCCTATTCTTCCTGAGGCAATTGTATATACATGGGATAGAGCATACTCTTTTAAGGATGATCCACGCTCTCTTAGACAATGGCTTTCAGCAAATATACCGAATCTTTATATTGACAAGGATGGATTCCTTGTTCTGGATGTATATCCATCTGACTCATCCTTTGTAATTCAGAGTCCAAAATTAGAATTTTTATCTGAGAGTTTTGATGGGATAAGGATTCTTTACTCCAATCAGGTTGAGACAAAGAAAGGGGTTGTAGTTGGAAGGATTGGATGGATTGATGAGAGGATGGTTGACAAAGAGAAAAAGAGATTGAATCTTAACAAAATGCCCAAAGATGGGACCATAAGAGATTTCCATCTTCCATCAACACCTAAGTCTAAGTTTAAGTGGATTACAATCCATCTTGGAAAACATAAGAATTGGAAGAAGGATGTTAAAATATGTGAGCTAAACTTTTCTCCTGTAATTGATTCAAAGGAATCTTTCGGAAAGTTTTTAATCTGGAGAATTGAACTTGTAAAGAGCAAGAAAGATAAATTATGAGGAGAAATAACATGAAAAAGATAATCCTTTTGCCACTTATTATTTTATTTTCTTTGAGCTTTATGAATGGAGAAGAGCGAAAATGGGCGTTAGAATTCTCTTCTGGATATTCCTTTGGACTTTCCTTAGATTACAGGACTTCTGAACATTATTGGAGAATTCCTCCTTTATCGCCTGAAGATAAATACTATGAACGGGACGAATTGAGTTTTACTTTAAGATTTGCAGTAAAATATTACATTTCCAAAAGATTTGCTCTTCAAGGAGAGATAGAATATCAAAAACAAGTTGATCATTCTTGGGGAGGAAGTAGCAGAGGTTATGTAGACATTAAGGAGGATGAATCATTTGTAATTCCCTATTTGGACATCATATACTTCTTTAAAGAGATAAAAAGATTTACTCCATATGCTGTGGTAGGGATAGGGATTTCCCATTTCGTCTATAATTTTCCTTTTCCAAATCTGCAAGTAGGGGGAGGATTTCTATATGAAATCGACCGCACATTTAGCGTAGTTTTAGGAAGTTCATTATATTATGGTAGAGGGGCATATTTTACCCTACGGTTTGGCTTGGAAGTGAAGATGGTGGAATAGGTAAGTTTTTCTGAAGAACAGTTATAAAAAGGATAAATGAAAATGAAAATGAAAATGAAAAAAACAATCCTTTTTTTAACTATAGCCATATCTCTCTTCTCTCCTTTAAAAGGAGAAAAGAAGAAATTGACTTTTGGAATATTTTCAGGTTACTCCTTTTTAACTTATGCTTACGAGAGGGATGAATATAAGTTGAAGTTTCCCTGGCGGGTCTCACTGACACATTACTTCTCTGAAAATTTTGCATTGCAGGTTGAAAGAGATTCTCAGTTACTTCATCATCGAAAGGATGACTATTACGAAAAAGAATCAGAAACTAATCACTATTTTAGTCTCCTGTTCCTTTTTGGTAAAGGGAATTTTAAGCCATATCTGGACGCAGGTTTTGCAATCCGTGAGTTTCTTTTCGTTTGTTATCCAGTTATATTTCTTCGAGGAGGTGGAGGATTAAAGTATAATTTAAATCCGTGGCCAATATTGACATAGGAATTTTATATTATCGAATGTGGTATTATAGTTATATTGGTTTAAAAATTGGGTTAGAATTTAAAGTGGCAGATAAATGAGAGGAGTAGTAAATTGTTTTCCTTGAAAGCAGATTAAATCTCTGTTGAGAAAACAATGATTCTGAGGTAATTGAAGATTCAGGATATGGAGGATTGAACTTGTTAAAATTAAATAAAAAACATCAGATTTTTTTGAAAGTGATTGCAGGTTCTTTAACCTTTCTATCAGTTATTTCTCATACTAATGCAGAAGAGAGGAATTTTACTCTCGGGTTTAGTGTTGGATACTCCTTTTTTTCTCCAGGACGCTATACCGAAAGTATAAGTTTAGAAGGTAAATCAGCAAGTGAATATAAATTAGGTATACGGGGAGGAATCTATTTACAAATTGATATTTCCCGCTTTTTGGCTCTGCAAATAGAGATATGCAAACAAAGAACAGAATATTTTCACGAGTATCTGGATTTCAAAAGTGGTGATTGTTGGAGCCATCACGATGATGAAACATATAACTCTTTCATGGTGAATTTTCAACACAAGATTTATTTCAAGAAAGATAAGAGAGGAATGCTTTATTTATTGGCTGGTTTCGGAAAGGAAAAAGAACCAGCTTTAACTTCAAAGATCGGGATAGGAGGTAAATTTCCTCTATTTAAGCAGACAAATTTGAATCTTTCTTTATCTTTATTCCCAGGAGTTATTTATTGGGATTCCCTTTCTGGTATTAAACTATTTCCTTTTGTATATAAAAACTCAAATTATCTCTCTCTCTCTCTGAGTTCTTCTATTGAGTACAAATTTTGATTGGAGGATAAAAGAATACAATCTCAACAAAATGCCAAAAGATGGGACAATAAGAGATTTTCATCTTCCCTCAACGCCAAAATCTAAATCTAAATGGATTACGATTCATCTTGGAAAACATAAAAACTGGAAAGAAAATCTCAAAGTATACGAAATTAATTTCTCGCCTGTAATTGATTCAAAGGATTCTATCGGGAAGTTTCTAATCTGGAGGATTGAGCTGGTGAAATTGAAATGAGAAAACTTTTTCTAAGAACTCTCATTGTGATTTTCTTCTCTTTCCCTTCACTTTCAGCTGAAGTTAGAGAGCACTTTTTAATTGGTTGGATTGGTGGGAAATCTTTTGTGGGTGAAAGAGGACACACATTTGACCAAGGAGATCTTGGCTTTTATCAGCAATTTTATCTTCAATTCTATCTTTCAAAGAGAATCGGATTCCAGCTTGAATTAGGAGAGCAAATCCACAGAAATTATATCTGGGGACATGATGGAAGAGTTGTGAAAACAGAGGATAAAGAGGGTTATGCTTTATTGACACTTATATACAAATTCCCTGAGCTAAAGAAAAACTTAACACCATATCTTTTTTTTAAGTGGTGGCTCATGGGGAAGGGGTCTTTATGCTATAAGTGCAGCGCTTAAAAGTGGGGCAGGATTAAAATATTGCATACTTCACGAAAAAGAAAGTCATAAAATAATATCAATCCCCTACATGAATGCAAACATGGGAATATTCTATATGTAGCTTGATGAGAACGAGCCCCTAAGAGAAAGTATCACCCTTTATATTGGAGTAGAATTAGGGATATAATTTATACTCTAACTCCGTCCATTTTAAGTAATAGGTAGTTTCACTTTTTCGATTAGTTTTCTCGTCTGTTTCGGTATCTCCAACTCTATCCATCTACCCCCTACCTTCACCCTCCTTATCCTGCTCAGATGCAATAGAAAATCATTTACACTGTATTTGTCTAAAAGTTCTCCTTTCAACAATATCTTGTAAATCTTATAGTAGTAAACAAGGGATAGATAATTTATAAATACAAACGCTTCCATCCCTTTGTCACTCCTCATGTATGTCCTGTCTGCCTGTAATAAATTCTTGTATACATCAAACATCAATTTCCCAATATCCAAACCCCAAATATAGCTATTAGCTAACAACAAAGAGCGAGAAAAGGAAGAGTATTGGAAATTTAAAATTTAAAAATGAAACTCTGTGAGGATTTTTCAGCTGTGGGCCCGAGCTTATGACCTGGCTTGAGGTCTGTAGCATGAAGCATTGGTCAGTCCTTACCCCAGGAAAACATAAAAGGCTTCAACTTTCTTGCCCTTGATTTATGTCTTAACTTCCTTAATGCCTTTGCTTCAATCTGTCTGATTCTTTCTCTTGTGACCTTAAAGTGCTGACCAACTTCTTCAAGGGTATGTTCATTACCATCAAAGAGTCCAAATCTCATCCTGAGAACAGTTGCCTCCCTCGGTGTTAAAGTTTTTAAAACCTCTTCAATTTGCTCTTTCAAGCTTTTTCTGACAACTGTCTCAGCAGGGGAAGGAATTTTCTGATCCTCTATAAAATCCCCAAGATGGCTGTCTTCTTCCTCTCCTATAGGAGTCTCAAGGGATACGGGCTCTTGAGCAATTTTGAGAATTTTCCTCACCTTGCTGACAGGCATCTCCATTTTCTGGGCTATCTCCTCAGTTGTAGGATCTCTTTTCAATTCATGATGTAGCTGACGAGAAACCTTTATAAGTTTGTTTATTGTCTCAATCATGTGAACTGGAATCCTTATGGTTCTTGCCTGGTCTGCAATTGCTCTTGTTATTGCCTGCCTTATCCACCATGTAGCATATGTAGAGAATTTAAAACCTCTTTTATATTCAAACTTTTCAACTGCCTTCATCAATCCAAGATTTCCTTCCTGAAGAAGATCAAGAAAATGAAGTCCTCTATTGGTGTATTTCTTTGCTATTGAAACCACAAGCCTTAGATTTGCCTCTACAAGCTGTTTCTTAGCCTCATTCATCTCCTCACGAGCTTTTTCAATGTCTCTGATTATCTTCCTCAAGTCCTCTGCCTTTAAACCATACTCTTTTTCCTTCTCATGCAGGACCTTTGTCCACATCTTCATCTCCTCTGAGAGCTTTTCTTTCGATTCCTTTTTCTTGCTGTGTTCCCTCTTCTCTATCAATTTGTTGATCTTCCTTTCTATCTTTGAGAGTTCTTTTTCCTTTTCTTTGATGCTGTCAATAAAAGACTTCCTGTATTCCAAGTTGAAATCGATATCTCTGATTATTTCACTTATCCTTACGAGAAGTCTTCCTCTTGTCATAGAGCTCTTTTTTCTCTTCTTTTTATTTTCCAGCTCCTTTTTTAGATTTTCAAGGGTGGTAAGCTTCTTTTTTAAGCCATCTTTTATCTCCTGAATTTTCATCTCATTATGCTCCTCCTCAAGGTCAAGGACCTTTTCCATTTCAATCTCGCCTGCAAGGAGTTTTCTGAGGATAATAAGAATCTCCTCAAGAACAATCGGTGTTCGGGAGAGGGCTTTTATGATGTCCCTTGCTCCCTTCTCTATTCTCATGGCAATCTCAATCTCACCTTCCCTTGAAAGGAGTGGAATCCCTCCCATTTCCTTTAGATACAACCGAACAGGATCTCCTATCCTTTCAACTTCTTCTTCCCTTTTCCTCTCTTCTATTCCTTCTTCGAGAAGTTCCTCCTCGAGCATTTCTTCTTTTGGCTCGTAAACTCTCAATCCGTAAGTATCAACTGCTGATATCATATCGAGCTCATCGGTTGGTTCAAAGTCTGAAGCAAAAGGAGCGGGCAATTCATTCTGCACATCAAAATCTTTTGCCATAGAGCTTTTAACATCTATTGAATTCTTCTTTCTCATTTTCCTCCTCATCTATTTTAAAGTTATAATATCCTGAGTTATCTTTTGTTTCAGAAGGAGGAGCTCCCTCAACCTTTCCCTGTTTCCTGCCCTCTCTTCTTTTGTAATCTCCTCCTGTAATTTCCTATTTTTCCTCTCAAGAATTAACTTCTTTATTTCCTTCATATACTCTTTCATCTCTTCAACTGTAATTTCTCCTCCTTCATCAAGAAGTATCTTATATATTATACGCTGTCTTTCACGAGAGAATTTTTCCTGAATGTAGGCAGGATTGATTACTCCTTTTTCATCAATGATTTCAACCAATCCCTCTATCAAGTCCCTCTGCCCCAACTCAGATAAATCGAGGGAACGGAGGGCTGAAACAATCTCCTTTGAAAATTCTTTACCCTTTATAATAGCGAATATTAATTTTTTCTCAGCTGGAGTTATTGCCTCTAATTGAGGTGAAGATTGTGGAGTCTCCTTTTTCCTTATCATGCGAAGAATAAGCTCCTCTTCAATCCCTGCAAGGGATGAAAGCTCTTTAACATATGTTCTCTTCAGTATTGGCTCCCTTATTCCATTTAAAACATCGATTATACTCCTTATTCTTCTTGCTCTCTCTTCGGGAGAGATATTTTCGTTAATTTTGTAATTTTTAATCAGGAATTCAACGGGAGAAAGCGCTCTGGATAAAACTTCATCAACGCCCTCCTTTCTTCTCTCCCTTACAAAACTATCAGGATCGAGCCCTTTAGGGATGGATACAATTTTAAGAGAAATATCCTGGGAAAGGATTATGGGTATTGCTCTTATTATGGATGCAATCCCTGCACTATCAGGGTCATAAAAGAGATATATTTTATCAGTAAATTTCCTTAAAAGGTAAACCTGTTCCTCTGTAAGGCTTGTTCCAAGGGATGCCACAGTATTTTTAAAACCATTTATGAAGAGGGAAATCTGATCCATATATCCTTCAACAAGGATTGCAAATCCTTTCTTCTTAATCTCTTCCTTTGCAAGGTCAAGACCAAAGAGTTGCATTTTCTTTTTATAAACTGGAGTTTCAGGGGAGTTGAGATATTTCGGATTCTCCTCAAATATTGTCCTTCCACCAAAACCTATTATCCTTCCTGAAATATTTCTAATGGGGAACATAATTCTTCCACGGAAGCGGTCTATAAGTCCTCTTTCAGTTCTTATCCCGAGTCCTGAAAGGGAAACAATGTTTTCATTATAATCATTGTTCCTCAGGTATTTAACGAGAGAGTCCCATTGGTTGGGAGAGAAGCCAATTCCAAGAGTCTCAATCCAGCTCCCATTAATCCCTCTTCCCTCAATATATTTCCTCGCTATTTCTCCTTCCCTTCCTTTGAGACAATTCTGGAAAAAGAGCTGGGCAGACTGATTTATTTCAAGAATATCATCTTCAATTTTCTTTGTTGGGGATGTCTTTTTTGGAATGACAATGTTATATTTCTTTGCAAGAAACTCCAGAGCAGATGGAAAATCCATACCTTCCTTCTCCATTACCAATGTGAAAATGTCTCCACCTGCACCACATCCGAAGCAATGATACAGACCTTTTTCAGGATCAACGGTGAAGGATGGAGTTTTTTCAGTGTGAAAAGGGCACAACCCTACATATCTTCTTCCACTTTTCTTAAGTTTTGTGTAATTTGAAGCTATCTCTATTATATCTGCTCTTTCCTTTATTTTTTCAATTATGTCCATTTAAAAAAAGCTATATTCAATTCAAATATAGGAATTTTTTCAAAATTTGTCAAGATGGGGAAAGAATAAAGAGCCTTTTAGCTTATATCTCTTCTTTGTGGTGTTTTATAACTTTACCCTTTACTATGAATATAACATCTTCGCAGAGATTTGTTGAAAGGTCAGCTATTCTTTCAAGACTTCTTGCAATTCTGAACAAATGAAGTGATCTCTCAATATTGGTAGGATCTTGCATCATGTAGGTTATCAATTCTCTGTGGATTTGATCCCTTAATGAGTCAACCACATCATCCCTCGCACATATCTCCTTTGCCAGCTCAGTCTTTCTTTCCACAAAGGAAGTGATACTGTCTTTCAACATGTTAATTGTAATTTCTGCCATTCTGGGTATGTCAATAAGTGGTTTTACAGGAGGGCGTTCAATTAGAAAAAACGAACTTTCACAAATATTTACAGCTTCGTCCCCCATTCTTTCAAGGTCATTGTTTATCTGCAATATCATAAGGGATGTCCTCAAATGCTCAGCCTCAGGGTGGTAAAGGGCAATAAATTTCATTCCCATATCTTCTATCTCAATCTCCATATCATTCACTCTCTTTTCGTCTTTCTCTATTACTTCCTGTAGTAGATTTTTATCCTTTTCAAGAAGCCCTTTTATACTTTTTTCAATCATTGATTCCACGAGCACAGCCATTTCAATGATTTTTTCCTTAAGCAAGTTTAATTTTTCCTCAATCATTTCACCTCCTTATCCAAATTTTCCTAATAGATAATTCTCTGTTCTTGGATCGGATGGGACAGTGAAGATTTTTTCGGTTTTATCGAATTCAATCAGCTCTCCCAAAAGTAAAAAAACTGCATAATCAGAAACTCTTGAAGCCTGTTGAAGATTGTGGGTAACAATAATAAGAGTGTAGTTTTCTTTAAGGTTTGTCATTAATTCTTCAATTTTTGCTGCTGAAATTGGATCAAGGGCAGAAGTAGGCTCATCCATTAATAAAATCTCAGGATAAAGGGCAATAGCCCTTGCAATGCATAGCCTCTGCTGTTGACCTCCTGATAGGAATGTCCCTCTTTTGTGGAGTTTGTCCTTGACTTCATCCCATAGACCTACTCTTTTCAGGGTTTCCTCAACGATTCTTTCTTCCTCTGATCTGGAAAGTTTTATGCCATTCAAATGGTATCCCGCAAGAACATTATTGTAAATGCTCATTGTGGGGAAAGGATTTGGCTTCTGAAATACCATGCCCATCTTTTTCCTTACCATCATGGGTTCCAAAGAAAATATGTCTTCATTATGAAGATAGATTTTTCCAGTAACCCTTGCACCTGTAGTAAGCTCATGCAAGCGATTTATGCATTTTATCAATGTTGTTTTCCCACATCCCGAGGGTCCCATAATTGCTGTTACTCTCCGCTCTGGAATTGATAAATTTATATTCTTCAAGACAAGATGCTCAGAATAGTAAGCGTTTAAATTTTCTATCCTTAGAATCGCACTTTCCATCTTTTTATCACCATTTTAGATAATATATTCAAAGAAAAAACAATTAAAATTAGAATAAAAGAAGCTCCCCATGCCTTTGTGTGCCATTCAGAAAAGGGACTTTTTGCATAGTTAAAAATTAGATGAGGAAGGGACTCAATAGGTTTAAATATGTTTAAATTCATAAATGGATTACCAAAAGCTGTGAAAAGGAGAGGAGCTGTCTCTCCAGCGATTCTTGCCATGCTCAAAAGAACACCTGTAACTATTCCGCTTAGTCCAGATGGTATAAAAACCATAAGAATAGTTTTATAATAGGGAGCGCCAAGGGCTAAAGAAGCCTCTTTTAAGGTTTCAGGAATTAGCTTCAAGGTTTCCTCTGTAGATTTTATAATAACAGGAAGCATCATTATCCCGAGGGCAATCCCTCCGGATAGGGCAGAAAAGTGTCTCATTGGCTTTACGATCCATAGATAAGCTATTATTCCGATGACAATTGAAGGGATGCCCTGAAAAATGTCCACAGCAATAATAACCAATTTAGATAATTTTTTTTCCTTATTTTCAGCCAAATAAACTCCGGCTCCTACTCCAATTGGTACTGAAAAAATAGATGCAATGGATATTAAAATAATTGTTCCCACAATTGCATTGGCTATTCCCCCCCCTTTTTCTCCTACAGGTTTTGGAAGATTGACAAGAAATTCAAAGTTTATTGAAGAAATTCCATTTTTTAAGAGGTGGAAAAGAATGAGAAATAAAGGAACGGTTGAAATAAAGGAAAGAGAGATTATTATTATCCTGAAAATTTTATCCTTCGCCAGTCTTATTTGTATTGATCTTTTCATTATGTTACCTTGAACTTTCTAATTATATATCTTCCAATATAATTTATTACAAATGTTACTAAAAATAGAACCAGCCCTATCTCCACAAGAGCAGAGATGTATAAATCACTTATAGCTTCTGTGAACTCATTGGCTATCACAGATGCCATCGTATTGGCAGGTGAAAATATACTTTTAGGAAGATAATTCGAATTTCCAATAACCATAGTCACGGCCATTGTCTCTCCAAGGGCTCTTCCAAGGGCTAAAATGATTCCCGAGATAATACCTGAACGAGCATATGGAATTATTACTTTTTTTATGACTTCATATCTTGTGGCTCCAAGAGAATATGCAGCTTCCTTAATTTCTGTAGGAACAAGTTCTATAACCTCTCTTCCAATGGATGCAGAATATGGAACTATCATAACAGAAAGTATTAGAGAAGCAGTAAATATTCCAACTCCATAAGGCGGAACTCCTAATTTAATCTCTAGGAGCCTTACAAAGGGTGAAAGCACAAATAGACCCCAGAATCCGTAAATTATAGAAGGTATTCCAGCCAGTAGCTCTATCAAACTTTTTAGAAGAGAGGGCAATTTCCCTTCTCTGAAATACTCACCTAAAAATATTGATATTGAGAGAGAGAAGGGAAGTGAAATTAAAAGGGCTAACAGTGAAGTTATTAATGTTCCAGCAATAAAAGGCAATACACCGTATTTATTGAAAACAGGATCCCATGTTTTTCCATATAAAAATTTTAGCCCGAAAGCTTTTATGGAAGGTAATGAATTGAATACAAGAGTCAAAAATATTGCAAATATCAAAATAATTATAAGAATTCCCGAAAAAGAAAGAGCTTTTTTAAAAATAGCCTCTAATATCAAATCTTTTTTAACATTAAAGGAAATCCCTTTTCTAAATCTTTCCTTTGAATAAACGGTAATCATTAAAAATCTCACCTTCTCCACCAAATGTTTCTTCAATCCAGTTTTTAATTTCATTCCTCACTTTTCTAAAAGCTTGAATAATATCATCATCAGTTCCTTCAACTCTGGACAGGTCTTCAAAGCCTTTATGTATGAATCTTTTCCATCCAGGGAAAAATGGACAGCTTTCTTTTGCAGTGTCGCAAACAGTTAAAACAAAATCAAATTCTATTCCGGGGAATTCTTTCAGACTTTTAGAGTGGTTCTTTGATATATTAATTTCAATCTCTTCCATAACTTCAATAGCGAAAGGGTTTTCATTTGTTGGGTCGGTTCCTGCACTGAAAACTTCATATCTGTCACTATAAAGGGATTTAAGAATTCCTTCTGCCATCGGGGAGCGCGCTGAATTGTGAGTGCAGATAAAAATAATTTTTTTCTTCATTTTAAAATTTTACCATAAATTGAAGTTTTAGGAGAGAGGGGGTAACCCCTCTCTCCTGTGTTTCCTTCTCAAAGAAGGGGTTTGCCATTATAGGTAATTGACTTTATAATTTTTTCAGCCTTTGAAACTGCTTCTGCAGATAGTGGTGCATAGTGTAGTGGTTTTGTGTATTTCTGACCTTCATGAGTCATCCACCACAGTAGTTTAACAAGAGCAGATGCTTTTTCTTTAGATCTGCCATCATAGGATTGTTCCTTGTAAACAAGAATCCAGGTAAAGCCACTAACGGGATAACCTTCTGGGGAATCAGTGTCTGTTATGGATACTCTTGTATCATCGGGAATATTTATAGATGCAGAGTACATAACAGATTCAATGGAGGGCTTTACGAATTTACCATTCTTATTTTTTATAACACCTGCGGGGAGATTATTTTGTAAAGCATAAATTAATTCCACATATCCAATACTCCCAGGAGTCTGTTTTACAAGTCCTGCAACTCCTTCGTTTCCCTTGCCTCCAAGACCGACAGGCCAGTTCACAGAGGTTCCTCTTCCAACTTTCTCCTCCCATTCCTTGCTTACCTTTGAAAAATAGTCAACCCATATGAAGGTTGTTCCACTTCCGTCAGCTCTGTGAACAACTATTATATCCTGCTCGGGGAGTTTTACTGAAGGATTAATTTTGGCAATTCTTGGGTCATTCCATTTTTGGATTTTTCCAAGGAAAATGTCTACCAGAACATCAGGAGTGAATCTCAGTTCTGGATTTCCAGGGAGATTATAAGTAGGAACAACTGCTCCAAGACAGATGGGAATATGCAAAATTTCTCCCGGAGCATTCTTGAGCTGTTCATCGGTCATAAAAGCATCAGAACCACCAAAATCAACAGCCTTAGCGAGAAGCTGACGCTGTCCGCCTCCTGAACCAATGGATTGATAATTTACCTTTACACCAGTGGTGTTGTAGTAAACATCAAACATTTTAGTGTAGAGGGGGTATGGGAAAGATGCTCCTGCTCCAAGAAGTTCCACATTCTGGCTGTAGACAAGGGAGGGTAGAACAATTGACATAGCTAACGCCAATACCTTTAAAATTTTACTCATTCTAAAACCTCCTATTTTTATCATTTTTTGCCCCTTTAAAATGAATAGAAGAATGTAAGTTTAAACTGGATATCGTTATCATAGGATTTAGAGTTTACACTATCATAGGAGACATACATAAGGTTAGGTATGAAGCTTACATTCTTTATTGGACGGAGATCAAGACCCACGAGTATAAAATTAAAGGGAGCATTGTTGTTAAATGGAACATAGCTTACAGTTGAGCCCCAGGGTAGTGGGTTATCCATCCTGTCGTATCTCGCAAGAAAAGAAACTTTCTCTGAGAGATTCAAAACTCCAAAAATTGAATAAACATCAAGCTTTAAATCACTCTTCCCAACTCCCTGCTCCCTTGTTTGGTGGGCATATTGAACTCCAATATTTGCTTTTTTCATTTTCAATCCAAGGAATCCCTGATAAGTGTAGTAATTTTTCTGATTTGCTCCCTGAGCATAGTCTGTGTAAAACTCAAAGGAGATGTTCTTTGTTAGCTTGAGGAGGAAGGCACCCATATATTTTTTCTCTTTATTCACCTCAGATTTTGTTCCTTCACCGTTTCCGATCTGAATGTGATATCCAAAAAATCCCTCTTTTCCGAAAGAGCCTTGAGCTGCTATTCCAAGATCTCGTGAGTCACCCATTTTGTAAAGATCTAAAGGGGTTTTTTCTACTGATCTGTAGCCCCAGAATTTTTCTAAGAACTCCCAGGTTGGAGTTGGTGATAAACCAAGAATTAAAGAGTGAGCGTTTTTCTTATAGGATAGATAACCATCTTTAATATAAGATTTAAGGGTGTCAGATGTCTTGAAATCACCAGGACTGTTTAATTCTAATCTGAATCGGGTAGACCAGTTTTCGGAGATTTTGAAATCATAGGTAAAGTAGATTCTCCTCAACCAGAAGCCATTCTGATTTTTTAGAGCGCTATTGCTGTTACTGACATTGTAGTAATAATCGCCGAACATGTAACCTGAAAACTTTCCCTGGGCAAATACCAATGACCCTAAAGCCAATACTAAAATTAGCCCCATAATCGGAGCTAATTTCTTTTTGGATTCATCCATCTTTTAACCTCCATAAATTTTTTTAGAATTTAGTTTCATAGACTATGATAAATTTTTATTGTTAAGAGGAAATAAAGAAAAGGTTAATTTTCTGTTAATTTTCTCCTCATAATTTAATAAAAAATTAACAAAAAATTTATATTGAGTTAACACTATATTTCTAAAATTGAGTATTGGAGGAAATATGAAAAAAATAGATCTTCATGTCCATTCAAAATTTTCAGAGCATCCTTCAGAATGGTTTCTTCAGAGGCTCGGATCAGCTGAATCCTATACTGAGCCTGAGTTCATTTACAAAACAGCCAAAGAAAGGGGGATGAATCTTGTAACCGTTACTGACCACAATCGCATAGAAGGCTCTCTCCTTTTAAAAGAGAAATATCCTAATGAAGTAATAACAGGAATGGAAGCCACTACTTACTTTCCAGAAGATAGTTGCAAGGTTCATATTTTGCTTTTTGGTATAGATGAAAAACAATTTCACGAGATACAAAGGATAAGAAAAAACATATACGAAATGAGGGAATATTTAAAAGAAGAAAAAATTGCCCACTCTGTTGCTCACCCTATTTACTCAGTAAATGGAAAACTTAATTTAGAGCACTTAGAAAAGCTAATTCTTTTTTTTGATGTTTTTGAGGGGAGGAATGGTGGAAGAAGCAGTATTCACAATGATACTTGGGTTGAAACTCTTAAAAATCTTAGAATTTCCTATTTTGAGGAGCTCCATAGAAAATATCGAATAGAGCCTTACAGCGATGATCCATGGGTTAAGGGTTTTACAGGAGGCTCTGATGACCATGCAGGTATTTTTATCGGTAAGACTTACACAATAGCTGATGCTATCAGTGCAGAGGATTTTATACAAAAAATAAGGGAAAAGAAGACATCCTTTGAAGGAAGGCATAACGATTTTAAATCCCTTGCATTTACAGTTTACAAGATAGCGTATGATTTTTCGAAAACTAAAAGTAATAAAATAACAAATCCCCTTTTGGATAGTATCGTAGATAATCTTTTTAAGAGAAAATCATACAGTTTCTTTGATAAAGTTAAAATGTGGAAAATGAACATTAAGAAAAAGTCGAATGATGATATAAACGGACTGGTAATAAAACTTACTGAAAATCTTAAGCGAAACAACGGAAAAGAGATTGAGGAAAAATTAAACATTTTTTACGATGATATTTCCAACATATCCGATGCCTTTCTGAGTTTGATTTTTAAATCCTTTGAGCACGATTTAAGAAGCGGTAATTTCATAAATTTAGTTAAGAATATATCTTCTTACCTCACTGGTATTTTTCTGTCTGTTCCATTCTTTTCATCATTCAAGCATCTTAATCAGGACAGAGAGCTAATAAATAATTTTTTGAATAGATTTGACGGGAGAATTTCGAGAGATAAAGGTATACTATGGTTTACAGATACTATTAATGATCTGAATGGTGTATCGGTAACCCTAAAAAAAATTGCCTGGCTATCATGGCAGAAGGCAAAAAACTTAAAAATTATATCTTCATTTAGAGAAGAAATAAAAGAAGAATTTCCTCCCAATTTGGTTAACCTACCCTTTATCTATCAATTCAATTTACCTTACTACGAACAATATATATTGAAAGTCCCTTCTATTTTAAAATCCCTTCAGAAACTGCAAGAATATGATCCTGATGAAATTTATGTTTCCACTCCAGGACCTATAGGTTTACTTGGGCTTCTAATGTCAAAAATTTTCAATGTAAAAAGTGTTGGGGTATTCCACACAGACTTTACTGAGCAAGTAAAAAAGATAGTCGAAGACGAATCCCTGGTTAACCTTGTTGATGTATATATAAAATGGTTTTACAGTTCGTTTGACAGGATTGAGGTTCCAACAATAGAATACATAAATATCCTTAAAAGTAAAGGTTTTGAGCAGGATAAACTTAAGATTTTCAAGAGAGGGATAGATTTAAAATTGTTTTCCCCCAAGCCCGAAGATGGAAAGCAGTTTATTAAAAAATTATTTAATTTGAAGGAAGGAATTAACTTGCTTTATGTGGGAAGGCTTTCAAAAGACAAGAACCTTGATTTTCTTATACAACTTTTTATTGAAATAGTGAAGAAAAGAAATAATATTAATCTTTTGATAGCAGGTGATGGACCGTATAGAACAGAGATTGAAAATAAAACAAAAAATTTAGAAGAGGTTTTTATGCTTGGAAGAGTGGAACACGAAATTCTTCCTTATATCTATTCTGGCTCAGAGCTATTCCTCTTTCCAAGTAATTCAGATACCTTTGGCATGGCTGTTTTAGAAGCACAAGCATGTGGTTTGCCTGCGATTGTATCAGATAAGGGAGGACCAAAAGGTATAGTAATCGATGGGAAAACAGGATTTGTGGCAAAAGAAGATGATATTATAGATTGGCTTGAAAAAACTAATTATCTTATAGACTTAATTCGAAACAATCCATTACTTTATAAATATTTAAAGGATAGGGCAAGAAAAAATGTTGAGGTAAATTATAATTGGGATTTCATTATTGAAGAGTTATTTAAATAGCTAATATTTTGGCTTTAATAAAGGCAGATAAATAATGAATCTCGAACCTTCTCCCACTTTACTTTCTACTTTTATTTCTCCATTGTGGAGAAGAACAATGTGCTTGACAATAGAAAGTCCGAGTCCTGTTCCTCCTGTCTCTTTGGAACGGGATTTATCAACAACATAAAACCTTTCAAATATCCTGGGAATATGCTCCTCTGGTATCCCGATCCCTGTATCAAAAACTTCAATTCTGACCTTTGAATCAATTTTCTTTAGGGAAATGCCAATCTTTCCTTTTTCAGTATAATTTATTGCGTTTTCAATAAGATTAATGAAAAGTTGTTCCATCAGCTCAGGGTCTGAATTTATCTCTACAATATTTTCAGAAAAAAATTCAACTTGCAGACCTTTATTCTTTATTCTTTTTTCCAATAATCGTAGAATGTTTCTTACAACTTCATTTAGATGGACTATTTCTTTGGTAAACTGAAATGGTCTGTCTTCTAACTTTGAAAGAGTCAAAATGTCCTTTAAAATTTTTATCAATCTTTCAGTTTGCCTCTTTATAATGCCGATAAACGCAGAAGATTCGGGTTCCTTCAAGCTTTCCTCAAGGGTTTCGACAAAACCTTTTATGGCAGTTAGCGGAGTTCTCAATTCATGGGAGATATTAGAGATAAGTTCTTTTTTGGTCTTTTCAAGTTGTTTTATAGAGGTTATCTCCGAGAAAACAAATATCATCTCTTCAGGAAGTATAGTAGAACTTACAAGATAAACATTGCTACCTATATTTATTTCTTTTATTTCTGAAATTTGAGAGTTGCTGATATTTTCAAACATGTCCTTAAGTTCTATACTTCTTAAAACTTCCCAGAAGTATCTTCCCGCAAGATTTTCCGACCTGGTAAGCTCCTTAAAAGATGAATTTGCAAGAATTACTATTCCTTTTCTATCTGTAACTACCAAGCCTTCTCTAATACTTTCTATTATTGCACGGAGTTCATCCCTTTCCTTTTCAATTTCCCTTACAAGTTTTTTTATATTGGATGCCATATTTTCGAAATTTTTTGCAAGTTCTTTTATTTCAAGAATATTACTTTCAGGGATTTTTGTATCGAAATTTCCCTTAGCAATTTCAATGGATGCTTTCTTAAGTTCAACTATAGGTTTTGTAAAAATTTTTGTTAGAAGAACTGATATTAAAGATGAAATTAGTAAAGTAATCAAAAAAGATAAGATGATTTTCTTTCCAATGTCCTTAATAAGAAACTTTATATCTTTCAGAAAAATACTTGTTCTCACTACTCCGAGAGTTTTCCCTCTTTCCTTAATCGGAACTGCGACATAAAGCATGCTTTCTTCAACTGTCGTGCTAAACCTAATACCTTTGCCAAATCCTTTGTTAATAGCGTCTTTTATTTCAACTCTATTTCCATGATTTTCCATTTCTTGCGGGTCTCTTAAAGAGTCTCCATAGACTTTCCCTGAAATGTCAACAACTGTGATTCTCATATTAAGATTTTTAGCCAGATTATCCACAATATTATCGATTTTTTCGATGTCTCCATTTTTTATTAATGGTGCAACTACAGTTCTGACAATTGAAGCATTATCTGTGAGGTGGTTGGTTAAAGTAGTAAGATAATGATAATTGATTGAGTAATAGGAGAAAAGAGAAATTAAACACGAAAAAATTGCTATTAAAATTATAAATGTTAAAGTCAACCTGGAGAATAAAGATAAATTCTTCATTCCTCTTCCTCTATTTTATAACCAACTCCCCTGACTGATTTAATTAAATTTCCCAAATGACCGAGCTTTTCCCTCAAATTTTTAATGTGGACATCAATGGTTCTATCAATCACATCTTTTTCCTCCCCCCATAGAAGGTCTAAGAGTTTTTCCCTTGAAAAAATTCTCCCTTTTCTTTCTGATAAAATTTTTAATAACTTGAATTCAGTATTGGTGAGTCCAACTCTCTTTCCATCAAGTAAAACCTTTTGTTTCTCGAAGTCTATCACTAAAGATTCTCCAATCTTTATAATTTTCTCAAGAGATTCCCTTGGAGAAGTTCTTCTTAGAACAGCCTTTACTCTTGCAACGAGTTCCCTTGGTGAAAAGGGTTTTGTTACATAATCATCTGCTCCAAGCTCAAGCCCGACAATTCTGTCACTCTCCTCTCCCTTTGCTGTTACAATTATTATTGGTATATTTGAATATTTCTCAGTGCTCTTGATTTTTTTACAAACTTCAAGTCCATCCATATCGGGTAGCATTAAATCCAGGATAATTAAAGAGGGGGTCTCAAAGGACAAGGTTTCAAGGAATGGTTTTGCACTTCTGAATTCTTTTGTCTTGAAGCCATTTTTGTTCAAATGAAAAGAAATGAGATGAGACACATCTATTTCATCTTCCACAATTGCTATCCAATCTGAACTACTCATATATTCAAGATGCAACATTTTAGTTAAAATTTCAAATTTTTCAATAGCTGTTCATGCTAAACTTTGGGATTCAATGAGTTATAATATAAAAATGGGAAGAAAAGGATTTCTTAGAATTAAAAGTATTCCTTCAGTATTTGCGATGGGATATGCATTCTTTATTGGTAGAAGCAGAATAGCAAGAGAGATTTATAGAGATATAGCTGATGAAGTTACTGAAAGAATTTTATCAGGAAAAATCCTTGATGTTGGAACAGGACCTGGGTTTTTGCCAATTCTTATTGCAAAAAAAGCACCAGAGATAGAAATATCAGGGATAGACCTTTCAGAAGGAATGGTGAAGCTGGCAAGGAAAAACGCAATGAAAGTCGACCTTTCGGAGCGAATAAAGTTTTTCAAAGCCAATGCTTTATCCATGCCCTTTGAAAATGATTACTTTGATTTTGTTATTAGCACTTTCAGTTTTCATCACTGGTTAAAACCTGTAGATTGTTTGGAAGAGATTATAAGAGTTTTAAAAAAGGGTGGGGGAGCTTGGATTTACGATATAAGAAAGGATACTTCAAAGGAGGCCGAAGCTCAATTCAAGGAAAAATATGGATTTTTCTTTTATACTCTCCTGAATTTTGTCAAATTTCACTCCTCGGTAACTATAGAAAAAATTGAGGAAGTTCTCAACAGAAACATCGGGTTTTCTCAAAAGATAATAGAGGATAGAGGGATTCTGATAAAGATAAAACTTATTAAATAAAATAAAAGGAGTCAAAAAATGACTATTTATTTGGAAAAAGAAGGTGAGATAAACACCGATAATGTTTTGAAATTAGCTAAGGAAAGAGCCATTAAGTCGGGAATAAAAAACATCATTGTTGCATCTACATCAGGCGCTACAGGAGTTAAGGCAAGTCAGATTTTCAAAGGTTTCAATGTTGTTGTTGTAAGTCACTCCACTGGTTTCTCAGGAAAGAATGTTCAGGAGATGAGTGAGAAGAATAAAAGAATTATTGAGGAGAACGGTGGGAAAGTCCTGACTAGCACCCATGCCTTTGGTGGGATTGGAAGAGCTGTTAGAAGAAAGCTCAAAACATATCAGATGGAAGAAATAATTGCATATACTCTCAGGACATTTGGAGAGGGAACAAAGGTAGCGATAGAAATTTCTCTAATGGCAGCAGATTCTGGACTGATAAGAACGGATGAGGAGGTTATATCCATTGCAGGAACAGACAACGGAGCAGATACTGCACTTGTTCTCCTTCCCGCAAATACTCAGGATTTCTTTGACCTTAAAGTTCTTGAAATAATCTGCAAGCCAAGAAAATGGTAAATGGGATGAGAAAGAAGAGCGAGAAAGGCGAGAAATGAGAGACAGGCAAGAAAAATAAAGAGATTGCGGATTAAGGATTAGAAAAAGGCAAGAGCTCTTGATGGTTGCTGTTAGCTGTAGGCTGTTAAAATGTTTTTATGAAAATTGAATCCGCGTGAGGGGAAAAGAAAATTCCTTTCTCTTTTTTTAGATTGTAGATTAGAGAATCAGAACAAGGAAAGGCTTTCCTATCTTTCCCTGCCTCAGAAAAGTAGAGCCATCCGTCGAACCCTTCAAATATTAAACGGTCATTTTCTGGATGAAAATCCTTCACTCCCTTTTTGATAGTTTTAAGTTTAAAATCTTTTAATTCTTTTAGTTCACCACTCTCGTTCAAAATGAGACAGCCAGATAAAATTTGTCTGAATTTTTTTACATTTTCCAGTATTCTTTCTACCTTCTTTTTCTTCAAATCGAAAAATGTCAGGATGTTGGTTTTAGAGGTGGCAATGGAAGCAAATCTAAGGTCTTTAATATTCATCTCAAGGATATTGAAAGTGTAAATAGCATCCATTTTGAACTTTTGTTCTTTCAATTTTTTGCCATCTGTGTCAAAAATAAAAGCAGTAACTTCAGAACCCTTTTCATCGAGAACGATCGCTCCCTTTCCTGCGAAAGGAAATATTTCTATTGTCTCAGCAGAAGATATGTCAAGAGTCTTCCCTTTATCAATTATCTTTTTGAAATCTTTACTATTCGAATACAGTTTTTCTAAGAGTCCGCAAGATTTAATAAATTGGATATCCGCAGAAGCTACTCCTTTTGAAGTGACCTTTTTTAATGAGTTTGTTCCTGATTCAAATTGAAAGATATTAAAGGAAATATTTGGATAAAAGGATAACCTCCGAGTAGGAGAAACAGGTATTGAGAATGGAGATTTTTTGATTGCTTTTTCGGTCTCCCTGTCCCAGATTAGAAAACCATCATTTTTTAAATGAACAAAGGGGTCGTAGAAATCAATGGGTTGAGAGTTTAACTTTGTTGGAAGCCAGTTCTTTCCAATTATATAAATATTCTGTTTTGTATCATCCTTTTCAGATGTTCTTAGAAAAATTGTATTATCAAGGGAAAAGAAATCCTTTATCGCTTCCTTAATAGTAATTTTCCTTAATTTTTTCCCATCACTACTAAATATAAATAGAGCTTTTTCTTCTCCTTTATTCTCTCTTCCTAAGATTCCGATTCCTTCGGGTTCTAAAAATTCAATCTTTTCTGCCTTATAAAATGGGATGGCTGTTATATTGAGAGACGCAAAGATTTTTTCTCTTGTGGTTAGGTCTTTATATAATGGAATTTTTGGAACTTCTCTCCAGTCATTAAAACCGTCAATTATTGCTCTCAGAAGCCACTCCTTAGCCTCGCTCTCCTTTCCTATTAAATAAGAGACTTTTGCAAGCAGAAACGAAATCTCATTTTCATCCTTTTTCTTCCCCCATGCTTTTAACAATTCTTTGTGAGCATTTTCGAATTCACCTTTCTCAAGCAGGACAAGCCCCCTTCCTTTAAGAACTGTAGGGTCATTCTTATTTATAGAGTAAGCCCTGTCAAAATATTTTATAGCATCATCAAATTTCCCATCTTTTACAAGATTTGTACCAATTTCAACAAGAATTTCTATGGAGGATGGGTTTAACTCGTAAGCTTTTTCCAGCAATTCTACACCCCTTTCCCTTATCCCCTTTTTGATAAGGAGTCTTCCCATCTTTAAAGGAATCGACCTATCTTTCGGAAAAGAGGGGGAAATTTCATTGTAGACTTTGAACGCTCTCTCCCAATTTTCAGCATTTATATAAAAATTGAAAAGATGGTACTTATAAACTGGAAAATTTTCCTTTTTTAAAGCCAACAATATTTCCCGCTCAGCTTCTTTTATCTTTTCCTGGTTCAGAAGGATGTATCCGAGGGCAATTCTTCCAATGGAAAGGTTGGGGTTTATCTTCAGTGCCTGTCTGAAATAAAATTCCTGATAAGAAGGATACATCTCTTCAAGGGATAAACCATATCCTAAGAGAGCCTCAACATTTCTCTCATCCTGATTAAGGAAGGACTCGAAATTTGAGCTTGCGAGGATTTTGTCTCCCTCAAGAAGGGCTTTAAAGGCTTCCCTTAGAAGGGAGGATTTTTGTCTTGAAATCCATGGTTCAAGGAGCTTTTTTGCTTCTTCTTGATTTTTAAGAAGGAGAAATGCAAACCCCTCCTTAAATTCCTTATCAGGCTCTATGGAAGAGAAAAGATTAACAGCAAAAGGAAAAAATAGTAATAATAGGATTTTTCTCTTCATAAATTTTATCTATCATAAACAGAAGAAAAATGCAAAATTTTGCCCTCAAATTACATACAGTTAAGATTTTAACTTTTAGTTTATATCGGAGGATTTGAGATTTTTTATATAAAAATTAACCAGAATATTTCTTTTCTGGAAATGTGAGTTTGACTATTCCTAATTTTTTATACAGTCTGACGCTCCGCATGCTTATGAAATGCCCTGCCTTGCAGGGCATTTAGGGCTTTGCCTCTCATAAGCCTGCTGTTAGCCGAAGTCTTTTAATAATTCACTTTATTAAATTTATAGCTTCTCCCTTAATTTAGACCCTTTCAAGCAATGGTTCTGGATAACCAATTTCTCCTACAGGATTAGATAAATCAACTTCACAAGGAATAGATATTTCAAATTCATGTATTGTAATGAAATTCTCTTTGTTTATTTGTAATTCAAATTTATCAACTATTTCCCAGAGTTTATCTTTGTAGTTAAAATAATTCCTTGTCGTAAGTAGATCACCTGTTTTGTAACCTAAATCTTTTTCACCATATTCAACCTCAAATGCCAAAGACCATATTCTCTTTCATTTTCGTATTAAAATAAAAATAAGCATCACACAAATTTGCTTTACGTCAGATTGTGTGAAAAGTTGAATGAATTATTATATAGCAACGCATGGCAAATGACTTTTAGTCCCTCGATGATAATTTTGAGCAATTTTATATGAATATTTTGCACATAATTAAATACTCTGTCTCTTTTTACCAACAACTGAGCAATTAATTCTTTTAGCCCTATTATCTTTATCACCCTCTTTATATTGAAATTCCTTTTCATTGTTCCAAATATATGCTCGGTCATCCACTGCCGCTTCCGCACTTTCTCTCTATCCAACCTTATTCGCTCCCGCATATCCTCTAATATCTCCTTATGTTCCCAACGATAAATGATACGACCCCTAGGATTGCGGGTACATTTAACCTTAAACGGATAACTTAAACACTCATTGCTTTTATATAACTTCATAACTTTACTATGATGAACCGCCTTATTCTTAAAGATTAACTCCGCACCCCCAGGACAAATATGAACATCCTTAATAGCATCATACCTGAATTTACTCTTATAAAATTCAGGTATAGGAATATTTATCTCCTTAGCTCGTTTTGACATCTTACTTAAATTATTTATTATCTTTTACTTCATTGGTTACTTCATAATTTATAATCAACTTATGCTTCTCATCCACTGTTGTCTGAACATTGTAGCAAACCTCTATCCGCTGATTACTTACCATCGCCAGGCTATCAGAATCAGTCAAAAAAACCCGAGTTTCACCACTCTCCTTTAATCTCTTTAACAATGCTTGATATTCCTCTTTCCGCTCCTTAAGAAGTTTTATCTTCGCCTTTAGTTCTTTCTCGCTCATTGCGGAAATCAAAGCCTCAGCTTTATCATTCACCTCTAACTCAGAAAAATAGGCATCAATCTTTGCCTCAATCTCTTTGATCTTCTTCATCAATTTTGCCTCATTGAAATTTCGCTTCTTAGAATTAACCGCCTTAAACTTACTCCCATCTATGGCAACAAGCACGCTGGAGAATAAATTGAGACGCTTACATAAAAAGATAAATTCACGACACACCGCCCTTATGGCTTTTTTATTCTCTTTCCTGAAATCAGCGATAGTCTTAAAATCAGGGGTGAGCTTCCTTAAAAGCCGCATCAATTCTACATTCCGCTGGGTTTCTTTTTCCAAACAACGACTGGAACGAATGCGATTCAAGTAGCCCTAGATATAGAGTTTTAACAAATCCGCAAGGTTATACAGTGGACGACCAGTGGGTTCGGGCTCAGCATGATTAAATCCAAGCTGAGCTAAATCCAGACTGTCAACGAAGGCATCAATAAATTGAACCGGATTGTCATCTTTGATATAATCATCAATTACCTCAGGGAATAGCATTACCTGATTTCGGGCAACTCCTGCTATGTAAGCCATAAATTCCTCCTTGCATTTTTTGATTTCATTTGTACAATTATATTAACGAAAGAGAAAAATGTAAGAGTTTTCACACAGTCTGACATTTTGCGTATTTGCGAAGTTGCTAGTGAAGCGAGCAATTTAGGTGAGCGTAAGCGAACCGCAAACACGATGGTAAGTGAAGTTGGTATCCTTTGGAAAGCTCCAGTATTTTCCTTCTGGATTCCATATGTGATTTGGTATTGATTTTATCTTTTTGACAAAATCGGGATTGTAAAGAAACGAAACTTTGATTTTTCCTTTTTCTTATCTTTCTACTTTCACAACCATTTTCCACCTTCTTTTGAATTTTATCACCGCGAATTCCAAACTGTTAAAAAATTGAGTTTTTCAATTTAATTTTTGAAGTTTTGGTGTGATATTTTAGTCTTCCACAAATCCAATTCATTATATTTTCTTAATTTCAGTTAAACTATATTGAAAACTTTATCTTACCGCTCGCTTTTCCCTTTGAAAATCTGTTTAAAATTGTTATTTTCGCCGTATATTTCCCACTTTTGAGCTTCAATGGAATTTCAATTTTGTAGTATCTTTCGCTCAGCTTCTCTATTTCTTCCTTTAAATAAGAGATTTTAAAAGTTTCTGATTTTGTTAAGGATTGAGTTCCTGATACAGTTAAATTTGTTTCAAGTTCGGTCTCAAGCCTACCATCAATTTCCCTTAAGAATATGCTCTCATAAGGAATTAGAATCTTGATTATTACACCTTCCTCTATTTCTTCAATTTCTGCTTCAAATTTAAGATTTTCATCCTTTCGCTCTTTAGATGGGCGAGCTTCAAGAATCTGAGAAGTGGGGATTCTTCTAATTGTATCGAGAATGAATAGACTTTCATCAGTTAATCTGTAGTCTCCTGAACCGTAAGGATCATGAAAGACAATTTGAAGATACTCGTAATACCAGACTTCGTGAGCATAAGGATAACTGGCAGAGCCCATGGGATATTTTTCCATATGGGTGGGTGGTCCATACATTATATAGACCATTCCTCTATCCTGAAGCCATCCAGGTCTTCCACCTCCCCTGAACATCTGGTTAGCATATTCAATCCTACTGTAATATTCTTCTTTAAATCCTTCGGGTCTCTTTTTCCAGAACTCTTCAATATAATCCTTTCTTTTCTCAGGTGGTAAACTTAGAAACTCTTTTTTCTCCTCAGAAGTAATTATATACCTTGTTGTTGAGAGGAATTCTTCACTTTCAGAGTCGAGTTTTTCCCTTCTTTCGAATATTGAACATGAAACTGCCAAAAAGAAAAGGGATAAAATTAAAATTTTCTTCATCAAATTAAAACCACAAAAGGATTATATCCTTTTTAAAAAAATTGGTCAAATGTATCATAAGTTTATCTAAAATGGACTTCATTGCAAAATGCAAATTTCAAAGAGCAAATGCCAATTTGTAATATCTTTAGTCCTTTAGTTTTGTAGCTTTTTTATTCTTTTCTCGCTCGTCTTGCTTTTCTCGCTTGATCAAATATTCAAGAACAAGGTTTTCAATTTTATTTGCAATCTCGTCCACACTTAATTTCGCATCGATTACATAGGTTTGATTAATTTTAATTTCGAGGAAATTTTTTCTCACTTCTCTAAGAAATTTCTCTTCTTCAAAGAGAATTTCCCTCTCCCTTTTTATCCTTTGTAGGGATTCTTCTGGGTTTATATCTAAGATAAAAATAATATCAGGCTTGGGAGCAAATTTCTCATTCCCTTCCCTTATAATTTCTTTTTTGATTCCCCTTGCTCCCTGATAGGCAATTGTTGAAATATAGTATCTATCAACAATTACAATTTTTTTATCCTTTAAGGCGGGGAGTATATTTTTTCTCACATTGAATTCCCTGTCTTTGACAAAGAGTTCGAGCTCCTCATAAGGGTCAATTG
Source organism: uncultured Clostridia bacterium (assembly GCA_964531645.1). GTDB lineage: Bacteria > Acidobacteriota > Aminicenantia > JBFLYD01 > JBBIMS01 > JBBIMS01. The sequence continues at coordinate 33,384 of CAZHEF010000003.1, forward strand.
ACTTCATTTTCTTTGAAATTTCCTTGATTTTCTTTCCCCATTTTGAAGATGTGGGTTCTTTCAGTAAAACAACAGGGAAATCTTTTTTTTCAAGCCTTTCTTTCAAAATTTCAGCCTGTGTGGATTTGCCTGCTCCATCTATTCCTTCAATGGCAATAAGAACACCCTTTTTTAGCATATTCTTGGTAAAGGCTCTCCCGAAAGAGGGTCAACAATTCTCCTGCCACCGGAAAATGTTTTAAGAAGAACTCTCTTCGGCTCTGATATTACCTCGCCAATTATCTGTGAGTCCCTTTCACCAATCTCTCTCAGTCTCTTTAAAACTTTTTCAGCATCTTTTTCGCCTACAATAAAGAGCATCTTTCCTTCATTGGCAATATACAAAGGGTCGAGACCCAAAAGTTCGCATATTCCAAGAACATTTTCCTTTACAGGGATATTTTTTTCATATAGCTCAATTCCGAGCCCTGATTTTGAAACAATCTCATTCAACGTAGATGCGATTCCTCCCCTTGTTGGATCCCTCATAAATTTAATTTTATCTGAAATTTTTAGAACTTCTTCCACAATTTTCCAGAGAGGCTTGCAATCGGAGATTGGAGGGTTTGACAATTTAAGATTTAATCTTTCGTTTAGAATTGATGACCCATGCTCTGCAATACCTCCATTAATCAAAACTTTGTCCCCTTTCTTTATTCTCGAATATGAAAGCTCCACTTTATTTTCGATAATTCCTATACCTGATGTATTTATAAATATTTTATCTCCTTTTCCTTTATCCACAACCTTAGTGTCACCGGTGACTACAAGAACCCCTTCTTCTTCAGAGACTTTTTTTATGCTTTCAACAATTTTTTCAAGACTTTCCTTTTCAAAACCTTCCTCAAGAATTAGAGAAAGTGAAATGTAAAGAGGTTTTGCACCGACAGCTGAAAGATCATTGATTGTTCCACATACTGCCAGTTTTCCAATATCTCCACCATTGAAGAAAATTGGATTTATGACATAGCTGTCAGTTGTAAATGCAATTTTTTTACCATCAATCTCAAGAACTGCGGAGTCTTTTAGTTCTGAAAGGACAGAATTTGTAAGTTTTTTTAAAATAAACTCATTTATGAGCTCATGCATCTGGGTTCCACCAGAACCATGGGCAAGAAGAATCTTATCTTCCTTCATTCTTCCACTCTTTGCATTGCCGCTAAATATTGTTAGATTACTCCATATTTTTTGCCAACTTTTGTAAATGCCTCAATTGCCTTGTCAAGATGCTCTTTTGTGTGGGCAGCTGAGAGCTGAACCCTTATCCTTGCCTGCCCCTTTGGAACAACCGGGTATGAGAATCCAATGACATAGATACCTTCATAAAGAAGGTCCCTTGCCACATCATAGGCGAGTTTTGCGTCTCCTAACATGATAGGAACAATTGGGTGAATCCCTTCCTTTATTTTAAAACCTCTCTTCTTCATCTCCTCTCTAAAATAAATTGTGTTTTTCTCAAGTCTGTCTCTGAGCTCTGTGGTTTCAAGAAGTATGTCAAGAACCTTTATTGCTGCTGAAACAATCACTGGTGGAAGGGAGTTGGAGAAAAGATAAGGTCTTGAGCGCTGTCTTAAAAGCTCAATTATCTCTTTCTTTCCTGTTGTAAAACCTCCTGATGCTCCTCCCATTGCCTTTCCAAGAGTTGAGGTTATTACATCAATCCTTCCCATTACATTACAGTATTCAATTGAGCCTCTACCAGTTTTCCCGAAGAATCCAGTTGCATGGGAGTCATCAACCATCACCATTGCATCATATTTCTCTGCAAGGTCACAAATTTTATCAAGGGGAGCAACATCTCCATCCATGCTGAATACGCCATCAGTGGCAATCATTCTGTATCTTGCAGACATACTCTCTTTTAGTTTTTCCTCAAGGTCATTCGTGTCCATGTGCTTGAAAACTCTTCTCTGAGCCTTGCATAGCCTTATTCCATCAATTATTGAGGCATGATTCAGCTCATCGGAGATAATAACATCCTCCGGAACAAGAAGAGGCTCAAACAAACCACCATTGGCATCAAAGCAGGAAGAATAGAGGATTGTATCCTCAGTCTGGAGGAACTGACTTATCTTCCTTTCAAGTTCTTTATGAATATCCTGGGTTCCGCAAATGAATCTTACAGAGGACATCCCATAACCTCTGCGGTCAAGCCCTTCCTTTGCAGCTTTCAGAAGTTCAGGATGGTCTGAAAGTCCAAGATAGTTGTTGGCACAGAAGTTTATAACCTCTCCCTGCTGAACAATGATATCTGCTCCCTGAGGTGAGAGAATTATCCTTTCGTCCTTATAAAGCCCAGCCTCCCTTATGGAGTTAAGCTCACTACTTATATTATCTCTCCATTTTTTAGAGAACATATTCCTCCTCCTTAAAAAAGTTATTTATTTTCCCTTTTGCCTTTTAACTTTTCTCTCATGGAAAAAGGATAATTTTTGCAGAGTTTTCAGGATGAAGCATTAATTTAAAGCCCTTTTCAAATTCTTCCAGTGGGAATTTGTGGGTTATCACTGATGCAATATTCAGTTTTCCTTCTCTCAACCAGGAGGATGTCTTGAGCCATGTCCGATACATCTCCCTCCCATTTATTGCATAAATTATAATCCCTTTGAAAATTAAGTGATTGTTATAATCAATTAATACGGATGATGGAGGGATTCCAAAAGCCACAAAAACACCGCCCTTTCTAACAACTTCAAGACCATTTTTTATTGCCTCATTGGCTCCTGCCATTTCAATAACCACATCAGCTCCAGTTCCATAAGTCAAATCCATAATATTTTCAATTACATTTTCTCTAATCGCATTTAAAACAACATCCGCTCCCAGGGACTTCGCCATTTCAAGCCGGAAATCTATAAGCCCAACCATAATTATTTTTGAAGCTCCTGAAAGCCTCGCAACTGCGACAGAAAAAAGACCTATTGGTCCGTCCCCGAAAATAACAACACTTTTTCCTGTAATGTCAGTAACAGTTGTCGCATAAATTGCATTTCCAAGGGGTTCCTGAATTGAGGCAATCTCAGGAGGTATAGTCCTATCATTTTTCCAGGTGACCTCTTCTGGGATTGAAATATATTCAGCAAAACTCCCATTAATATCAACCCCTACAATTTTTAAATTGGAGCAAATATGTCTCTGTCCTGAAAGACAGGGAACACATTGATTGCATGGGATATGAGTTTCACAGGAAATATAATCTCCAACTTTCAGCCTTTCCACATTGGCTCCTTTTTCAACAATTTCGCCTGCGAACTCATGACCCATTATATGGGGAAGATTCGTTATTCTCGATTTAGCCCATTCATTCCACTCGTAAATGTGGGCATCAGTTCCGCAGATAGAAGTGGCAAGAACCTTCACGATAACCTCATTTTTTTTAGGAGTTGGAACATCAACCTCATCAAGCTCTGCACCCATCTCTCCTCTTTTCTTTACAACTGCCTTCATTTTCATTTTCTTCCTCCTGATTATTTAATCAGAGAAAAATATATTTGTTTTTGAAAGAAGTGTCAATAGAATGAAGCGAGAAGGGCGAGACGAGCGAGGAAGACGCGAGAGACAGGAAAGGAAAAGATTGAAAATTGAAAATTTTAGAATGAAAAATGAAAAAATAAATGTTAATCAATTTGAAATAATCAATTTAAAATTTTCAATTTAAAATTTACAATTTATTGGCTTGTATCCTTATTTTGGAATATCTGCATAGAAAATCAATGTTATGAGGGAGAGAGTTATTTCATCTCCATTTTTTAAGTGGTAGTATGTCCCTGGATTGACCTTTTCTCCATTTAGAAAGGTTCCATTCATTGCACCAATCTCTTCTGTAATGAAGAATTTATTTTCTCTTAAAATTATTTTTGCATGCCTTCTCGAGACAAATCTTTCGGGATCCTCCTCTGTTAAGTCCACATCAGGGATAAAGTTAGATGTTAGATCCTTTCTTCCTATATAAGTTTCCTTAAATTTAATTGGAACCCATCTCCTTGTTTTCTCTATAAGGAGACGAGCTCTGATTCCTTCAGGAAGAGACTCCCTTTGAGATGGCTGAGGAGTGGGTGGAACTGTGAGCTGAGAAAGATAGAACATGAGTTTCTCATTTGTTTCGCGAAGTTTTGAGGCAAGATTTCTAAGAATCCTAATTGAAATTTCAGGATTTCTCCTCATCATCTCATCGAGCATTGATGCATTTACTCTTATAAGCTCGCAATTTTCGAATGCTTCTGCTGAGGCTGATCTCGGAAGGTTTTCAAGGATTGCCATTTCTCCGAAGAAGTCTCCCTTTTCAAGAATAGCGAGGGTTTCTTCTCTATTGTCAATTCTTTTAAATATCCTCACTTTCCCTGAATGGATAATAAACATTTCCTGTGCTTCTTCTCCTTCATTGAATATAGGCTCTCCCTTTTTGAACCTTATTAAGAAATCCTTAGGCTCCATTTCAAATGAACCCTAACATTTTCCCTGCTCGATATATACTTTCAAGGACAATGGATATTTCCTCGTCAGTATGGGTTGCTGTGTAAGATGTTCTTATAAGCGCTCTTCCAGGTGGAACAGCAGGAGAAATAATTGGATTAGTAAATATTCCCATTTCCCTCAAAACCTTCCAGAGAGCAAAAGCTTTTTCATCTTCATTTAATATTATAGGAATTATTGGAGTCTGAGTAAACCCTGTATCAAAACCCATCGAATTCAGCTCATTTTTTACTCTGTGGGTAGTTTCCCAGAGTTTTTTCCTTCTCTCTGGTTCCCTCTTAATTATCCTCAATGCAGTCAAAGCAGATGCTACTGAAGCAGGGGTCATACTTGCGCTGAATATCAGAGACCTTGCATTATGTTTTATAAAAGAAATTACTTCCTTCTTGCCGACAACAAAACCTCCAAGGGAAGCGAAGGATTTGGAGAATGTCCCCATAATGAGATCTACTTCGTCTATGAGATTGAAATGTTCAACAGTTCCTATTCCATTTTCTCCAAGGACTCCTATCCCATGAGCGTCGTCAACCATAAGCATCGCATCGTATTTCTTCGCCGCTTCAGCAATTCTTGGCAAGTCTGCAAGATCTCCTTCCATTGAGAAGACTCCATCAACAACTATCAATTTTCCTTTATCCTTAGGGATTTCAGAGAGAACTCTTTCGAGGTCTTCCATATCATTATGCTTAAATTTCACAAGCTCTCCGAAAGAAAGTCTTGAAGCATCTATGATTGAGGCATGGACAGCTCTGTCAACAATTATTACATCATCCTTTCCTACAAGAGACGCAATTGCACCAAGATTTGTCTGGAAGCCTGTGCTGAAACACTGGCAAGCTTCTTTTTTCATAAATTCCGCGAGCTTTTCCTCAAGTTCAATATGAAGGGAGATGGTTCCATTAAGAAATCTTGAACCACACGTGCTAACTCCAAATCTGTCAATGGCTTCCTGAGAGGCTTTTTTGATTTCAGGATGATCCCATAGTCCAAGGTAGTTGTTGGAGCCAACCATAATCATTTCTTTCCCATCAACAATTACCTTATTACCATTAACAGCAGAAATGGGGGTGAAGTAGGGGTAAGCTCCTATCCTCTCAACCTCTTGCTGTACTCTCTCAAAAAATCTTTCACATTTCTCTAATAATTTCATCTTCTCTTAACCTCCATAAAAATCTCTAAAATTTGCATAATATTATATTTTATTTTATGATCAAAATCCATGAAAGTTTTTATAATAGGCGCCACAGGTTTTATAGGAAGTCATCTGACTGAAGAAGCCCTTAGAAGAGGGTGGGAGGTTGTCACCCTTGTCAGAAATCCTGATAGACTCAAGTGGCTGAAGGGACTGAATGTCGAAATTGTCCAGGGAGATCTATTTAATGTTCCACCTCTACCCCACGACATTTCTGTTGTCTTCAATGTGAGCGGTTCAACAAAGGAGACAAAAAGAGGGGAATTTATGGAGACAAACTGTTACGGGGTTAGAAGCCTCTTGAATTCAATTTTAAAAAGTAATCTCAATTTAAAATCCTTTATCCATGTAAGTTCTCTTGCCGCTGTTGGACCTTCTCCCTTTAATGAACCTGCTAAAGAGGATAAAATCCCTTCCCCAATAAGTAAATATGGAAAGAGTAAATATTGTGGAGAAATTGAAGCTCTTTCCTTTTCAGATAAATTGAAAATAATTATAGTTAGACCACCAATAATATATGGGCCAAGGGACAGAGACCTATTACCCATCTATTCCCTTGTAAAAAATGGGATTGGGTTTAATCTCGGAGGAAAAGAGAGATATTTTTCCCTCTGTTATGTAAAAGACCTTGTCAGGGTTATCTGCGATATCTCCCTCATGGATTTGCCATCAGGTGACATCCTGAATGTTGCCCATCCAGAGATTCTTTCCTGGGGCCAGCTAATAGGAAAGTTATCTGAAATTTTAAAACCAAAAAGATTCATGCGATTAAAAATCCCTTTTCCTCTTGTTTATCCTTTTGCCATTTTTTCTGACCTTTTCAATAAAATCTCTAAAAAAGGATTTTCTTTCACCTTTGACAAATTCAGGGAAATGAAAGCGTACCACTGGATTTGTGATACAAGAAAAGTTTTAAATCTTGTGGAGGGATTTCATTACGAATTCGATAGGGGGATCAGAGAAACAATTGACTGGTGCAAAGAAAAGGGCTGGCTGTAAAGCAAGAAAAACTCAAAGCAATAAAGACTACAAAAAGTTAAATGCTAAAAGATTATAATAATTTTTGTGTTCACCTTTTAGCGCTCGTCAAAATGGCTGTTAATTTCCTTCAGTGATATAATTATTATGTGAAAGTAATTGTTTTAATGTCCGGCGGAGTTGATAGCTCCACTTCTACAGCAATTTTAAAGAGGAAGGGATTCGAAGTTATAGGAGTATCTTATAGAACTGCTGACTACAAAGGAGACAAAAGAAAAAGATGCTGTAATATTTCTGATTTACTCGACGCCAACGAGGTTGCAAGGAAAATAGGAATTCCACACTATGTCATTGATTTAAGGGAAGATTTCAGAAAGTCTGTTGTTGAGCCATTTGTCGAAGAGTATAAAAAAGGGAGAACTCCCAACCCCTGCATTCTCTGCAATCAGTTTATTAAATTTGAAATTCTTTTCAGCAAACTAAAGAAGCTAAATGCTGATTTTATAGCCACAGGTCATTACGCAAGGGTTTTAAAGATTGGCAGTGAATTTGGACTTTTTAAAGGGATTGATGAGTCAAAGGACCAGTCATATTTTCTTTTTTCTATTCCAAAGGAAAAACTTTCGAAGGTTCTTTTCCCTGTTGGAGATTTGAAAAAGGAAGAAGTGAGAAAAATAGCTGATGATATTGGACTTCCCGTCTCAAAGAAAACCGAGAGTCAGGACATATGCTTCATTGAAGGTTCATATCAGGATTTTATAAAAAAATACCTTTCAGGGATCGACACTTCAGGTTATATAAAGGATCTTAGCGGAAATATTCTTGGAGAGCACAAAGGAATTTTCAATTACACAATTGGCCAGAGGAGAGGGTTTGGGATATCATCAAAGGAACCCCTTTATGTTGTTGGGATTGATGCGAAGGGGAACTCTATTATAATTGGAACCAATAAAGATTTAATGAAAAAAAAGTTAAGAGCATCAAAGGCAAACTTCCTCATATCTCCTGAAAGGATTGACGGGAATATTTTTGAGGTTAAGATAAGATACAGGAATAAGGGAGAGAAAGGGAAGGTAAAAATCCTTTCAGAAGATGAATTTGAAGTAGAATTTTTAAAGGAAGTAAGGGCAATAACTCCAGGACAAGCAGCAGTAATTTATGACAATAAGAGGATTGTTGGAGGTGGATGGATTGAGGAATAAGATAGAAATCTTTATCTGTGGAGGGAAAAAAAATTAAAGAAATTTTAATTGGATGTGCTGGTTTTCCAAAATCTCAGAGTATTTATTATAAAGAATTTTCCCTTGTTGAAGTCCAGAAAACATTCTATGACCCACCTCCAATTAAGACCATTGAAAAATGGAGAAAAGATGCTCCATCTGATTTTGAGTTTACAATTAAAGCATGGCAGGTCATAACCCACAGACCGAGTTCTCCTACATACAGAAAAATGAAGGGAAGAATTAATGGAGAATTCGGCTCATTTCTTCCGACAAAACCTGTGATGGATGCTTGGAGAGTAACCAAGGATTGTGCTTTTGCCCTCAATTCAAAGATAATAATTTTCCAATGCCCTGCTTCGTTTACTCCAGCTGAAGAAAATATTGAGAATATGAGAAAATTCTTTGAAAAAATAGAAAGGAATGATTTTATTCTTGGATGGGAACCAAGGGGAGAAGGATGGGCTGATGAAATAGTTATAAAATTGTGCAATGAACTTTCTCTAATTCATGTTGTTGACCCTTTTCAAAGAAAATCTGTAGCTGGAGAGACAAATTATTTCAGGCTCCACGGAATTGGAGGAGCAAGATACAGATTTAAAGAGGAAGATTTTGATTTTCTGATCTCTTCAATCTCAAAAGAAAAAAATTACATTGTTTTTAACAATATTCAGTCCTATGAAGATTCAATAAATTTTAAAAAATGGCTTAAAAAAAAGGAGGGATAATTTGGGTATTGAAATGGATTTTCTTCTGAAAACATTTATAACAGGTTTTGAGGAAAAAATATCGGATAAAAAACCTCTGAATGAGACAATAAAACTTCCGGAGCCTGAGACAATAGGAGGTATTCCTATATGGGATTGCTTGAGGAAAAGAAGGTCAGCAAGGGATTATAAAACTCAACCTGTTTCTTTAAAAGAGCTTTCCCAAATTCTTTGGGGCTCTTACGGAGTTACAGCGAAGGAATGGGGATACTATTTAAAAACAGCTCCTTCAGCTGGAGCTCTTTATCCGATAGAAATTTATGTTGCATCCTTCAATGTTGAAGGTTTAAAAAAAGGAATCTACCATTTCAATCCAAAAGATATGACTCTGAAAGGGATTTTTGAGGGTGATTTTTCAAAGGAAATCACTCACGCATGTCTTGGTCAAGATTTTATTCTCAATTCAGCCTTTGTTCTTATCCTTACAGCAATTCCTTCAAGGACAATCTCAAGGTATAGAGAGCGGGGAGTGAGGTATATTTTGATGGATCTTGGTTGCATTATTCAGAATATCTATCTTTCCCTTACTGCATTGAACATGGGTGGATGTATTATTGGAGCTTTCTCAGACTCTGCCATGAATAAAATAATGAATTTAAACCCTGAAAAGGAACTTGTCCTCGCTGTATTTAGCGCAGGAAAAGTCTAAAATAGATTTTAGCAAAAAGCTTACAGCCTACAGCTGAATAACCTTTATAAATTTCAAAAATGCTCCCAACCGGAACGAGGAAGGGACTCCTCTTTCCCTTTTCTTAAAATTCTTATACCTTTTTCTTTTTTCTCGATCTTTCCAATCAATGTTATCGAAAACTTTTTCTTTGTGGAGTTATCCAACTCAATTAAAGATGTGAAAAGAAGCTCGTAATCCTCTCCACCCTGAAGAGCAAATTTTACAGGTTCTTCCTCAATTTCTTTACAGAATTTTTTCAGTTCCTCAGACATAGGAATTTTCTCGCTATCAATTACTGCACCGACACCCGATTCCCTGCAAAGATTGTGAAGGTCTATGGAAAGCCCATCACTCAGATCAATCATCGCACTGGCAATTCCTCTAAGATGTCTTCCCGCATTTATCCTTGGAGAAGGGTTGAGATGTCTCTCCACAAGATATCTATAGTGTGTCTCCTCTTTTTCTAAGTTATTCAAAAGTATGTAGAGCCCTGCTCCTGAATCCCCCAGATTTCCGGTTACATAAATAAAATCTCCTTCTCTGGCAGAACTCCTCAGGACTGCTTTATCAGTTCTTCCAACAAGGGTTATGGAAATAAAAAGTGTGGATGAAACACAGGTATCACCTCCAATCAGAAACACTCCGTATTCTCTGCTAATCTCCCTTATCCCTTGCATAAATTTCTCAATCCATTCCCATGAAAGTTCTTTTGGAAAACCTACTCCGATGAGAGCATAGAGAGGTTCGCCACCCATTGAGGCAATATCAGATATATTTACAGCCATTGATTTTCTTCCAAGAAGAAATGGATCAAAGGAAATTTTGAAATGAACATCCTCTATAAGAAGGTCTTTTGTTATTAATAGATATCCGTCCTTTTCTTTTATTACAGCTGTGTCATCACCAATTCCGACAATAACTTCTTCTGGAGGAGACTGGAAATTCTTTCTTACCCATTCTATAAAACCAAGTTCACCAATTTCTTTAATTCTCATCAGCACCTCCATTTAATTCCACTCTTAAATTATACAATGTAAATGGCTAAAATTAACCTTTTGTCAGGAAAGTTTGATTTTTTTTTTAATATCAGTGAAAATTTAAGATGGAGGTTTAAGTGATAACAAAGGAATTAGTTATGCAAAAACTTTCTGAAGTTGTAGACCCAGAAATAGGTCTAAATATTGTTGAAATGGGGCTTATTTATAGTGTTGAAATAAATGGAGAGTCAGTGGATGTAAAAATGACACTGACCGCCCCAGGATGCCCTCTTCAAAACACTCTTGTCTCTATAGCTAAAGATGCCATTCAACAGATCCAAGGGATAAAAAATGTAAACATCCAGATTGTCTGGGATCCACCATGGCACCCATCAATGATGTCAGAGGAGGCTAAGAAGAAACTTGGCTTCAGCTGAAGAATATTTTTGCTCTTTAAAATATTTTTCTACGAATTATGCAACTTCTTTGAAAAGGAGTTTGAAGGACTTGACAAGGATATTTTTTTATGATACCCATAAAGAGAAAATGAGCTGGATTTGAGCTGATGAAAAGATATTACACATTTATGATAATTCCTTCCTCAACGGCAAGAACCAAAAAAATTGTTCTGAGCAACAAAACCATCAGATTCTTCTTTACTACATTTTCAATTTTTTTCATTGCTTTTTTCCTCATCTTTCTTGATTGGTTAAGGACAAGTTATGCAAAGCTCGAACTGAAAAGGTTAAAGGCAGAAAGTGTAAAACAGAAAGAGAGAATTAGAATGTATGAGGATCTGACGAAGGAACTGCAGGAAAAAATAAACAGTTTTAAAAGTTATACAGAAAAGCTAAATGTTTTTGCTGGTCTTCAGTCCCCTTACGCTTTAAAGGAAGTGGGCTCTGGAGGTGCAAACAGAAACGATATTGGAACAATTTTATCTAGCTCTATTCAGAAGCCAGCTCTTGAAAACCCTGAAATCATCAAAAAAGCAGCCAGCGAAGTTGAGCAGAATCTGAAGATTCTTGATCAATTTTTCAAGGATCAGAGTCTTCGCCTCTCGTCTTTACCTTCCATCTGGCCAACAAGAGGTTATCTGAGTGGATTCTTCGGAAATAGAAGAGATCCATTTACAGGAAAGATAGAATTCCATTCTGGCCTTGACATCTCAACTCAGTTAGGGAATAAAGTATTTGCCACTGCAAATGGGATAGTAATTGCTGCAGAATATAGGAAAGGATATGGAAACATTGTAATAATAGACCATGGATTTGGATTTTCCACTCTTTATGCCCATCTCTCAAAAATATGTGTTAAAGAGGCTCAGAAAGTTAAGAGATGGGATGTCATAGGCTATGTTGGAACAACAGGCAAAAGCACAGGACCTCATCTCCACTACGAAGTCCGTCGATACAATCAATCTGTAAACCCCCTTGATTTTATCCTTGAAGATTTTAATATTTAAAAATTTCAGGGGGAAAGAACACGAAGAAAAAAAATAAATAATAAGTCATTTGGAATTAAAATTTGGATAGTATTCATAGTGGTTTTTATGATAACTCCGATCAAAGCTACTACCTATGCTTTGATGACAATAACATTTGAAATAGAGAAAAGATGTGCTGTATGTGGAAAGGTAAGTAAGCAAATAGCACTTATGTCAACAAATGCCATTGGATATTCTGACCTGGATATGAGACCGCCTGAAATGGAACGGTCAACTATCAATACATGGATACAAATATGTCCTTCATGCGGGTATCGCGCTTTAGATATATCTGAGCTGATTGAAAAATCATCAGAAGCGGTTAACAGCGACTTTATCAACAACAGCTAAATAACCCAGAATTACCAAAACTATCAAATGACTTTCTTTGTCTTTCGCTAATTTTTGAAAACGCTGGTAAATATGCAAGGGCGGGATGTGCTACAATCTACGCTGCCTGGACGTGTGACGATGCTGGTAATGATACTGGTGCAAGAAATTGTCGCAAAAGAGCGTTCACTTTACTACAAAAGGCAAAAGAAAATGGTCAAAAATTTGCTGAAGGGGTTAGAGCAGAGGAAACTATAATGGTTGACTTGCTGAGACGCTCTGGACAGTTTGAATTGGCCATGAGGATCTGTGAAGAGAGAGGTTAAATAAGAAACCTGAGAAACTAATCTCAGATATTTTGAAGTTTCAGAAGATGCTTATTAACAAGTCAGATACTGCTTGCCATACAATTGAAGAAGCAATTAGAAAAAAAGAATAATATCGAGAATTAAAAGCACTTCGCTGACAGCTCCTAACTTACAGCTAAGAATGTCCTCCTCTTGTTACCCTATTTCCTTTGCCCCCTGAGTTATCCACTTCTTAGGTGGAATTAAATATCAAAGATAACAGACTCGGAAGACATTAAAATCTTTACTTTTTACCTTTTAACTTTTTACTTTGCTTTTATCTTAAGGGAGTTCATTTTACCTGCCAGTGTGTTTCTGTGAATTCCAAGCATTTTTGATGCTTTAAATTTATTCCCTTTTTGAATTTTCAATGTAATCTCTATGAAAACCTTTTCAAATTCAGATAAAGCCTCTTTGAGATAAATATTCGATTCAATCATTTCCTTTGCAATTATTTCCATTTTTTCTCTTATGGATAATTCCTTAAATTCTTTTACCATTAATCCCTCCTGCTTCAAATTTTTCAAGGTTTTCTCTGTATTTTTCATAAATATCCGAAGGGAAAATTTTAGCTAAAGAATCAGTAATGTCAAGGGAATAAAAAGCAATGGAAGATCTCTCTGTCAATCTTAAATTCGGGAGAAAAACAATCGTCAGGACTATTAGTATCAGAACAATAACAACCCCTTTAATACCACCAAAAACAAGTCCAGCCATTCTATCGAGGAATTTAAGGGAACCTTTTATAAATAACTTCTTTGCAATGAAGGCAAGAATAGAACCTATAAGCATAAATAAAATCATAATAAGGAAGAAAGAAAGAAAATTGCAGAGAATTTCATTTCCAAAAATTGGTCGTATAATACTCGAAAGATTTCTCCAGTTTTCTATAGCTACTACCAACCCAATTACAAAAAAAGTAATGGATATGATCTCTTTGAAAAATCCTTTTATAAATCCCATCACAAGAGTATAAAGAATTATTATTAAAAAAAGAAGGTCGAACCATGGAAAACTTTCACTCATTTCATCTTCTCCTTTCCATAAGCATCTCAACTATAGTGTAATCTCCATCTTCAATGGATGCAAAAGCAACATATGGCTTTATATTTCCATGAAAATCTGAGCCAGGGGTTGGGACAAGGTCAAGCTCCTCCGAGATTTCATAATAGAACAATTTTTCCTCAGGAGTATGATATGATGTCCACACTTCAACACCTTCAAGCCCTTTTCTTTTCAAATATAAAATATCCTCTCTGTCCACTCTACAAAATGAAGCACCTGGATGGGCTAAAACAGGAACTCCACCCGAATTCTTTACAGCTTCAATCGCCTCTTCAGTGGATACATAGTTAAAGGGAACATAGGCGTGTCCACCGGGTTCAAAGTAATCTTTGTAAAATCTGTAGGGAGCTTTTGCGGGTTCGTCACGATATTTCTTTAACAATGGATGGTCAGGCAGTCTCAGAAATAAGACTCTTGCAATTGCTGTTCCTATAGGAATAGTATCTGGAGAATGAGAAAGAACATCGTCAATTCTTATGGAGAAACCAATTTCCTGAAGTTTCTTTATTCTTTTCTCCGCAAGAAACATTCTTCCCTTTTTAAGCCTATCAAGAAGTTCTATGATCTGTCCTTCTCTTTCAACGAATGGTGATAGAATATGGAGTTCTCTTCCATTGAAGTGAGTTGTAATCTCAACACTCTGTATTACTTCTACTTTTTTTTGACCACCGATCTCCAGTGCTTCTGGATAGGCATCGAGAGTGTCGTGGTCTGCAATGGAAATTGCTCTCAATTTTCCTAATGAGAGTTCAATTATTTCTTTAATGCTTAGATCACCATCAGAACTTTTGTTGGAATGAATATGTAAATCTATTCTCCCTTTTTCTTCCATTTCTGTTAACCTTGAAAAATTTCAAATGAGCAACGGGCTAAAATCTCAGAGCTAAAAGCCAATATTCGCAGACTAAAGTCTGCGGAAACCTTCTCTTTTAGCTGTAAACTGTCAGCTGAAAGCTTAAAGCTATTATGTCTTGCGACTTTCATTCTACACTCTCTCTACTCCGCCTTATTTAGTTAGTTTACTTGTCTCGCTAAACTTTCCTCTCCTCTATTTTTATATCTGGAAAATTATTTTTCAAATCTTTCTAATGTGCTTCTTACTATCTACTCTACGACTTCAAATTGTGCCTTAACCTCTTTGGCTATATTAGCAATCTTGTCTGTTATTTTTACTGTAAGCTCATATTTTCCAGGTTCGATAAGATTAAGGGGAATTGGGTATCCTCCAACAAGAGCCTGCGTCGCTCCCTCTGGAACTTCCATCTCATTTGTATCAGGAGGAAGCTGATATGCTTTTTTATCAGATTTTATCGTAATTTCTGTCAAAATTGAGCACTTTTTGTTTTCAGTTTTAAAATTGTAAATTTTATAAAGAAAGTTTAGAGTTTCTGTTCTCTTGAAGACCAAACTCCATCTTGGATTTGCTCTGAATTGCCCAAAAATGAATGTGCTAACATCCTCTTTTGATATCATTCCAATGTTCTCAACATCCCCCGTTAGAATTGGAGAGCTTACTATCAACTCTTCAGTCCAGAAATTTGGAATTTCTACATCTAAAATTTTTAATGTATACCTCTCAGAATCTTTATCTTTAAGACCAAGATACAACTTATAATTCTTTGGCATAGCTGGAATACCAGCATAAACAAGACCATTATCACCTTCTGCCATTGGATCCACCTGTTTCATGAAATCCTCAAAAGTTCCATCCTCAGCTCTTACCCTTCCAAAAATAACCGCTTTTTTCAAAGGATTATCTTTTAAGCTATATTTTACTAAAATCGTCAGGTAAGTTGAGCCATTCATTGCCTTGTCAAAGTATGTCCTCCACTTTATTGGTATATCTTCATGTTCCTGCGCTATTGAGATTGCCTCTTCAATTTTCTTTCCTTCAAATGAGTTTGCAGGGATTATAAATTTCTTCTGATACCTGGGAATCTCTTTAAGACCAGGATTTACAATATATTTGAGGGAGGCTGTCATTAAAAGCTGGATAATTTTAGGCTGGGTGAGGGATGCATCTATTTCGTAGCCATACTGTCTGTCCACAAAGTAGATTTTGAAGGACTCAAGGAAGCCAAGTTCTGGCATTGGGGGATAAAGCCACACCTCAGGCTGTGAAGGTGTTGCTCCTTCACTCAGAACAGATTTAACTGATGTATCTGTATATCTCTGGGAAGGTTGCCCAAGGAGCACATAAACTCTTCCCATATCTGATCTCGCACCCCTTCTGCTCCCATAAGTAAAAGTCTTGTTTGCATATTCAAGCCTTTTGTAATAGAGATCTTTGAACTCATTCTCTTCAGTAAGGGGTGTAGGGTCTCTTTTTGCCCAGAAAATTGTAATAAATTCGTCTCTCTCTTTGTCTGTTTTAAGCTCTTTGAAAGCCTTCTCTTCATCTTTAGTAATTATCAGGAAAACTTCATCTTTCAACCACTTATCGTATTTATCTTTTTTTGCAAAGAGGGATAAAGAAAATGAGGAAAATAAAAAAAGAACAAAAAATAAATAACTAAATAGCTTTTTCACTATAACCTCCTAAAAAGAGTTTTTATCACGCCAAATTAAAAAAGTCAATTCCTCAAAAACTTGACATGTATGTCAAAAAATAATAGAATTTAGACTGGGTGGTCGAAATTGGATAAAAAGAGGGAAAGGACAAAAGAGATATTGAAAGCTGATGAGCTAATATTTCTTAGAAATGGATTCAACAATTCCTCCATGGATGAAATTGCTGATTTTGCAGACATTGGAAAGGGAACGATTTATTATTATTTCAAAAGCAAAGAAGAAATTTTCTTTATTCTCATCAAGAGGGAGGCGGATAGAGTTTACGAGGAAATAGTAAAAAGAGTATCGGCGAAAAAATCTTTATACAGGGTTATTAAAGAAGTTATGTCTTTTTATCTTGAATATTTCTCTAAAAACCCAACATTTCTAAGGCTCTTTTTCCCCTGCATTGCAGGCTTAGTTAAGATTGAAAATAAAGATCTTCTTAAAAGATATACAAAAAGTTACAGAAAGCATCTTCAATTTATAAAGAGGATTATATCTTTAAAGATTAATGAAAAGGGAGTCCCCTTAAGTGCAAAATGTTTGCTAAACCTTATCAATGTAATTCAGATTGGAATTGGACTCAAACTTCTCGAAGGAAAAGAGAAAGAAGCAAGAGAGTCTTTGAAACTTTTCTTTAGGATACTCAAGAAATTCCTGGAGGGATGAATGAAAAAACTCACTGATTTTATCATTAACAACCCCATCAAAATTATTGTTATAATCCTTGCAATTTTCTTTTTCTTTGCCTCCTGGACAAAAAATATAACTATTGATCCTGACATAATGAGGGCTCTTCCAAAAAGAATTCCTGAAAGAAGATATTTTGACAAAATTACAGACATTTTCCCTGGAAAGGAAGCAATATTTATTGCCCTTAAAATAAAGGAGCCTTTTTCAATAGAATCAATAAATTCAATTTATTATTTTACAAAGGAACTTGAGGAGATAAAGGGTATATGGAAGGTTTTAAGTCCTACCAATGCTAATAATATAAAGGGGACAGAGGAAGGGCTTGAAATTTCTCCCAATCTTTCAGTCCCTATCACAACAAAAGATGAGCTTGATGAATTTAAGGGAAAATTTTTATCTGATGAATTGATGTCAGAGCTTCTTCTGAGTAAGGATAAAAGAATATTCTTAATAATGCTAACAATCTCAAAAACTGCAGACTCAAAAAAAGTTACTCAGGAAGTAATTAAGTCTGCCGAGGAATTTAAAAATAAAAACCAGATAATAGAAGAATTACTATTTGCAGGGAAACCCGTAACCACCTATTTCATTGGAAAGATGATCGGTCCAGATATGGGGAAACTCTTTTCCATCGGGATAGTTCTGATCTTTGCTATTTTCTTTCTTTATTTCAGAAGTCTTAGAGGGGTTCTAATTCCCCTTTTTGTTGTGATATTTTCTGTAACAATTCCAGTTGGAACTCTTCCCCTTCTTGGAATCCCATTCTCCCATACCCTCGAAATTATGCCCATAATTGTAATGACAATTGCAGTTGCCTATAGCATCTACTTCCTTACAAGTTATTACCAGAATTCAAAGATAATTACTGAAAAAAGAGACCTTGTCCGATTTGTCATTTTCTCTCTTTCAACTCCAATTTTAATGTCATCTCTAACAGACATGGCTGGATTCCTCGGTCTTAATGGGTCTGGAGTAGAAAGTTTAAATGAACTTGGAATTTTTACAGCTCTTGGAATATTTGCAGGTTTAATTGTTAGCATCCTTTTCATTCCATCTTTTCTTCTCTTTTTGAAAGCTCCTAAAAATGCAAAAACTCTGGGAGAATGGTCGGAAAGGACAATGGCTTTTATAGGAAGAAAAATTGTTGCGAATAGAACACCAATCCTGATTATTTTTGTAATAATTATAATTTTTATGTTTTATGGGATTTCAAAACTTGACTTTGAAACAACGACGATTGGCAATCTCCCCAAAAATCATCCTTTGAGGGAATCTGACAGGATAATAAACACCCAATTTTCAGGTTCAACAATCTTAGACATTGTAATTGAAGGAAAAGAAGGAAATACTATCAAGGATATTAAAGTCCTCTCTGCTATCCATGATTTAATATCCTACGCTAAAAGTCTTCCCTGTGTAGGAGGAGCAAGGGGATTCCCAGATGTAGTAGGAAAAATGAACCAGGTTATGCATGGAAATAATAAAAACTATTACAGAATTCCAGCGAAGGAAGAAATAGAATTTTACTATGAAGATGGGATTGAAAAAGCCGCCAAAATAAATGGGCAAGAACTTGCTTCCCAGCTGATTCAGCTTTATGAGATGTCAGCATCTCCTGAAGATTTAGCCTCGATGGTTGACACAGAATACAAAATGACAAAAATATCAATTTTTCTTAAAACCGATAGAAGGACTGTTCTTAAAGAAACTGAGAGAAAAATAAAGGAATTTGCTAAAAAAAGATTTGAAGATTTACCTGTTGAGATTCAGAGCACTGGAATGGCAAAGCTTTTCATTGCAATTAACGACAGGGTTGTTAGGGGTCAATCTCTCAGCATATTGATTGCCTTTTCAATTGTTTTCTTAATAACTTCCATTATGTTCAGATCCGTTATTCTCGGGCTTTACAGTATCGCACCCCTTTTCTTTTCCATAATTTTCAATTTTGGAATGATGGGACTTCTAAAAATTAAAGTATCCCTTGAAACCATGGTAGTCTCATCAATTTCAATAGGAGTAGGGGTTGATTATGCAATTCAGTTTATTTATTCATTGAGGGAAAAAATTAGAACAGGTCTGAAAATGAATGAGGCTATACCTCTTGTCTTTTCTGAAAGAGGAATTGCTATTTTTTTGAACGCAATAGTTACAGCCATTGGATTTTTCACCCTTTACTTTTCGTCTTTAAGGCAAATCTCCAATATGGGATATTTAATGGCTCAGGCAATGATTACTGCTTGCCTTGGAGCATTAATTATTTTGCCTGTAATATTCTTACAATTCAATATAAGATTTTTAGGGAGGACACAATGAAAAAATTTTTGTTAATTATTTTTTTCTTAGTAATTTTCAGTCTGTCTAATGTATATCCCCAGAGCGGAAGAGAGATAATGGAAAAAGTTATAAACAAGGAAACCTGGAATGATATGACTGCAGATCTTTCCTTAACGATAATTGATTCAAGAGGAGGTAAAAGGGAAAGGGAGATAAAATCCTACATGAAAAAATACAATAAGGACGAGACAAAGATGCTAATGTTCTTTTTAAAGCCTGCAGATGTGAAAGGAACTTCATTTTTAATAGTTGAGCACAAAGATAGGGACGATGACAGATACCTTTACATTCCCGCTCTTAGAAGAGTGAAAAGAATACTTTCTTCAGGGAAAGGCGGTTCCTTCATGGCTTCTGATTTTTCCTATTATGATATTGGCAAGCCAGAGTTAGAGGATTTTAAATACAACTTAATTGGAGATGAGAAAATTGTAGGAGTTGATTGTTATGTTATAGAATGCCTTCCAGTATCACCGCACATTGAAAAAGACACAGGTTATTCCAAAATTGTCCGATGGGTAAGAAAGGATAATTATATGATTTTAAAATCAGACTACTATTCAAGGGATGGTAAAAAATTCAAAGTTCTTGATGTAGAAAAGATTGAGGAGATTGAAAAAGTTCTTTTCTCAACAGTTACGACAATGAGAGATATTATATCCAATAGAACGAGCAAAATGGAATTCAAGAACATAAAAGTAAATACAGGGCTTAAAGATTCTCTATTTTCGGAAACCTCTATGGACAAAATAGTAATTGAATAGGAATAGGTTTTGCCATGAGAAAATTAAAAATCTCCCTTCTTTTTAGCTTGCTTTTCAACCTAAATCTATTTGCTCAGCCTGATATTTCAGGTTACATCAAATTTCTTAGCTACATAAATATCTCTGGAGGAAACAAATATTTCTTTGAAAGAAATGGAACAAGGCTTCAGCTTAAGTTCTCTGCATCATCGGGAATCGCATCTTTCCTCTCTACCATAAACATCGATGCCTATAAAGGAAGGAAAGAAGATATTTTATTAAATCCTGTGGAATTCTATATTGACCTCAACCTTAATCTTCTTAAACTGAGAATTGGAAGGCAGTTCATATTCTGGGGTAAAAATGAATGGAATTCTCCAACAGATGTTATAATTCCCTGGGACTACGAAAACATATCATCGGAAATTGATGATTACAGAATCCCCCTGACAATGATTCAGGGAATAGCTGAATTTAAAGGAATAAAAATTCAGGGAGTTTTTAATCCAATTTTCACTCCAAATAGACTTTCATTTCAATCCACGCCATTCATCCAGTTTGAAAAGGAGGAATTACCTGAGAAGAAAATTTCGAATTCTGAATTTGGAGGAAAGCTATCTTTTAACATAAAAGGGTGGGATTTCTCTTTCACTTCCTTGAATGGATTTGACAAATTTCCATCAGTCTATTTCTCCTTTGACCCAATACATAAAATTTTAAAAGCCACTCCAAAGTATGAAAGATTCAAAATGTCTGGGTTTGATTTGGAAAAAATGTGGGGAAGCTATGGACTGAAAGGAGAATTCTCTTATAATCAGACTGAAGACAAGGATGGAAAAAATATCTTCATAAAAAATCCTCATTTAAAATTTCTTTTTGGCTTCGACTGGCTACCAACAGAAAAACTGAATTTACAGATTCAGTATTTAAGAGAGGAATTAATGAAACTAAACATTGAAGAGGAAAAAATTGGATGGTTAAAAATTGGAGCTCCACCAAAAATCCCTGAAAAAACAACAGATTATGGAGTTGTCATCGCAAGATGGAATCCATCGGATTATTCATCCCTTCAGCTCGTAAATGTGAGGAATCTAAAAAGTAAAGACTGGCTTGGACTCCTTTTAGGAACCTACGAGATACAGGATGCACTCAAATTTATCGGTGGCTTTGTTCTCTTCCAGGGGAAAAAAGGAACAACCTTCGGAAACCTGAAAGAATCCTCAAGATTCTTCTTAGAGCTCAAATATTCTTTCTGAAAAATAGACTTATCCAATCTCGTCAGTTTGACAGGGGGAGTTCAATTATTAAAATGAAAAATGGAGGTGAAGCAATGAAGCAAGCAAAACTTGATTTGACAAAGGGATATAAAACTTACTATACTGCTAAAACCACGCCTGAAATAATTGAGATTGAGGAAGGGAAATTCTTAACAATAGAAGGGAAAGGGGCTCCGGGTGGTGATGAATTTCAAGCCAAAGTTTCTGCTCTATACTCTCTGGCTTACGAGGTCAAAATGCTAATGAAGATAGAAGGAAAAGATTTTACAGTTGCAAAATTAGAAAGCCAGTGGTGGGTGGATTCCGAGAAGCCATACACAGAAGTTCCTCGTGAAGAATGGCGATGGAAACTTTTAATTCGCCAACCGGAATTTTTAACTTCTGAAATTGTTGGAAAAGCAAAACAGGAAGTAATAAAAAACAAGAAGGTAGAACTGGCAAACGAGGTTAAGTTTGAGAAGATGAGAGAAGGTAAATGTGTTCAGATATTACATATTGGTCCTTATTCTACTTAGCCTGAATCAATAGCAAATATGAGAAAGCTGATGGAAGAAAAGGAACTTGTTGAGAATGGGCGTCATCACGAAATATATCTTGTTGGTCCTGGTCGAGCAGGCAAAGTCTCACCCGATAAATTTAAGACGATATTGAGACAGCCTGTTAAAAAAAGATAATAAAATCTTATGGAGAAAGAAATTAGGAAAATTCTAACGAAATTGAAATCTCTTCATAATCCCAGAGCAGTAGAAGGAATGGCGAGATTTGGAATAAAATCAAATAATAGTTTTGGAGTTTCAATCCCTGAGCTCAGAAAAATTGCAAAAGAAACAGGGAAGAATCACAATCTTGCCCTTGAATTATGGAAGCTAAATATACATGAAACTCGAATACTTGCTTCAATGATTGACATTCCTGATAATGTTGCTGAAGAACAAATGGAAGATTGGGTAAAGGATTTTGACTCATGGGATGTCTGTGACCAGGTGTGCCAGAATTTATTTGTCTATACTAAATTTGCCTACCAAAAAGCCATAGAATGGTCAGAGAGAGATGGAGAATTCACAAAGAGAGCAGGTTTTGTTCTAATGGCTTGCCTTGCTGTTAAAGATAAAAAGGCAGAGGATGAAAAATTTGAAAGATTTTTTCCAATTATAAAAAAAGAATCTATTGATGATAGAAATTTTGTTAAAAAGGCTGTTAACTGGGCATTGAGGCAAATCGGGAAAAGAAATACTATATTGAACAAAAAAGCAATTGAACTCGCAAAAGAAATCAAGAAGATTAATTCAAAAAGTGCCCGATGGATTGCTTCAGATGCAATCAGAGAACTGAAAAGTAAAGCGGTTCAGGAAAGATTGAAAGAAAAGGGTAAATAACACGAAATACAGAAAAATTAAGCTATTTAAAAAATTTTCTCCTATTGGTCGCAAATGTTCTTTGATTTGTCCATTAAAAAAGTGATAAACGAAATAAAAGCAAAATCAATTTTAAACAAGCACAAAAAACGGGATGACTGGTTTTTAGATAATTACACAGTCAATCCTTATTCTGGTTGTTCTTTCAATTGTATTTATTGCTATATCAGAGGAAGTAAGTATGGGGAGAATATGGCAAAAACACTTTCGGTAAAGACAAATGCCCCTGAACTTTTGGAAAAGCAGCTTTCAAGGAGAGTAAAAAGAGGAGAGTATGGTATTATAGTGCTTTCATCTTCAACAGAACCATACATGCAGATTGAAGAAAAATTGAAACTTACAAGAAGATTACTTGAGATAATCTTGAAGTATAAATTTCCTGTTGAAATTGCAACGAAATCAAAACTTGTCCTGAGAGATTTAGATTTATTGAAAGAGATTGATAAGAATGCAATTTTGCCTGATGATTTGAAATCAAAGCTAAAACACAGAACAATTATTTCTTTTTCCATCTCAACTTCGGACAACAAATTAGCGAAAACTCTTGAACCAGGTGCACCTGGACCTATAGAGAGATTGGAGACAATGAGAAGATGTAAAGAGAAAGGATTTTTTACAGGTGTATGTTTTATTCCAGTATTGCCATTTTTATCAGATTCTGAAGAGCAACTTGAGGAAACGATAAAAACTGTGAAGGAATATGGAGCAGATTTTATTTTTATTGGTGGATTAACATTGTTCGGGAAAGAACCGATTGATTCAAAAACTCTTTACTATAAGTTTCTTGAGAAAAATTATCCTGCGCTTCTGCCAAGATATAAGAATCTTTATAGAATTTTCTTCTCTCCTTCAAAGGAGTACTGGAAGGGAATTGAAAATAGGTCAAGGAGATTGTGCGAAAAATATCGAATTAAAAACAGCATTGTTTAAAAATTCAAATAAAAAATCTTCAAAAAGGAGGTTCGTAAATGAAAGTACTTATTAAATCCTTTATTTTTCTAATAATTTTTTCTATATTACATTTTGGATACGATATAACCCATTGGGCATTTCTGAAACCCTTTTGCGGGATTGACGAATCTGTTTTTCAGCATTTAAAAATGGCTTTCTGGGCTTACTTTTTAACAAGTTGGATTGATTTCCTCGTAATGCGGAAGAAAAGCTTCTTCTGGTATTCAAGATTTCTATCCACAACAGTAGTGCCATGGTTCATTTTCCTGGTATGGTATTTAGTGCCTGCTTTCTTTGGAAAATTGACATCTTCAACATTAGATTTATTATGGGCTATTTTTAGCTCCTATATTTCTGCGATTATGGCTGGAATAGTGGAAAAAAATGTCGAAAGGGTTTCAGGAAATTTAAGCTTCAAAATTATCATAATTTCTCTATTCATAATCTCTGCTTTACTATATATCTTCTTCACCTACAAGCTCCCATGGATAGATTTATTTGTAAATCCAGAAATTTTGTAAAGGAATATAGCGGATTCCCCTCATTGACTGTCAACTCTAAAAACAATAAAATTAGAAATGAAGCGTGGAAAATCAAAGTGTTAATTAAAAAAATGGTATCTTTAATAGAAATCATTTCCTGTTTGTGTTCCTGCGATATAAGGGTTTTAAATTAATATGATTGTAAGCCCAACTATTGTTCTAATCCTTTTCCTCTCCTCTGTTGCATTTGCAATTACTCTATTTCTTGGAATCTATGTCCTTAAGACAAATCCAGGAAATGTTGTTAACCGCTTATACTTTCTCATCACACTTTTTCTTCTTCCATGGTGTCTCGGAGAAATGTTCATGATTACTGCTCTTGATAATGAATTTGAAATATATTATCAGCCTGTATTCGAACTCAACAATAAAAATGTTTTATGGGTTGAGGCTATTCTACGATGGCATCGTCCCGAAAGAGGAATTATCAGCGCCGAGACATTTATGTCCGTTGCAGAGCAGAGCGGTTTGAGCATTCCCATTGGCGAATGGATGCTTCAAACTGCCTGTAGAGATATGAGGGGGTGGAAGAATTCTGGATTTTCATATATTCCTTTGGCTGTGAGTATCCCATCAAAACAATTCATGCAACCTAACTTTGTTGAAAATGTTGAAAAGACCTTGAATGAAAAAGATCTTGAACCACGAAATTTGAAAATTGAAATAAATGAAAGCATGGTTACATCGAACATAGACAGATCCGTTGATTTCATCAATAGTCTGCACAAGCTTGACGTCCAATTTGTCCTTTCTGAATTTGGCACAGGCTACTCTTCTCTTATTTGGTTCAAACTTCTCCCTATTAAAATAATCAAACTATCTCCTCTTTTCATTAAAAACATCCAATCCGATCCCTACGATATAACCATAGTTAAATCTATAATAATGATGGCAAACACTCTGGGCATTCAGGTGGTTGCAGAAGGTATTGAAAATAAAGAACAACTTGACTTTCTTAAATCTCTGGAGGAGGGAACAATCCCGCCTATAAAATGCGATGGTGTCCAGGGTCATTTTCTTTGCGAACCAATGAAATCGGAGGATATTCTTAGATTTCTTCTAAGGCATTCCAGCTAAAAATTAAAAGCCACCTGGATGGATTAAAAATTTTTTAACTATTCAAGAAAAATTTTATTTATTGATGTGAAATTGAGGGAAAGGGATTCCAAGAATTTTTTCATTCTGAAATAATGCTTGAGAATTCTCCTGTGGTCAAAGGCAAGCTCTTCTGGAAGACTATCTTCTTTAAAAATTCCAATTTCCTTTGCATCATCTTTTGCAATGGCTTCACCTTTCCCCTTTGCAACAAATACAATTGAAATTGTGTGTCCCCTCGGGTCCCTCCAGCTCTCGGAATAAGTGTGCAACTGGCCCATTAACTCAATATCAAGATTTGTCTCTTCTTTTGCCTCCCTTATTGCAGACTCTTCGGCAGACTCTCCATATTCGATAAAGCCTCCAGGGATAGCCCATCCGTAGGGTGGATTTTTTCTTTTAATCAAAATAATGGAATCCTCGTCAGGAGATTCAATTATAATATCAACAGCAATGGAAGGCTTTTTATGCATAGATTACTATAAAATTTTCCTTGATAAAATTCAAATTTTTATTTCTCTTTGCGTCTATTTTATAAATCCATCTTTTTACAAATAACAACTCATAAATAGTTGGTAATACAATCAAAGTCAGAATTGTGGAAGTAAGAAGTCCTCCGAATACTACAACCGCAAGGGTTTTTGAATTTCAGAGCCAGGATCAGGAGCAATTAGCATTGAAATCAGACTAAAAGTAGTTGTGAAAGCAGTCATTAAAACAAGCTTCAGCCTGATCTCACCTCCTTTAAAAATTGCTTCCTTCAAAGGAAGCCCTCCTTTTTCAAGATGCTGGATGTTTCAAATTTTACTACCTAAAATTCGAAATCAAAATTTTGACTTTGATTTTTATTCTTAGTATTATAATTGTGAATGAAGAGAGAAAGGCAGGAGATGCAAGATAACAAGAAAAACGAGACCAGCAAGAAAAGCATGAGAATAGAAAGGAAAATACCAGAAAAGCAAAAGGGCGAGAAAACTTATTTTAGAAAAGCTAAAATTGGCATTTAATGAAAACCTTATCATTATAAATTTTATTAAGGAGGATAAAGGATGAGAAAAGCGATTTTTGTAAGCCTTCTTGTTTTATTCACTGCTTCTCTCTTTGGGAATGGATTGAATCTAAACAGCCTTGGTTCAAAAGCTCTCTCAATGGGAGGAGCTTTCATAGGACTTGCCAATGACTTCAGCGCCATTTACTGGAATCCTGCTGGAATAACCCAGTTCGACTCTGCCTATTTTGGATTTTATCTTACTGATGTTATCCCTACAGGTAATTATGCCTATCCCCTTGCAAAAATTGACACAAGCTTCACAAAACATTACATATCAGGAATGGCTGGATTTTACAGACCCCTCACTGAGAACATCTTTGGAGGGATTGGAGTTTATATCCCCTCAGGACTCGGTTCAGAATGGAAGGGAGAGGATCTAAAAGCTCTTACAGCTGGAAAAACCCTTGAGTGGATGAGTAAAATCGCAGTTGTCTCCTTCTCTCCTGTCATTGCTTACAAATTCTCTGATAAATTCTCAGCTGGAGCTACCCTTAATATCAATTATGGAATGATGGATTTAAAGACCTCAGCAAAATCTGACCAGTACTCGGATGAAGCAACTGGATGGGGTATTGGTGCAACAATAGGAGTGATGGCAAAACCAACAGACAAGCTCAGTCTTGGACTCACATTTAAAACTGCCTCAAAAATTTCCTTTGAGGGTTCTGCAAGGATGGATGCCCTCAAAGCATACTCATATCTTGGTGTTCCAATCGAATCAGACCTTGAAAGAGATATCACATGGCCTATATGGATTGGTGGAGGAATAGCATTTAAACCCATTGAAAACCTCACTCTAACAGCTGACCTCCAGTGGACAAAGTGGAGTGATATAGATGTTGTAAAAACAGATTACAAATCTTCTGCCTGGAAGATGCTATTTGGGCTGACCCCCGACAAAGAAGAGGAATTATACTTCTACTGGGACGACACCCTTCAGATAAGATTCGGATTGGAATATCTTTTAAAGGAAAATATAGCCTTGAGAGCTGGCTACTACCACGATCCTGCACCTGCTCCCGATGACACAATGAATATTCTCCTTCCAATTTTTACAAACAATGTAATAACAGTTGGATTAGGCTACAAAAAAGGGAAAATGAATATTGATTTTGGATTTGAGTATCTCATGGGAAGTGACAGAGACATAACTCCATCTCTCCACAACATACCTGGTACATACAAAATGAAGATTATTGTTCCCACAATTTCTATAAGTTACAAGCTGTAAGCAAATTTTATAAAATTAATCAAATACCACGCAGGGAAAAAAGATGAATAGATTAATATATTTCGCAATATTTCTGATCATTTTGAGTGTTCCTCCAAGAGTCCTTTCCCTTGAAACAGGTGAGATAAATGGAAAAGTTATAGATAAAAATGGGGAGCCTCTTCCTGGTGTCACAATTATTGCAGAAAGCCCAAAACTGCAAGGGAAAAGGACAACAAACTCTTTAAGCGATGGAAATTTTATCATCCCTCTCATCCCTCCAGGAATTTACAAACTTACTTTTGAGCTCCAAAATTTCACAACTGTTATAGTTGATAAAGTTGAGGTTAAGCTCGGTCTCACAACTACTATCAAGATTGTAATGGAGGAGAAAAAAATTGAGGAGAGTGTTTTAGTGGTCGCAGAGCCTCCCCTCATTGACAAAACAAATGCAGACACAAGTTACAGAATAACATCTGAGGATCTTGTAATCCTTTCAAGCCCGACAAGAACAGTTGCAGACATTGTAAAATTTGCACCAGGAGTTACGGGAGTAAGAATGAACACAAGAAGAGGAACCACTGAAAATGGCCTTCCCAGTTTTAGAGGAGAGGGAGAGGAAGGAAATAACTGGCTCGTTGATGGTTTATCAGTGAGAGGTGTGAGGCTTGCAAAGGATGGTGTGAGGGTAAATTTCGATGCCCTTGAGGAAATCCAGATAATTTCTGATCCCTTCAGTCCTGAACATGCTTCAAGCTTTGGAGGCATTGTGAATGTTCTTACCAAAGCAGGCGGAAATGAATTTCATGGAGAATTGGGAACACTTTTTGTTGACAAATCTTTACAGGCAGGGAGAGAACCACAGCTTTCTATATCCTTTGAACCTGCGGACTATTCAAAATACAACAATTATTTTAATCTTGGAGGACCAATTAAAAAGGACAGAATATGGTTTTTTATTTCTGAAAATACCTTTTTCAACAAAGACATTACTTCCGACAATTTTCTCGACTATATGTTCATTTCTGGTGGAGAAAGGGAAACCTTAACCCACAACTTTTTCGGAAAAGTTTCCCTCGCTCTAAATCCGAACCATCAGATTTCCCTTTGCGGTTCTTTATCAAATTTACTCTCCCAGAAAGGAGGAATAGGGTTTAGTGAACTTTACAAAAAAGAAAGCTTCACGGATACAATGTTAAGGATAAACTACAAAGGGGTTATCTCAGCAAATACTTTCTTAGAAACCTCAGCGGGAATAACAGAATCAAAATCATCCTTTGAGCCCTCCCATGGAGATATGGGCCCAGCGATGTATTTTATAGAGGATACAGCTCAGAACATCAATAACTCCATCGGAAAGGTTATTGACAATGAGAAAATGATCAACTTTGTATTCAGATTGAACCATATTCTTCCCTTAAAGGAGCTCGGAAATCATGAGCTTGGAGGTGGTTTCGAAATTTACAAAAACTCATCGGAATTCAGGTCAGAATTCACAGGTAAAAGAGAGGATCCTTTTCCCGGAAATGACTTTGAAAATGGAACAAAATATTCCTTCAGAAGCTGGAAGGAAGGTAAGAGAACCCCTTCCCTTTTATGGGAGTATGGAAATTTCAATTTTGTAAATTCAATAGGCGGCATTGGAATATATCTAAAAGACAGGATAAGTTTTGAAAGATTCACTCTTCTAATTGGATTTAGATCTGCAACTCAAACAAACTACGATGATAAAGGGAATGTTCTCTGGAAATGGGATATTAGAGATTTTCTTTCTCCAAGAATTTCGCTTACTTACAATTTAACAAAAAATGGGAAAAACATAATAAAATTTGGGTGGGGACTCTTCACAGATACAACCACAACCTTTCACCTTGCTTTCTTTAATCCTCAGGCTCCTCTCCAGTTCAGGAGATACATGTGGGCTGGACCCGAGAATCCCATACCTTCCCAGCTCCATAACCCTTCCAACTGGAAATTCCTTAATGAGGAAAAAAGAGGTCCTTACGATATTGCAGAAAATATAAAACCCAATCGTCTTACCCGTTATCTAATTGAATACGACAGAATAATTGGAAAGAACTGGGTACTAAGAGCAAGATATGTGCAGACAGATTCAAAGAATCTTCTTGAACTTTTGGGAGTATTCGATCCAAATCCTCCTTATTACAAATTTGTCTTCGACAATTTTGAGTATAAAAGAAGGAATTACAGAGGGTTTGAAATTGAAATAAATGGAAGGTTAAAAGAATTTTTGAACCTCAATTTTTCCTACTGTTATTCTTCTGCAAAAGGCACAAATCCAGGACAGGTAGAAACTGGCTCCTGGAGTCAGGAAGAAGGAGGAACAAATTATGTAAGCCTCTTTGGAAAACATATATTTGTCCCTCCTTTGCCAGAACTTAAGGAGCTGAAGGAACTTTTCGACTGGGGTTTTGGAGGATTGGGAGGAAGGGAATACGGAGATGAAGGATGGTATGGAAAGCTCCCCTACTCTGTTGACCATCATGTAAAGCTCAATCTGAATTATATTGGGCCTTTTAAAACACTCGTTTCCTTCGTCTTTGAGTGGCTCTCAGGTTATCACTGGGAAAAACTCGGACTTGTTCCGTTCTTCGGTTACTATGCTTTTCCAGAGGGAAGAGGCTCAAGGGAAACACCACCCCACTTTTATATTGACATGGGTGTTCAAAAAAGCTTTCCTCTTTCAAGTTTAATAAAATCTCTCCCTGAAAATCTTACAGCAGATTTAAGAGTGGACATATTTAATCTTCTGAACAGCCAGAAACCTGTTTCCTATGTCAAAGAGGACACACTGGCTTTTGGAAAGGTCTGGGGAAGACAACAACCTCGAGAGGCAAGGATAACCTTGAAAATGAGATGGTAGTAAGAAGGGCAAGAAAAGAAGTTAAATGATAAAATAAAAAAGCTTAATTTTGGAAAGGAACAAACCTTAATGTAAAATCTATTTTATGAAAAAGATAATTTTAGTTCTTTCTCTTTTTCTTATGGGTCAGGCTATAATTACTCCTGATTACAAACTTAGTGCAGTTGCAAAGCCCAACTATTTGAAAAGGGGAGAAGCGGGGAAGATTATTATTTCCATTGAACTATCAAAAACAAGTTATGTAAAACCCGCTCCATCCCTGATTATAAAATGCATTCCAGTAGAAGGGATTATATTTCCAAAAGAAATTTTCAAATCTTCTGAAATGAATCTTCCTATTCTTCAGAAAAAAGAAATCTCTTACATAAATCTGAAGGAAGGCATTGAAATACCCTTTACAGTGAATGAAAAAGCTAAAGCAGGAAAAAGAGGGCTATCTTTCGAATTAAAATTCCTTGTATGTTCTGAATACAGAGATATCTGTGCAAAGGCAGTTGAAACAGTTAATGTTGAAATTTTTGTGACAAGAGGAAGAATTAAAAAATGATAATTGAGGAGAAGATTTTAGAGGAAATATTTAATTCAATTCATTCAGAAAGCCTCGAAAATGGTTTGAAATTTATTCTAATCGAAAAACATGACATTCCCCTTGCAAGTCTTTACATTTTTTATAAAACAGGATCAAGAAATGAGTTGCCTGGAATAAGGGGGATATCCCACTTCCTCGAGCATATGATGTTCAATGAAACAGAGAGTCTTGCTCCAAGGGAATTTGACAGGATACTGGAAGAAAATGGCGGTGATTCCAACGCTTACACATCCCAGGATTGGACAGTTTACTATGAGGAATTTCCACCAGATGCCATTGAAAAGGTTATAGCGATGGAAGCAGACAGGATGCAAAACCTTAAATTTGTAGAGAATATTATTGAATGCGAAAGGAATGTGATCATGGAGGAGAGAAGATTCAGGACAGAAAATCTTCCCTACGGAATTCAGGAAGAGGCGCTTTACACTCTTTCATACCTTGAACACCCTTATAGATTCCCTGTTATTGGATACATGGAGGATTTAACAAATATAAAAGCTGAAGATCTTGAAAATTATTATAAAAATTATTATATCCCGAACAATTCTCTTATGGTAATTTCTGGAGACATAGAAAAAGAAAAAGTTGAAAAAATGATCAGGGAGAAATTTGAAAATATCTCTGGCAGACCTGTCCCTCGGCTATTTATCCCCAGAGAAAAACCTTATCCAGGAGAAAGAAGGGGAGTGATTGCTCATGATGTAGAAATCCCCTCCATAATGATTTCTTATCTCTGTGTGGAAGCAGGGAACAAGGATTGCATTCCACTCGATATTCTCCAGATTATTCTTGCAGGCGGAAGGAGTTCAAGACTGTATAGAGAGCTTGTTCAGGAATCTCTCCATGCAATATCAGTCTCTGCAGAATTTCCCTGGAGGTTAGACCCTTCTTTGTTTACAATTCATTGTATTTTAAAGGAAAAGGAGAGAATTGAAGCAGTAGAAAATATAATTTATTCAGAGATTGAAAAATTGAAAAATGGAAATCTTTGGGAAGAGGAGTTAGAGAAGGCAAAAAATATGATTTTTACTGAATTTGTAAGAGGATTGCAAACAAATAGTGGAATTGCTCACATTGTAGGTTCCTATGAGCTACTTCTTGGCGACTGGAAAAAGCTCAGGGATATCCTGAACGAATATGAAAAAATCGATAAAAACAGGATTATTGAGAGTGCAAAAAAATATTTTGATGATCAGAGGAAAACGGTTGTTTTAATGATTCCTACTGACTATAAAAGAGAAGGTTAAAATGAGCAATTCACTTAAAATAATTTCCTGGGAGGAGCGGGAGCTTGGATGCAGAACAAAACTATTATATCTTCCTAAAAAAGAATTCCCTCTCTGCACAATTTTTATAGTTATAAAGGCTGGTTCCTCACTCGATCCCAATGAAAAAGAAGGACTTGCAAGACTTGTATTTAAATCAATGATAACGGGCACCCAAAAAATGGATTCAAAAACTATTCCCTTTGAAATTGAAAAAATAGGAGCTTCCCTGGATGTCTATACATCAAAGGACTTTACAATTTTTAATATGGAGCTCCTTTCAAAAAATCTGCTCAGGGGAATTGAAATCCTTTCTGATATCCTTTTAAATCCAGTTTTTAAAGAAAACGAAATAGAAAAGGAGAAGGAGAAAGCCCTCAATATTTTAAAAGATGAAAAAGATGACCCTGCTCTAATCGCAACAAGGTGTTTCTATGAGATGATTTTCCAGAATACTCCATACGCCCATTCCTCTATAGGACACCCTAATTCAATAAAAAGGATAGGAAGAGGAGATATCTTGAAATTCTATCAGGAAAAGGTAAAACCTGAAAATTCTTTCATGGTTCTTGTAGGAGATTTCAATGAAAATTCTTTTAAAATTCTTGAAGAAAATCTATCTCCCTGGGAATCAGCTTCATCAGTTCATCTTGAACCTGATCTAAAAATTTCTAAAAATGAAGAATTTGTAATTATAAATGACCCAGATTCAACACAAACACAGATAAGAATGGGTAAATTCTCATCAATTAAAAGAGAGAATCATGATTTCATACCAGTTATCGTGGGAAATGCAATTCTCGGAAATCTATTTACATCAAGATTAATTAGTAAAATAAGAGGTGAGCTCGGACTATCCTACGCAATAAATTCATCGATCCAGTCTTTTAAATACGGAGGACTATTCTCCATTTCTACATTTACAAAAAATGAATCAGTTTATGAGATAATTGATGTCATAAAAAAGGAAGTTGACAATTTCGTCGAGAATGGAATAAAAGAGGAGGAGCTGAGAAGGGTGAAAAAATTTATAAGAGGAAAATTTCCATCCACGCTCCAGACAAATTCTGAGCTTGCAGGTAAAATGGCAGAGATTAAATTTTACAATTTACCAAAAAGCTATCTCAAGGATTTTCTTGATAGGGTGGAAGGGCTCACCATAAAGGAGGTTGAGGAAGCAGTAAGAAAACATCTTTCCACTGAAAATTTCTCAATTCTACTCCTTGGAAGAGCTGATGAAATTGAGAAAAAATTATCCCTGTTCGGGAAATTTAATATTAAGGAGTTAAAGGATGTATGAAATAAGAAAGGCTTCCCATAAGAAAGAACTTAAAAAATTTATCAAAATGGCATGGAAAATTTACAAAGATATTCCACAATGGGTTCCACCTCTGATCATTGACCAGCTTGAACTCCTCTCAAAGGATAGGCACCCCTTTCACAAACACGCTGATGTTGAATATTTTATTGCCTATAAAGATGGAGAGCCCGTAGGAAGAATATCTGCTCATGTAAATTATATCCACAACCAGCTCTACAATGAAAAAACCGGGTTTTTTGGATTTTTTGAATGTGTAAATGACCAGAATGTAGCCCATCTTCTCTTTGAGTCAGCCAAGAATTTTCTTAAAGAAAAGGGGATGGAAAGAATGAGGGGTCCAATGAATTTCTCCACCAATGAAGAATGTGGACTCCTGATCGATGGATTCGAGTTATCCCCTCTAATAATGATGCCATACAATCCGCAATATTACATTGACCTTTATGAAAATTATGGACTTAAAAAAATAAAAGAGCTATACGCATGGCACATAACAAAGGAAGAAGTTTCTCCTGAAAAGATGAAATTGATAGATAGAATCGTAAGGGAGCTGAACTCTGATGAAAGGATAAAGTTCAAAAGTGTGAATATGAAAGATTTCTGGAATGAAGTGGAAAGAATAAAAATGATCTACAATGATGCATGGAGTGATAACTGGGGATTTGTCCCATTTACAGACGAAGAATTCTATCATCTTGCAAAAAATTTAAAGCAGGTTGTTGACCCGAGGCTTGTATTTATTGTTGAGTTCAACGGTGAGCCAATAGGATTCTCCCTTACCATTCCTGACATAAATAAAGCTTTGAAAAAGATAAATGGAAGATTGCTCCCCTTCGGAATTTTCAGGTTGTTAATTGAGGCAAAAAAAATTAAAAATATAAGAGTTATAACAATGGGAGTAAGGAAAGGATACAGATTAAGGGGGCTTGATGCCTACTTTTACTATTACACAATTAAAAAAGGGATAGAATATGGATACAATGAAGCTGAAATGTCATGGATCCTCGATGATAACACTCCCATGAATCGCTTACTCGAGCATCTTGGCGCCAGAATTTACAAAAGATACGGAGTATATGAGAAAAATATATAATTAAAACTCCTCTTCTATCGTAAAAATTCGACCCCTTGACAAAGGGAAAAAAGATTTTATATTCTTAAAGAAGAATGAAAAGTAAAAAATTAATTCTTTTCCTTATCCTTGTCTCTCCTCTATGGGCAAAGGAATATGTTTTGAAGTTTCCATCACCTGTCCCTGAAATACCGCAGAAGCCCAAAATCGACTTTCAAGCCATTGTAGAGAAATCGGAACTTCCCATTGAACTGAGAAACTTCAGGATAAAAGAGGAAGCTGAAAAAGAGAAGAAACTCGTCCTAAAAGGTCTTCCAAAACATATATTAGAGAGTAGAGGGAAAAGTTTCCACCCATACATTCAGAGAGGTTCTGAAGGTTTAAATATTAAACTCGACTTCTTTCCAAAGATAGTGAATAAATCAGGAACAACTTACGACGGAAGCATGTTCACCCTTGGATTTTCAGCATACGATACAAAATTGAATGTTTTCTCAGGTTGTTCAGCTCCTCCTTTCCATTCTTCCATAATAGGCGGGAATTTTGAAAAGGAGTATGGTCTAAGTTCCTTTTGTCTTGGTCTAATTCATAAGAGAAACTTTCTGAAAAACAATCCATCTGCTTTTTATAATGTTTCTCTATTTGCTGATTTTGAAATCTTGAATAATTTAAAACTTCTCTTTGACTTTAATTATATCTATTTTTACAATACTAACAACATCTTAGATTCCATAAGCCCTAAAATGGAAATTGCTTTTCGCCCTTCGAAATCATGGCTTTTTAAAGGGGAGTTTTCCTATTTCAGCCATCATCCCATTTTAGAAATTGAGGATTCTCCTTTCTTCACAACCTCTTCCAATGTTTATTCTGATGAACCATTCAATAGTTATGCTTTATCTTTTTCCTTTTACAGATTTTTATTTTCTGATTTTTGCATAGGAATAAAGCTCTCCTACAAAGATATTGATGAACCCGTTCTTGATTCTGCAATTTTAGAAAAAAGAAGGCAGAATACTTTCTTAGAAAATGGGAGCGCCTTTCACAGTTTATTGATTTTATCAAGGGAGAAAGACTCGGGAATTAATTTTTCTCTGAGCTCAGGAGTTTTAATACCCTCATTATTTTTTACTGTTTACAACCTTCCTCTGAATAATTCTACTCCAGCATCTCCCTTTATATTTACCTTTTCTTCCCTCTTAAAAGGAGATATCGAACTTTCAGGAACTTCCTTTGAAATATCCTACAATTGGACATCTTTTCCTTATGTCTCCCTTTCACTAAAAGACATTTACTCATCAAAAATTCTTCTCGAGCAGGAGATACCCATATCAAAAATCATTGGTGGAAACATAGCTATAGTCATAGAGCTAAGGAACCTTATTAATTTTCTCAAACCTCCTATTACTGATCGTTATCTTTTAATTTTTTACCCCCAGTGGATAAGAGGGGGGGTGGAAATCCAATTTTGATAAAAGTTCAATTTTTTGAACATTTGTTCAATTTTTTGAACATTTTTTACTATTTCCTTTTTTTTAATAATGAGAACAGAAGGCAAAGGCGATTAGGCATGTTTTTTGCTTTAAAAAATTGGTGAAAAAAGTTTTCAGTTTGCTGATATTAGTTTTTCTCATTCTCGGTGGGATAAATGTATATTCTAAACTTTCGCAGAGGAGCTTCTGGGATGGTTCCATCTGGAAACAGAAGGGAGAAAGGGTTTATGCAGAGAAACCTTCGAAATTTAATGAAATAAAAAAAGGTGATATTTTAATATCAATAAATGATAAACCCGTAAAAAAACTTTCAGATTATCAAAGGCTAACAGAGCTTGTAAAGGAAGGAGAAGTATATAGATATCAGATACTGAGAAAGGGAGAGATTGAAACCATCAATGTTAAATTCTCAAGTAAAGGGCCTCCTTACACATATCTTTTCTTTTCTATTTTTGGAACCTTTTCCCTTCTATACCTTTTATTCTTTTTCTTAAAAGGTTTGTTCAAGGAAGAATCTTTAATTTTTCACTTTTCAATTCTCGTTTTTCTCCTTTCTTCCACCTTTCTTTTTTCTCCCACAAATAGTTTCACATTAATTGATAGTATATTTTTCTGGTCTGATAAAATCTCCTTAATCCTGTTCCCCCCTGTTTTACTTCATTTTATACTTATTTTCCCGGAAAATTTACTCAGGAAGAAAAAAACAATTAAACTTGTGACAATTTATGCCCCAGCAATAGCTTTAATTTCAGTTTATATTTACACATACTTCTTCCCATATAAAGTATTCAATATCCTTTACACACTCTTTTATATACTTAAAAGGCTTGAAATTTTCTTGCTTTCATTCTATCAAATTCTCACATTTGCGATTATCATTTTGAGACTGAAGAAACTGACAGATCCTGCTATAAGAAATCAAAGCAGAATAATTCTATCTGGCATATCTGCAAGTTTACCTTTCTCTCTTTTATATGGTATTCCCTTTGCCATTGGCTATAACCCTTCTCAGCTTCAGGAATTACTATCTTTTCTTCTAATTCTGATACCCATCTCCGCAGCCCATGCAATTACAAAATGGAAAGTTGAAGATATCGAAATTTACACTCGAAAGTTTTTATCCCATGCGCTCACTCTTACATCATTCTTTCTAATCTTTTATCTTTTTTCCTTAAAATTTTCCGTTCTTTCACTAATTAGCATAATTCTGGTTTTTTTGATGGGGGTTTTTTATAACCCATTAAGGAGTTTGATTTACAGAAAAATGCTCTTTTCTAAGGTTAAAATGAAAACTTTCTCACTCGAAGGAAAATTTTTCTTCCCTCTTAGAAGCCTTCCAGAACTTTATGAAACAGTCAAAAATATTTTTGAAAAAAGCATGAAGATTGACAAAATATACCTATTTTTATCATTGAGGGATGGAAGATTTGGATTGGTAGGAGAAGATTCTATAAGAGATTTTTCACTATCTAAGAACTTCCAGAAAATCCTTGACAAGAAAAAACTCGTCATCCTTGATAGAATTGAAAAGGAAAAATTGATAGGAGAAGATGATATAAAAGAGCTTGAAAAACTGAAAATTTCAAGTATATTGCCCCTTGTTGTGGGGGAGAGGGTTATTGGCTGGGCAGGCCTTGGAAAAAAGGAAGGGTGGAAAGCCCTTAACAGGGAGGATCTTAAATTTATTGAGTCGATGGCACCATTTGTCTCGCTGGCAACGGAGAATGCTCAGCTCTGGGAAGAGCTGAGAGAAAGGGCTGAGGAGATGAGACGGATAAAAGATTTCAACGAGGAAATAATCGAAAACCTAAAAGTGGGAGTGGCTGTAGTTGATGAGGAAGAAAGGATCAAGAGCTGGAATTCCACAGCAGAAAGCCTTTTTAATATTCCTCGAAATAGAGCTATCGGAAAACATTTAAGAGATGTTATCGACCCTTCAGTTTATTCCCAATTATTCACAACGCCTTCAAAGGAATACTATCCCTTCCAGAGCAGGATTGTTGTGAATCTAAACTCAGAAAGAAGAATTTACGAAGTTTTGAGATCATCCCTTCTAACCCGAAACAACGAATATCTTGGAACAATCTTTATCTTCGAGGATATAACTGAAAGGTTGACAATTGAAAACCAGCTTATGATCTCAGAGAAATTAGCATCCCTCGGGCTACTAACAGCCGGAATTGCTCATGAAATAAACACTTCATTAACCGGAATATCCAGTTATGTTCAACTTCTTTTAAAGTCATCCGCCAACAGCGCCGACAAAGAGATTGCAGAAAAGATAGAAGCTCAGATTGAGAGAGTGGTAAAGATGGTGAGAAGTCTCCTGAGCTTCTCAAGAGGGGAGAAAGGGCAAATTAAAAAATTCCCCCTCAAAAATTGCATAAATGATATTCTCACTCTTCTTGATTACAGAATCAAAAAGCAAGCTATAAATTCCAATGTAAACATTCCAGATGATATTGAAGTGTGGGGAGAGCTTGACAAACTTCAGCAGGTATTTCTTAATATTATATCTAATGCCATTGATGCCATGACTGAAGGAGGGACTTTGAAGATCGAGGCGGAAAAGAAAGAAAATGATACAATGATAAGAATTTCAGATACTGGGATAGGGATAAAAGAGGAGCATCTTAGTAGAATATTCGAACCATTCTTTACAACAAAGGGTTACGGAAGAGGAACAGGGCTTGGACTTTCCATAAGTTATCAGATTGTAAGAGAACATAACGGGGATATCACTGTTGAAAGTGAGTATGGAAAGGGAACCATCTTTACAATAACTCTCCCTGCTAATTTTTCAGATATTGCTAATAAGATTTACAATCAGGAATAATTTATGAAGACAAGGATACATATTATTGACGACGAGCCCGTAATACAGGATGTCCTTAAAAGATTGTTGAATTCGGAAGGGTTCGAGGTGGAAATTTCATCCACAGAAGAGGAGGCATTAGCAAAACATAATGAAAATGGTTTCCATCTCGTTCTTCTTGACCTGATGATTCCAGGAAGTGATGGAGTAAAAATCTTAAGGGAAATCCTCAAAAGAGACCCCCATCAGATTGTGATTATAATGACAGCATATGCCTCTGTGGAATCAGCAATTGCCACATTGAAACTCGGAGCTTATGACTACATACAGAAACCATTTAAGAATGAGGAACTTCTCCATGTTATTAGAGAGGGACTTGAAAAAAGAAGACTGAGGGAAGAGAACATAAGGCTCAAAGAGGCTCTCCACAGAAAATATCATTTTCAGAATATAATTGGAAAGAGTCCTGCAATTCAAGAAGTTTTTGATCTGATAAGGCTCGTCGCACCAACAAAGAGCACAATCCTCATTCATGGAGAAAGTGGGACAGGGAAAGAATTGGTTGCAAAAGCAATTC
This sequence comes from uncultured Clostridia bacterium, assembly GCA_964531645.1. Lineage (GTDB taxonomy): Bacteria > Acidobacteriota > Aminicenantia > JBFLYD01 > JBBIMS01 > JBBIMS01. The sequence continues at coordinate 72,802 of CAZHEF010000003.1, forward strand.
ACCAGCTCTCTCCAAGAGCAAAACATACATTCGTTGCTGTAAATTCAGGCAGTATGCCTCCCGACCTTCTTGAAAGTAATCTTTTTGGACATGTAAAAGGTTCATTCACTGGTGCAATAGCTGATAAAAAGGGGCTTTTCGAGATCGCAAACAAGGGGACAATTTTCTTTGATGAAATTGGAACTCTCAACCTTGAAACCCAGGCAAAAATATTGAGAGTTATGCAGGAGAAGGAGTTTATGAGATTGGGAGGGACTGAGGTTATAAAGGTTGATGTTCGAATAATTGCTGCAACAAACATTGATTTGAAAAGAGCTGTATTAAAAAGAACATTCAGGGATGACCTTTTTTATCGCTTGAATGTCATAAAAATAGATCTTCCTCCTTTGAGAGAAAGAAAGGAGGATATTCCTCTTCTTGCTGAGCATTTTATAAAAAGGTATTCTGAGGAGAACCAGAAGGAGATCGATGGAATCGAACCTGATGCTATGGAAGTTTTGATGAAATATTGGTGGCCAGGTAATGTAAGAGAGCTTGAGCATTGCATTGAGAGAGCTGTTGTTCTTACAAAATCTAAAAATATAAAAGTTGAGGATCTTCCTGATTCGGTTGTTAACCCAAATCCACTGGAACAGTTGAAAATTGAATCAATAGATTTACCTTATTTTTCATTTTCAGATGAAGAAAGCCAAAGGGGGAATATTTTTAACTTTAATTTCAATGAGAGACCAAATGATTTTAAGGTACAAATTGAAAATTTCAAAAGAGAACTATTAATAAGGGCATTAAGAGAGGCAAACGGAGTGAAGAGGAAAGCTGCTCAAATCCTTGGTTTAAAACCTTCCACTTTTTGTGAAATGCTCAAAAAATATAAAATTGAAGAGTAGATCATTTCTTAATGAGCTCTATATTGCCCGGGACAATCTTAGGCTTATTCACCTTTAAAGATTTAACTTTCCCCTTCAACGGAAATTTGAAAATAGCCTCCCTTTCAGAAACAATAATTTCTTCATTCCTTTCCTCTCTATCTTCTTCCCATTCAAGGGGAAGAGGAAAAACAAATTCAACATCTCCTTTTTGAACAACTTTTAAAATTAGGTTCTGAAACCCATCAATACTTTCGATTTTCCAGTGAATTTCGACATCGGGAAGAGTATAGTTATAGAACCAGGCAGAGAAAAATTTTCTAAGGTCTTTCCCGGTCTTTTTTTCTATGTTCCTTCTAAGCTCGCCAATGGTAATATCCTTTGAGGAATAATTTTCAAGAACATCCCTGAGAGCGCCTATCAAGACTTCCTTTCCCAGGATTTTCTGAAGGAAATAGAAAGCAAGGGCACTCTTATCGTAAATCACAGCAAGAAATGCATCACTGTCATCGTTAAAGTGTCCTACCCTTGTTCCAAGATAGATTGAACCAGAATTTGATTTTTTATTTATCCATCCAACAACTCTCCTGATAACATTGTAGAAAACCTTGTTTCCATATGTCTCTTTAATGTAGAGGAATGTTGAAAATTGAGCAATTCCTTCAGGAATACATATATCCCTGTAGGAACGTCCTGTGACGATATTTCCCCACCACTGATGAGCAATTTCATGGACAAGGAAATATTCCCTTACCTCCGATGAGAGATCCCCGGGACTACTTTTTGGAACCAATCCCCTCTGAAGGAAATTGAGGACTACAAATGAAGCTGGGCTGTGTCCCCCCAGATTTTGCCATCTTCTTTTTACAATGTAAAGCTTTTCAAAGGGGTAATCTCCGTAAAGGGAGGAGAAGAAGTTTAATATGCTCTTTATTCTTTTAAAATCAATATCAGGATACCCTGATTCCATTGAACCAAAAAACTTAATGGGGATTTTACTCTCAAAATCTGTATATGAGTAGAATCTTCCTATAACTACAGAGAGATATTTTACAGGAACATTCTCTTCCCAGAAAAATGTGTTCCCTTCTTTTTTTACAAGTGTTCCATTGGAAATAGCTGTAAATCCATATGGAACTTTAACAGTAATATTTGCTGTGAAAAAATCCCATTCAGTTCTTAGAGGATGCCAAAGAGATGTATAACTATATAGATAAAACAGCTCCTTTTTATTCGACTTTAAAATTGAAAAATCGTCTTTTAACTTTCTTTCTTTACCAACCTTTCTTGGAGATGGTTTTTTCTCATTCTGTATATCAACAAGCTCGATCTCCCCGTAAATCTTTCCCCGATAACTTAGAGTAAGCTCAAGTTTTTCTCCCTTTTTATATTTATTTGACAAAAATAAACTTATCAAACCCTGGCTGTCTCTCATAAAAGGTATTGGCAAATCATTCTCAAAAATGCTCGAAACTTCAAGGGAATTGCTCAGTTTTAAAAATAGAGAGTCAATTCCATCTTCCTTTGCTTCGAGAATGAGTTTTGCATTGACTTTTAAGAATTCATTAACTGGCTCAAATTCCAGATTTATGTCTTCATGAATCAAGTCCCACAGGGATGTTGCGGAGAATTTGATCTTCATCTTTTCTTCATCTGGAGAGTAAAGACAAAGGATCTTTCCCCTTCTTCTATCCATAAAGGTTATATTTTCTTCAAGGAGTGATGAATAATTATAAGTAAATTCACCCAACTTACCTTCTATTGATTCTATAAGAATTTCCTGAGAGGATGGCAATGTAAATAATGTTTTTTTGAAGGCAGGTAATTCAATAGAGAAAGAAAGAACAGAGAATGCAGAAAAAATCTGGGAAGCCTTTTTATACAAGTCAGGTTGGGGCTCTATTGGAACTGGTTCTAAAATTCTTATGTTTTTCTCGAGACTTAACGGGGAAAATCTTACATATAGCCATTTAATCGGGGTTAATATTTCTGAATTTTTAAAGTGCACAATTATTTGATGCCTTTCTTCCCTTGAAGAAGGAGAGAAATGAAGTATCCCGTCTCCATATATTATAATTGCAGTATTCTTATCTTGAGGAAGATTATCCCAGAACACAATGGCATCTTTAAAAACCACATCAATATCTTGAGAAATAACAGTAATTTCTTTAACCCTTTCAACTCTTTTAGAAGGAATTTGGACTTCATATAACTCAGACAGTCTCTTTATAATCTTTTTCCCAGATAATTTTCCATCATCCATATAAATCTCCCACACCTGGAGCTCATTTTCAGTCTCAGAGCCAAGCAGGAACTGAGCAATCCATTTCTTGATATTTTCATAAGAGGAGAAATATGGCTCAATAATTTCTATCCTTTTGAACCCTCTTTTCAAAATATTTTCAACAAACCATTCCCTTTCATTTTCTCTCTGATTTTCCACAAAAAGTTCTGAATATAATTCAGGTTTTCCAAGTTCAATCGCTCTTTTCAAATTTTCAACGAAGCTCTGGGAAAAAACAAATTCTGATACAAATAAAATAAAGATAAATATTCTCTTCATTTTTTAAACTCCCTTTGTCTCAGGACTTCGAATAGAAAAACCCCTACCGCAACTGATATATTAAGAGATTGAGCTTGGGGCTTCATTGGAATGCTAAGTATGGTATCACATTTCTCTCTTACAAGCCTTGACAGTCCTTTTCCTTCTGAACCAAAAACAATTGCGATGGGTTTTGTAAAATCATAGGAAAAATAAAAATCATTTCCATCCTTTTCTGCTCCCACAACCTGTATACCTTTCTCTTTAATCTCCTCCAAAAATCTTGGAATATTTGTTACCCTGCTTATTTTCACATGCTCTAACATTCCGGCTGAAGAAGAATATACCGCAGGCGTTATCCCCACTGAACGAACTTTTCTTATTATTATCCCATCAACTCCTGCTGACGCAGATGTTCTTATAATTGCTCCAAAATTTCTCGGATCTTCAATTCCATCAAGGACAACAATGAAAGGATTCCTTGAAGATGAAAAAATCTCTTCAGGTTCACAAAAAGAAATAGGACTTATCTTTGCCACTACCCCTCTATTTTTTGGATAAATCCCTTCAAGAATCTTTTCCTCCATCCAGCTTATCGGGATGCCTTTTGCCCTTGCGAGGGATATAATCTTTTCGATCTTCTCACCCCTTTTACCCCTTGCTATGTATATTCTCTCCAATACACTCCTTCCAGATGTCAGAACCTCAAGAATCGAGTTAATATTATCCAACAACATTGTTATATAAAGAAAGACAAATCATGTAAAAACTTCTCAATCAATACATGCCAGAAAGTTAGAGCTTTTACGAATGGGATTTTCCTTCTCTTTAACAAGAAAGAGTTATTAAATCTATCCTCATCGAGAAGAAATTTTTCGTGGGGGTCAATTACAACTTTTTCTATTTTTTTTGTGCCTTTATAAACAAATCTTTTCCAATTCCCTTCTCCATCCCATTTCTCCATAACTTTATTTCCGTCCGCGAAAAAAATCTCCACATAAACAGGAAAAACCAGCTCGCCTTTTTTCTCGATCAGAACGGATGAAAGAAAGAGACTTCCGTTTTTCTCTTTAATCTTATCATTCTTCACCTCAACTACTCTAAAATCTGTAAAGTCGGTCTTCAAGAGAAAATGCTCAAAAAGTCTTCTTGCATCTATTCCAATTTCAGCTCCTATCATATCCAGAAAGTTTTGGGTGTTCGGCTTTCCAAATGCATATTTTATGAAATATTTTCTTAAAAAGGAATTGACTTTATTTTTCCCAAAATTTCTTTCAAGAGTAAGTAATATTAATGCAGGTTTTATCTTTGTATTTATTTTGTAGCTATTAAAACTTCCAAATTTGTAAGTTTTTTTTAAAATGGGATCAAATTGAACCTTTTTTAAATAATCAAGAAGTAATGATGTTTCTATTGTTTCCCTTGTTTTTATAAAATAGAAGCCGAATAGAGGCAAATTTGGAAGCTCCATATAAGGTATAGGTATAAAAGACAAATATTTATAAATAACTGATTCATCCAAACTTTCTTTTAATGATAGATACTCTGAGTAAGAAACAAGTCCATTACCAAGCCAGGGTTCATCAGCTCCATTACTTGCTACAATATTCCTCCAGTATTGCTCTCCCAGACTCCTCGAAACAATTTTTTCTAAGTGGAGGGAATTTTCGGGAGAAAAGAATGGGTGGTTGCCTATGATCATATTGGGAGCTAAAAATTCAGTTTTTTCATTTATTACTGGAAAATCAACAAAAGTTATGCTTGAATAGGAGTATTTAGAAAGGGTAAGCAAATAATTTCTTAAAAATTCTTTTATTACTTTAAAGTATCTTTCTTTATATACCTTTCGTTCAGGTCTTATAAGCAAAGATATTTCTATCTTCTCTCTGAGATCCTCTGAATTAGCCAATTTCTCTTTTTCTTTAAGAAAATTAACAGGGGCGTCCTTCCCATAGACAAAGTTATCCTTGTATTCAAGGAAGGAAGATGATGCCACCCAGACAAAATCATTTACATTTTCCGCATAAAACCTCGTTATTTTCCTTTTTCCTATTTTCTTTTCGAATATTTTATTTCCAGTAGCTCCAATCCTGAAGTTACGAGGGATATTTATCTCAACTCGGTAATTGGCAAAGTTAGAATTGACAAGAGATGGAAAATGAAACTGATGATAATCCCACCCAAATCTCCCTTCTTTTTCTTCAATAGAACATAGTTTAGGATACCAGTGGGAAAATAAAAAGAAATTTTCAATATACCCAATTCCCATAACAATCTGAGGAAGCTTTGTTGAGAATTTAATTTCAAGGGATGCAGTTTGACCTGGAAGAACAGGAGAAGGCAGATTAATAAGAGCAAGGGTTCTGTCATCTTTATTTCCGTCATCAGGAGTTATAAAAAGAAGATTTCCTTTTATCTCCTCATTTCCATATTTAATCGAGGTAATTTCTATCCAGCCAGGATCCTTGAGCTCGGTTTCCCTTAAACAATCCCATAAAATGGCTTCTCTTAGAAATGAACTTGAAAGATTCATAAAAGCGTTCATATTAAGGTTTAAATAAAATTCTTTAAATGAACTTGAAGAGCCATTGGTAAATTGAATGATTTCCTTTCCTCTTAGAGTCTTATTATGAACATCAAAATCACATGAAATATTATAAGAAATTTGAATTTTTTGCTGGGTATAAGAGTAGGAAATAAAGCAAAATATTAATGGAAAATAAAGAAAAAACCTCAAAAGCATACAATTTTATTTTCTAATACTAAATAAACTTAGTCAACAGTGGAATTTCTGTCTTCTGTTGCTCCTGAAGTTTCATTAGATAACAGGCATCCTTAAGTCCCATTAATATTGCTTTTTCTATAAAAGAAATTTTTAATCCTTTAACAGAAAATTTTAAATCAAGATTTTCAAAATCATCTCCAGCAGGGTCATCCCTTCTAATAAAACTCTTTAAAAACTCCCACAATTCTAAGTCTTTAACCATTATCTCTATCGCTCTCCTGCATTCTTTTTCCTTTTCCTCTTCACTCATAAGGAATAAAGTTCCACAAGAATATTTTAAATGCCAGTAAATGGTCATTTTTAAAATGTTATCCATATTTCACCTCCGTTTTTAATATCTCAAGAAACATGCCAGACCCCGCACTAACCAAGGTTTTTTTAGCGAACAAGAAAAAAGGTTATCGAAATTGAGTTTATAATTTTTATTATGATTTGCATGGTGAGGCTGAGCTCAACAGAAGTTTACTATTTTTGAAGTTAAAGATGTAAAAAGGAGTTTACACAGTATTCACTTGAGGTTTCCAAGTTCGCCGAAATAAAATTTTTAAAAATAAAATCATCCCTTTATTTCCTATTTATAAGATGCGCCCAGATTTTACCTCAACTTGCCGAATTCTTATTTAAATTTCTGCTTTATTATTTTCCCTAATTTTTCTTCGCAAGACTTGCAAAGATAGTAAGACTTTTTATCTGTATCAAGGATTGAATTGGAAAAGAACATTACACAGGAAGGGTCCTTGCAATGAGGCAATCCAAAAAGATGCCCCAGTTCATGGACTGCTTCCTTTAAAGCTCTTATTTTCAAGCGCGGAAGGTCTTCTTTATAAAAATAGAATTCTTCACTCAATCTATATATAGAAATGACTGCTATCCCCTGAAAGGGCTCAGCATGCCCGAAAATAAAATTCAAACCATCTGCATAAAGATCTCCATCGAAGATCCCAAGAACCATAAAAGCATCCTTTGGCTTTTTCTTTGCTAGCTGGAAAAGAATAGGAATTGAAAGATACTGATTTCTAACCGGATTAAAGGCATTTTCAACTTCAATATGAATCTCTTGAGAGACAAATTCAAAAGGATAAATAATATTTAAGTTGTCTTTCAGATAATCTGTAACCCCTTTGTCATCCTTTCCTATTTTCACTAAACATATTTTCTTATCCATTTCTCCCCTCTTTTTCGCTCATTTCATTTTTTATTATTACTATGGCAATGACTATTTTTCAAGTAGAATATAGTAAATTCAGCAAAAAAATTGCTACATTTTGATATTTCTCACTTGTTTTAGGACAAAGGCTCTTATTTTTGAAGGGCTTGGGAGTTCCTTTTTTATCTCACCTTTTTCAATAAATGAAACAAGTTAAATCTTACATTTTTGCACCGCATTCACATTTGATTTGCCCATTTTTATTGGGAACAATTTTCCTTATTCCGCAATCTTTACATTTCAAAACCATTTTGCTACCCGAAAGTTTCCCCCTCTTTGAAAATGATTTCCCTTCAATCTCGACAATATCAAGAGAAAAGTCTATAATAGGAGCATTGGAAATTGCTGTTCCGATTCCATATGCATCTACAACATCATTTAAATACATTATATCTTCCTCGTCAATGCCACAGGACACAAATATCTTTATTTTGTCCTTTCCCCTTATGGAAAGCTCCCATCTGACCTCTTCTATTATTTTCCTGAAATCTCCTCTTCTTGATGATAGAGGATCCAATCGAACAGCGTAAAGCTTCTTTCCCATAGCTTCTGCCACCTCAATTGCTTCAAACTTTTCATCCTGAAGGGTATCTATTAGAGCCACTCTTTTTACTGCAGGCTCTATTATCTCATCAAAGGCTTAAACTGCAGATATGGTGGAGGTAAGAATCAAGATAAGAGCGTGGGGCATTGTGCCCATTGGATCCTCACCTATAATTTCCACGGATTTAATAACAGAAACACCATCGCATCCTCTTAGATTAAAATTTAGAACAAGCTTTTCTTTTGTCAATTTTTATTTGAACCATTTAACAAAGGAGGCTCAGTTATTGACAAATAAAGAAGTTTATGGTTAAATAGAGTATTAGAGGTGATGATATGCCTCTTTACGAATATAGATGCTCCACTTGTGGAGAAAAATTTGAGATAATTCAGAAGAGCACAGATGCTTCATTGAAAAATTGCCCTAACTGTGGAGGTGTTTTAAAAAAATTATTCTCACCTCCTGTGTTGCAGTTTAAAGGAGGTGGATGGTATATAACCGATTACGCCAAAAAAGGAACAGATAAAGGGGAGAAAGAGGGTGGAAAAGGGGATAATAATAAAGAGAAATAAATCGTATTACCCTTCTGCTTATACATCCCACCTCCAAAAAGAGGTCTCCTGAGTTCTCGGAACTCAGGAGACCCCCCTCCCTTAAAAGTTGATTTATTCTAAATTATTAAGTAGAATGAAAATTGCAAATTTTAATATACAAATATTCAATTGAATACTTTTTAAGTTATCAAGGACGAAAAAAACTGTTGTTTAACCTTATATTAGAATTCTTCAGACAAATTCGTCCAAATTTTTTCCCATTGAAAATTTACATCACTTTATTAAGGGCAAACTATTTCTTTTAATTTCTTAGTGTAAGGACAGAAATTCCGCAAATTAGATTTTCAGGTTAAGAACTTTCTTTATAAATCCATAA
>CAZHEF010000004.1:0-59782 GCA_964531645.1 uncultured Clostridia bacterium
TTCCCTAACAATTTCTTTGATAGAGTTTTCTTTTTAGAGGATGGAAAGATTGATTCTGCAGGGGAGGGGATAAGGCACAGAGCCACAAAGTAGAAAAGGCAAGCCAATTCTTCTTCGTAGTGGGGAAAAATAATTGAATGACCATTACTAAATTACAATACCCAATGTTTCATACTACGAGCGAAAAGCTGAACAGCCAAATGGCTAAATGGCAAAAAGTCAATAAGCAATGAGTTATGAGCTATGAGCCAGCTCCTGAAGTCGTCTTGCAAGTCTCGCTTGCCCAGCCTTCGCATTTCATTCACTCTGCATTTTGAAATCTTCAATTTTTAATTTCCAATCCAACGCGGGGAAAAACACCAGTTGTTGACATGGTGGAAATGAAATGATAACTTATCTGAAGGAGGTTTGAATGAAAAAGATTTTAATTTTTATTTTGGGCGCTCTGCTGATCTTCACATTTTCCTGCAAAAGACAGACAAAGGAGGCAAAGGAACTTGAGAAAGCTGTTAAAGGTATCGAGGAATGGGGAAAGGCAATGGAACAAACAGCGAAACAGATGGAAAAGACAAAAGGAAAAATAGAGGCGATTGACTTTAGAATTTTGAAAGAGTTACTCCCTGACATCAAGGGATGGGAAAAAAGAAATCCGAGGGGAGAAAAGACTGCTTTTGGGCAATTTGGAATTTCCAATGCAGAGGCTGAGTATGCTCTTGGAGAAGCTGAGATTACAATTAAAATTACTGACACTGCTGGATATTCTATGATGATTGCTCCCATTTCAATGTTCATCCAGAGTGGATATGAGGAAGAAGATGAGGAGCATTATAAAAAGACAACAACAGTTAAAGGATTTTCTGCCATTGAAGAGTTCTATCCTTCCCAGAAAAGAGGGAGTTTGACAGTGATAGTAAAAAATAGATTTATTGTTGAAGCAGAAGGAAAGAATATTGAGAAAGCAAACACACTGCACGATTTCGTCAACACAGTTGATCTCAAGAAACTCGAATCTTTGTAAGGATGGTTTTTGAAGAGTTAATTATTTCTTTAAGAAAAGCAAAAAAGGTTTCAGTTCTTACGGGTGCAGGAATTTCTGCAGAAAGCGGAATCCCTACTTTCAGAGGAGAGGAGGGGCTATGGAAGAAGTACAGAGCAGAAGACCTTGCAACTCCATATGCATTTGCCAAAGAACCTGCTCTTGTATGGGAATGGTATAACTGGAGAAGGGAGATAATTGGAAAAACAGAACCCAATAAGGGTCATATAACAATAGCCAAATGGGAGAATTTATTCCCCTACTTCTGGGTTATAACTCAGAATATTGATGGATTGCACAGACTGGCGGGCTCAAAAAATATTGTTGAACTCCACGGAAACATATGGAAGGTAAGATGCACAAGAGAAGGAACCATAAAGGAAAATAGGGATATTCCCCTTAAAGAGATTCCTCCTAATTGTGAGAATTGCGGTGCACTCCTCAGACCTCATGTTGTCTGGTTTGGCGAATCCCTTGCAAGAGAAGATATTGAAATGGCAGAGGAAATATCTCTATCATCAGATGTTATGTTTGTAATAGGGACATCATCAGTTGTTTATCCTGCTGCCTCATTACCCTTTCTAACAAAAAGAAGGGGAGGAATAATTGTGGAGGTTAACATATCAGAGACTCCTCTGACCTCCTATGCGGATTTCTTTTTCAAAGGGAAGGCAGGAGAAATTCTTCCTGAGATAGATTCAAAGCTAAATGGATAAGATTGATATAAAAAAAGCCCGAATAAAAGACCTCCCAAAGGATGAGAGACCAAGGGAGAGACTTGAAAAGAAGGGAGTGGTTGCCCTTTCTGATGCAGAACTTCTTGCAATTCTAATAAGGACAGGGACAAAGGAGGCTTCGGCCCTTGACCTTGCAAAAGGGCTTATCAGCAAAGCAGGAGGATTGGGAAAACTCCTTTCAATGGATTTCAAAGAACTTTCAAGGATAAAGGGCATAGGAAAGTCAAAAGCTGCATCCATATTAGCTTCAGTTGAACTTGGAAGAAGATCTATGAGAGAGAAAGGGATAGAGAAGATAAAAATTAAAGGTCCAGAGGATGTTTTCTCTTTCCTTTTTCCCAGGTTCAAGGGTGCGAAGAATGAGAAATTTGGTATCCTTGTTCTTGATACAAAAAATCATATAAAGTCTGAAAAAATCATTTCTGAGGGAGACCTTCAAGCAAGCATTGTCAATACAAGAGAAATATTTCATTATGCCATCATTGAGCTTGCTGCCTCAATAATTCTTTTTCACAACCATCCCTCTGGTGACCCTACACCCAGTGATTACGATAAAGAAGTCACCAAGAAGGCTGTCTCAGCGGGGAAAATAATGGGGATAGAAGTTCTCGATCACATAATAATTGGCGATGGATTTTACTATTCTTTTAAGGAGAAGGGAGGGATTTAAAGATTGGAAATTGAAAATTGAAAAATGAGAGAAATTCAGAGGAGTTTTAAGAACTGTTATTAGACCAGTGGGGGAATTGCAAAACTGAAATTGAAATTAGCTTTATCTATAATTATTGCGAAGGAAGGAAAAAAATAGCAAAAGGAATTGAATTAAAAAATGCAAATTTTCAACTTAAAATTTGCAATTTTCATTTTACAATTTTGTATTTTATCTATAAGCCTGGAGCTTTTATCCATAAAGCTTTTTTCTTCTTGCTTCAAGGAGTTGATTCTCCTTTCCAATAAATTCAGCAGCTGTTAAGACTTTGATTCCTCTTTCCTCTCCAAATTCAATTACATCCTCCATTAATTCCTTCCATTTTAGATCTCTCAGCAAATGATGGTCAATAATGACACACTTCATCTCTTCAATTTCCATTATTTTTCTTAAATTCTCAATGGATATTTTAAGATCTTGCATTTCAAAAGCTTTTCCTAAAAGATAAGAGAGAGGACCATCAATATAGATTATCTCGGGCTTTTTTGAAAGAATAAAAGATATTTGCTCCCCTCTACAAGGACCCTGAACATCTGATGTGAAGAGGAATGAGCTACCATCAGACTCAACAAATACCTCAATCACATATCCAAGTTTTGGAGATACTCCGTGGGTAACAGGGTTTGAAAAGGAGATTTTAACATCGGAAAAATTAAAATTTTTTCCATCTGCGGAGATGGGCTCTAAATTGAGCCCTTTTAATATTCTTAAAAAGTTATCAGCTCTCCCCCATTGACTCCTGTTAATCATTTGCTCCCAATCTTTGAATAGTAGCTTTTTCCCTTTCAGAAGTTCCGCCAACTTTGGATTATAATGGTCGTAATGGTAGTGGGTTATTATAACCACATCGGAAATTTTTAAAAATTCCTTTATCCTTTCCATATCTTCATTCATTTTTTTAATTTCCTCTTCATGGGGAGGGAGTCCATCCCTCATTTGACCAAGGGCTACTCCTGGATCTATTATAATTTTCAAACCATCTGTTTCTATAAAAGTCGCCATACTCCTTGTTCCCATTGAGTCTGAGGAAAGAGGAAGAATCTTCATTTAAACTCCTTTTTAATAATAGCACTAAAAGTCGCATATGCCAATTGTTTATTTAAAAGTTATATGATTTAATATTAACCTGATTAATTTTATGGAGGTTTGCATGAAAGTTTTAAAATTATTCTTACCCATTTTAATTGGATTATTCCTTTTTGGAGGGCTTTTTGGAAGCGATGGAAAGGAAGTTCCAAAAAAAGATAGGGCGTATTATAAGAAGAAATACGAAGATCCAGTGATAAAGGAAATGGAAGAGGCAAATAAAAAGAGGAAGGAAGAAGCTGAAAAGTTAACTTCAGAAATAAGGAAGAGACAGGAGGAAGAGGCAAAAAAGGAAGAGAAAAAGGTTTTAAGCTTTGATTTTTTAAATGTGAAAAAGCCCGATTCCCCTGATGTTTTTAAAAAATCTTTCCATTTTCCTCCTGTAGCTCAGTATCTGACAGGGACATGCTGGAGTTTCTCAACAACATCCTTTCTTGAGTCAGAGGTTTATAGAATCTATGGGAAGAAGATAAAATTGTCGGAGATGTTTACTGTTTACTGCGAATATCTTGAAAAAGCCCTGGGATTTGTAAGGGAAAGAGGGAATGTCTTTCTTGGAGAAGGTTCAGAGTCAGATGCAGTAACAAGGATTATGAAAGAATATGGTGCCATGCCTGCAGAGGTTTATCCTGGTATTCTATCTCCTGAAGAAAGGCACGACCACTCTGAAATGTTTGAAAAGATCGAAAAATTATTGAACTTCATAAAAGCTAATAATTACTGGGATGAAGAGGAGGTTATTGAACATATAAAGGTTATTTTAAATAAATACATGGGTAAACCTCCGGAAAAATTTGTCTACGAGGGGAATGAGTATACTCCAAAAACTTTCCTTTCAGAATTTTTGAAGATCAACCCAGATGATTATGTTTCTTTCATGTCAACTCTTTCTATCCCATTTTATACAAAAGGAGAATTCAAAGTTCCTGACAACTGGTGGCACAGCAAGGATTATCACAATGTCCCCCTTGATGAGTTTTACAGAATAATAAAAAATTCAATTTTGAATGGATATACCATTGCAATAGGTGGAGATGTTTCAGAGCCAGGGTACAATGGATTTGAGGATTCTGCAATAGTCCCGACCTTCGACGTTCCTCCTGAATATATAGATCAGAGCTCAAGGGAATTCAGATTTTATAACACCACATCCACTGATGACCATGGAGTTCATCTTGTTGGATACACAAAAATCGATAAATGGGACTGGTTCCTTATAAAGGACTCAGCAAGAAGCTCAAGATGGGGAAAGTTCGAAGGATATTATTTCTATAGGGAAGACTATATAAAACTGAAAATGCTCTCCTTCATGATTCACAAAGATGCGGTTAAGGATGTCCTGAAAAAATTTAAAGATTAAAGAATAGTTCAGGAGAAAAATTTTCTTTTAATCTTTTCAAAAAGAGAGGGTTTTAAAAGTTCCATAATTGCGGGGAATGCTCTTCTTCCCGCTTCCTCACCCCTTCTGAAAAGCTCTTCTGCCTGGGAAAATTCATAGGAGTTAAGACCTGAAAGATCAGGAATAATATCCACATCACCTTTTTCAGAGCTTTCCGCAATTTTCCTTACAATCATATCATGAGTGTTAAGAAGAATTTTGAACAAGTTATCCGCCTTTCTATTTTCAGTCCCTGGAAATAATTTCACAGCTATGACAAAATCGCATCCTAACTCTTTACAAACCTTTACAGGCACTATATTCCTCAATCCTCCATCCACAAGAACCCTGCCCTTCCATTCCACAGGAATGAAAATTCCTGGAATAGAACAACTTGCCTGAACAGCAAGCCCAAGGTCTCCTTCTCTAAAAACAACCTCTTCTCCACTCTCTATGTCAACTGCAATCGCCGCATAGGGAATTTTAAGGTCTTTTACCTCATTTTTTCCCAGATGGAGTTCAACAAATTTTTTAATATAGGAACCATCCAGCAAACCTTTTTTTGGAAAGACTACCTTTCCTAAGACTTTCCATGAGAGATTTCTACCAATCTCCCACATCCCTCTCCAGTCATAACCACTGGCAAGAAAAGCTCCCACAAGGGAACCCACACTTGTTCCAGCGACACAATCAATCTTAATTCCTCTCTCCTGAAGAACTTTTATAACTCCTAAATGGGCAAATCCAAGAACTGCACCTCCACTTAAAGCAAGACCTATTTTGATTTTACCCATAATAGATAATGTTATTTTATATAAGGAAGAAAATCAATCTTAATAAAGAATTAATAGAGCTCCTTAACTTTCAATGAGAATATTAAAAAGTCACAAAATGGTTGAAGGAAAATTGAAAATTTTAAATTACAACTCTTTGAAAGGATGGCTCAGATGTTGGCTGTAAGCTTGTAGCCTGTAGCATGAAGCATTGGTTATTGGAATTTGGTTATTGGTCATTGGTTATTCACATTCTCTGTTTCATATTTATCGATTATATTTCTGCTTAAGATAAACCTTAAAATTCAGCAAACTTTTTCGTGAATTACTTCAATTCCTTTATTACAAATTCAAGATCAAGGGATTTCAGCTTTTCAGGAGATGGTTTTGTTGACTTTGGATCCCAACCTCTTTCCTTATAATATTCATCCATAGCTTTATTGAATTCCTCACGATTAAGAACAGCTCCTTTCCTTGGTCCAACAGTGAGAGGTTCTTCGAAAAATCTGTCAGGGATTGTATCATCCTCCCTTCTGAAACCTTCCCTGTAGTTGAACGCCTTCTCAAGATTGAAAATTCTTTCTCCCGCTTTTACATATTCTTCTTCAGACCAGTCAAAACCTGTTATTGCACTGAGGAGTTCCCTTATAAGACCCTGTCTGAATCCTCCCTGGGCAAATCTACATAATCCAAGGGAGTCGTTCATGGCACCGAGATTTTGAGCCCTTGGATTGTGTCCGTTAAGATGGCAGGCGCCTCTGTTGGCAGTAGCATAGCAAACACCCTGAGTTAAAGAAACATGAACATTCCAGGCAGCAAGCTCATGACCCTTTACATGGATTGCAAATTTGGCAGAATCCCTTCCAATTTTTTCTGACAATCTTTTTACTCCTTTTGATGCAAGGTCACCTATTCCATCCCTCATTGCAATTTTTCTGACCATTTGAAGAATTGCAGGAACATCTCCCCATTTCAAGTCAATTCCATCAAGGAAGGCTGAATCTATGTATCCTTTTTCGTAAGCTTCCATTAAGAATCCAATTACATTACCTGTTGAGATCTGGTCAAGACCGTAATCGTCCACATCGTAAATTTCTTTCATCAATCCTTCAAGGTCTGAGACAAACAAATTTGCTCCCATCATTGTTCCTGTCTCATACTCTGGACCATCATGGACAAGTTCTGAATATGGACCAGTTCTTACAACTCCAGATTTTTTGCATGCAAGAGGGCAACAGTAACAGGCAAAATCCCTTATCCATATTTTTTGCTCTGCTGATATTCCTCCAATTTTATCAGCATGGATGAAAGTCCCTTCTCTGAAATTTTTTACAGCCTGAGAGCCAGCATCTGATGATGAAATTATTGCTGAGGCTGTTCCATATCTTCTCCAGTTTTCTGTGTATGGTGTCCCTTTGAATCCATTCCTTGCTTCTTCAAGGAGTTGTAAAAATCTTTTGTGGTCAGCAACAGAAGGAATTTTTGTCCCTTTTACTGCCATTGCCTTTAAATTCTTTGAACCCATTACACATCCAGTTCCGCCTCTTCCTGCAGCCCTTGCAGCTGTATTTATTATGCAAGCGAACTCAACAAGATTTTCACCAGCAGGACCAATGTAACATGACCTGAATCTCCTGTCTCTTAGCTCTTCAATAAATTTTCTGTCAAATTCATCTGTTCCCATCCCCCAGAACTTTTTTGCATCCCTTATCTCAACTTTGTCATCTTCAATCAAAATATAAACAGGAGAATTTGCTTTTCCAGTTATAACAATTCCATCATATCCAGCAAACCTTATTTCAGGACCAATAAATCCACCCATATTTGAATAACTTATTGTGGAGGCAAAAGGGTATTTTGATTTAATTGGTGATGTATGGGGAGATTTTGTAACCACGCATGTTCTTGAGGATGAGGGAACTGGAAATCCTGAAAAAGGACCTGGTATAAACATAAGAGGGTTCTCGGGTGACAAAGGATTAACCCCTGGTTTCCTTAACTTATCCCATAGAATTTTCATTCCGAGACCTCTTCCTCCAACAAGTTTCCTTGCATCTTCAGGAGGGAGAGTTTTTTTCTCAATCTTTCCAGATGTTAAGTTAATTTCAAGGATTACTCCATTATAACCAAATAATTTTCCTCCCATTTTTTCCCTCCTATTTACTCTTTTCGTTATAATACCAGAGTTTCGTCAATTTTTCCGCAATGTCTTCCACTGAGAATCCGTAATGTCTTCCGTCGAGCCTTCCGACAACATGGGTTAGAGCTCCATAGGAACAGTATTTGACACATTGAGGGTCTCCATTGCAAAGAGAGCACATTCTTTCAGGCTTTCCTGTTTGAGGGTTAGGTATTATTGCTCCAATTCTTTTTGTCCTGCATGTTTCAGCACAGGAAGCACAACCAATACATCTCTCAAGGTCATTTTTAATTGCAAGAGTCTTTTCATCTCTGTAGAGGGCTTTCCTTCCTGTTTGAGGATCTGGCTCAACAGGACATGCTTCAATACACGGGTTATCCCTGCACATTAGACATGTGACAGGAATGTCAACATCTGGATTAAAGGAATAAACTGTAATGTTCGAATAATGTGGATTCCCCAGACCTAAAAGCTCCTCATCTCCTATTTTTACTTTGTTGTTGAAAGCCGAACAAACAGTTTCGCATGTTCTGCATCCAGTGCATTTGTTATAATCAACAAGTATCATTGAATAAGTTGGTCTTTCACCCCTCTGGGCAAAGAGTCTTCTTGCAAAAAGAGTTCCAAAAACAATGGCTGAGCTTCCGATAACTGTTATTTTCAGGAATTCCCTTCTTGAATGTTCTTCCTGAATTAAATTGAAGATGGTTATTTTCGCTTCCTTATTTCTTCCATCCATTCTTCACCTCCAGAAATATTTTCCTTGATATGTTAACACCAGAAATGATAAAATTCAACTTGGTAATCGAATTGCATCATTAATTTTCTATATGAAATCCATTCGTTGCATCTTGAGAAATTCTATTCCAAATTTTTACTGCCTAAGGTATCAAAAGGCAGAGAAGATAAAGGTCATCGAAGAGTTCATCAATCTCACAGGCTACAACCGTTTCTATGCCTCGTGGCTTCTTAGAAACTACGGAAGAAAGGTTGTGATGCATAGAAAGAGCAAAGAGAACATAATTTTTGTTGGAGAGATTGTGAAGATAAAGAGGAAGCGTAAGAGGATCTATGATGAAGAGGTGAAAAAGGCATTGGAGGCGATAGGGAAGATGAAGGCGGAGGAAAGAGAATTTCATGTAGAATCTAAGGTGATGCAATGAATATAATTTCATATAGATCTTTATATGATGCAATTAGGTAATAATTTTTACCCATAGAATCAAGAGGGGACAGATTGTCATTCCTGCAAGGTCGTGCAAAATTCCTTTCTTTATCATTGATGGGAGAGGAACAAGACCTGAACTATAAACAATCGCATTGGGAGGAGTTGAAACGGGAAACACAAATGCAAAACTTGCACCGAATGCTGAAGAAACCACAGGAATCAAAGGGTCAATTCCAAAAGCATTTGATATCGAAATAGCTAATGGAGCTACAAGATTGATGGCAGCAGTATTGGACATAAATTCAGTTGTAATAGTAGAAAAGAAGTAGAAAATTATTGAAAGAATTAAAACATTACCTACTGGAAAATTCGTTTTGATCACCTCTCCAATATCTTTACCTATACCACTTTTGAAGAAAATATCTCCTAGAGTCAATCCCCCTCCGAAAAGAAGAAGGGTCCCCCAGTCAATGGAAATCGCCTCTTTGAAAGGCAAAACAAATTCTCCCCTTTTCCAGTTTAATGGAATAAGAACTGTAAGAATTGCTCCAATCAATGCTACCGAGGATTCAGGGAAAGAGGATTCAAGCCATTGGACAAATTCAGTTTTTTCGAAAATGTATCCAGCCAATCCAGGGACTATCCAGAGAATCACAACAATCGAAAAAATGAAAAGAACTGTGGCTTCACCTCTACTTAATTTTTCAGGAACAAGTCCAGAGAATTCTTCCCTTTCCAGCGTTCCCTTAAAACCTTTTCCTTTTAGAATTAAGTTCATCATAAAGAACATAACCAGTAAACCGGGAAATGCTATAAGCATCCATTCAAAGAATGAGATACTTCTTACAGAAAATTTTTCAAGGAATCCAATAGCAATTAGATTGGGAGGTGTTCCAACGGGAGTTCCCACCCCTCCTATAGAAGAAGCATATGCAGAAACAAGCATTATTGCAATTCCAAATCTTCTTGCCTCTCTTGCTTCCCAGTTTTTTGAAAGAAGGGTGTAAATTCCCCATGCAATCGGATAAATCATTGCTGTTGTTGCAGTATTACTAATCCACATTGACAAAAATGTTGCAACAGCTCCAATAGCGAGGATTGTCTTAGAAGGTGTATTTACCCATTCGCGAGAAATTATCCAGAGAGCAAATCTTTTGTCAAGTCCATGATAGGACATTGCCTTTGCTATAACAAAACTTCCAAGGAAAAGAAAAATAATGGGATTTGAGAAATTGGAAAATGCATCCGTAGGTTCTAAGATACCGAGGATAATTGAAAGGACTGGAATCATAAGAGCGGAGAAGGGAAGAGGTATTCCTTCGGTTATCCAGAGAATAACAACCGTGACAAATATGGCAAGGGCCCGATGAGCAAATTGATTGGAAGGATAGAAAGGTAAAATAAGAAACGCTAAAAAGACAAGAGGAGCAAGGAGCAAGCCTATTCTCTGTCTTAAGCCATATTTCATCTTTTCAAAAATAGAATTATATATTAAAATATTTCTATAAACAAAACTATGGAGGTAAAAAAGACTTTATTAACGATAGCGGGCTTTGACCCTACAGGAGGGGCAGGAATAACTCGTGACCTCAAGGTTTTTAATTCCTTAGGTTTTTCTGGTGTTGCTTCGATTACCTCCATAGTTGTCCAGGATACATTCAGCGTGAAATCTATTTATCCAGTTCCTCTCCTTCAATTTCAGAAACAGATTCAGACACTGCTCAGTGATGTGAAGATTGAAGGAGTGAAAATTGGAGTGATTGGAAATTCTGAAATTCTGAGTTATCTGATCGAGTTCATAGGAAAGAATTCTTTCTCCCATGTTGTAATTGACCCTATCATAAAATCAGCAAGTGGAAAGGTATTTTTAAAAGAAAGAGATGTAATAATGATGATGGAAAAGCTCTTTCCTCTTTCGACTCTTATAACACCAAATATTGACGAAGCATCTGCAATGATAGGGAGAAAAATATATAGTTTAAACGATATGGAAAGTTCTGCAATAGAAATATGGAGGAAATGCAAGGCTCCAGTTTTGATAAAAGGTGGTCATTTAAAGGGTGAAAAAATAGACGTTTTGTATGATGGAAAAGAGGTTTTTAAGGTAAAAAGTAAAGAGATAAGAAAAAGCGTTCATGGGACAGGTTGCATCCTGTCATCTTCTATCTTGTGTTATCTTGCCTCTGGGCTTTCTCTGAGAGAATCTGTAAGAAAAGGAAAGGAGTTTGTTACTTCTAAGATAAGAGAATCTTTTAAACTGGGGAAGGGTCAGTTGATAGCTCCATAATTTTTAATGGCTTTTATACAGCAGCAAAAAGCTGGTAGCTAATTCACTCTAAAGAGGAGCACCCTTTGCCTTCTATTTCTTTAGTTACTTAGTTATTTTTATATCGCAAAGGAGACTGAAACTTTTCTTTAATTAGCAGGGTCATAAATGTAGGGAAACAAATTAGGGACCCCCTTTAAAATAGATTTGGGCTGTCAAGGGACAGCCCTTTTTTCTCTAACAAAATTCAATGACTTTCGTAAAAATTATGGAGGATGACATGAGAAGAAGAATTATAACTTTTATTATCTTTTTATTTGTTTGTTTGAGTTTTTCTTTTCCCCAAAAGCCTTACAAGCTCCTTGAGACAGAAACTTTCTTCGAAATGGAATCAGTAGGAAATCCCGCAATTTCTCCTGATGGTAAACAGATAATTTTCACAAGAACCTGGATTGATAAGATGAATGACCGCTCCTCAAGTAATCTGTGGATTGTGGATGTTGAAGGTAAAAGGGTGAGAGAGCTTACCCACGGTAACTGGAGAGATTTTTCTCCTGTATGGTCTCCTGATGGGAAAAAGATTGCATTCCTTTCTGAAAGGGATGGATCAACTCAGATTCATGTAATGTGGGTTGATACAAAGGAGGTTGCTCAGCTAACTCATCTTGAAAGGGCTCCTTCCAATATAGTCTGGTCCCCAGATGGAAAGAAGATTGCTTTTTCTTATTTTGTCCAGGATGAAAAGCCAATTCTACAAGTAAAATTGCCTAAAAAACCTGAAAGAGCAAAATGGGGAGCACCTGCAGTTATTGTTGACAGACTTTCATGGAGAGCAGATGGAAGAGGTTTTCTTCCCAAAGGGTATGAACATATATTTATAATTGATGCTGAGCTTGGAGGAACCCCAGTTCAGGTAACATCTGGAGATTACTCCCACTCTGATTCTGCATGGTCTCCTGATGGAAAAACAATTTATTTAAGTGCTATAAGAAAACCCGACCCTGAATATCAATTTGGAGATACTGAAATTTACAGCGTGAATCTTGAAACCCTTGAAATAAAAGCTCTTACAGATAGAAAGGGTCCTGACAGAAATCCTGTGGTTTCTCCTGATGGGAAATGGATTGCCTACACGGGGTACGATGAGAAAAATTATACATTCCATCTTTCTAATCTTTATATAATGGACAAAGATGGTAGGAATAAAAGAGTTCTTGCTGAAAATCTTCCAAATTCTCCATCCTCTCCAAAATGGGCACCTGATGGATCAGGTCTTTATTTCCTTCTTTCAGAAAAAGGGGAGTCCAATCTTTATTTCGTCACCCTGGATGGAAAAATTAAAAAGATAACAAGTGGAAATCATTTTATTTCTTCTTATTCCCTCGCTAAAAACGGCCAGGTGGGAATTGTCCTATCAGATTTTTACAATCCTGGCTATCTTGCCACTTTTAATCTCTTAAAGCCTCAAAATATAAAAAAGCTTGTTGATGTGAATGAGGATGTTCTCAAAAATGTAAAACTTGGTGAAGTGGAAGAAATCTGGTTCAGATCAACTGATGGACTTGATATTCAGGGCTGGCTGATAAAACCAGCTGAATTCGAAAAGGGGAAAAAATATCCAATGGTTCTCTGGATTCACGGTGGTCCATGGGCAATGTATTCCGTAGCCTTCAACTGGGAATGGCAGAATTTTTCAGCAAAGGGATATGCTGTCCTCTATATGAATCCAAGGGGTAGCACTGGATATGGACAGGACTTTGTTAATGGGATTCAGTATGCCTATCCAGGGAAAGATTATGATGATTTAATGGCAGGAGTGGATAAAGCTATATCCCTTGGATTTATTGATGAAGATAATTTGTTTGTCTGTGGTGGAAGTGGCGGAGGGGTTCTGACAGCATGGATTGTTGGGCACACGGATAGATTTAGAGCTGCTGTATCCATGAGACCTGTTATAAACTGGCATTCTTTTGTGGGAACTACAGATGGAGCAATGTGGTATCGTCAATTTAAAAAATACCCCTGGGAAGACCCCATGGAGTATGCTCTCCGCTCCCCGCTTCATTATGTGGCCAATGTGAAGACTCCTGTAATGATAATGACTGGTGAGGCAGACCTGAGAACTCCTATTGGACAGAGTGAAGAGTTTTACAGAGCTTTGAAGATGTTGAAGAAGGAAACCCTTCTTGTGAGAATGCCCGATGAGTATCATGGCTGGAGGACTCCATCCCACAGACTTCTCCAGCAGCTTTACCTAATGGCATGGTTTGAGAAGTATATGGTTAAGAAAGAAGAAAAGAAGTGAAAAGTTTTAAAGATGATTTTCTAAAAACTTAATTCAATTCTATTCTTTTTCACTTTATTGTAGTTTTTTCACTCCCCTTTTGAAACTTTAGTAGTCTATTCCTCTTCCATAAATAGTAGATTTTTCAATTGTTGAAAAGTATTCAAAAAAAATTTTTGAAATCTCAGAAATTAAAATTTCTCCATCTTCTTCTTTTTTCAAATAAGATGTCATTAAGCATAGAATGAACGGCCTTTCCTTCAGAAGGATTATTCCCGATTCGCATCTAACTCGGGGAAGAGAACCTGGTTTTGAAGCAACAGGAACATTATCTGGAATTCCTTTTCTTATATATGAGTCCTTTGGGATTGCGAGAGTTTTTAAGAATTCACTCCTGTAAGGCTCATTTAAAATTTCTCCTTTGTATATTTTTTCAAGCAAAAACATCATCTCTAAGGGAGTGGAGAGATTTTCCCTTCCTTCTCTTACTGCCAAAACATCCATCATTTTTCTTTTCAACTTTGTATTTCTCAAGCCAATCGATTCCAATCTTTTATTTACTGAGTCGATTCCAATTCTTTCAATGAGGATATTTGTTGCGGTGTTGTCGGAAAGAACTATCATGAGAGTGCAAAGATCCTTTGTAGAGATTGAAAGGAATGGCTCACCGAGATGCTGAAGTATCCCATTTCCTCCGACTTTCCAATCTTTCTTCAATTCGATGAACTCATCAAAACTCAATTTTCCCTCTTCAACTTTTTTAAAAACTTCAAAAAGAATGGCAATCTTTATTGAGCTTGCCTGAGGAAATATTTCATTTTCATTTATGAGAATCGTAAAACCACTTTTTAAATCTTTTACTGCAACTCCTGAGACTCCATCAAGTCTATCGCAAAATTCTGCAATCCTTTTACTGGTTTTATTCTTCAGTATCTCAAGATTATCAGCCCGGAGAGAAGAAACAAAGAAAAACACTAAAATTAATGGAAATACTCTTCTCATTTTTTAGGCTTATAAATTGCCCTTTCAAAATCTTTGACAAAAAATTTCTTTCCCTTCTTTAAAATTTCATGTCCTTCATTCTCAAGAAGTTCCTTCTGTCTTTCAACTCCACTAGGAAATTTTTCATTTAGCTCACCATTACTTTTCAATGTCCTCCACCAAGGGGTTATTTCCTTCTCTCCATTGGCTCTTGCCTCCTCTGTGGCATGAGCGGAAATCCATGCAAAAATTCCTGTTGTAATCGGGCATCCGATTTTTGCACCATGCTTTTTTGCAAGAACTTCGCGAATCTTATTAATTGTTATCACTTTTCCTTCTGGAACCATCCTCATAATCTCTTCAACCTCCTTTGGAGCTGGTATAACAACTGTGCCTTCACCCCATCTTTTTGAAAGTTTTCCCTCTATCTTTTCTACCTTTGGAAGACCTTTGCTATTCTCGAGCTTTTCCCTCCACGACTTTTTCCTTTTCATTTTTTCTCCTTTAAATATTTTTCAAGCCATACAAGAACTTCTTTCCACCAGACTTCAGCATTCTTTGGTTTTGAGACAAAATGGTCCTCATCAGGGAAATAGATAAGTTTTGAAGGGACACCTTTCCTCTGTAAAGTTGTGTAAAATTGAAGACCTTCTGTAACAGGGACCCTGTAATCGAGCTCTCCATGGGAGACAAGGGTTGGAGTCTTAAAATTATGGGCGTATCGATGGGGAGAGAATTTATCATAAAGTTTTCTGTTTGTCCATGGAGTTCCTTTAAATTCCCATTCAGGAAACCATAATTCCTCTGTTGCACCATACATACTCTCAAGATTGTAAACACCCGCATGGGAGATTAAACATTTGAAAATATCTGTGTGTCCTGCAATCCAGTTAATCATGTAACCACCGTATGATGCTCCTGCAGCAGCTATTCTATCTTTATCTATGAATGGGAATTTGGATGCGAACTCAACTCCTTTAATTATATCTTCAAAGGGAGCTCCTCCCCAATCTCCTGAAATATCGTCAGTAAATTTCTGTCCGTATCCTGTGCTTCCTGTAAAGTTTATCATAATGACAATATATCCAGGGGATGCGAACATCTGGGCATTCCACCTGAAATGGAAGGAGTCTGACCATGCTCCCTGTGGACCCCCATGAATAAGAAAAACAGCAGGATACTTTTTGTTAGAATCAAATTTTGGAGGTTTTATCATTAAAGCATGAACCAATCTTTCCTTTGCACCCTTAAACCAAAATTCCTCAACAGGATTCATTTCAATATCTTTGATTAATTCATCGTTAACATGGGTCAGCTGAGAGGGCTCCATTCCATCTTTCCATTCAAAAACCTCAGGAGGCTTATTTATGTTCTGTTTGATAAAATAAAATTTATTATTAGGAGATAATCTAACCTGAGAGACAAAAACTTTATCAAGAATCTCCTCTACTTTTCCATCAAGGTTGACCCTGTAAAGGGGTTTATAACCTTTGTCTTCCGCAGTGAAATAGAGGCTCTGAGAGTCAGAAGCCCATATAACCTCATCGACAGACCTGTCAAGATTTTCTGTGAGAGGAATTAATTTCTTTGTTCCTCTTTCAAAAAGAATTAATTTCTCTCTGTCAGCTTCAAATCCTGCTCTTTCCATTGAGCGGAAGGCGATGAATTTCCCATCAGGTGAGTAAACAGGTTGATTATCATTCCCTTTCCCTTTACTGATTCTCTCCGGTTCTCCTCCATCCACAGGGATTACAAAAACATCATTGTTTGTTGAAATTGCAACCACAGGGTCAGTGTTCATGGTAAAGGCTATCTCCTTAGAATCCGGAGAGAAGGAATAATCAGGATTCCCTCCAAGGGCAATTGGTGGAGCATCATAATTACCTTTTATTAAATCTCTAACATCTCCTCCATCAGAATTCATTATAAAAATATGATTTCTCTTCTCATCCCTCCAGGTATTCCAGTGGCGGAAGAGAAGCCCTTCATAAATTCTAACTTTTAATTTGCTCCTTTCTTTTGCCTCTTCCTTTTCCTTGTTACATTTATCATCCTTGCAATCGGGATATGTCTCAGAAACAAAGGCAATCTTTTTACCATCAGGGGAGAGGCCAAAGGAAGAGACCCCAAGATAAATATCCGAGACCTTTACTGGTTCTCCTCCGCCCAATTTAATCTTGTAGATTTGCTGAGAGGATTCTCTAACGGAAATGAAATATAATTCTTTTCCATCAGGGCTCCATCTTGGATGAAAATCTGCTTTTGGGTTTCTTGTTATCTGAATGTTTTCACCATCCTCTTTAATAATCCATATATCAGAGTTAGAAGTGTTTGTCTCCTTTGAAAGATATGTCACAACATATGCAATATACTTTCCATCAGGAGAAATCTGAGGGTCTGAGACCCTTCCAATTTTAATAAAGTCATCAAAGGTAAGAGATTTCTTTTCAGCAAATAATGAAAATGCTAAAAGGCCAAATATTACAAAGAAAATAAAAACTCTTTTCATATAATCCTCCTATTTCTTAGGTGCTAAAGAAAGAATTTTCTTAATCAAATTCTCATCCTTTGGAAATTGACCCACTTCTGCCAATCTTGGAAGAAGAATTGCCCAGTTGTAATCCATTGAGAAAACTTTTTTGAATAAAGGAAGGCTTTCTTCAACCTTTCCAGTGGATGCAAGAGTTACAGCTGGCCAGAAAATCATCTCAGGATTTTCAGGGTAAAGTTCCATACCTTTACTGTATTCTCTCAAAGCATCCCCCACTTTATTCTGGGCAAGAAACTCATCTCCCGCATTCATATGGTTGTAAGCTTTCGCAAGTTTTATGAGTCTTTTTAGTTCTTTCAAAGGTTCAGGGTGGTCTTCAACTCTTAAATCGTATAGTCTGTCCTTCCACCAAACGCCTGAGCTCTTCCCCTTAACAACAATTATTGCAGCAGACTGTTTCCCTCTTATATCCCCACCTTCCTTCTCTCCTGCTTCAAGGGCTGACATCAGTCTGTCAACGAGTTCTCCCTTTGTGTTTTCAAAGGCATAAGCCATTGCCTTCCACACTGTGTTTTTCAGCATTAAATTAGCTTGGCATGAATAATATTTCCCAACGTAATGTCCCGCCTCTGGGATGCATTTGTTTCCTGTATGGACTGCAACTCTTCCCTTAGAATCAACAATTGCAACCTGTCGGACAGACTCATTACTATCAGCTTTAAGAAGGGCAGACAAAGTTTCTTCAGCACTTTTTCCTGCTCTCATAAGCTCAAGACCAAGGGGGCCATATGAAACTTCTACGAAAGATTGAGTTGTCACAGCTCCAACTTCTGCCTCAACCCATGGAACAATTGAGCCTACAGAAAACCAGTGAGACTGAACTGCTACACCAAATTGACCAGTCTCAGGGTCATAAGCGACAATGGAGTAAGTATAAACTGGTCTTAAACTGTTAGCCCCAAAAAATGATGGAATTAAAATTAAAAGAAATACAAAAATCCATTTTTTCATCTTTCTCTCCTCGTTGCAAATGATAACAAATAGAAAGTTTATTTTCAATTTATCTGGTTTGCTTCTAAAAAATTTACTTAATTAAGCATTTTAATTCGTCTCAAAATTTTGTATAATTATCACGATGCAAGTTTATAGAGGGAAGAGAGGGATTTTAGAGTGGGCCAGAATTTCCTGTTCTTCCGAAAAAATTAAAGACAAGAAGGATTTCTCTTTTTTATGGAGAGTTTAAAGAGGAATGGCAAAGGAATACTCTTATTGGAGGACGGAACTTTTTTCGAGGGGAGAATAAGGGGTGCAAAAAAGAGTGTATCAGGGGAGGTTGTTTTCAACACAGGAATGGTGGGTTATCCCGAGAGTCTTACAGATCCAAGTTACTATGGGCAGATCCTTGTTTTTACATATCCTCTAATTGGAAATTACGGAATCTCAGACAGTAATAATTATGAGTCTGATAGGGTTCAGGTAAGGGCTTTAGTTGCAAGCTCTATCTGTGAAAACCCTTCCCACTGGTCATGTAGAAAAACCCTTGAGGATTGGCTTATAGAAGAGAATATTCCAGTCCTTACAGGTGTTCCCACAAGAACTCTAACTAAGATTCTGAGGGAAAGAGGGACAATGCTTGGCAAAATAATTGTTGATGGCAAAGAACCTGATTTCTTTAATCCAGATAAAGAAAATGTTGTGGAGAATGTATCCTGTAAAAAAATCCGTAAATATGGAAAAGGAGAAAAAGTTGTTGTTTTAATTGATTGTGGTGTAAAGAGAAGCATAATAAGAGCTCTTGTTGAAAGAGGTTTGAAAGTAATGACTGTTCCATGGGATTACGACTTTACAGGGATAGAATTTGATGGTGTTGTTATTTCCAATGGACCTGGGAATCCAAAAATGTGCAATAAGACAATTAAAATTGTCAGAAAACTCCTTGATCATGATAAACCTATTCTCGGAATATGTCTCGGTCATCAGATTCTTGCTTTATCAGCAGGAATCGACACATACAAGCTAAAGTATGGACACAGATCTCAGAATCAGCCATGCTTGGATTTAAGAAATCAAAGATGTTACATAACGAGTCAGAATCATGGATTTGCGGTTAAAAAAGAATTAAAGGAAGATTGGGAAGTATGGTTTTTAAATGCCAATGATGGAACAATTGAGGGAATACGGCACAGAAAGAAACCATTCCTTTCAGTTCAGTTCCATCCTGAAGGTTCTCCTGGCCCAAAGGATACAGAATTTGTTTTTGATGAATTTTTAAGCTTTATTGAAAGAAAATGAGAGTAATTATCCTTGGAAGTGGTGCTTTAAAAATTGGCGAGGCGGGAGAGTTTGATTATTCAGGCTCTCAAGCATTGAAAGCCCTGAAGGAGGAAGGGATAGAGACAATTCTTGTAAATCCAAACATTGCAACAATTCAAACAGACCAGGAATTAGCCAGCAAAGTTTATTTTCTTCCTGTGAGGAAAGATTTTGTTGAAAAGATAATAAAAAGAGAAAAGCCCGACGGAATTATTCTCGGATTTGGAGGTCAGACTGCTTTAAATTGCGGTATTGTCCTTGAGAATGTTCTGAAAAAATATTCAGTGAAGGTTCTCGGAACCCCTCTCAAAGCAATAAAGGAAAGTGAGGACAGGGAACTTTTCGTGAAAAAATTGAAAAGTTTAAATATCAAGACTCCAAAGAGTTTCTCGGTTAAGTCAATAAAAGAAGGGCTATCCTCAGCGGAAAAGATTGGCTATCCTGTTATGCTAAGGGTTTCCTATGAGCTGGGAGGTAGAGGCTCTGGAATGGCAAAGAACAGAGATGAGTTAGAGGAAATGCTAAGAAGAGCTTTTTCTGTTTCAAAAAAGGTTCTCATTGAAGAATATCTTTATGGATGGAAAGAAATTGAATATGAGGTAATGAGGGATTCAAAGGACAACTGCATAATAATATGCAACATGGAAAATATCGACCCAATGGGGCTTCACACTGGAGAGAGTGCAGTTGTTGCCCCTTCTAAGACACTTACAAACTTTGAATATCATGAATTGAGAAGGATAAGCATTGAAGTTGTGAGAAGCCTTGGAATTATAGGCGAGTGTAATATTCAGTTCGCTGTTTCTCCACAAAAATGGGACTATAGAGTTATAGAGGTGAATGCGAGACTTTCAAGGTCTTCAGCCCTTGCTTCAAAGGCAACAGGCTATCCAATAGCATATATTTCAGCTAAACTTGCTCTCGGAAAGACTTTGCCAGATTTAAAAAATTCAGTTACAAATGCTACAACCGCTTGCTTTGAACCTTCTCTTGACTATGTTGTTGTCAAGATTCCAAGATGGGATTTCCAGAAATTCAGAAAGGTTGAAAGAAGAATAGGGTCTCAGATGAAGAGTGTTGGTGAGGTAATGGGAATTGGAAGAACTTTTGAGGAAGCTTTCCAGAAAGCAATCAGAATGCTTGAAATAGGTGCAGATGGTCTTTCTTCAGATTTTGAACCTATTGAGCTGAAAGAGGATTTCTTCACGGACAAAAGATTCTTTGCAATAGCAAAGGCGATAAAAAATGGATATTCCATTGAAGAGATAAATGAGATAACAAAGATTGATCCATGGTTTTTGAATAAGTTCAAAAATATTGTTGAATTTGAAAAAGAAATTTCAAAGTCCAAACTTGGAAAGGAAATCATTCTTGAAGCAAAAAGGCTTGGATTCTCAGATTCAAGAATTGCTAAATTGAAGGGTAAAAAAGAAAATGAGATAAGGAGTTTGAGAAAAAAGTTCGGAGTCATTCCTTGTGTAAAGCAGATTGATACACTTTCTGCAGAATACCCCGCAAGGACAAATTATTTATATCTGACTTACAACGAAGAATGGGACGATGTAGAATTTGAGGAAAGAGGAATTATAATCATTGGCTCCGGACCTTACAGAATAGGTTCTTCTGTTGAGTTTGATTGGTGTGCTGTTAATTGTGTTAAGACTCTTTCAAAAATGGGTAAAAGAACAATAATGGTAAATTCAAACCCTGAAACTGTCTCAACAGATTATGACATATGCGACACATTATATTTCGAAGAGCTAACCCTTGAAAGAATTCTCGATATTTGTGAAAAAGAGAGTCCAGAAGGAGTGATTGTTTCCATGGGTGGGCAGACTCCCAACAATCTTGTCATTCCCCTCAGCAGGAATGGAATAAAAATTTTAGGAACAGAGCCGAAAAATATAAATATAGCTGAGGACAGACATAAATTTTCCTACCTTCTTGATAAACTGGGAGTTGAGCAACCTGAATGGAAGGAGCTTAAATCCTTTGAATCTGTTAGAGATTTTACCCGCTCGATAGGATTCCCTGTTTTAATAAGACCAAGTTTTGTCCTCAGTGGCTCTTCCATGTCAGTGGCTTTCAATGAGAAAGAACTGGAAAGATACCTTAAGAAAGCAAGAACATTCTCATCAGCGGGTTCAGTTGTTGTAAGTAAATTCATTGAGGGAGCAAAGGAGATTGAGTTCGACTCTGTTGCAAAGGATGGAGAGATACTTTGTTACGCAGTGGGAGAGCATATTGAGAACGCTGGAGTTCACTCTGGAGATGCAACAATCATTCTTCCCGCCCAGCGAATTCATGTTCAGACTTTCAGAGAAGCAAGACTCATTGCAAAGAAAATAGCCAGAGCCCTTAAAATTACCGGACCGTTTAATATTCAGTTCATTGCAAAGGACGGAAAGGTTAGAGTAATTGAAATTAACTTAAGAGCCTCAAGGACATTCCCTTTTGTCTCAAAGACCTATGGGTTGAATTTTATTGAAATTGCCACAAGAGCAATGATTGAGGATAGGATGGAAGGGGTGGAGAAATCTCTTTTTGATAAAGACTATATCTGCATAAAGGCGCCCCAGTTTTCATTTTCCAGACTGGAAAAGGCAGATCCGATACTTTCCGTTGAAATGGTTTCAACGGGAGAGGTTGCATGTTTTGGAAAATATATCCATGAAGCTTTTCTCAAGGCAATCATTTCCACTGGTTTCAAAATACCCAAAAAATCAGTTCTTCTTTCAATAAAGGGCGATGAAAACAGATTCCGATGTATAGATTGGATAAGAAAGCTGAGAAATATGAATTTTAAAATATATTCAACGGAGCACACATCTGAATTTCTCTGGAAAAATGGGATAGAGAATCAAATTCTTTTCAAAATTCACGAAAAAAATGAACCCAATGTAAGAACTTTTATCATCAATAAAGAGATTGACCTTGTAATCAACATCCCCTTCTCCTATGATAAATTGGAATTTGATGACTCTTACGAGATAAGGAGATTAGCAGTTGACCTTTCAATACCCCTTATAACAAACATTCAACTTGCTCGTTTATTTGTGGAATCCCTTGAAAAAAAGACGGAGCTTGAAATAAAAGCCTGGGGCGATTATGTTGGTTCAAAATGAATAAAAGCTTCAGCATCTCCTTGCTTCCACTCTCTCTTTATTGTTACCCCACCTTTTAGACTGCTATAACTTGTATCTTGTAGCTTGTAGCTATTTTCAGTCTCTGTTTGACTCTTCCCTCTGTGCAATGTTAAACTAAAATTGCTATGGGAAAAGATATTTCTAAGATCTTAGAAAAAAGCTCACAAACTTTTATGGTAGTCCTCCTGAATGATACTCCTTACCCTTTCATTGTCTCTCAACTAAAACATTTAAAAATAAATGGTAAGGAATGCCTTGCATTTGCTCTCTCTGATTTGAATGTGGAGCTTGCTCTTTCAACTGATCCAAGAATCTATGGACTTTCCCTTTTATCGGAAGAAAGGAAGATTTTAAAGTTTATGGGAAGTGGTCTTGTTAACAGAGATGAAGAAATTCTGAGAATATTCGGTAAAGATATGGCGTCGAGTTTTGTAATATTGCTGAAGATTGAGAATTTAAGAGAGGAAGACTTTGTATGATTATTAAATGTCCTAATTGCAGGGCTTTTTATAGAATAGAAGAAGAGCAATTGGAACTCAGAAAAAGGTTAAAGTTCAAGTGTCCAAAATGTCTGGCAGTTTTT
The DNA here is from genome assembly GCA_964531645.1 of uncultured Clostridia bacterium. Classification (GTDB taxonomy): domain Bacteria; phylum Acidobacteriota; class Aminicenantia; order JBFLYD01; family JBBIMS01; genus JBBIMS01. The sequence goes on from CAZHEF010000004.1 coordinate 23,092, forward strand.
GAAGTATCCGAAAAATCTGAGGAAGAAGCCCAAGAATTTGAAGAAACAAAAAAATCGGAAATTAAAGAAGCTTTCCCTTTCGAGGAAAAGCTAAAACTCCCTGATGATAAAAGGTATTCTATAGCTGTTATAACTGGCCCGGATGCTGGCGCCATCTTTCACATAACAAAGCCCTACATAACAATAGGAAGAGAAAATACTGACATACTCCTTATGGACATGGAAGTTTCAAGAAAACATGCATGTATTGAGTTCCTTGAGAATAGAATAGTTATAAGGGATCTTGGTAGCACAAACGGGACATATATTAATGAAAAAAGAATGCTTGAGAGCGAACTTCAAGATCACACGGAAATTAGAGTCGGGCGAACGACACTACTGTTTATTTCTACGCCCATAGACTTACCTTTATAATGAGCTTTTTAAAAAGATTTACAAATTTTTTCTTACCTTCCTTAGCCATCACTTTTCTTTTAGTCGTTCTCATTATTTTTTTGAATTCTTCTGCTCCATTTAAAACAAGAGATATCCTCAATCTCTTTCTTGACTTGCTTCCCTTTTACACTATTTTCTCTTTTCTGCTAATCTTTTTGATAACAGAGTTTCTATCATTTCTCCTCGAAACAAACCTCGTAATTAATTTCTTCAATGCTAAGCTTGTTGCTTCCATTTTTTCTTTTGCTTCGATAGCAATGGGCGCATTATTCATTTTAAACTCTCGTTTTTTCTCAATCTACATAATCCCGCAGGTCGTAAGAAAATTAAATTTCTGGAGCATTTTTCTTATAATTATTGGGACTATTTCTTTTTTCTTTATTTTTAGATTGAAAATCTCCTCCTTCATCTACATTTTGTTTTATTTAGCGATTTTTTCTCTCCTTTTCCTCTCCTCAAAGGAGCGATATCTGATGGAAAGCCATTCAGTCTCATCAGGTTTTGAGTGGGTTAGAGGACAAAATGTCATAGTTTTACAAATGGATGGTTTGACCCTTGATTTTATCGCTCCCCTCACATCTGAAAAAAGACTCCACAATTTCTCCCATGTAATGGAAAACGGCTCATGGGCTATGGTAAAGAATTTCAGACCCCAGGACAGAACAACTCTTTTTTCTTCCTTTGAAACTGGAAAATATCCTTACAAGCACAGGGTATTTGAGTATTGTTATCAATTTAAAGGAGTTTCACACTGCCTTTCCATTCTTCCCCGTTTTGTTTTTCTTTACAAACTCGAAATTTTTGGAATCCTAGAGAAAAAGCCCGCGATCTCCAGTTCAAGGGGTGTTATATCTATTCTCAATTCTTCTAAGCATCCTTTCTTTCTTGTTGAGCCTTCTAATTTACAAAATCCTTCTGAAACTGTTTTAAGATTCAAAAATATAATTGGGGAATTTCCAGAAAATCCAATGACAGATGTGCTCCTCAATTCATTTCTTCAGGATGAGTCTGTATTCAGAGAAGCTATGAGTATAAAACAAAAATCCAATCCTTTCTATCTCCACGCTTTTTTTTCAGGTCTCGATACTGTTGAACACAGATTCTGGAAATTTTCAAGACCTGAACAACCTTTGATGGGAGAAGAAACAGTTCCTCTATATTCCATGGTAATTGAAAGATATTATGATTATTACGATTCAATAATTGGAAGTTTTTTATCAGCTATGAAGGAGGATGAAATTCTTTTGATTTATTCTCCCCACGGTATGAGTCCAATCCCTTTATGGAAAAGGGTTTTGAATTTCATTTACAGGTCAGAGGAGATTTCTGCCTATCATGACAATGCTCCGGATGGAATTGCTATATTTACAGGCTCAAGCATTAATAAGGGTGGATTTCAGGGGGAGGTAGAAATAGTGGATATCGCCCCGACTCTACTTTATTTAATGGGTTTTCCTGTAGCAAGGGACATGGATGGAAATGTTATGACAAAAATTATAGATCCCAAGATTCTTCAAAGAAATCCAATATTTTTTGTTCGCTCTTACGAAGGTGAAATTCCAATTGAAAGGAAGAAATAAACTTATAGAATTGACTAAAAATTAATATTGTGTTATCCAAGAATAATGGTATTTTTGGAGGTTTTGATATGAAAGGATGGATAGGTAACATTTTAAGGATCAATTTAACTGATAGGAAGATTAAAAAGGAAAGTTTTGATGAAGATTTTGCAAGAAAATGGGTTGGAGGAAGAGGATTTGCTGTAAAAATCCTATGGGATGAGTTAAAGCCATGGATAGACCCCCTTGGTCCTGAAAACAAACTGATTATTTCTTTAGGACCCATTGCAGGAATTCCTGCTCCAAACACTGGTAAAACAGTTGTAGCTGCAAAATCCCCTCTTACTGGTGGGTATGGAGATGGAAATCTTGGAACATGGGTTACTGAGCAGATGAGAAAAGCGGGTTATGACATTCTTATAATAGAAGGAGCCTCTGAAAAACCAATTTATATTTACATTGAGGATGAAAAAGTTCAATTTCTTCCCGCTGATGAAATATGGGGGAAGGGTTCCTATGATACACTGGAGTGGCTTTATAAAAAATATGGAAAGAGGGCGGGAATCCTCACAATCGGGCAAGGTGGAGAAAATAAAGTTCTGTATTCAGTAATAAGGAGCCTTGAGGGAAGAGCGGGTGGAAGACCGGGAATCGGTGCTGTAATGGGTTCAAAAAATCTGAAGGCAATCGTAATTAAGGGAAGCAAAGAGATACCAGTTGCAGACCCTGAAGGGATGAAAAAACTTGGTAGGGATGACCTTAAAAAAGTTGGAGAGATTGATAAAAAAACCGGTTGGTCTGTTCAGGGAACAACAGGAGTCCTTGCATGGTGCAATGATGTTCATGCATTGCCAGTAAAGAATATGAGGAAGACATCGCATCCAGACGCTTGGAGAATTGATGGAGAAAGGCTCGCTCAGCTTAAGGTTGCTGTTTACGGATGCCCCAACTGCACTATGAAATGCGGAATAACAATACTGGACGAAGAGGGAAGACATTCTGAACTTGATTATGAAAATGTTGGAATGCTTGGAAGTAACCTTGAAATTTTTGAATACCCTCAGGTTGCATCTCTAAACTATCTCTGCGATGACTTTGGACTTGACACGATTTCTGCGGGTGGAGTCCTTTCCTTCTATGCTGATGCAATAGAAAATGGTGCAATAAATGGGGATTTTAGATTTGGAGATGCTGAAAAGGCAAAGAAACTTTTAATGAAAACTGCTTACAGAAGGGAGGAAGGAGAGCTTTTAGCCCTTGGAACAAGGAAAATGTCAGAAAAGATTGGAAAGGGAAGTGAAATCTATGCAATGCATGTAAAGGGTCTTGAAATTTCTGCCTACAACTGCAAATTTGTCCCTGGAATGGCTCTAGCCTTTGGAACATCTCCAATAGGAGCCCATCACAAAGATGCGTGGGTCATAATGTTTGAACTAACCCAGACTTCAAGGGAATCCTACGGACCTGAGAAGGCAAAGAAAGTAATTGAACTTCAGAGAATAAGAGGAGGCCTGTTTGAGTTTATAGTTTCCTGCAGATTCCCTTGGGTTGAAATTGGGTGGGAGCTTGAACATTACGCTGAATATTTCAATAAAGCAACCGACTACAACTGGACCTTAGAGGATTTCTGGAAAGTTGCAGATAGAATTTATAATTTAATAAGAGCATTCTGGATAAGGGAATATCCTGACTGGAACAGAAAATGGGACTATCCTCCTGCTATATGGTTTGACCCATCCAATGCAGACAAAGAAGGTCCGATTGCTGGAAAAGTCCTTGAATACGATAAATACGACTCCCTTCTCGACATTTACTATGAAATGAGAGGTTGGGACAAGAGAGGGATTCCCAAAATGGAAACATTTATAGAATCAGGACTTGAAGAAGAAGGAAAAGAACTTGGAAAATATGTAAAGATTGAATAGGACTTTTGACTTAACCATCTAATTTTGTTAGATTTTTAAAGGGAGTAAAAATACATAAGTTCTTGGATAGCGGATAAATCTTTCTAAATCAAATGCCTTGAAGCCTTTTAAAATCCTCTTCCTCAGAGCCTTTCCTTTTGAGATAGTAGACTGTTACACCACCTTCTTCATCTACCTTTGCAAAGATGATGAAGCTTTTTGTTATTCTTAATTGGGAAACATTTGGCTTTGTGGAGGCGAGAAGTTTTCCCTTGGAGTTAATCAGGTAATAAGTTTCATCTGCGCCTGCTATCAGAATATTACCTTGAGGGGTTAGAGATAAAGAATCCAAATTAGGCTTCTTATCGTAGATTGATTTCTTATATTTATCTATTACCTTTAATTGAAGTCTAGGCCCATAAATCTTAAAAATCTCTCTCCTTTATTCCCTCCATTCATCCAGGTCCTTTGAAGTCACATTTTCTGGCTCAGGAAGAGGGGTCTGTAGCTCTCCAATCTTATTTCCTGAAAAATCATAAATTGAAAAATTCTTGCTCAATCCATCAGCGAAAATTATGCTTTTCCCCTTAAGGGGAACCCATAGGAATCGTGGAACAAAATGGATATACCCCATGTCAGCTCCAAGAGCTTCCATTGAAATTAGTGACATAAGTTTTCTTAACCATCTCCTGAATAATCTCTCCTTTTTCGTTTATTCTTAAAAGCACATTTGAAGTGACATGGTGAAAATAATCCTCGACTTGCCTGGAAGGCTCAGCAAAAACTACATGAACAAGAAAAGTTCCATCAGGCAGAGAATACGCTCCTAAGACTCTAAAAACCATATAACCTTTGAAAGAAAGATGAATTGCTTTCTGAAATTTTCCGTTAAGGTGGAGAATAGAAATCCATTGATGACCGCCGAAGAACTCTGTCACAAAAATATATTTCCCATCATGGGTAAATCCAAAGTTTGCACAATCTGCTCTTTTTATCTTACCTGGCCCCTCTCCCTTTCCACAAATTCTTCTAATGAATTTCCCTTCTGGAGAATAGACCTTAATCTAGGCTTCATACCAATCTAAAATATAAACATTTCCATCAGGTCCTTTCATTTCCATTCCTTGGCTGAATCAGCTCTCCCTCACCTCTTTCTTTTCCAATTATCACAGGTTTTTCCAATGCCCACAAGCCAGAAATTAAAACGAAGCCCACAAAAATAGAAATGATTCTTTTACCCATCCTTACCTCCCTAATAAAAAGTTAAAAGTAAAAAGTTAAAAATTAAAAAGGGGAAACTAAAAAAGGCTTTTGCCTTTTGATTTTTGCCCTTTCATCTTACCTCCCATTTTTTGAAACGATTTATTTTTATTCCCTTCCTCTTAATCAATTCCCTCCAAGAATGCATCTTAGCAAATTTTTAAAGAACAATCAAAAATTATGAAGGATTGTTTAGATGAAGAGAAGGAAAAGATAAGAATAAGACTCTTAGAAAAAATCTTTCCCTGTCGAATACATTAGAATAAAGTGATGGGAGGATTATCCCAAAAGAAATCCATAGCATTTTTTTAAGAAATCTGGCAAGTGATTTTGGGGCTTTATGGTATTCTTGTCCATAAGGCGTTAGAAAGGATGGGAGATGTCAAAAAGACTCTTTTCTTTCTTTTAAAATCTCATCCAATATTCTTTCAATATCTATTTTTTAACTTCCTCAATCAATTCTTTATCCTTTATCAGCTCAGCTATTCTTGGATTGTCAAGCAGACTGAAAAAATCTGATACTTCAAGTGCTTTCTGAATTTCTTCATCTTCCGCTACTTCTATGAATTTTGGATTTTCAGTAAGATGGGAAATTTCAGGATGATTCCTTAATTTTTCCAGCAATTCCGGGTTGCTTATAACAGTGAGGAGTTGCTCAATCATTTTAATTACTTTTTCATCAACAGGATTTACCTTCTGAACCAATGAACCGAATAGAGAATCATGAACTTTCTCTTTCAACAAAGGGAAGGAACTACCGCTTACCTTCTCCTCCTTTTGTAGCTTGAACCAGTCTTTTTTGAAAAAGTCATCGGTTTTTTGGGCTTCCCGGGTTTGAGAAGAGAATTTGAGAAAAGCATCTTCAACATTACCAATTATTTCAATTCCTGTTAGAATAAGAACTGTAAGAAATAATCCCCATATCCCGCCAAGAATTGCTCCACCAACTCTTTCCCAGATAGGGATGGGGGGGAGTCCTTGCTCTTCTTCCCTTTTTTCCCTAAGGGAAATTATAAATGAACCGATAAATAAAAAAATTATAAAAAGTAGAAGAGCTGTGGCGATAAAAGTTGCAAGCGGTTTTAGAGCAAGGGGAATCAGGTCTATTTTGTTTATAAGCCAGGAAGTAAGAAAAGAGAAAGGCTTAGCCAGTAAAGCAGAGATTAGAAGAGCAAGAAAAGCGATGATAATTCTAAGAATACCCCTTAAAAAACCAATGACTATAAAAAGCCCGATCAGTAAAATACCCATTAAGTTTATACTCATTTTTAAATCCCTCTCTTTAATAGTTTAATTTTATAAAAATCTTTTTTCAAACGAGTTGAGAGAAGAGATTTGTTAAGTTATGATTGAATTTCTTGAAGAGATGGAGGAAAAGCATGAGAAAAATAATATTTGTCTTTATGATTTTTCTACTTGTATTTCCCTCATTATCAAAGGAGCCTTTCGAGAAAAGAGTTGAAAAAATTCTTGATGAAATAACGCCAGGGCTCATAGAAATTAGAAGAGATATTCATGCAAATCCAGAACTCGCCTTTCAGGAGAAGAGAACATCTTCTATTGTTGCAAATTATCTCCGAAAGCTTGGTCTTGAGGTTAGAGAAGGAATTGCTGGGACAGGAGTGCTTGGAATTTTAAGAGGCTCAAAACCAGGTCCTGTAGTTGGTATGAGGGCAGATATGGATGCTCTCCCAATAACTGAGGAAATAGGACTTCCTTTTGCCTCAAAAGTAAAAGTTGTTATTGATGGAAAGGAAACTGGTGTCATGCATGCCTGCGGTCATGATGTTCACACAACAATTCTGCTCGGTGTTGCAAATGTTCTTTCAAAATTGAGAAATGAAATTTCAGGGAGTGTCCTTTTTGTTGCTCAACCTGCAGAAGAGTGGGGGGATGGTGCCAATGAAATGCTAAAGGCGGGTGTTTTTAAGGATATAAAGCCTGAAGTCATGTTCGCTTTCCATGTGGATGATGAACTTAAACCTGGTTTTGTAAGATATACTCTAGGCTATTCAGGCGCAAACTGCGATGGGTTTCATCTAATTATAAAATCACAGGGTTGTCATGGTTCTGCACCTCACTCCTGCGTTGACCCCATAGTTGTTGGCTCAGAGGTTGTTCTTGCTCTTCAGGTTATGGTTTCAAGGGAAATTTCAATTCATAATAATACAGTTATAACCGTTGGCTCCTTTCATGCGGGAACAGCCCCAAATGTGATTCCCCAGAAAGCAGAAATGAGAGCAATTGTTAGAAGTTATGGGGAGGAACAAAGGAAGATTTTAAAAGAGAAAGTAGAGAGAGTTATAAAGAAAATATGCGAGAGTGCGGGTGCAGATTATGAATTAAATTATTATTTTGGAACACCTTCCCTTTACAATCACACAGAGCTTATGAAAAAGATTCTTCCAACAGTGGAAAGGATTCTTGGCGGAAAAAATTTTCTTGTTGAAGGATTACCTGAGATGGGTGGTGAAGATTTTAGCTACTTTGCAAGGGAGATTCCATCTGTTATACTCGGTCTTGGAGTTTGCCCTCCAGATGTAAAAAGTAACTCAGTTCATTCTCCTACATTTCTTGTAGATGAAAGAAGCATCCCGATAGGCGTGAAAGTTATGACCAATATTATTCTGGATTATTTGAAGAAAAAATAACTTATATTTCAGTTACAAAAAATTAATTTGGATAAATATTTCAATTTAGATAAAAATGTTCTCTATCTTTTCAATGTTTCTTCTCCACTTCAATTGACAAAAAGTGATTTTTGATGTATTGTATCCTTTTAAAGGAGAGAAAAATGTTTATTAATGTTTTAGAGATACCCATTGAAGGTTTAAAAATAGATGAGAATTTTACATTTGACAGTTTCTCACTGGTTGAGGAAGGTGCTGTTTTCTTAGAGCCAGTGAAAATAAACATTGAGATTAATAAGGAAGATGAAAAGGTTTTTGTTAGTGGAAGAGTTGCAACCACCCTCTCCCTGACATGCAGTAGATGCTTATCTCCATATCCTTTCAAAATTGACTCTTATTTTGACCTTGTTTTCTATCCCATTGAGGATTTCGTGAGGGATGAGAATCCTGAAAAGGAGCTTACAGAGGCAGATTTTGAATCCATGTTTTATAGAGAGAACAGAATTGACATTGATGCTCTTGTCCTTGAGCAGATCAATCTTACTATTCCAATGAAACCTCTCTGCTCTGATTCCTGCAAAGGGCTTTGTCCAGTTTGTGGAGCTAATTTAAACGAGGGAGAGTGTGGATGCAAAGTAAAAAGTGAAGATCCTCGCTGGAATAAAATTAAACTAATAAACAATTGAGGGATAAAAATGGCTAACCCAAAAAGAAGACATTCACCCTCAAGAAGAGGGAAAAGAAGAGCCCACGACCATTTAAAAATTCCATCATTTTCTGTATGTCCCCATTGTGGGAACCCTAAACTTCCTCACAGGGCTTGCCCACATTGTGGCTTTTACAAAGGGAGACAGGTGATTGAAGGGGAAGAAGAGCGGTAATGAGTGAGAAAATTGCAATTGATGTAATGGGATCTGATAAAGGTCCATCTGTAATAGTGGAGGGAGCAGTTCAGGCTTCCAGAGAACTGGATACCCTTCTAATTCTTGTGGGTAAAAAGGAAATAATTGAGAAGGAACTTTCAAAACATGGGAGCAAATTATCAAGGATAGAGATTGTTAATGCTCCTGAACATATCAGTATGAGGGATGGTATTCTGAAAATTTTAAAGAGGACAGGAACATCAATAAGAAAAGCTGTGGAGCTTGTCAAGGAAGGAGTTGCAGGAGGGGTGGTTTCTGCAGGAAATACCGCTGCTGTTATGGCGCTTTCTAAAACAATTCTTGGTTCAATAGAGGGAATTGAAAGACCCGCTCTTGCTGTTGTGATTCCGACTCAGCAGGGTTCAACTTTACTCCTTGATGTTGGAGCTAACGCAGATTGCAAGCCAATAAATCTTCTTCAATTTGCAATAATGGGTTCTGTATTCATGAAAAGACTTACGAGTGTTGAAAATCCAAGGGTTGCATTGATGAGCATCGGAGAAGAAGAGGAGAAAGGGAATGAGCTTATAAAGGATAGCACTCCACTTTTTAAGAATTCAAATTTAAATTTCATAGGGAATGTTGAAGGGAAAGACCTTTACAAAGGTCTGGCAGATGTTATAGTCTGTGACGGCTTCACAGGAAATGTTGCTCTTAAAGTTTCAGAGGGAACCGCTGAGATTCTTCTGTCCCTTTTAAGAAGGGAGATAGGAAGGAGCCTATGGGCTAAGATTGGTTATCTTTTCATGAAGAGAGCTCTTAAAAAATTCAGGAAGAATGTTGACTACTCCTCGTATGGTGGGGCTCTTCTCCTCGGTGTGAACGGAATTGCAGTTGTTGGTCATGGAAGATCCGACTCTCATGCAATAAAAAATGCGATAAGGGTGGCACGAGATTTTATTAAAAATAAAATACCTGAAAAAATTAAAACTGAATTGATGAATTTTTCACCAATTATGAGGAAAGGTTATGAAAAGATTTGAAGGGAAAGTAAGTATAATAACAGGTTCTGCCCAGGGAATTGGAAAAGAGATTGCAAGAAAGCTTGGAGAGGAAGGTTCCGAGATAATTCTCATTGACCTCAACGAGGAAAGATTGAAGCAAACTTTTGAAGAGTTCGAAAGTTCGGAATTCAAAGTAAGTTTTTTTAAAGCAGATATTTCAGATAGAGAAGATGTTGAAGGAGTGGTTTCTGAGATAGAGAGAAGATATGAGGTAATCCATAGTCTTGTAAACAATGCTGGAATAACGAGAGACAATCTCCTAATGAGAATGAGTGAGGAGGATTGGGATCTTGTTCTTGATGTGAATTTAAAGGGCGCTTTTTTGATGACAAAGACTATCATAAGAAATATGATAAAAAACAGAACAGGAAGAATTGTCAATATTTCCTCTGTGGTTGGATTGATGGGAAATGCCGGCCAGACCAATTATTCTGCTTCAAAGGCTGGCTTAATTGGTTTTACACGTTCTCTGGCAAGGGAGGTTGCATCTCGAGGAATTACAGTAAATGCAGTTGCTCCAGGTTATATTGAGACCGAGATGACATTAAAACTCCCTCAGGAAGTTAAGGATGCTTTCCTGAACATAATTCCCATGAAGAGATTTGGAAAACCCGAGGAGGTAGCTGAGGTTGTTCTTTTCCTTCTATCAGACTCTGCATCATATATAACAGGAGAAGTTATTTCAGTAAATGGCGGACTCTTCATGGGTTGATCGATTGATTTTTAGTTCATTTTAATATAAATTTTAGGAGGTTCCGATGGAGAAAGAACAAATTTTCAACAAAGTAAGGGATGTAATAGTTGAGAAATTGAAGGTAAAACCTGAACAGGTGACCCTTGATGCCCATTTTATTCAGGATCTTGGTGCTGATTCCCTTGATACAGTTGAGCTAATAATGAGTCTCGAGGACCATTTTAAAATGACAATCCCTGACGATGAGGCTGAGAAGCTGGACACTGTAGGGAAAGCTGTAGATTACATTTACAATAAATTGAAAGGATAAAATGAACCCCTTCAAAAAAAGAAGGGTTGTTATCACTGGAATAGGAATTGTTTCTCCGATAGGAATTGGAAAGGAAGAGAACTGGCTTAACTGTATTGAAGGGAAAAATGGAATAAGCAAAATTACAAAATTTGATGTATCTGCCTTCAGGACTACAATTGCAGGAGAGGTAAAAAATTTTGATCCCACAAAATTCCTTGATCCAAAAGAAGTTGACAAGTTCGATCCCTTCATTCATTATGCTTTTGCCTCAGCTGTTCTTGCAGTTGAAGATTCAAAACTTTCCATGGAAAAGGAGGATTCCGAAAGAATAGGTGTCTACATTGGTTCAGGAATTGGAGGGCTTTCAACTATTGAAAAGACTCACAGTGCAATCCTGAATCAGGGACCAAGGAAGGTATCTCCCTATTTCCTTCCAGGTTTGATAATCAATATGGCATCAGGGCTTGTCTCCATAATTTTTGGTGCAAAAGGTCCAAATTCTGCGACTGCAACTGCCTGTGCAACTTCTGCCCACTCCATAGGAGATTCTTTCAGGATAATTCAGAGAGGAGAGGCTGATATAATAATTGCAGGAGGAGCAGAAGCTCCAATAACACCAATAGGTCTTGGAGGATTCTGTGCTTTGAGAGCTCTCTCTACAAGGAATGATGAGCCAGAGAAAGCATCAAGACCCTTTGACCTAAAAAGAGATGGATTTGTGATGGGAGAGGGTGCTGGGATTCTGATTCTTGAAGAGTTAGAACATGCCCTTTCAAGAAATGCTAACATTTACGCTGAAATTGTTGGTTATGGAATGAGTGGAGACGCTTTCCATGTTACAGCTCCATGTTCAGATGGAGACGGAGCTATAAGATGTATGAAACTTGCAATAGAAGATGCTGGAATCAACCCCGAGGAGATTGACTGCATAAATGCTCACGGAACATCAACTCCCTTGAATGACAAAGTTGAGACCATGGCAATAAAGAAACTTTTCGGCTCCCATGCTTACAAAATTGCTATCTCCTCAACAAAATCGATGACAGGGCATCTCCTTGGTGCTGCGGGAGCTATCGAGACAATTTTTACTGCCCTTGCAATAAAAGAGGGAATTGTTCCACCAACAATTAATTATGAATTTCCTGACCCGGAGTGTGACCTTGACTATGTTCCCAACAAGGCAAGAAAAATGGAGATAAGATATGCCATGAACAATTCCTTTGGTTTTGGCGGAACAAATGCTTCTCTTGTTCTGAAGAGATTTGAGCCTCGATAATTTTCTAGTTTTTTTTAAGGAGGAGAAATGGAAATAACAGTATTTGTAAAACAGGTTCCTGATACTGAATCAAGGATTGTTATCAAGGATGGAAAGATTGATGAGGAAGGGATAAATTTCATTTTGAATCCCTATGACGAATTTGCTGTTGAGGAAGGACTGAGATTAAAGGAGAAATTTGGAGGCAAGATTACAGTTGTAACTGTTGGACCCGAAAGGGGAATTTCTACCCTTAGAAAAGTCCTTGCCATGGGTGTTGATGATGCAATTTTAATAAAGGATGAAGAAGGTGAAACTTATGACCCTTTGAGAATTTCAAAAATAATTGCAGAATTTCTTAAAAAAGGGAGTTTGCCCTTTGACATTCTTCTTTTCGGGAAACAGGCAATTGGAGATGACAACATGGGTGTTCCTTCAATGGTTGCTGAACTCCTCGGTTTACCTCAGGTTACCATTGTTACTAAACTTGAGATCCAAAATGGGAAAGGAAGGGCGTGGAGAGAGATAGAAGGCGCCTCTGAGGTGGTGGAATTCAAACTTCCCGTTGTTCTTTCTGCCCAGAAGGGATTGAATGAACCAAGATATGAGACTTTAAAGGGGATTATGGCTGCCAAGAAGAAAGAGATAAGAACGGTCACAATGGAAGAGCTTGGTTTAAAGGATTTGGAGAATTCAATGATTGTCTCAAAAATAGAACCACCACCTCCAAGACCAGCAGGTAAAATCTTGCAGGGGGCTCCGGAAGAAATGACAAAGGAGCTCGTTAACCTTCTCAGAAATGAGGCGAAGGTAATATAGGAGGATTGAAATGATACTTGTATTCATTGAACATAGAGATGGAAAGATAAGGAAAGGTTCTTTTGAGGCTTTATCTGTTGCAGGAAGGATGGCTTCTAAGGAGGTCCACGCTATCATTGCAGGAAAGGACATTAAAGGACTTGCAGAATCTCTTAAAGATTGGGCAGATGTGATTCATTGCGTGGAAAATCCATCTCTTGAGAATTATTCAACAACCGCTTTTAAAAAGGTTCTCTGTGAAGTTGCAAAAAAGATTAACCCGAACGCAATTTTGTTTTCCGCATCATCCCTTGGAAAAGACCTCGCTCCAAGGGTTTCTGCTTCCCTTAATTCCTCCTTTGCTTCAGACTGCACATCTCTCAATCTTGAGAATGATAAACTAATGGTAACAAGGCCAGTCTATGCAGGAAAAGCTCTTCTGACAATTGAACTAAAAAATAAGCCGTATGTTGTTACCCTGAGACCGAATATCTTTCCGGTTGAATCAGTGTCCAAAAATGGCAAGTTAGAAATGGAAAATATTGAGATATCAGAAAATGATTTAATTTGCAAAGTTTTAAGCATTGTAAAAGGAGAGGAGACAACAATTGATGTTACAGAAGCTGACATTGTAGTTTCAGGTGGAAGGGGGATGAAAGGCTCTGAGAACTTTGCCCTTTTGAAGGAACTCTGTTCAATTCTTCCAAATTGTGCAGTTGGTGCATCCCGTGCAGCAGTAGATTCAGGATGGATTGACCACCAGCATCAGGTAGGACAGACGGGTAAGGTGGTATCACCAAATCTATATTTTGCCTTTGGAATCTCAGGCTCAATTCAGCATCTCGCAGGTATGTCAGGCTCGAAGGTGATTGTTGCAGTTAACAAAGATCCTGAAGCTCCTATTTTCAAAGTCGCAAATTATGGTCTTGTGGCAGACCTTTTTGAAATTATCCCGGTTCTAAAGGAAGAGCTTAAAAAGTTGTTCTAATAAAACCAACTGGATTTATAACTGAAAAACTACAATTTTTATTTTTCTTCATTTCCTTTTTGTCTTTTTTTTTATTTATTTTGTTGGTAGCGTCAAGATTTTTGTGTAAATTCATGTAAAGGCTTATCCTCTCATTTCTTGTTATTGTATATAACCAATGCATATATTTATTGTCCTCTTACAGCTTCGCTTATTCTCAAAACAACTTATCCTCCTTATCTTGCTCCAGTGCCTCTTCGGAAAATCACAAAAACTCAGTAGCTCCTCTAACTCCTCCTCTATGCATTCTACAGCCCATTCCCAGAACCTCTGTATCTCTATATATGGATATACCATCTCTTTCAACATCAGTTTTGTTTCCTCTCGAAGATCGCCCTTATCTTAAAAATTTAATTTCAAATAGGGAGAATACACCTTTCATAAATTTTACACAAATAAATTTTACGCTACCTAATTCGAGTTCTAAATTGACTGTTAAGCCTAAAAATGATAAAAATAATAATTAAAGGCTTTTTCTTTAAGGCCCGTTAGCTCAACTGGTAGAGCAGCGGACTCTTAATCCGCGGGTTGGAGGTTCGAGTCCTCCACGGGTCACCATTATTTTTTAGGTAATGTTCCTGTCCAACGAAGAAAAGCTGATAGAGATCAATAATCACAACCCCCAAAATAAATAATAATTTCCTTTTCACTTGAACCTCCTTTTGAAAAAATTATATTTTTTAAAGTCAAACAGGAGACTTATAAGAAGATTCTGAAGGGAACAGATCTACAGGTATTTCCTTTCATCCAAGGGTGGGCTACTTTATTATTCCTGGTCTTGTCATTTGTGCAAATCTTATTTTGTATAAGGAATCTCATGGAGACGCTTATTCATTAACCTTTTGGGGATTAGGTGCTCAGATAGTTTATTTTTTCGGTGGGGGTAAAAAAAATTTTACCCATATCTAAGCGCAACAATGAGCTATTCCGAGGCTAATACAAAAATAATCTCTGTTGAAGTCTCTGTATCTGGCGATTCTGATTCCATTGGTGGAGGAATTCTTTACATAATTAATATGTCAAGGGTCTCATATAACATTTGCATCCCTTAGAAGAGGTTCTGTCATTGCAATGTAGTATCTTTCATGGTCGTATCTATCTTCCTTCTTCCACAGTGTGAATAATATCTTTACCCATAATGTTCCCAAGACACCTCAGAGCATGATAATGCCTCTTCCCTTCTTTCCTCTTTCGATTGTAATAAAGTCTTGCCCAGGGCTGATGAGAGAGTGTAGTGTATGCTATCTGTGTGAATAAAGCCCTCCCCCACTTTATACACCCTATCCTGAAATGAATCCCTACAAAATTTTCACTCTTAACCGTCTTCAGAAACCATACCAGATGCAGACTGTGCCTCCTTGAAGCCCTTCCATTCCCTGTGATTGAAATATACCATCACCCCTACCCTCTCCCATAACACTATCCCTTTCAGAAAATCCATCCCCTCTATCTCCTCGCTCTCTTCTTCAAGCTCTCTCTCACACTCATCCAATGCTTCTATTATCCCAAGAAGTTGACGAGCCAAAACAACTGCTATCCTGCTCTTGGTCTCTACTATTATTGATCGAACCTTTATTCCCTCTTCTCCATCAATCCATTCCATAAACTCTTTACAAAGGAGTCATCATATATGTGGCAAGAACGAAAAAATTTGCGGAGTCCTTCCATCAAGAGCTTTCTTGCAGAATCCGTTTCAGGATATTGAATAAGAAATCTTAAACTACCTCTGGAAAGTTCATTGAAACATTTGAAAAATTCAGGATAATACTCTATTAGTATACAACCAAGTTTGTTCTCAAGCCTCCCCTTATCCTTTAGAAGAGAGTTCCTGTCCCTCTAGAGAATCTTTACCTTTTCTATCTTCTCTTCCATCCTTTTTATCTCAGAGAGAGTGGATTTGTTCATCCTTAGAGCCTGAGCTATGACAAAAGCATCTAAAACATCATCCTTTACCTTCGAGCTCTTGTAGAGAGCTCTGTAAGATGGCATCCTGTTTGGATTGAGCCAGTAGACTCTGTATCCATAGGAGAGAAGAAGCTCAATGATGGGTGAACTCTTTGTCTTAATCGAAAACTCTATCTCTTTGAACTTTCTGACCCTCGGGAGGAAAGTGGAGAATCCTTGAGGAGTCTTCTCAATTGAGAACTCCTCCCTCAGCTCTCATCAATAATACAGATTTGAAAGAATTCCTTAGACCAAACTATTGGGTTTTTGAGAGGGTAAGGAGACAATATGCTTTTGGCCTTACGGATGAAAAGCGAAGGCCTTCCTTACCCTCCACCATCTTATTCCACCCTATATCGAGTATTATACTATATCTCATATATAATCCCGATCATATAATGTTAAGCGAAAAAGTTGGTTTATTGTGAGAAGCTAATTATTACATAAGTAGAAGTAAGATAGAAGAAGTATCTAAAAGCGGAAATAGATTCAGTATTGTAGCGGGCATTGGTGTTTTTTTGAAACTTCCTTTTAAGTAATTAAAGTATAGAGAATAAAACCAATAGTATAAAATCTACATTTTGCTTCGACATCTTTTCTACAAAAGGAGAAATGTGGAAAGTAAAATTGAAAACTATGTTATGTCAGGCAGTGGGCATTTATTATTTCTTTTCCTGCTTTTCGTCTATTCCCTCTTGAAAAAACATAAAATCTATTATATTATAAAATTGAAGTTAAAAAATTGTTCTTTGAAAATTGAGTATAAGTGTTTATAAAAGGGGGCGAAATGGGCTCGACAGAGGCACTGAAAAGATGGGCAGCATGCCGAGATCCCGTTCCTCTCGTTAATCAGGGCGGAAAAAATTAAGTGCAAACTCTTACGCTCTCGCTGCCTAAGAGAATAGGTAGCCATCTTTAAAGCCTTCTCCCACGGGGCTTTAAAGGTGTGAGATAGTGGGATAGCCTTGACAGTTGTTCTCGCTGTCAAGAGCGAAAACTAAGAGAACCACCCCATATTTACTTTGCTCTTTTGGAAATAAGGGGAAATAAAAAAAGAGCTAAGCATGTAGAATCCATCAATAGGTGCTTTTGGACGCGGGTTCGATTCCCGCCGCCTCCACCATTTTTTAGTCTTTGTTAAATAAATTAATATCTTTTTGAAGAAGAGTATAAAACTTTGATATAAAAAAAATTAATACCCTGAGAGGCTAAAAAGATTATAAATGTTATTCCATTTTCCAACTCTTACTTTATAGTGTCTGAGGTTATTCGTTAAACCCTTTTAAAAAGAAAATAATGAATATGATTGATAAATAAGCACTTTTGTAATAAGATAAATCTTTAAAGGATTCGATTATGCGTGAGTACAACCCTAAGGAAATTGAGGTTAAATGGCAGAAGATTTGGGAAGAGGGGAAAGTATTTGAGGTGAAGGAAGATCCATCAAAAAAGAAATACTATTGTCTTGAGATGTTCCCTTATCCTTCCGGAAGAATCCATATGGGTCATGTTAGAAATTATACAATTGGAGATGTTGTTGCACGATTCTGGAGAATGAGGGGATTCAATGTTCTACATCCAATGGGATGGGATGCATTCGGTCTTCCCGCAGAAAATGCTGCAATAAAATACGGTTATCATCCAAAGAAATGGACTGATGAGAATATTGATACAATGAAAGGTCAGTTGAAGAGGATGGGATTCAGTTACTGCTGGGAGAGGGAGGTAAATACTTCAACCCCTGAGTATTACAAGTGGAATCAGTGGATTTTCATTAAAATGTTTGAGAGAGGACTTGCCTACAAAAAAGAATCCCTTGTGAACTGGTGTCCGGGATGTAAAACTGTTCTTGCCAACGAACAGGTTATAAGTGGAAAATGCTGGAGATGCGATTCTGAAGTTGAACTGAAGGAACTGGAGCAGTGGTTTTTGAAGATAACCTATTATGCTGAAGATTTGTTGAAAGATCATGAACTTTTAAAAGATTGGCCTGAGAAGGTAATAATAATGCAGAAAAACTGGATTGGAAGGTCTGAGGGAGCACACATAGATTTTCCTGTTTTAGAGTCAGGAGAAAACATAAGAGTCTTTACAACTCGAATCGATACAATTTATGGTGCTACATTCATGGTTCTTTCCCCTCAGCACCCAATTATCAAAAGTCTTATCGAGGATTCTCCTGAGAAGGAGAAAATCGAAAACTGGCTTGAAAAGGCTAAAAAGGAAACATATTTGAGCAGAGTTGAAAATTTTGAAAAGGAGGGATATTTTACAGGGAAATATGCACTTAATCCCTTCACAAAGTCAAAAATCCCCGTCTGGGTTGCGAATTATGTAATTATGGAGTATGGCACAGGAGCGATTATGGGAGTTCCTGCCCACGATGCAAGGGATTATGAATTCGCGAAAAAATACAATCTTGAGATAAAAGAGGTAATTAAACCCTTGGAAGAGATTTCTTCTGAAGGTATTTTTGAGGGTGATGGAGTTCTTGTGAATTCCGGGGAGTTCACAGGTCTTACATCAGAGGAAGCAAGGAGAAGAATGACTGAATTTGTTGAGAAAAATGGGATTGGTAAAGGAGTTGCTCTTTACAGACTGAAAGATTGGGGTATTTCAAGACAGAGATACTGGGGAACGCCGATTCCAATATTCCATTGTGATAAGTGCGGGCTTGTTCCTGTTCCTTATGATGAACTTCCTGTTATGCTTCCTGAAAATGTTGAGATGAAAGGTTTTGGAGGAAATCCCCTTGAAAGATGCGAGGAATTTGTAAATACAACCTGTCCAAAATGCAAAGGTAAAGCAAAAAGAGAAACAGATACCATGGATACATTCTTTGACTCATCATGGTATTTCCTCAGATACACATCTCCATATGAGAATGATTTGCCCTTCTCTCCTGAGAAGGCATCATACTGGATGTCCGCAGACATTTATATTGGTGGCGTTGAGCATGCAATACTTCATCTTATTTATTCAAGATTCTTCACAAAATTTTTGAAAGATATTGGATTGATTGAAGTCAAAGAACCTTTTCCAAAGCTTTTAACTCAGGGAATGGTGACCCTTGGCGGTTCTGCAATGTCAAAATCAAAGGGGAACATTGTTGACCCCAATGATATGATAGAAAAATACGGTGCGGACACTTTAAGATTATTTATCCTTTTTGCAGCTCCACCTGACAAGGACCTTGAATGGTCTGATAAAGGGATTGAAGGGTGTTACAGATTTGAAAACAGAGTGTGGAAATTAATTGTTGAAAACTGGGAGAGTGTTAAAGATTTTAAAGTTGAAAAGTTGGAAGGAGATGTCCTTGAGATTGTTAGAAAGACTCATCAGCTAATTAAAAGAATTACAGATAATATTGAAAGAAGAATTCATTTAAACACTGCAATTTCAAGCATGATGGAATTTACAAATTCTCTTTATCAGAAAAAAGATGAACTTATGAAAAGTTCAAGTGGTAAGGGAGCATTGAAAGAAGCCTTCATGACCCTTGTAAAACTTCTCTCTCCCTTTACTCCTCATATGTGCGAGGAGATGTGGGAGATTATGGGAGAAAGGGAGATCCTTTCTGTTTCAAAATGGCCAGAATGGAAGGAGGAACTTGCAAAGGAAGAAATGACAGTGGTTGTTGTTCAGATAAATGGAAGAGTGAGGGGAAAAATCATTGTCCCTGCTGGTTCAAGCGAGGAGGAAGTTACTGAGGAAATTATGAAGGATCCCAAAATCTGCTCCTATCTGAATCATAAAAAGATTGTTAAAAAAGTATGGGTTCAGGATAAAATAATGAGCTTCCAGGTGGAATGAGATGGTTAAAGGCAAGACGAGTAAGAAAGGCAAGACGGGTATAAAGATTTTAGGATGCGACACAATGCTTGTAAATCGAATCCCCTTTGAAATCTGCATTTTTACATTAATAATTATAATTATTCTTCTCATAGGTTGTGGATATACCCTTGTTGGAACAGGGAAATCTCTTCCCACAAATATAAAGACCATCTCAGTTCCTGTGTTCCAGAATAACACCCAGAGAGTTGAAATTGAAAAGATTGTTACTTCAGCAATTACTAATGAACTTATAAGAAGAGGAGTAAAGGTAATCGAGAGCGAAGAATCTGCAGATGCAATTTTAAAAGGAGAGATAGCCTCTTTCAACACATATCCAACAGCAGTTTCAGATTCAAGGGCAACAAGGTATGGAATTACAGTAATAGTGAGAGCAGGGCTTTTTTCAACAAAGGGAGAGGAGATTTATCCAATCTCAGAATTTAGATTTACAGGCGAGTATGATTTAAGGGAAGGGAGTGACTTCTTCTCCATTGAAACGGAGAAGCTGAGAAAGCTTTCGGAGCAAATTGCAGAAAGTATTGCTTCTTTAATCCTTGAGGGTTTTTAATTGAACTTTCATACCCTTAGAAATCTCATTAAAAGAGGTGAGATAGCTCCTGTTTATTATTTCATTGGAAGAGAGAAAATCCTTGCAGAGATTCTTTCAGAAGAGATAATAAAAAAAAAGATCCCTCTTGAAGAGAGGGATTTTTCTGTTTTCAGATTTGAACTGGCAGAGAGTAACTGGGAGGAAATTGTAAGTGCCCTTTCCACATCATCTTTCTTTTCAACCAATAAAGTTGTTATTGTTAAGACTGGCACCCCAACAAGAAAAAAGAAAAATGAGTCCAGCAAAGAAATTTATTCTCTTAAAAAGTTCCTTTTTTCACTTTCAAACTCTTCCTATCTAATTGTCATTAGTGATGAGAAGGACCCGGAGCTTCTGGAAATGTTTAAGAGCTGTCAATCCTGTACAATTTTCTTTTTATATCCGTTGAAGCCAGAAGAGATTGAAATTCTTATAGAGGAAAAAGTCAGGGAGAATGAGAAAACAATTACTCCATCTGAAAAGGCAATCATAGTCGAAGAAGCTCAGGAAGACTTAAGCCTTGCCCTTAAAGACCTTGAAAAAATAATCGTTTACATGGGTGATAAGGAAAAAATAGAAAAGGAGGAGATGGAATCCCTTGTTAGTTTTTCAGGAAGATTTAAGATCGATGAGTTAATAGGAGCAATAGATTCAAGGGATAAATTTTTAACCTTTAAAATTATTGAGGATATTATGGATAATTTAGAGCCTGTTTTTCTCATTGGAACCCTTGCCCGGGTGTTCTCCAGAAAATACAATAATTTGCTCGGTGAGGAATCTCAAATAAAGATTAGAAATTTTAATAAAGAAGAGAGGGAGAAAGTTCTAAATATCATTCAAAAAAGAATAAAGAAAATTGAATATATTCTAAAGATAATTTTTGAGACAGACATTAAGATAAAATCGAATCCCTTTAACAAAGGAATGATTGAAGAAATGATAGTAAAGATTATTGAAGGTGAAGGATTACTTGGAAATGAGAGAATTTAATTGTTTCTGGAGGCGGGATTTATATCGAGAACCTGTATTTTCATGGATTGTTCCCTTCTTAGCTGCTCTATCTATAAGAGCAAAAACTTCTTTGCTGAATTTATTAGCAAATTCAACATTTTTTTCCTCAATTGCTTCCCTCAGTTTCTTTATTGCTGTTCTCAATCTTGATTTGTTAGCTTTATTAAGCAATCTCCTTCTTTCACTCTTTCGCTGCTGTCTGAGAACAGACCTGCTTTTTTTACCCATAAATTCCTCCTCAAAATATTTATTTATAAATCATTTACAGAGAAAAGTCAAGCAAACAGCTATAGTCCGAAGATGAAAAGTGAAAAAACGGGTATTCTGAGATCAACATTCTCAATCTCTTTTTTCACAATCATAAGCAGAATTTTAGGGTATTTCAGAGATATGCTCCAGGCTTATTTTATGGGTGCGGGTTTTTACTCTGATGCTTTCACAATCGCTTACAGAATTCCCAATTTACTTAGGAGGGTTCTTGGAGAAGGGGGGATGTCAGCAGGATTCATACCAGTTTTTACAGAGGTTAGAGAGAAAAATGAGGAGAAGACATGGAAACTTGCCAACACATTTTTCTGGGACATGGTAATAATCGCTGGAGTTATAACTTTTCTCGGAATAATCTTTTCTCCTTTAATAGTAAAGATTATTGCAGGAGGTTTTGGAAATATCCCCGGGAAAATAGAACTTACTGTTTATCTTAATAGAATAATATTCCCTTTCATATTCTTCATTTCTTTAACAGCGATTGCAATGGCAATTTTGAACTCATTTGGAAAGTTCGCCCTCCCCTCAGCGACTCCTATTTTTTATAATATTACAATAATTTTCCTCGTTTTATGTTTTGGAAAGATAAGTAAAAATCCTTCTTTTATTTTTGCCCTTGGAGTGACACTTGGAGGGTTATTCCAATTCATCTCACAGGTTCCCTCTCTTATGAAACTGGGGATGAAATTCAATCTCAAAATTTCCTTTACTGATCCGGATATTAAGAGAATAGGGGTTTTAATGGTTCCAGTTATAATAGGAGCATCAGCAACACAAATTCAGATTCTCATAGGCTCATATATCGCATCTTCTCTCCTTCCGCAAGGTTCCGTTTCTTATCTTTACTATTCGGACAGAGTCATGGAGCTAAGCCTCGGAGTATTTTCAGTGGCCCTTGCTACTGTTCTCCTCCCTCTTCTTTCAAAAAAGGCTGCATCTGGAGATGTGGAAGCAATGAAAAGTACCCTAAGATTCTCTTTGAAACTTGCTTTTTTCGTTACAATCCCCGCTGCAATTGGTCTAATCGTTCTTTCTATTCCCATAATAAATGTTCTTTTTGAAAGGGGTGCCTTTGATCATTCTTCTACTGAAAAAACTGCATTTGCCCTTTGTTTTTATGCCCTTGGGCTTCCATTTTTCTCAGTGACAAAGATTTTTTTGCAAGCTTTCTTCTCCTTAAAAAACACTGCCACTCCTGTTAAATTAGGGATGCTATCGATTCTTGTTGATATTGTAGGTTCTCTTATTCTCATTAAATTTCTTTCCCATGCGGGAATAGCTCTTGCCCTTACTCTTGCTGGATTTGTCAATGTTTTGCTTCTCTGGATTTATTTTGAGAGAAATATAGGGAAAATTCTAACTAAAGACCTCTCTAGGGAAATAATTAAAATTCTTTTGATCTCTTTGATAATGGGGTTTTCTATCTATCTATCAAAAAGTTTTTTGTTTTCCCCTTCCCAATCCTTTATAAGAAGAGCTGTTATTCTGTTTTTAATGATTGGAATTGGAGTTATAATTTACTCTATTTTTTCTTTAATATTCTACAGGAAGCCAATACTCGAAAGTTATGGGATGATAAGAAAAGGTAGATGAAAATAGTTGTTCAAAGGGTAAAAGAATCCTATGTTAAAGTTGAGGATAGAATTGTGGGTAAGATTGGAATGGGCTTGCTTCTTCTTGTAGGAATAGAAAAGGGAGATAACAAAAATATCCTTGATTTTATGGCTGACAAAATAGTGAATTTGAGAATTTTCCCCGATGAGGATAGAAAAATGAATCTGAGCATTCTTGATGTTAAAGGAGAGATTCTTGCAGTTTCCCAGTTCACCCTTGCAGGCTCTCTTGAGAAAGGAAGAAGACCGAGTTTTGACAATGCAGAGGTTCCAGAAATAGCAGAAGCCATGTTCAATAAATTTGTTGAGATTCTCAAAAGTAAAGGAGTTAAAGTGGAGACAGGAGAGTTTGGAGCAATGATGGAAGTTTTCCTTATAAATGATGGTCCTGTTACATTTGTTCTTGAAAAAAAGGAATGAGAAACTTAAAGGAATTGTGTCGACAAATCAACAGAAACGAATAACGGAATATAAATTTTAAAAATCCATTGGATATTTAAGTCCTGTTGCAGTATTGAAAAGGACTATTTTTTCATAGGGCTTAACCCATCCCATTTTAAGCAATTCTTCAAGACCTGCAAGGGTAGCTCCTCCTTCCGGGCATGCAAAAATTCCTTCAAAATAGCAAATCTTTCTCTGGGCTTGAAGTATAGCTTCATCAGAAACTGCAATGGCAGTTCCATTACTTTCCCTTAAAACTCTGAGCATTAAGAAATCCCCTACAGCTGATGGGACTCTCAGACCTGCAGCTATTGTCTGGGCATTCTTCCATGTCTCTGCAAACTCTTCACCCCTTTCAAAAGCCCTAACAATTGGTGCACATCCCGAACTTTGCACGGTAACCATTCTTGGCAGTTTCCCTTTTATCCATCCAAGTTCTTCCATTTCTTTAAAGGCTTTCCACATTCCTATAAGACCGGTTCCTCCTCCAGTGGGATAAATTATCACATCAGGAAGATGCCATTCTAATTGTTCCGCCAGTTCAAAACCCATGGTTTTTTTTCCTTCCAGTCTATAGGGTTCCTTCAATGTTGATAGGTCAAACCACCCATACTTCTCAGAATCTTTCTTTGCCTCTCTTCCACAATCGGAGATAATTCCGTCAATTAACCTTGCATCCGCTCCGGTTGTTTTACATTCAAAAATAAAAGGTTCTGGCACATCCTTTGGCATATAGATATGGGCTCTTATTCCTGTCTTTGCAGAGTAAGCGGATGTTGCTCCTCCTGCATTGCCTGCAGAGGGGATAGAGACTTCTTTAATTCCAAGCTCCTTAGCCTTTGAAATTGCACAGGATAATCCTCTTGCCTTAAAAGAACCGGTAGGATTGAGGCTTTCATCCTTTATGTAAAGATTTGGAAGGCCAAGATTTTCCCCAAGTCTTTTAGCATGGATTAAAGGGGTGAGTCCTTCTCCGAGACTTACTATATTTTCTTCCTTGAGAACAGGCATCAATTTTTTGTATCTCCACATGGAACGGACTGGCTCAAAGACCTTAGATGGTTTGTATTCCCTTAACTTTTTTAAATCGTATTTAACAAGCAAGGGTTTTGAACATTTCTTGCAGAGATTGTTAATATGATTAAAATCGTAAATTTCTCCACAAAGGGAACATTCAAGATGGGTAATATAAGTCATCTGTTTATCTCCTTTTGAATGAATAATTTCATTTTTTAATACTTTGATTTTATGAAAAAGCTAATTGCATCATATAAAGATCTATATGAAATTATATTCATTGCATAACCTTAGATTCCACATGAAATTCTCTCTCCTCCGCCTCCATCTTTCCTATCGCCAGCTTATAGAGCTTGTTCTGCAAACTCACTATCTCCCTTATAGGCCTCACAGGATTCAGTTTATCATATTCTTTCCTTAATTTCTCTTTCACCTCTGACCTGCAACCCATTTTTGAGACAATTTATAATGAGAGGGTGAGGATAAAAGGAAGGTGAAAGATTAAATCTAACAGATTCACTGTTGACCAGATAATTTCTTTTCCTCCGAACCCTGCTCTTTATCCTGGGCACATCTGGGAAATTGATTTCGTCCATGACAGAGCTGAAACAGGGAGGATGTTGAGGATATTTAATATCATTGACATTTTCTCGAGAAGAGCTTTTGAGCCTGAGGTAGGGTATTCTTTGCCTGAGAAATAATTTCTCTTCATCTTGAGAAGATAATGTTAAAATATGGAGCACCGAAAATGATAAGGAGGGATAGAGGTTTCTGAGTTTTGTTCAAAGGGATTCTGGACTCTGATAAGTAAATGGAGGATGAAGGAGGAGGTTGTACCAGCTGGACAACCTTTTGACAAGGGACATATTGAGAGCTTTCGTGGTAGAATGAGGGATGAGGTTTTGAAGATGGAAGTTTGGACAGATGCGGAGTCTGCGAGGGTGAAGATTTTGGAGTGGATTGAAGAATATAACAGATTAAAACCCCATTCTATGTTGGGGAATAGAACTCCGATGGAGGTATGGAATGGTAAGAAAGAGGAAACCTTCTAAACCCTCACATATTGTCTGTCTCACTCTTGGGGGCATCTCAATTTTTTTTCTCTCTGACAGACAATTTATCAAGAGGCAGTAAAAATTTTGAATAGAATTTTTCATGATGCAACGAATGGATTTTACATAGAAAATTAATGATGCAATTCGACTACTTGACTTATCATAAACTTTAAAATAAAAATAGATAATATGTAATAATGAAAGGAAGAAAGATGGAAAAGGATAAGAATTTTGAAGAAATAGGAATTGAAGGGATTGAGAGACTCGTCAATCTCGTAATTGAGAAACAGATTGCGGAATTTGAGCTGGAGAAGGAAGGATTCCGCTTGAAAATTGTAAGGGGGGTTCAGGCTCCTCCTTCAACCAAGACCGAATCCCAGATTCAAATTGTTCATCCAAGCCCATCCTTTCCTGGAGAAGAAGGAAAATTACCATCTCAAAAAGATGAGAACCTTCACTACATAACATCGCCCATAGTGGGAACATTTTATAAAGCCCCATCCCCCACATCACCCCCATATGTTGAGTTGGGAGATAAAGTAGAGAAGGGTCAGGTTCTCTGTATTGTGGAGGCTATGAAGCTAATGAATGAGATTGAAGCCGATGTCTCAGGGATTGTGATGGATATTCTTGTTGAAAATGGCCAACCCGTTGAATGGGGACAAAAGCTCTTTGCAATTAAAGTAGTTGAATAATGTTCAAAAAAGTCCTTGTTGCCAACAGAGGAGAAATTGCCCTTAGAATAATAAGAGCCTTAAATGAACTTGGGGTTAAGAGTGTAATTGTTTATTCAAAGGCGGATGAGAAATCACTTCCAGTAATGGTGGCTGATGAGAAAATATGCATAGGTCCTCCCAGAAGTAGTGAAAGTTACTTGAATATACCTGCGATCATATCTGCAGCTGAGATCACTGGTGCAGAAGCGATACATCCTGGGTATGGATTTCTTTCTGAAAACCCCTTATTTGCTGAGATTTGTGAGACTTCACAAATAGTTTTTATAGGTCCACCATCGTCGATAATTCATCTCATGGGAGACAAATCCAATGCAAGACAAACCATGAAAAAGGCTGGACTTCCAATACTTGAAGGTAGCGAAGAGCCTGTCTCATCAATCTCTGAAGCAAGGAAAATTGCATCAAAAATAGGTTTTCCAATAATACTGAAGGCGGTAGCAGGAGGTGGAGGGAGAGGAATGCGGGTTGTGAGGAATAAAAAGGAGCTTGAAGAGGCATTCCCTGTAGCCCAGGGTGAAGCAGAATCAGCTTTTTCCAATTCATCCCTCTACATAGAAAGATACCTTGAAGGAGCAAGGCATGTGGAGGTTCAGATAATGGCTGACAACCACGGGAATGTGGTGGCAGTAGGTGAAAGGGAATGCTCTGTCCAGAGAAAACACCAGAAAATAATTGAGGAAACCCCTTCCCCCGCCCTTGACGAAAGAAAAAGAAGAAAACTTTTAAAACTTTCAGAACATGCTGCAAAGGATATAGGATACAAAAGCCTTGGGACATTTGAATTTCTTGTTGATAGGTATGGAGAATTTTATTTTATGGAAGCGAATACGAGAATACAGGTGGAACATCCTATTACAGAAATGGTTAGTGGCATAGACCTTGTCAAGGAACAGATAAGAATGTCTGGAGGAGTAAAATTAAATTTAAATCATACGCCGGTCCCAAAGGGTCATAGTATTGAATGCAGGATCTGTGCTGAAGACCCTGAGACCTTTAATCCCTCTCCAGGAAGAATAGACTTTCTTTACCTTCCATCAGGATTCGGGATAAGGGTTGAATCTGCAATCTATACAGGATATGAGATTCCTCCATATTATGACTCTCTTATTGCAAAAATCATTGTCCATGCTCCAACACGGATTGAAGCCATAAGAAAAATGAAATCTGCCCTCCATTCAACAATTATAGTGGGAGTTAAAACCAACATACCTCTTCACTTGAGAATCCTTGAGCATCCATCATTTGTTAAAGGAGATTACGATATTCATTTTCTCGAGAATATTCTCTCAGAAAAGGAGAAAGAAACTTGAGGATCGAATCTTACTCCTTCGGAAAGATTATCATTGAAGGTATTACATACAAAAGAGATATAAAAATATTTCCAGATGTAGTTGTTCCTGATTGGTGGAGAAAAGAGGGGCATCTTCTTGATTGCGAAGACATGGAAGATGTATTCTCTTTTAAACCTGAGATTATAGTTGTTGGAACAGGAATTTTAGGAGCAATGAAAATTTCAAAAAGGGTCATGGAAATAGCCCGGGAGGTAGGAATAGAACTTTTGAGTGAAAGAACTGGAAAAGCAGTAGAAATTTTCAATGAAATCTCTCATTCCCAAAAAACAGTAGGACTCTTCCACTTAACTTGCTGAAAATGAAGTTTGATATTGATAGAATTTTAAAACTTTCAATGATTGAGCTGGAAGAAGGGGAAAAGGAATATCTAAAAAAGGACATGGAAAAAATTATAGAGTGGGTTTCAAAGCTGGAAGAACTCGATATAGAAGGAGAGGATGTAGTTTGTCTCACCCACATACCTCTTAGAGAAGATGGTCCAGGACAGACTTTGAAGAGAGAGGATGTAATGCCAAAATTCAATTATGATGGGATATTTTTTATAGTTCCAAAGGTTGTGGAAAAATGAAGATAGGTGAGCTTAGCTTGAGGGAATTGAGAGATTTTATTAGAAAAGGGGAAATCAGGTGCATTGAGGTGATGGATGATTATAAGGAAAGAATTGAGAAATTGGATAAAGAATTAAAAGCCTTCATTACCATTGAATGGGATAAAGTTTATCAAAGAGCAAATGCCCTTGATAAAGAAAAGTCGAAAGAAGGGTTGCTTTTTGGCTGCCCGATAGCAGTCAAAGACAACATCCTAACAAAAGGGGGCAAGACAACTGCTGGTTCAAAAATTCTTGAGAATTATATTTCACCATATTCTGCTACTGTTGTTGAAAAAATTGAAAAGGAAGGTGGTATTGTAATAGGTAAAACAAACCTCGACGAATTTGCCATGGGCTCTTCAACAGAAAATTCTGCCTTCTTTCCCACTTTAAACCCGTGGGATAAAAGGAGAGTTCCAGGAGGTTCTTCTGGTGGATCTGCTGTGGCAGTAGCCTCCTTCATGTCTCCCGCATCCTTAGGTTCTGATACAGGAGGTTCAATAAGGCAACCCGCTTCTTTCTGCGGAATTGCAGGCTTAAAACCAACTTATGGAAGAGTCTCAAGATATGGTCTAATTGCTTTTGCATCTTCCCTGGACCAGATTGGACCAATGGCTCGAAATGTAGAGGATGTGTCAATTATGTTAAGGGTTATTTCTGGATACGACGAAAAGGATTCGACAAGTCTTGGAAGCCCAGTTCCTCCATATAATGAAAAAATAACTGAGAAATTAGAGTCTTTTAAGTTCGGCGTAATAAAGGAAGAGGAGTTGGAGGGTATCGATGAAGAGGTTTACAGGGCATATAAAAATACACTAAATTTAATGGAGGAACTTGGTGGTAAAAAAGTTTACCTTGAGCTTCCCCATTTGAAGTACTCGATTTATGTTTATTACATCTTAGCCACTTCAGAGGCAAGTTCAAATCTTGCAAGATATGACGGAGTAAGGTACGGATTGAGATTGGAAAGGGAAGATCTCTCATCCCTTTATCATGAATCAAGAAGTAAGGGTTTTGGAAAAGAAGTGAAAAGGAGAATACTTCTCGGAACTTTTTCCCTTTCAGCAGGTTATTACAGGGCATTCTATGGAAAGGCTTCCCTGGTGAGGCAACTTATTAAAAATGATTTCGAGAGAGCCTTTAAAGAAGTTAATTTTATTGTGCTTCCCACAACTCCTGAGCTTCCCTTTCTTTTGGGAGAAAAATGTGAAGATCCCATTAAAATGTATCTTTCTGACCTCTTTACCATCCCTCCAAATCTTGCAATGCTTCCAGCAATATCAATTCCTGTCTCCTTGAGCAAAAATAACCTTCCTATTGGCATGCAGATTATGGGTAATCTATTTGATGAGATAGGTATTTTAAAAATTGCCAATTTACTGGAAAAAAATTTAGGCTTTTTATATAATGAATTAAAAAGGAGGTATCTATGAGGAAGATATTTGTTATCGGATTTGCAGGGATCCTTTTGGTTTTAATTATTAGTTGTGGTTCTCCCGAAAAAGCACTATTTAGCAGGTATTTTGAAGCTGTAAAGTTCAATGACAAAATGACAATGTCCACGATGGCTTACGAACCCATGACAGTGGAGTTTACGAAGTGGAGAATTGTTTCAATGACACAGGAAGAGAAGAAAGGGTTACCTTTAAATGAGCTTTACAAGAAGCAGGATGAGCTCAAAACCAGGAGAGATGAGATTATAAATGAGGTAGCGGATCTGAAAGATAAGCTGGATGAGGCAAGAGCAAAGGTTGAAAAAGCAAGGGGTGGAGTAAAGAAAAAAGCTCAGGAGGAAGCTGATAAGGTGGAGAGTGAATACCATGAAGGAAGAGCTGAATACGAAAGGATCCAGAAAGAATGGAATTCTCTTAAGGCTGAGATAGACAAAGAAAAAGCACTTTTTAACCTATCAGTTGGAATTGATTGGCCTGAAGCGGTAGAGCTTGAAGGAGAGATGAGCGTGAAAGAGACTATAATTGAGATTACAACTCCCAAAGATGTCAAGAACTATAAAGCAATTTTGAGAAAATATAATGTTAAAAGCCCTGAGACTGGTGCGGGTCTTCCAAGTAGATGGATTATTGAGAAATTCGTTTATCAATAAAAGATTAAATCTGTCTGCTGATAACTAACAGCCTAAAGACAGGTTCGCAGACTGAATTCTGCAAATGTATAAATTAGGAAATTTGAATTAATAGAACAAAAAAGGTGAGAAAAGTTAAGATTTAGAGCATCAATCTTTTTTTTCGAAGCTTTTCTCAATCTATCCATAATGGCTCTTCCGAGCCCCTCTTCTGCTACTGCTTCTGCAAAAATGACATCCACATCTGAGTTGTCAAGAACATGAAGAGCTGAAAATAGATTGCTTGCTGCTTCCCTTAAATCCCCCTTTTCTGAAAGAATTTCAAATTTATAGATTATTTCTATTTCAAAATCGGGCTTTTTAAAAAACAGAACTCCAATTTTCTTAAATTTTTCTCTCTCAATTTCTTCAAAATTTTTAAAAACAATCAAAGGTTTTTTGGGTGCATAATGGACGGGTAAAGTGCCTGGAGAAAGGGGTTTTGAAGGAAGAAAAGGCTCCACCTCCCCTACAATCCCTTCTATATCTTCTACTGGTAACCCACCTGGTCTTAAAAGGAAACATCTCTCCTCCTCAAAAAGGATTATTGTGGATTCAACACCAACCTTGCAGGGACCCCCATCAAGAATAATATCTACCTGATCCTTTATTTGCTTCTCAATCTGATAAACAGAAGTAGGACTTAAATAACCGAAAGGATTAGCGCTGGGAGCAGATATGGGAAACGAAGCACTGGCAAGAAGTTCAAGGGCAACGGGATGAGCTGGTATTCGTATACCCACAGTAGGAAGACCGGCTGTAACAATTTCAGGGATTTCATCCCTTTTGGGAAGAACAATTGTTAGGGGCCCTGGCCAGAATCTTTCTCCGACCTTTCTTGCTTTGGATGGGAAAAATTTTACAAGTTTTTCCACATACCCAATATCTCCAACATGAACTATAAGGGGATCAAACTTTGGCCTCTTTTTGACTTCAAATATTTTGGAAACAGCTATGGGATTAAAAACATTTGCGCCTAATCCATAAACGGTCTCTGTGGGGAATATTACAAGTCCTCCTTCATTAAGAACTTCTACACCTCTATCTATCGATTCTTTTTTAAATCCATCAAGGATTTTACCCATTTTTTATGGAGAGCTTTTTAGTGAAAATCAGGCAATCCTTTTATTGTTTTAATAGCATGAACCAAAACAGGTAGAATTGTAAGGAAACATTCCTTAACACCATTGGGACTTCCTGGTAAATTTACTATCAGAGTTCCTTTTCTCACACCACACACTCCCCTGCTCAAAACTGAAAATGGATTATTTTTAAACCCTTCAATTCTCATTATTTCAGAGATTCCAGGAACTTCCTTCTCTATTAATGTTGATGTTACATCAGGAGTAATGTCTCTTTTTGAAAGCCCTGTTCCTCCGGTTGTGAAAAGTAAATCAACAGAATATTCATCGATAGCAAGGAGAATGGCATTTTTTATTTCCTCCGACTCATCGGGAACAATGGTATAAAAGTTTACCTGTCCTCTCAGCTGATCCTCAACAAGCTCCTTGAGTAAAATTCCGCTTTCATCTTTCCTTTCCTTTCTAAAACATCTATCTGAAACTGTAATTATTCCTGCTTTTATTTTCATCTCCATTGCTTCGTAAAATTCTCTTCCCATTATCCTTTTTCTAAAAAGACAGGGTCATTTTTTTTTACCAAGCCACCTTTTAAAATTCTCATAAATACTCCCTCAACAGGCATTATACAATCACCAGTCTGGTAATATATTATGCATCGCTCGTGACATTCTTTCCCGATCATTACAATTTCGGTCTCCACATCATTTCCAAGTTTTAGTTTATCCCCAACCTCAAGTTTTTCAAAATTCAAGCCCTCAACAACAAGATTCTCACCGAAATCTCCAAACTCAATTGATGGAATTTTTTCCTTTATCCTGATAATGCTCTCAAGGGGGAGCATTGAGACTTCCCTTTGGGAACCAGCATGAAAATCTCCCTCAATTCCCCATTTCTCTACGAATATTGCAAAATCACACTCCTTTTTCCTTCCCTTATCAGTGCTTTTACAGATAGCAACTACTTTTCCTTTCATTAAATAAATTATACATAAAAGTTTAACTTTTCCAAAACTAAACTTTATTGCAAAGGTCAAATTATAATAGCTGGGAGCTATTGACATAAAAAAAGTAATGTGTAAAATTTAATAATGGATGCGGGAATAGCTCAGTGGTAGAGCACAACCTTGCCAAGGTTGGGGTCGCGGGTTCAAGTCCCGTTTCCCGCTCCAGATTTTTGGCGGCGTGGCCAAGCGGTAAGGCGGAGGTCTGCAAAACCTCTATTCATCGGTTCGAATCCGGTCGCCGCCTCTAAATTTTGCTTCGGGAGTAAGAAATGACAGAAATATTATCAATTATTGGAATCATTGCCCTCGTTATTTTTATTGTTGCTCTTGTCCTTTTAATTTCCATTTTTCCGCAGATAAAGAAAAATGCAAAGGAGGCAAATGAGGCTTTGATTGAATTCAAAGCATTCACTCAGAATTTAAACAGACTCACCCAGAAACTTATGGACAGGACTGATGATTTAGGGGCAACTCTGGGATCAGCAAGAAGAGGGTGGGAGGATCTGACAAGAGCTCTTTCCTTTTCTCTGCAGACAGGGCTTTCTAAGTTTTCACCCATCTTAGGAATAGCTCTCACCCTTTTAAATATTTTTCAAACTTTAAAAAAAGGAGGAAAAAATGGCTGAAGAAAAAGGAACTGGACTTTTGGAAGTTACCATAGCTTTTCTTTTTGGTGCCCTTGTTGGAACAGCCCTCGGGCTTCTATTTGCTCCAGCTTCTGGAGCTGAAACGAGAAAAAAGCTTCAGGAACTTGCCCAGAGAGCTTCTGAGAAGGTTAAAGAAACATATGAAGAGCTGACTGTAAAGGAGCCAAAAGGCTTATAAAATTTTATGAATAATGAAAAATGTTGTTTCTGTTCTTATGGCAGGAGGTGGAGGAGAGCGATTATATCCTTTAACAAAGCATGAGGCTAAGCCAGCAGTTCCATTTGGCGGTATATACAGAATAATTGATTTCACTTTAAGCAATTGTATTAATTCAGGAATAAGAAAAATATTTGTCCTGACTCAGTATAAATCCCAATCACTTATAAGACATCTAAGGGACGGATGGAGTATACTCAGTCCACCTCTCGGAGAATTTATTGAGATCCTCCATCCCCAGAAGAGGATTTCAGAATACTGGTATCTGGGAACAGCCGATGCAGTATATCAGAATATTTATTCAATAGAGGAAGAAAAACCAGAATTTGTATTTGTCCTTGCCGGGGATCATATTTACAAAATCGATTACAGAGATATGTTGAACTTTCATAAAGGAAATGGAGCGGAACTTACAATAGGGATTATTGAGATGGATGTATCAGAAGCTAAAAGGTTCGGTGTAGTGCAAATAGATTCTGATTCAAAAATTATTGGATTTGAGGAAAAACCATCTTTTCCTAAAACAATCCCAGGAAAATCTGATAAAGCATTTGTTTCAATGGGTATATACATATTCAAATCAGAAATTCTCTACAGAGAACTTGAGATAGACAATAAAAACAAAAATTCCTCCCACGATTTTGGAAGGGATATTATCCCTAAAATGATAGGAAAATACAAAGTTTATGGTTTTAACTTTTATGACTATGAAAAGGGAGAGCCATGCTACTGGAAAGATATTGGAACAATTGATGCTTACTATGAGAGCAACATGGATCTTATTTCAATTACTCCAAAATTCAATCTATACGACTATGATTGGCCTATAAGGACTTTTATTCCTGTATACCCTCCTGCGAAATTTGTGCATGCTGAGGAGGGAAGAATAGGACATTCTATAAATTCCCTTGTCTCCCATGGCTCTATAATTTCAGGGGGATTTGTAATTAATTCAATACTTTCTTCCAACATAAAGGTTCATAGTTATTCAATTGTTGAAGGCTGTGTCATACATCATGATGTGGAAATAGGGAGAAGGTCAAAAATAAAGAGGGCAATTGTTATGGCAAGGACAAAAATTCCTCCTGATACTGAAATAGGATACAACTACGAGGAGGATTTGAAAAGATTTATTGTTTCTCCTAAGAAGGTTGCTGTAGTCCAGCCAGAGGATTTCTATTGATTTTTTCTGGAAAAATAAAATTTTGCTTGACAATTTATATTTAAACTGTATAAAATTCTAATTCATGAAATTTTTTGATTTTTCCTCTGACTGATAAAGTTAAACATATGGAAAGAAATCAGAGCTTGGAAATTAATTTTTTCTCTCTCTCTTCTTTAATTGGAATGGACGGTGAAAATTTAAACTGTAAGGAGAAAGAGCAATGAGAAAAGCTATTATTATGACAGCATTGATGCTTCTTTTCTGTTTACTCTCCTTCTCGGATCCAGTCCGTTACAGAGTTCTCATTGTCGAAGGGTCCGACACCTATGATGAGTATTTAAACTCTTTTTTTATTGAAAAAATGCTTATAAGCTGGAACATTCCTTTTGACAAGCTAAAGGTGAACCAAAGAATTACAGGTGATATTCTGAAAAGAGGAATAACTTTACTATACTCATCAATCATCCTATCAAGATCTTCTTCTTATCTTAATAATGAGGAGGTAAATCTTCTAAAGAGCCTTTCAGGAGAATATGGCTTAAGTGTCATATCTTTCTTTAATTTTCCTGACGATAGGATTTCCTCTATTTTTGGAATAAAGTCATTTTCTGGTTTTAAGTCAGCGCACAGATTTGACCTAACAAATGTCGATCCCTTTATCACACTGGGGTTTGAAGGGGAACGACTTTATGGTGGCCATTTTATGGGTGTCGCAGCAGAAAAAACAATAAAAAAATATGTTCACGGAAATGGTGACCCTGTATTTTTCTCTTACGAGTATAATAAAGGGACAAATTACTATTTTGGATTTTTCCCTCTTGACTGGGGTATTTATGATGGAAGGCATCTCCTTCTTAGAAGAGCTATTTTCCAGAACAGCGGCTTTGGATTCCTCTATTTCGATCTTGAAGGGACTCTTCTTATGAGATTCGATGACCCATTGGGCCCAGTTGTTGCTCTATCAGACCCTGCGGGTATTCCATATTTCCCTTCCAGCAAAAAAATGGACAGAAATGACTGGAGGCGGACAGTAGAAGTTCTCAAAAAACACAATGCTGGCATGAGTTTACTTGTTACAACAGGATTTCCCGACGATGCCAATCCCTCAAGGGGAATACTTTTCAAGAATGGAGTTGAAATAACCAGTAGAACCTGTGGAACAGTTTACGATACAAAGGATTTGAAATATCAATTTATTTCAGGAACAAGGGCAGGAAAAACAATGAATTTTGAAGAAGAATACAAGGCATTAAAGGAAGCAATGGAGTATGAAAAAATAGACATTCAACAGCATGGATGGACTCATTACGATTTGCATAGATGGGTATGGTGCGCATCTCCATCCAAATACTCCCCTGATCCCTGGGTACAAGAGTTCTATCATTATTACAATAGTTCTGACGCATCCTATTCCGAGCAATGGAATGCAATAGAAAATGGATACAATAATATAAAGAGCTGGTTCGGGGTTGAGCCAGCTTTTTTTGCTTTTCCTGCCAATGCTTATTCAAAAAATACTTTTGATGTGCTCAAAAATTTTGGATATAGAATGGCTAATGGAATTGATAAGAACTTCTTTCTATTAAAGGATGGGAAGTTCATTGTTCCTTATTTTATTGAAACAACATCTGCAAAGCTTCTCCAGTGGAATCCTTACATGGTAAATATCTGGATTCCGAGGTCATTCCCCTTCATTGTATACACCCATGATTACGAACTCCTATATTTCGGAATTGATTGGCTCGATTTGTGGTTTGAACAGTTTGAGAAGTTGAATGTAAAAAATTTTATGACTTTTGGAGAACTCCTCGGATATTTACTCTCGGAGGTAGAAGCTGTTGTAAGACCAGAGCTATACGGAATGACCTTTACCATAGATATTTCCAACACAGGTGGACCCAATGACCTTCCATCTTCAAGATATTTCAGCTCAAGGAATATGATAATTCTATTTAAAGTTCCTAAGAAATGGGTTGGACATAAAGAGCTTCGGGGAAAAGAGATTATTGAAATTAAATTAGACCCCTTTAAAGAAAAAACCTTTTATGTGGGTAGGTTTAATATTTCAGAGAAGGATAGCTGGAAGGAGCGAGCCGATAAACCATCAGGAAAATAATTATTTAATTTGAATTCCATTGCTTGACATAGAATTTTCTCTATGATAAAAAAATCTATGCTTCTATGCAAGATGCCGAAAAATAATTCTCTGAAATCAATAAATCAAC